>JBBIMP010000039.1:0-47126 GCA_037444305.1 Acidobacteriota bacterium
AAATTCTATGGGCGGGGCCTGCCGCCCCCGGTCTCCGACCGGTCCGTTAAGCTCCTGACTGCGAGATTCTCTCACAACCCTCAGCGGGAGGGAAGAACGAAGCCGGATAACTCCACATGATATATTTAAGCCAAATCACTCACGAAGCCAAATTCTGCCTTGCGGCCGGCCTTTGCCAATAAGGCACGCCATTTGTTGTTTGTTTGGGAAATTGTTTGTTTGGGAAAAGGAGGGAAAGGTGACGATTCACGCACACGCAGCCCCGGCAGCGGAGCAGGCGCTCGAGCCCTTGGATTACGAGCCGGGAAAGCTCGGCCCGCTCGAGGTCGAGATCAAGATCACGCATTCATCTCAGTAATTGACGACGAACCGGTCGTTGCGGATCAGGGGGTAGCCGGTGCCGTCCGGCATCCTGAGGTCCACCCGTCGGACCTCAACCAGGGGCTGCATCGAGCGTAGATAAACCCTGTCGATGTGTACGACCTCCTCCGGTTTGGAGAACTGGGCGGCGCCGACCTGTCCGCCGAAGTGATCGCTTCGCCCGAAGGCTATGTGCAGCCCCAGCTTCTCGTCCAGGAGGAGACTGCCGCAGGGCTCGACGCCGAAGTCGGCGAGGACCCCCAGGCCGAGTTCCGCGATGTTGCCGTAGGCAGGCTCGCGCGACAGATGGTCAGCTTCGCGGGCCGCGGCCCGGTTTTCCCCCATCACCTCAACAGCGCGGTTGCCTTCTATCCGGTAGACGACGACCTCGCCGGAGAACTCCACCGGAAGCATCCCGTCAGACGCACTGGGGTCGTTCTGCCGTTCACCCTCGTAGGGGACGATGTAGGTCTCTCCTGAGGGAAGATTTCCGGCCGTGCCCGGCTGGTGCAGAAGCCCGCTCGATGCGTGAGCGGCGCGGTGGCGCAGATCCAGACGCAAGCCATGTTCCCTGCCGTCGGGAGTGGCGAACACCAGTTCCGCAGCCACGGCCTCGTCCAGCAGATTTTTCAGGAGAAGCACCCGCCGGTCAATTTCGAGATAGTCAAGTCGCAGGGATGGAATCATGGCCTGGGAAAAGCCCGGCATTGTCGCGGCGCGAAATCCGAACTCCCTGGCCGCCAGCTTCAGCGGCGCGGTGGCCGAAAACTGCGTGACAGCCATGAGGATTCCATGGGAGCGGAATATATCCGCGAAGGGCAGCAGGCCGCCCGGGTCCAGGTCGTCGGCCGAATCCGCAAGGTGCACGGGATCTTGCGGCCAGGCGCCCAGGGGAAGGTCGGCGTTGTTCATCCCGGCATTGCGGTACGCATAGAAATGGACCTCGAAGCCGATGCGTTCCTTCATCGGGGCCAGGGCTGCCGCCCACTCGGCCGCCATCCTGCGCCGCTCGCGCCAGGGCGCGGAATCCTTGGTCCGGCGGTCGGGGAGATCGACCAGGATGGCCAGTGCCCGGTCCTCGGGCCGGGGCCGAAAAACGCGCTCGATCAAAGCGGCGAGCTCTTCGCCGTTCATGTTCGCCTGCATGTCTGTCCTCCTCTTCGTCTCGGATAGGGGTGCAACCGGCCCTCCGGGTGCGCGACTCGCCCGGCCGCCGGCGGTTTATTGCTTGGATTCCGGCTCCTTCGGCTTCAGTGACAGGGCTTGCCCCATTGTCGCGTACCAGCGTCGCATCTCCTCCGGCGCGGCGCCGTTTTCCGACACGGGGGCCTCGGCGGAATACCCGAAGAGATCCGACGAAGACGAGCACGAACAGGCCCATCGCCGCTATGTCGCCGATCGCACCGTAGAGTATCGCCATTTCGGCCACGTCCCGCGAGGAGACGAGCAGGACGTCGCCCACGAGCATCTGCTTCAGCTCCTCCCCGCCGGTGGCCGACTTGGAGAGCATCAGGATGGCCCCGGCCGAGGCGGCGGCACAGATGATCCCGATGAAGGCCTCCTGCGGGACCTTGAAAATGACGCGGCGCTCGATGACGTGGATGCCCGGGTAGACGTGGTTGATCGACAGGACAAGACAGGCGAGAAACGGGAGGATCATCCACTCCAGCTGCAATAGCTCGGGCATTTTTGCCTCCTCGGGCTTTCAGGGTCGAGCGCCGCCGTTCCCCGCTCTGCCGGGCGCGGAGGCCTGAGCCCCGGCAATCTTGTCGATCAGATAGTCGATCAGCTCGAAAGATGACCTCCCTTCATTAAACCATCGAATTGCGCGCGCTGCGGTGACTGTCCGCCTTGGCCTACTCATAGCCATACTTCGCCAAGGTGTCTTCGTCGAAGCCCATGAAATGGGCGATCTCGTGCACCAGCGTGATCTCGATCTCGCGCGACAGGTCCTGCGGGTCGGGAAAGTCCTCCTCCAGCGGTTTCCGGTAGAGGTGAATCACCGCAGGCGGATCTCCCCAGTCGTCAATGCTGCGCTCCGTGATCGGCCGTCCCGAAAAGAGGCCGTACAGGATGGCGTCGCGGTCCCCGGTCACCTCCTCCATCAGGTCAGGGTCGGGCCAGGCGTCGACAATGATTTCCACGTTGTTCATCGCCTCACGGAATACCTGCGGGATGCGCTCCAGGGCCTGGTCCACCAGGGCGTAAAAGTCGGGTCTTTTCATGGGCGGGCCGGAAACAGGTCAGGCTGGATTCGATGTGCCGGCAAAAACCTCATCGGTCTTGGCGGCCATGACGAAGTCGTTGCGGTGCAAGCCCGCGATCTTGTGGGTCCACCACTCCACTTTCACGCGCCCCCACTCGGTGAGAATTGCCGGGTGGTGACCTTCCTGCTCCGCGAGTTCTCCGACCCGCAGCGTGAAGGAGAGCGCCTGCGCAAAGTCCGGAAAAGAAAACGATCGCTCGAGGCGAAGAATGCCTCCATGTTCCACAATCCGCCAGTCGGGGACCAGCGGCTGCAATTCCTTCATTTCAGCCTCGGTGACCGTCGGCGCGCCGATCCTGCAGGCTTCGCACTTTTCTCCGCTCAATCGGTTCATGGATCCTCCTCGTTTCGCGTCGTGTCCGGCATCTGAATCTTACCGTTTCCTTCATAGTCTGCAAGCTGGAAGCCCGGTGTGAGCAACAGCGCGTGACCGGCCCGCGGAAATTCGTGAACCGTTGCCTTCGGAATGAGGGCCGCCATCACCCGGGCCGCCCGGGATGAGGGCACAATCCTGTCGCGGCCGGAGGTGAAGATGACGGTCGGCACACGGATTTCCGGCAGCCGCTTTCGGAGATCCAGATCCCTGACCAACTCGAGGCGACGGCGGTAGGCCGCGCGGTTCACCTGGGTGATGATTCGTCCGTATTCCGCTCTGTCCTCGGCGGGAATGCCCTCCCTGCGGAGTATTCCATCCACGACCCGGTCCTTGAGCGCCCGGAACACGCTGTGCCTCAATAGCGGTTCGACGAGGATTCCCAGGCGGATGCGGATCCGGCCCGGATAGCGGGCAAAGGTATTGACGAGCAGCAGCCGCCGCACCTTGTCGGGATGCGCGAGGGCGTAGTGCAGGGCGACGGTTCCGCCGAACGACTCGCCGACCACCGTCACGGATCCCGGGGGCTCGTCGGCGGTGACCTCGCTCAGCTCCGCCACCAGGTCGGCATAGTCGAAGCCGGCGCGTTCGCGAAAGCGGAAGGGGAGCGCGCGGAAGTGCCGGGCGAGGGATTGGAGCTGGCGATAATAGAGCAGGCCCGTACCGTCGAGGCCGGGAATCAAGAGTGCGAGTGATTTCTGCGTTTCGCTCATTGGCATCGAACGACCGTCGGGAACTGAGGCTGCCTGGGTGCCGGTGGCGGCGCGGTCCATTTTCGCAGCAAGATGGACATCGATCCAGCCTTCCGTGCGGGATTTCCAGCAACGGTCGACCTTTTTGCTTGCCTTGCGCCGTCGTTCGACGATAGAAGGATTGCTTCGGGACGGTCCGCCGTGCGGGGACCCGATCGGTTTGCGGGGAAGGCAAAAATCTCTGAAGACTGAGGAAAAAAGATGACCAAAGACAAATCCCGTGGTTTCGTCCAGCGCGCGCTGGATGTCGTGGAACGGGTCGGCAACAAGCTGCCGCAGCCCGTTACCCTGTTTCTGATTCTCATTGCAATCGTGCTCGCCGCTTCGTGGATTGCCTCAGCGCTAAACGTCAGCGCCGTGCACCCCGGAACCGGAAACACGGTCGCGGCCGTCAACCTCCTCAACGGGGAGGGGCTCCAGCGGATCTTCACCCAGATGGTCAAGGTGTTCACCGATTTTCCGCCGCTGGGGCTGGTGCTGGTGGTGATGCTGGGGATCGGCGTGGCCGAGCGGACCGGTCTCATCGGGGCCGCGCTGAAGGCGTTTGTCGCGAGCATGCCGCGGCCGCTCGTGACCTTCTCGATCGTCACCGCGGGGATGCTGTCGAGCCTGGCCGCGGATGCGGGCTACGTGGTCCTGGTGCCGCTGGGGGCCGTCATCTTCTACGGCATGGGCCGCCACCCAATCGCGGGCCTGGCCGCCGCCTTCGCCGGGGTCTCGGGAGGTTTCGGCGCCAATCTGTTCCTCACCTCGCTCGATCCGCTCCTGGCGGGATTCACGCAGCCGGCCGCCCGCCTGATCGATCCCGAGTATGTCGTCGATCCGACGGCGAACTGGTATTTTATGGCGGCCTCGGTGCCGATCCTCGGGCTGGTGGGGCTGTTCGTGACGGAGAAAATCCTCGAGCCGCGGCTCGGCCCGTACAAGAGCGACGTCGACTTTTCCGCGGAGAACAAGGCGCTCACCCCGATCGAGAAGAAGGGGCTTTGGGCGGCGGGCCTCGTAGTCCTGGTGTGCGCGGCGGTCATCGGATTCATGTTCATTCCGTCGGACGGCATCCTGCGCGACGCGAGCGGCAGGTTGAATCCGTTCTACGTGAGCATCGTGCCGCTGATGCTGTTCGTGTTCTTCCTCTCGGGCCTGGCCTACGGCTTGGTGACGAAGACCATCCGCAGCGACAAGGACGCCGCCAAAATGACCGCGGAATCGATGGCCAGCATGGGCGGTTACATCGTCCTGGCCTTCGCGGCGGCGCAGTTCGTGGCCTACTTCAACTGGTCCAACCTGGGGGTGATCTTCGCCATCAGCGGCGCCGACACGCTGAAGTCGATCGGTTTCACCGGCATCCCCCTGATCGTGGCGTTCGTCCTGGTGGCGTCTTTCATCAACATCATCATCGGCAGCGCATCGGCCAAGTGGGCGATCATGGCGCCCATCTTCGTGCCGATGCTCATGCTGATGGGGTACTCGCCCGAGCTGACGCAGGCGGCCTACCGCATCGGGGATTCCTACACGAACATCCTCACCCCGCTGCTGCCGTATTTTCCGCTGATCATAGTCTTCGCGCAGAAGTACCAGAAGGACATCGGCATCGGCACCATCATCTCGGTGATGCTTCCTTTCGCGATCGCATTCGCGCTCGTGCGCATCCTGATGCTCATCCTGTGGATGGTGTTCAACCTGCCGCTCGGGCCGGAAGTGCCGATGCACTACGCTCCGTAGGAGGGGGACAGGCTACCCTGTCCCCGTTGGGTTATATCGCCCAGAAGGGATGAAATGGGGAATCCTGAACTAGCAGGCAGCCATGTCGCCGGCGGCGGCGTGGGACCGGTGCGGCCGCGAGACCGGATCGCAGCGCTGGACATCCTGAGGGGTTTTGCCCTTCTCGGGATTCTCGTCATTAACATCCAGAACTTTGCGATGATCCTGGCGGCGTACCGCAACCCGACCGCCTTCGGCGACCTGACGGGAGCCAACTACTGGGTCTGGTTCCTGAGCCACGTCCTGGCCGACCAGAAGTTCATGACCATCTTCTCCATGCTTTTCGGAGCGGGGATCGTCCTGATGGCGGAGAAGGCGGAGGCCGCGGGGGGCAGGGCTGCGGCCATCCACTACCGGCGGATGGGCGCGCTGGCCGTCTTCGGCTTGCTCCACGCTTATTTTCTCTGGTATGGGGACATTCTCTTTTTCTATGCAATCTGCGGCTCCATCGCGTTCCTGTTCCGCAGGCGCCGACCGCGGTTTCTGATCCTGCTCGGGATCGTGGTGCTCGGCATCGGTTCCCTCCTTTCGCTCGCGGGCGGTCTCTCGATGCCGAAGTGGCCGGAATCGCAGATGGAGGAGGCCGCGCGGGACTTCAAGCCGCCCGCGGACACCGTAAGGGCGGAGGTGGACGCCTACCGCGGAGGCTGGCTGAAACAGATGGAGCACAGGGTGCCCACGGTGGTCCAATTCCACACAACGATCTTCCTTTTCTGGGGTCTGTGGCGGGCCACGGGACTGATGTTGGCCGGGATGGGGTTGTTCCGCCTGGGAGTCTTCAGCGCCGAGCGGCCGGCGAGGCTCTATTGGTCGCTCCTGGCAATCGCGGCAGCCATCGGCATTCCGCTGGTCGTCCATGGAATCGGGATGAACGAGAGCGCGGGCTGGGACGTCCGTTATTCCTTCTTCCATGGACAGCAGTACAACTACTGGGCCAGCATGCTCGTCAGCATGGGCTGGGTAGGCATTGCGATGCTTGCCTGCCGCAGTCCGCGATGGAAACGGGCGAAGAACGCGCTCGCGGCGGTGGGGCGGACCGCATTCTCGAATTACATACTGCAGACGGTGATCTGTACGCTGATATTTTACGGCCACGGCCTGGGGCTGTTCGGAAGCGTGGAAAGAACCGGGCAGATTGCCATCGTCCTGGCCGTGTGGATTGTGCAGTTGGTTCTTTCGACGTGGTGGCTGGAGCGCTTTCGCTACGGACCGCTGGAATGGCTGTGGCGGTCGGTGACCTACATACAGCGCGTGCCGTTGCGCAAGCCGCAGGTTGTCGCCTAGCCAGGGCGCGTGAAATAGGTGCGGAACAGGTCCGGGGCCTCCTGGCAAACCCATGTGAGGAATCCCTTTCCGGCCGCGATATCCAGCAGGGGCGCAGGCACAAAGGGTGTGACCACCTCATAGATGTCGCCCGGATTCAGCCGCTCGATCTCGCTCATGACGCGCCCCATGGGGTGAACGCCGGAGTCGAGCGGCGGGCGGATATCCAGGCTGCCGGCGATCTTTCCCTCATCGAACCACCCGGGGGCGTCCTGCTGCACCGCGGCGTCGGCAGGCTCAACCACCACCGGGCCGGCTTCGATGCCGGAGGCTGCCCGCAGGGTGCGGATCAGCTCGGCGAGCGGCACATTGCCCGTCAACGCCACCTGGCGCAGGGTGGCCACCTTCGCCACCGTTGGAGCTTTTCGAGCAGCTCGCCGGGCGCCCCGGCATCTTCTGCCGCGTGGGGGAACAGCTTCCGGAGCGACGCCAGTTCCCACTGCAGCGCCCTGTTTTCGCGCTTGAAGGTATCCACCGGGTGTCCGGCGGGAACGGTTTTGACGCCGGCCTGGCTGATGCTCCCGCGGAGCGCCTGCGAGTGGACGTCGCAGAGGCGGATCACCTCCTCGGACGGGAGTCCTTCCTCGATGAGTTCCTGCTCGACGGCCACTACCTCGTGATAGGGGATCTTGCCGAGCAGCTGCACCAGCTGCGGCCGGACGGCATCCGGCGCCTCGCCTTCGTGCAGCTGCAGGATCATGTGCTTCAACAGGTCTTTTCTCTTCCGTGCTTCGTGAATGAGTTCGCTCATGGAAACACCTCCTTGGGGGCGACGATTGCAGTTCCTCTCAATAACAATGCCTAAGAATAACCCAGGAGAAGGCCGGCTTGCTTGACGCAGGTCAATTCTTTGGATCGATTCCGAGCGGGCCCGGGCGTGTAGGTGGGAGAGGGCTTCGGGTCGAGGATTCCGTCGCTGCGGCAGGGGCGCAACGCTTGCACCTTCCCCCTGCGCTCGCCGAACGATCTCGCACCATCACAAACACCGCGCAACCTCTTGGTTGCAGCGAAGCGCGGATGATATATTGGAATCACTTATCAACGGAAGTGCCGAACCAGCGTCGCGGTCTGCCTGTGCCGGGGTACTCGCGGAACCCATTCTGGCGTTACAGGCCAGCCGCTGCCGCTGACCCAGATAACCAGTGAGTGCCATCAACGGTCAAGGAGGTCCATCGATGAGGGTTGCTCTTCCAACCGGTCCCAGTGGCCGGCGGAGATTCATTGTCAGCCTTTTTGCCTTTGTCGCCCTGTTCGCCGCCGGATGCCGGCAGACGCCGGTCGCACCGGTGGACATCGCCGAAGGGGACGCCTGTGCCGCCTGCAAGAGCACGATTTACGAGAGGCAGTACGCCGCGCAGTTCATCACCAAGGATGGATTTGCCCGCAAGTTCGACGACATCTCCTGCATGGTGCAGTTTTCCAAAAAGGTGGGCGCCAACAACATAGCGGCATACTACGTGGCCGACTATGCCACCGGGGAGTGGCTGCCGGCCGGGGAAGCGTCCTTCGTGCGCTCCAGCGCGATCAAGACGCCGATGAACAGCGGCATCCTGGCGCTCAAGGACAAGGCGGGCGCAGAAGCGATCGCGAGGGAATACCAGGCCGATCTGCTGAGCTTCGCCGACCTCGAGAAATAGCCGCTCGTTTTGCTTGCCTTTCGGGGGCGAAGCGGTGGAAGGACCAGGCCGGATTACTCAGGGAACCAAAGGCCCTATGCTGATCGGGGCTTCGGACCAGCGGGTTCGGGGCCCTGAGAGAGCTGTGAAGGGGATCTCGAAAAGGGGACGGCATGGTTTCATTTGACGATATCGCTGCGGCCGCGCGCCTCCTCCAGGGCGCAGCGCACAAGACGCCCGTGGCCGGTTCTCGCCTGCTGGATGGTGAGTGCGGCGCCAGGCTATTTCTCAAGTGCGAAAACCTCCAGCGGGCCGGGGCTTTCAAGTTCCGGGGCGCCTACAACGCCGTCAGCCGGCTGGAAGGGGAGACGCGCGCCCGCGGGGTGGTCACCTACTCCTCCGGCAACCATGCCCAGGCGCTGGCGCTGGTCTGCCGGATGCTGGGCGTCGAGGCGACGATCGTCATGCCCGAAAAGGCGCCTGCCGCCAAACTCGCTGCTACACGCGGCTACGGCGCACGGATCCAGCTCTACAATCCGGCCACGGCAAAGCGCGAGGAAATTGCCGGCGCGCTCGCCGCCGAAAAAGGGTGCGTGATCGTCCCGCCGTTCGACCATCCCGACATCGTCGCCGGCCAGGGAACGGCGGCCCTGGAGCTGATCGAAGAGACCGGCGACCTCGATTACCTGTTCGTTCCGTGCGGCGGAGGCGGCCTGCTCAGCGGGAGCGCCGTGGCCGTCAAGCATCTCTCCCCCGCCTGCCGAGTCATCGGCGTGGAACCGGAGGCCGGGGATGACGGCGCAAGATCCTTTCGCGACGGTGTGCTGCACACGGTGAATAATCCCGACACCATTGCCGACGGGGCCCGAACCCCGTCGCTCGGACGCATCACTTTTCCGCTGATCCGGCGGCATGTGGACGACCTCGTCACGGTCTCCGACGACGACCTCGTGCGCACCATGTACTTCGTCTGGACGCGGCTGAAACTGATCGTGGAGCCGACCGGAGTGCTCGGGCTGGCCGCCGTGTTCAACCGGCGATACGACGTGGCGGGAAAACGCGTCGGCGCAATCCTCAGCGGCGGCAACGTGGATCTGTCAGACGCCTGTCGCTGGTTCGAAGCCCTGTAGCGCGACGGGAGGCGTGCGCAGCAGCCTTCGTGCACCTCGGTGCCTTTGAACCTTTGTGGTGAAAGAGGCGGAGACTAGAAGGAGGATTTTGCCCTTCCTCCTTCTCAGATGACGCTGAGTTCCGCGGCCGGCTCCCCGCCGTGGAATCGGTCAAGCCTAAGCCGAGAAATGTCGATTGTGCCCGCCCGTCCGTGGATGATCTCCTCCGCCACCAGCTTCCCCGCCACCGGGGCATGCTGAAAGCCGTGGCCGCTGAAACCGTTGGCCAGGTAGAGATTCGGCACCTGGCCGGCCGAGCCGAGGATGGGATGGGCATCGGGGCTCATCTCGTACAGGCCGGTCCAGGAGCGCCGGAGGGACGAGCCGGCAAGCGCCGGATATATGCGGAGAGCCTCCCCCAGGACTTTTTCCAGGAAGCCCGGATCCGGTTCGAGGGTGGCTCCGGCCGGCTCGCCCCGCGGACCCATGCCCATCAGCACACCCCCGCTCTCCCGGTGAAAGTAGAACGTCGTGGCGTAGTCGATGACCATGAGGTGGCTGAGCGGAGCTCCGGCAAAGGGGTAGGTGGCGTAGACATGCCGCCTCTCCGGGTGAACCGGCAGGTCCAGGCCGGCCCAGGCGGCCACCTCCCGCGCATGGGGCCCGGCAGCGTTGACCACAGCGCCGCACGAAACGCGGCCGGCGCTCGTCTCCACGGCTTCGATGCGCTCGCCCTTCATCGAAAACCCGGTTGCCTCGATTCCCGTTCTTATTTCCACCCCCAGGCGGCGGGCTGCCGAGGCGTAACCGTGCGTCATTCCGGAGGGATCGGCGATTCCATCCGCGGCGCAGTAAGCTCCCGCCAGAACACCGTCCAGCTGCAAGTGCGGCGCCAGGCGGGAAATCTCCGCCGGCGGCAAAATCCGGGACTGCACTCCCAGGCTGTTCTGCAGCGCTACGTTCTTTTCGAACGCGGCCAGATCCCGGGGCCGGCTCAACAGGAACAGGTAGCCGTCCTGGTGCACGTCGATCTCAAAGCCCGGTTCCTCTGCGAACGCGCGGATCATCCGGACGCTTTCCAGGGACAGGCGGATGTTGATCTCGGAGGAAAACTGGTGCCGGAACCCGCCGGCGCATCTCCCGGTGGAACCGGTTCCGAGCAGATCCTCCCGCTCGAGCAGGACCGTCTTCACTCTGCCGAGGCGGGCGATATGGTAGGCCACGCTCGCGCCCACGATTCCGCCGCCGATGACCGCCACATCAGGGTGTCCGGCTTCGAAGGCGTTCATCATCGGGTTTCCGGCCCGCGGTTTGCGGGCGATGGGGCGGGAAGAATGCTCGGCGGTGCGGCCCTGGGGAGTGCCGGGGCGAGGCCTATTCTCCCATGACCTGGAACAGAAGCTCGCGGATGCGTGGCCGGTTGTCGAAGTCGATGAGGACCAGCTGCTGCCACGTGCCCAGCAGAAGTTTCCCATCCTGGAAAGGCACCCCCAGGCCGGGCTTCAGCAGCGCGGCCCGCACGTGGCTGTACCCGTTGCCGTCTCCCCAGCGTTTGTCGTGCTCGTAATGCTCCGAGCGGGGCGCGATGCGCTCGATGGCCGCCTGGAGGTCGTGAACCGCCCCGGCTTCGAACTCGATGGTCGTGACCGAGGCGGTAGACCCGGGGACAAAGATGTTGAGAATTCCGCTGCGGAGCCCGCTTTCCCCCAGCACACGGGCGGCGGCCGGAGTGATGTCGAGAACGTCGGCCTCACCCCGGGTTTTGATCTGCTCCCTGAACGTTCGGACCGCCACGCGCTATTTGAGCTCCGCGCGGGCCCGCTCGATGACCCTTTCCAGGCCGGCCAGCGAATTGTTGTTCATGGATTTGTACAGATTGTCCAGGTGCTGCTTCGCCGCTACCGCGGAGGAGCCGTTCAGCAGGTAAGCCTTGGCGAAGTTCTTCATCGCAAGATCCATCCTGCGGAGCTGCCAGTACGACTGTCCGAGGAAGTAATAGGCCAGCTCGTTTTTCTTGAAGTGCCTGGTGGAGTTTTCGAGGTTGTTGACGGCGACATCATACTTGTTGTTCTCGAATGCCGAGTGCCCCACCACGTAGTAGCAGGTTGCGTAAACGTGCGTCGTGTAGGCATTCCAGTCCTTGTCGCTCATCTGCTCCGGCCTGGAGGCGGCCTGCACCACTTTCAGGCACCGCGCCGCATGCTTGGCCGAATCGGCATTCCTCCTGGCGGCCGAGTACTGCTTGGTGAGCTCCAGCAGGATCTCGTGGTTGTCGGGCATCTTGGCCACGGTGGTCTCCCCCCACTGGAAGAACTTCTGGAGATTACCCAGTTCCAGGTAGGCCTTTGCCAGGTAGTAGGCCAGATTGCCGCTCGGGCTCTTCTGATAGACTTCCTCGCCGAAGGTGACGAACTGCTTGTAGTTCTTCGTCTTCTGGTAGGCGGTGGCCAACAGCGCGACCGTGAAAAGGTCATCGTGCATGTGGTTGAGCACCTGCCTTCCGCTGTTGATGATCTCCTGCCACCGCTGCGCGGACTCGAGTTTCTGCAGAGCCGCCTGAAAATCCGCAATCACGTGCGGCCTCAGGGAGGACTTTGGATACTCCTGGAAGAACTTTGCGACCAGGGCCGCCTTGTCGTCCGCATCCGCGGCGGCGGTGATCTTCTGGTAGGCGGCGTACTCCTCCTCGGTATACTGCACCTCCTGCGCAACGAGCGCAGCCGGCGCCAGAAACAAGACAGCGATGGACACCAAATAGGTAAGTTTTAGGCGAATGGGCGAGCCGGACATGCTGGTCATGTCGGTAGCTCCTTTCTAGAAAAAGGAGCGCACTGAAATGCGCGAGAACTGCCCGCACACGAGCGCGCTCTTGCAGTCTCGGGTCGGCGCCGACCGCAGCCGGCCTGCAGAATTTTATATATCAAAACCGCTCGGCACACAACAGGATGCAGGGGGCCATCCTGGAAGGATTTCGCGCCCCGCGCCGGGACGCGGGGGTGCCGGAAAGCCGCGGATAGAAAACCGGTCTGCTCCCGCATCCTGAGCCGCCGCGGGATTGTGGAGCGGGCCGGAATTCCGTTATCCTTGCAGCTATGCTCATTGAAAGTGTTCCGCTGGAAATCGTCGATTTTCGGGATGAACGGTTCCGCCTCAGCGAGGAACTCGTGTCCGAGAATCTCCAAAGATCGCTGAAGGAGGTCGGGCTGATTTGCCCGGTGGTGCTGCTGCCCGTGGGTGAAAAGCGTCGGGTCATCGTGTGCGGATTCCGCCGACTGCACGCCCTCCGCCGCATGGGGGCGACCCATGCAGCGGGACGCCTCCTCGACCCTGCACAGCACGGGCCCCTCGAAGCGTTCCGCATCGCCCTGTGGGACAACCTTGCTCACCGGAAGCTCGGGCTTTTGGAGTCGGCACGCGCCGTGCGCGTGCTCGAGCACGAGTGCGGGCTGCCGCGGAACGCGATCGTGAGGGACTACCTCCCGTTGCTGGGCTTCTCTCCCCGAGACGAGATCCTGCGATCGTGTCTCGCCCTCCACGCGCTGCGGCCGAGGCTGCGGCGCCTGCTCGGCGAAGGCAGGATCACGGAAACAACGGCCGGGCGGCTCGCGTCGCATTCCGGCGAAGAACAAGACCGGGCGGCCGATCTGCTCGAGCGGGTGAAGCTGAGCGCCAGCCGGCAGCGCGAGGTTCTCGAGCTCGTGGACGCCGTCGGCGGGAGCCGCAAGTTCTCCGGCGCATTGGACGTGGCCGGCGTTGCCGCGGCATTGGCAGATACCGGAATGACGCCGGTGGAGCGCGGCGAGAAAATCCGCCGGTTTCTCTTCGAGCGGCAATATCCGCGCCTGACGGGCGCGGAGGAACGGTTCCGATCGAGCAAGGCCAGCCTCGGCCTGACGGGCCGGATCCGCGTGCGGCACGAACCGTTTTTCGAAAGCTCGAGGATCTTCGTCGAATTCGAAGCGGACTCGGCCGAGGAATTCCGCGCGGCGGCAGAGTCCCTGGGCGGGGCGGCGCGCGGGGATTCTCTGGAAGGGCTTTTCAAGGTCTGGTAGGGGGAATGATTCGAAGATATCGCCCGGACAGGATCCTGGTGGAGGAGTGCGCGTGGCGGGACCCGGCCGCCGGGGAGATCGTGCGCCGGCTCGAGGGCATTCCCGTGCATACCGTCCGCGACCTCTCGGCCGCCGCTTCCGGAACCCCGGCGGGTCGGGACCCGGGGCCGGCGGGAAAACGGACGCTCATCCTCCGCCGGCACTCCGGCTCGTTCATGAATCCCTGCCCGGGAGATGGCGCGGAGCTGTGCTGCAACTACCACGTCGTGAATCTCGGACAGAACTGCCCGATGGCATGCACTTACTGCGTGCCGCAGTCGTTCCTGGAAGGTCCGGCCGTCGTGGTGTTCACAAACGTGGAAGATATGATGGAGGAAGTGGGCCGCAAGCTGAGGATTTCGCCGGATACGGCGTTTAGGATCGGAACCGGCGACCAGGGGGATTCCCTGGCGCTGGATCATATCACGGCCTATACCAGACGCCTCGTCCCGTTCTTCGCCTCGCTGCCCAATGCCATCCTGGAGCTGAAGACCAAGTCGGATGTCATCGGGCACCTCGAAGGATTGCCGCACGCCGGGCGTACCGTCGTTTCCTGGTCGGTCAATTCCGAACGGGTCATCCGTCTGCAGGAGCGAAGAACGGCGAGCCTGCAGCAAAGGGCGGCGGCAGCCGCCCGCGTCGGTGAGTGGGGATACCGCGCGGGCTTCCATTTCGACCCACTCCTCTACTACGAAGGATGGGAAGGTGACTACCGCGGCGCGGTGGCAAAGATCTTCAGGGCTGTCGATCCCTCGATCGTAGCCTGGATCAGCCTGGGCTGCCTCCGATTTACGCGGCAGCAGCGCGACAGCGTCCGGGAGCGATACCCCAGGTCGACCCTGACTGCAGGCGAGTTCGTGCCGGGGCATCACGGAAAGGCCCGGTACTTCAGGGAGATACGCGAAGAGGTCTACGCCAAAATGCGGTCGTGGATTGCCGCGGCCGCGGGCGAGGTTTTCGTTTACCTGTGCATGGAAAACCGAGCCGCCTGGGAGGGTGGGCTGGGATGGGCGCCCTGCGACACGGCGGACCTGTCGGCCCGTCTCGACTCGAGCGTCTCCGCACGCGGCTGCAAGTGAAAAAGACTGTAGAGGTTCATCCCTCCCTGTCGATAAGATCCGGGAACAGTCCGAGGGTTTTGTCAGATGCTTTCAAGCCGTGGTGTGATCCTGTTGCGGGCCTTGGGCTCGGCAGCGCTGACACACAATTCGGAATTTCCGGCGGATATGCTCCAAGGCGGGACGAGCCCTGCAGCGAAAAGCCCGGCGCGCATCCTGGTGGCGGAACGGGAAGCGCTCATGCGGGTGATCATTCAGCGGAAGATGTCTGAGCTGGGCCACCTCTGCGAAACCTGCGAAGGGTGGCAAGACGCGCTCCGCAGGCTCGAAGCCGCTGAGTTCGACCTCCTGGTGGCCGACATTTTGCCGCAGGAAGAGCTCGGGAGCATTCTCCTCGGCGAGTCGCTGCGGTTGCGCCCGGACCTTGCGGTCATTCTGATGGCGGCGCAGGCAGACCTTGCGGCGGCAGTGAGTTCGCTCAAGGAGGGCGCCTATGACTATGTGACCAAACCCGTCTCCCTGGATGACATCTGCCTCAGCGTCGCGCGCGCCCTCGAGAGGCGGAGGCTTCTGCTGGAAAACCGGCGCTACCGGCAGACGCTCGAACAGAGCATCGAAAGCCGCACGCTGGAGCTGAAGGAGGCGGTGGAAACCCTGCGCCAGACGTACCACTCGACCCTGCTGGCCCTGGGCACGGCGCTGGACAGCCGGGACCACGATGGCGACGGCCACTCGCTGCGATCCACCATGTATGCGCTGCGGCTCGCGCGCTTTCTGGGCCTGGGCGAGGCCGAAATGCGCAGTCTCGAGCAGGCGGGCTTTCTGCACGACATCGGGAAGATCGGCCTGCCGGACCGGTTGCTCCGCAAGCCCGGACCGCTGAACTCCCAGGAGTGGGCCCTCATGCGGAAGCATCCCGAGATCGGTTACCGCATTCTCTCGGGGATCAAGTTCCTGCGGGAGGCTTCGGTCATCATACTTCAGCACCACGAGAACTACGATGGAACCGGCTATCCTGCCGGGCTCCGAGGTGAGGAGATTACCTTGGGGGCCCGCATATTTGCCGTCGCCGACACGCTCGACTGCCTGACCACCGACCGCCCCTTCCAGACGGCGGTCTCCATGGAGGAGGCCCGCGAGAGGATTTCACACGCCGGCAGCACACGCCTCGACCCCTGGATCGTGGACGCCTTCCTCGAGTTGCCCGCGGAGGAGTGGTCGGCCATACGGGCCGCAGTTGCCGGAAAAGGACGCCGGATCGGTCTGCAGATATCATCCGGCGCCGGCTTTTGACGCGCCGCCAGCGGCTTTCACGCGACAGTCGGAAACCCCCAACTGTTTCGATTTCCTTCCGGTAGCAGGGCACGGTCCGGGCACCGCGCTCTGGCACGCACTGGCGGAAAATGCCGACAGGATCTCGAGCTGTGGATGAATCTCCCGGATGGAATTATGCGCTCCCCGGCAAGAAGCAGGCATGCGATATTGGCTTCATGACGGCAAAGAAGGTATCATTCAGTTTGCGGGTAAACGGAAACACCAACCTGAAACGAAGAGATTTGAAATGCCTTTAGCGTTAGCGCTTTTTCTGAGTCTGTTCATGGCCCCGGAGCAGGCAGCCGTCGAAGAGAAGGCCCGGGCCATAGAAAACGAACTGATTGTCCCCTGCTGCTGGACCATGCCGGTGTCGCAGCATCAATCGCCGGCAGCCGAGGAAATCAAGCAGGAAGTCCGCGCGATGCTGGCCCAGGGAAAGACGGAGCCGCAGATCTATGAGTTCTACGAGGCCAAGTACGGGGAGAGAATCTTTGCCCGCCCGCGCGCCCGGGGATTCAACCTTCTTGCCTATGTCCTGCCGGCCGTATTCGTAGTTTTTGCATCGATCGTCCTGGTGTTCGTGCTCAAGAAGTTGCGCCTCCCGGGCGAGTCGCCTGCCGCCGCGCCGGCGGGGAATATCGATCCGAAATATGCCGCCCGGCTCGAGCGGGAATTGAAGGAAATCGAGTAAGCCGGCTGAACCCGTCCCCCGAGCCCTTCAGGTACCCGCCGCCGCCCGCGGACGAGCAACTCTCCCCGGATCAAGACGCCTGCGCGCGTCGCGCAAGGAGAGTTTCACCATATGATGAAAGAGGGATCGAAGGCGGCAACGCAGCCATGCTGCGGCGGTGCGGCAGGGACCGGCGCGGACGGGGAAAAGGACCCCGTCTGCGGAATGACGGTCGACCCGGCAAAGGCTCCGGCACAGGAACGGCACGAGGGCATCACCTACCATTTCTGCTGCCCCTCCTGCGCCGAAAGATTCCGAAAAGACCCCGGGCGTTACCTGCGGCCCGGTGAAGCGCGGGAGCCGGGGCCGGCTTCGCCCGAGGGTGCCGTGGTCGAGTACATCTGCCCCATGGACCCGGAGGTGCTGGAGACCAGGCCGGGATCCTGCCCCATATGCGGGATGGCGCTGGAGCCCCGGATCCTCCGCCTGGAGGAGGGTGAAAATCCCGAGCTGCGGGATATGAGGAGAAGGTTCGTCGCCGGCGCTGCGTTGACGGTTCCCGTTCTACTGCTGGCCATGGGCGAGATGATAATCGGCTCCGGTTTCCACCGCGTGTTATCTGCGAGGGCCGCCACTCTGCTGCAGCTGGCCCTGGCGACACCGGTTGTTCTCTGGTGCGGGTGGCCTTTCTTCGTCAGGGGTTGGAAATCGCTGGTCAACCGCAGCCTGAACATGTTCACTCTCATAGCCGTCGGCACCGGCACGGCATACGGCTACAGCGTGATTGCGGCCCTCCGGCCCGGCATCTTCCCGGCATCTTTCCGCGGTCATGGCGGAGCTCCCGGTGTCTACTTCGAGGCGGCGGCAGTCATAATAACGCTGGTCCTCCTGGGGCAGGTGCTGGAGCTGCGCGCGCGCAGCCGGACGGGAAACGCGATCAAGGCTCTCCTGGGGCTCGCGCCAAAGACCGCGCGGCGGGTGAACGCGGGCGGCGACGACGAGGACGTTCCGCTCGAGCAGGTCAGGCCGGGCGAGCTGCTGCGGGTTCGGCCGGGAGAGAAGATCCCCGTGGACGGAATCGTGCTCGAAGGCTCCAGTTCCGTGGACGAATCGATGATCACGGGCGAACCGGTACCGGTGGAGAAGGCGCGCGACAGCGCGGTTACGGGCGGGACGGTGAACGGGACGGGGAGCTTCGTGATGCGCGCGGAAAGGGTGGGCGGCGAGACGCTACTGGCGCAGATCGTCCGCATGGTGAGTGAAGCCCAGCGGAGCCGCGCTCCCATACAGCGGGTCGCGGACACCGCCGCCGGGTACTTCGTGCCGGCAGTCATTCTCGTCTCGATCATCACCTTTGTCGTCTGGGCGCTGGCCGGACCCGAGCCGCGCCTGGCCTACGCCCTGCTGAACGCGGTGGCGGTGCTGATCATTGCCTGTCCCTGCGCCCTGGGACTGGCGACGCCCATGTCCATCATGGTGGGAACCGGCCGCGGGGCCGCTGCCGGCGTTCTCGTCCGCAACGCCGAGGCGCTCGAAACGCTCGAAAAGGTCGACACGCTGGTCCTGGACAAAACGGGCACCCTCACGGAGGGCAAGCCGCGCCTCTCGAAGGTGGTCGCCTGCGCGCCCTGGACGGAAGACCGGGTCCTGGCTGCTTCAGCCTGGCTGGAGCGGGGCAGCGAGCATCCGCTGGCCGCAGCCGTCACGCGCGGGGCGCGGGCCCGGGGTCTGCAGATGGAAAAAACCGAGGGCTTCCGTTCGATCACGGGGAAAGGGATTATGGGCAGCGCCGGGGGCCACGAAATCGCCGTGGGCAGTGCAGCCCTCATGAAGGACCTCGGCGTCGATCCCGGAGCGCTGCTCGGCCAAGCCGAGCCCCTGAGAGCCGAAGGGGAGACGGTGGTTTTCGTGGCCATCGACGGGCGGGCCGCGGGGCTGTTGAGCGTTGCCGATCCGATCAAGGATTCCACCGCGGAGGCGATCCGCATGCTTCACCGGGATGGCATGCGGCTGGTGATGGTGACAGGCGACAGCCGCGCCACGGCCGAGAGCGTGGCCCGGCGGCTGAACATCGACGAGGTGATGGCCGGGGTGCTGCCGCCCGAAAAGGGCCAGGTCGTCAAGAAACTGCAGCGCGAAGGGCGAACGGTCGCCATGGCGGGGGACGGCATCAACGACGCGCCCGCCCTGGCGCAGGCGCAGGTCGGGATCGCCATGGGGACCGGGACCGATGTCGCCATGGAGAGCGCCGGCGTGACGCTGGTGAAGGGAGATCTCCGGGGAATCGCCCGCGCCCGCCGCTTGAGCCTCGGGACGATGCGCAATATCCGCCAGAACCTCTTCTTCGCCTTCGTCTACAATGCGCTGGGGATTCCACTCGCAGCGGGCGTGCTCTACCCGGTCCTCGGCCTGCTGCTCAGCCCTATGATCGCCGCCGCAGCCATGACCTTCAGCTCGGTCTCGGTCGTCGGCAACGCTCTGCGCCTGCGCCACCTCCATCTCTAATGCCGCCTCCGGGCCGGCGGCCGGACGAATCCGCCTATTCGGCCTGCTCGGGGCGGAGGTAGATGTTGCGCGCCACCTGTTCCTCGATGGCAATCTCGGTTTCATCGCACTGCACGACGAAGCTCGGCCACTTCTGCAGCAGTTTGAGCCGCACGCCCGGAATTATGCCGAGCGCCGAGAGCTTGAGCATCCGGCCGTGCTCCGGTGTGGAAAAATAGGCGATCCTGCCGGTCTCGCCGACGTTCATCTGGTCGCAGGGGATGACGATGGGCTTCACGTCGCCCCGCGCCTGGCGGCAGCAGTCCCCCTCCGGTATGGGGCGGTTGTGCGGGCAGAACCGCGGGTGGCCCAGGAGCGTGCAGATGGAGTTCGTGATCCCGTCGGCGAGCAGGTGCTCGAACTCGCAGGCCGCGGCCTCGCTCTCCTCGACCTCGGACCCGAGCACGTCGCAGATCAGCCGTTCGGCCAGGCGGTGCCGGCGGATGATCTGCTCGGCCAGCCTTTTCCCCGCAGGGAGCAGGCGGAATCTGCCGCGCCCGCCGGCTTCTATCAGGCCGTCGCGCTGAAGCTTTGCGAGGAGATCCTCCGTTACTTTGGTGGCGACCTCCGCCAAGAGATTCTCGCGGGCGGGCTGCTCCTTTTCCTCGAGCGTCCAGAGCGCCTCCAGCACTTCCGCCATCTCTTCACTGATCTTGTCTTCCACGATGTTCTCCCTCTGTGCTACTAATCCGAAAGATCTTTCCCGTGTGCGAGGAAAACTCCCCGGCAACGGATTAATGCCACAGCATCTGCCAACCGCGCTTGCCGGCCGGGCGTCAACGGAGCCCGGAGCGCAGCGACGGGTCGCGTTGCATGACAGGGCAACCCAACCGCTCACTGGCGTTCGCAGCTCCGTGCACCGCGTCCCTTTATATGAAGTTTATCTCGAGAGCGCGAAAGATCCAGGCGACAGCCCCTCCCACCATAAGGGCGAACGGGAGGATGAAACCGGTGATCATCATCGCCCGCTTCACGCCCTGCTCCTTTATGATCACGAGAAAGCTCGCCACACACGGGACGAACAGCGTGATCACTATCATGCTCACGACCGCCTGCTGGCCGGTCAGCAGGTTGTTGCGGACCATGTCGAAAAGCCCCGCAGCCCCATAGTCCCGCCGCAGGAATCCCAGGACGAAGACGCTGGCCGCCTGCGCCGGCACGTGCAGGATTCCCTCCAGGACCGGCTCCAGAGCAGCCTCGAGCCAGAGCAGCAGACTCCGCCCGCGGACAGCCACTTTATCCAGGAAAAAAAGCGCCGTGGTTCCGATGAGGAACAGCGGAACCGCCTCCTTTATGTACCACTGCAGGCGGTAACCGGTCTTGAGCATCACGTTCCGCATCTGCGGCGCCCGGATGGGCGGGATCTCGAAAATGAACTCGCTGCGCGGCCCGCGCAGGAGCCTGGAGGCAAGGTAGCCCACCAGCAGGAGCTGCGACAGCACCACGCCGATCACGGTGGCGGTCGCAAAGCCGGAGAACCGGGCCGAAATCCCGAGGATCACCCCCAGTTGCGCCGAGCAGGGGATGCCCAACGCCAGCAGCAGGGTGGCGATCAGGCGCTCCTTCCTGGAATTGAGGACGCGCGTCGTGATCGTTGCCATGGTGCAGCAGCCCAGCCCGAGCACCATCGGCAGCGTGGCCTTTCCATTGAGGCCCATGAGGCGCATCACCCGGTCGGAGAGAATCGAGAGGCGCGGGAGGTAGCCGCTGTCCTCCAGCAGGCTGAACGCGATGAAAAATGTGCCCACCACGGGGAAAACGATGGCGATGGCGTAGGTCAGCCCCATGGAGATGAGGCCGTATTTGCCGGCCAGGAAATCGTAGGCGAGGCCGGGCGGAATGACCGCCTGCAGCCAGGGGACCAGGAACTGCCCGAAGAGCACCTCCTCGAGGAGGCCGACGAGCGTCTGCGCACCGGTGTAGCCCACGAATTCGTAGACGAGCAGGAGAACGCCGATGAGGATGGGAATGCCCGTGACGGCCCGCCGCGTCTGGATGCCCATCTCCTCGGCGAACGCCCGGCTGCGCGCCAGCAGGAAACCGAAGGGGATCACCACCGGCGCCAGAAACATGAGGAAGTGCAGGAGTTCGAATACCAGGCCGAACTCCCCGCCCGCCGTCGCCGGGTCGCCGAAGAGAACCGCCCTGGCCAGGCGTGGAATCGAGCCCGAAGCCATCCACTCCGGCCTCTCCGTCAAGAACGCGACCAGTCGTTCTACCAGAAAGGAATGGGGCGTCCAGGCCCCGAGGACGGCGCCGGCCATGTTCCAGCAGAAGAGCACCGCGCCGGCCGCAAGGCATGCGAGCCAGAACCGGGACTGCTTTCCGGCCGACTCGTCCAGGAAATGCACCGGCCTCTTCTGCCGGTGCCTTTCCACGGCATCGTCGAGGAAGGAGTTTCTGGCCGCCGCGAGCTCTTTTGCCAGCGACCTGCGGCGGGCGCGCATCAGGGAGTGATGCGCAGCGTCGAGCTGAGCTATCGCCTCCCGGCCGTAGGCCTCTTCAAAGACTTCGGTCAGGGCCGGATTGTCCAGGGCCAGCCACTCCGCGGCGAGGGCCGCCGGAAGATCGGCGGGCAGGCCTGACAATTCCTGCGCCAGGTTTTCTGAAAAATGCTCCGGCAGGCGGTTGCGCGGGCGCGCGGCGCTTCCGAGGGCCTGCAGCAGCTGCCTCCTCCCCTGCGAATAAATGGCCACCGTCTCCACGACCGGTATTCCCAGCAGGTCGCGCAGCCCCTGGGCGTCGATCTGCACGCCCCGCTCCTGGGCCTCGTCCATCATGTTCAGCGCGAGTACCGCGGGAAAACCCAGCTCGGCCAGCTGCGAGGTGATCAGGAGAGTGCGCCGGAGATTCTTGGCGTCCGCCACCTGGATGACGATGTCGGGTTTCTCCCGCAGCAGGATTTCGCACGTGACCCGCTCGTCCTCCGACTGCGGGACGAGGCTGTACACACCCGGAGTGTCCACGATTTCGCAATCCGCGTCCCCGAGTTTCATGCGGCCGCGGGAAATGTCGACCGTGGTCCCTGGAAAATTGGACACCAGGACATAGCTGCCGGTCAGCAGTCTGAAGATGACGGACTTGCCGACATTCGGGTTTCCCACCAGCACTATCTTTCTGATGCCGGCGGCTTCAGGGGGCGTCATGGGTCGTAACCTCCGCGCTAAGGATATTCAAAAGATATTCAAAAATGAAACCCAATTTCAAAATCGGCCGGAGGTTCTGTATCGACCCTCCCGGGGCTCCATTCAGGGGTTGCGCTTTCGGGCAGCCGCGCCGCTGCGCAGCCCGGGGAAAGGGGCAGGAAATCAGGATGGCGCTGCGGCAGGAGCGCAACAAGGAATACGAACACCCCACGCGAGGTTGACTTCCCGGCACTCAGGCCATAATCTCGCGGCTGAAATCCTGATCCTGGAGGCACCATGGCCACTGAACTGCCGCGTTTTCCACTCGCCCACCTGCCTACCCCCGTCGAACGGGTCGACCGCCTGAGCCGTCACCTCGGGGGGCCCGAACTTTACATCAAACGCGACGACATGACCGGGCTTGCCGGCGGAGGGAACAAAACCCGCAAGCTGGAGTTCCTGGTGGCCGACGCGCTGTCGGCCAAAGCCGACACACTCATCACTGTCGGCTCGGCCCAGTCCAACCATTGCCGCCAGACCGCCGCGGCGGCCGTCAAGGCGGGAATGAGATGCATCCTGGTGCTGCGCGGCGGCGAACCCCGCGAATGCACCGGGAATCTACTGCTGGACCGGCTTCTGGGGGCCGAGGTTCGATGGGCGGGAGACCGATCGCGCGAGGAGGTGATGCAGGAGGTTGCCGGCGGGGAGCGGGCTGCCGGGCGGATTCCCTACGAGATCCCCCTCGGCGGGTCCACGCCCCTCGGCGCAGCAGCCTACCATCTGGCGATCGGCGAACTGATGCAGCAGACGGTGGAGAGATTCGATTGGATCGTCGTGGCCTCCAGTTCCGCCGGGACGCAGGCAGGGATGGTGGCAGGCGCCTGGCTCAACGGCTTTGCGGGCAAGGTGCTCGGCATCAGCATCGACGAGGAACTCGAGTCGCTCAGAAAGGCGGTGGCGGAAATCGCCACAGGAGCGACGGCGCTCCTCGGCGCGCCGCACACATTCCTGCCGGCGGAAATTCACGCGAACGCCGATTACCTCGGCGAAGGCTACGGCATTGTGGGCGAGCCCGAACGGGAGGCCATCCGGCTGTTTGCCGCGCACGAGGGGATACTGCTGGATCCCGTTTATACGGGCAGGGCCGCCGCGGGCATGATCGATCTCATCCGCAAGGGCACAATCCCCCGGGGGGAAAAAGTGCTGTTCTGGCACACGGGCGGAACGCCGGCGCTCTGGGCCTATGCCGACGACCTCACGCGCGGCCCCTCATAGCCTTTCCGATCAGCCAGGTTACGAGCCTGCGGGGCAGCATCCGGCTCACGCCGACCTGGATTCGGTTCGACAGGCCGGTGACGCTGACGCGCTTCCCGCGTTCGAAGTCCCGCAGGCCGATCCTGGCGCAATCGCCGGCGCTCATCCGGGTTGCCGGAATTATACGCGGGCCCCGCTCGATCCCGAAGCGGTGCAGGACCGGTTCCGCCGACGCGTCTCCATTTCACCTTGAATGCTGATAGAATCAGGAGCCGGGGCAAGGAGGATAAACGGGCGGGCCCTGCCATGAATCGAACCATTCTGCACGTGGACATGGACGCATTCTTTGCCGCGGTGGAGCAGCGGGATAACCCTGAGCTTCGCGGCAGGCCGGTGATCGTGGGGTCGGACCCAAAGCAGGGGAAGGGCCGGGGGATTGTTGCGACCTGCTCCTACGAGGCGCGCAGGCTCGGCGTGCACTCGGCACAGCCCATTTCGCGCGCCTGGCGGCTGTGCCCGCAGGGCGTTTACCTCCGCCCCGACATGGAACGCTACGCGCGCGCGTCCGAGCGGATAATGGCGCTGCTGCTGGAATTCACGGACCTCGTGGAGCAAGTCAGCGTGGACGAGGCCTTTCTCGACGTCAGCGGCTGCCGGCGGCTGTTCGGCGGCGGCGAGGAGATTGCGGGCAAGGTCAAGGCCCGCATTCTGCAGGCCCAGCGCCTCACGGCCTCCGTCGGGGTCGCCTCCAACAAATTCGTGGCCAAGGTGGCTTCGGACCTGCGCAAGCCGGACGGTCTGGTAGTGGTCGAGCCGGGCACGGAACGGGAGTTTCTGAACCCGTTGCCGATCGGCCGACTGTGGGGCGTGGGATCCAAGACGGAAAAGGCGCTCCACATGATGGGCATTGAGCGCATCGGGCAGCTTGCGGTTTTCGACCGGGCGGCGTTGATCCGCCGGTTCGGCGCCTCCAGCGATCACCTCTGGCGGCTGGCTCAGGGGCTGGATGAACGCCCGGTTTTGCCCGAGGAGGGGTATCAGTCGATCGGGCACGAACTGACCTTCGAGGAGGACACGCTCGACGCCGCCCGGCTGCACGCCACGCTGCTGGGTCTGACGGAGAAGGTTTCCCGGAGGCTTCGCGCCCACGGCGTGAGGTGCCGGACGATAACGGTGAAGCTGCGCGAATCGGACTTCTCGACCTTCACCCGGCGGACGACGATGACGAAGGCGGCCGACACGACGGAAGCCATGTTTCCGGTGGCGGAGAGGTTGTTGCGAGGGCTTGCGCGCAAGGGCAAGGCGGTGCGTCTCATAGGGATCTACGCAAGCCACCTGCAGGCGGTCAGCGGGGCTGGACAACTCGATCTGTTCGATGAAGGGCAGAACAGGAACCGGAAACTTGCGGGAGCGGTGGATGACATCGCGCGGCGTTATGGCAGCGGCGCGATTACGCGCGGATCCCTGGTGCCTTCGATGAAAAAGAGATCCTGACCCGGCGCGCGGTTTCATGCTATTCATGATCGCGCGGGAAAGGAAGACCTGGGAACCTTCAACCTACAATGACGGCGAGAATCTGCGTTTCCATACGGGAATCGAGCACCGAGCGCGCATTGGCGGCCGCCGTAAAGGCTGCGGCATGGGCCGACCTGGTGGAAATCCGCGCCGACTTCATCCGGGACCTGAGCCTTCGCCGGCTGCTGCGGAAAAAATCCTGCCCGGTTCTCTTCACCCTGCGTTCCCGCCGGGAAGGCGGATCTTTCCAGGGACCGGAGCGGAAGAGGCTGGAATGCATCCTGGAGGCTGCACAGCTCGGCGCCGACTACGTCGACATAGAATACTCGGCATTCTGGCAGGTCGTTCTGGCGACAGTGCCGCCGCGCCGGGTCGTGCTTTCCTACCACTGCATGGATGGCATACCCTCCGACCTGGAGGCGCTTGCCGAATCGATGGCCGCGACCGGGGCCGGCGTGGTGAAGATTGCCGTCCGGGCCAAACGGCTGGCTGACAACGTCCGGCTCTTGCGGCTCCTGGAGGATGCCTCCTCCCGTGGACTGAATCTGTGCGTGGTGGCGATGGGAAGCCGCGGCGTGCCGAGCAGAGTCCTGGGTCCGTCATGGGGCTCGTGGATGACCTTCGCCGGCCTGCCGGGAGGGGAAGCGGCCGCCGACGGGCAGATCCCCGCCGACCTGATGACCGGGCGGTACCGGGTCCGGGAGATCGGGCCGGCCACGCAACTGTTCGGCTTGGTGGGCAATCCGCTTGGGCATTCGCTCTCGCCCGCGCTCCACAACGCCCTCTTTGCTGCGGATAAGCGGGACGCCGTCTACCTGCCGCTCGAGGCGGAGAGCTTCGCAGATTTCCTCGAGTTCGACGCCGCGGTACCGGTGCGCGGGGCCAGCGTCACGATTCCGTTCAAGGAGTGCGCGCTGGAGGCTGCAGCGGCCCCCTCCTCCGAAGCCGAAGCCGTGGGGGCCGTGAACACCCTGATCGCCGCAGGCGGCCTCAGGCGTGCGGAGAACACCGACGTGGGGGGGTTCATCAGGCCGCTGCGTGAGAGAGCTCTTCCTGCAGGCCTCCGGGCGCTGGTTCTGGGGGCAGGCGGCGCCGCCCGCGCGGCCATCCACGGGCTGCGCCTCATGGGGATGTCGGTGTGCGTGGTATCCCGAACAGCGGCCCGCGCGCGCAGCCTCGCCGCCTGCTTTCAGGCGGAGTGGTCGGAATGGGAGCGGATCCCGGAACTGCGCTGGGACCTCCTCGTGAACACGACGCCGGTGGGCTCTCAGCCTCATGCGGACCAGACCCCTGTGCGGGCGGCCGATCTTACCGGCGGCTGGGTGTACGACCTGGTTTACAATCCCATGGAGACAAGGCTTCTGCGGGAGGCGGCGGGAAAGGGCTGCGGGACGATATCGGGCTTGGAGATGTTCCTCGAGCAGGCGGCCGAGCAGCAGCGCCTGTGGTTCGGCAAACGCCCGCAGGCGAAAAATATGAGAGAAGCCATCGCGCCCCCCAGGCAGGAACCTTCGGATTGATGGTAGGATCACCGGTCCGATCCAGGTGTCGGGCGTGCGTGGCCAACTCCGCCCATACCCCGGATCAACGGGGAGAGCAGGGAATCGCTGGAAAACGAAGCATGGACAAGCCGGGAATCGATTCACAGCAGGCAAGGTGCGCGCGCATGAGAATCCCGGGCGCGACCGGAAACCTGGGTTCGGCCTTCGATGCCGCCGGAATCGCCCTCCGGCTTTACTTGAGCGCGGAGGTCATCCGGCTGGAAACGGGGCCCTCGCGCCTGGAGGTCCGCGGCCAGGATGCGCACCTCATCCCGTCCGACGAATCCAACCTGGCCTGGACTGCCATGACGGCAACCGCGGCGAGGGCGAAGGCCGTGCTCCCGCCTTTTCACCTCAAGCTCGAGAATGAAATACCGGTGTCGCGCGGCCTGGGAAGCAGCTCGACCGCCTGCCTTGCCGGTGTGGCGGCGGCGGATTTTCTCTGCGGGCTCCAGCTCGCGCGCGGGGAATGGCTCCGGACAGCGGCTGAGCTGGAGGGTCAGCCCGACAACGTCGCACCCTCGCTGCTGGGCGGGTTCGTAGTGGCGATCACGGGACAAAGGATCTTCTGCTCCAAGGCCCGCCTGCCCTCCGGCTGGACGATCGTCGCGGTGATCCCCGAGCTCGAGCTGGAAACCAGGAAGGCGCGGAGGGTGCTCCCGGAAAGGGTGGCGCTGCGCGATGCCGTCTTCAACGTGCAGCGCGCCTCATTTCTGGCGGCGCAGATCGTGCAGGGAAAAAGCGAAGGATTGCGCGAAGCCATGCGCGACCTGCTGCACCAGCCTTATCGCGCACGGCTCGTCCCGGGCCTGGACGAACTCATCGGCATGCGGGACCGCGAGGGACTCATCGGCGTAGCGCTCTCGGGCTCCGGACCCACGGTGATCGCGCTGGCGGAGAGCTGCGAGGAGGAGATCGGAGCCGAAATGCAGGAGATCTTTCGGAGAAACGGGCTCGAATCGACCTGCCGCCTGCTCGCGGCCGACAACGACGGGATGGCAGTGCAGGTGGAAGGCTTCGGGCCCCCAGCCTGAGAGGAGGCAAGCGTGAGCAGGAATCCCGCGCCCATCTTCAGGCCGGAGGAAATTCCGGCGCTGCTCGAGCGGATCGGAAAGCGCCGCGGGAGGACGTCGGACGAGGAAATGCGGCGCGCGCGGGAGATCGTCGAAAGGGTGCGCCGGGGAGGAGACCGCGCGCTGCCGGCGCTCACGCGGACGCTCGAGGGCGTGCCCATGAGCCTGCGGCGGCTGAAGGTCGGTCCGGGCCGGTGGGAAAGGACGGCCGGCAAGACCGGCGCCGGGATCGTGCGGGAGCTGGAGCGGACGCTCTTCGGCATCCATGCCTGCCACGCGGGAAGCGAATCCGGAAGGGCGAGGATGGCCGCGAGCACGCTGCTCTGCGGGCAGAGGGTGCTGCCCCTGCAGAACGCCGGCATATGCGTCGGCGGTGAGGATGAGGCGTCGCCTCTGGGCGGGGACAGCTTTCAGCGTCGGATGACCGTCGTGCGCTGCAGCGAAGCGCATTATTTCGAGGCGAGCCGGCCGGCCGAAACATTGTCGCGAGCCGAGGGAAGGGAAGCGTGCGCCCGAGCCCTGGCCGCGAGGAGAAAGCGTGGAACGGAGCCGTCCGCCCGGAACTGACCCGCGGCCACGGACCTGCGGTGGCGGGGCGCGCGGCGGTTCCTGCTATAATCAGTCCATTTGCCGGGGGTGCGCATGCGGGATGTCCTGGGAGTCGTGTTGAGCGGCGGCAGGGGTGAGCGGCTGTACCCGCTGACCAAGTACCGGAGCAAACCTGCGGTCCCGCTGGCGGGAAAGTACCGGATCATCGACATCCCGGTCAGCAACTGCCTGAACTCCGGAGTCAACCGGATCTTCATCCTGACGCAGTTCAACTCGGCCTCGCTCAACAAGCACGTCGTGCAGACCTACCGTTTCGACATGTTCAACGGCGGCTTCGTGGACATTCTCGCCGCGGAGCAGACGCCCGAAAACGTGAGCTGGTTTCAGGGTACCGCCGACGCCGTCCGGCAGAGCATCAAGCACTTCGCGCCCTATGACGTGGACCATGTCCTGGTCCTTTCGGGCGATCAGCTTTACCAGGCCGACTTCAGAAAGCTTCTCGATTCCCACACGGCCTCGGGCGCGGACATCACCGTGGCGGCCATTCCGGTGACGGCGGAGGAGACTTCGGGCCTGGGCATAATGAGGCTGGAAGGGAACCGGCGGATCCGGGACTTCCAAGAGAAGCCGAAGCCGCAGGAGTTGGAGCCGCTGAGGTGCCCGCTGCCGGGCGTCGCCCCGTCGCCGCGCGGCCCGCGCGACTACCTGGCCAACATGGGCATTTACGTGTTCGGCAAAGACCTGCTGATCGACCTGCTGAACTCTTCGGGCGCGGTGGATTTCGGGAGCCAGATGATCCCGGAGGCCGTGGCCTCCTACAGGGTGCACGCCTGGCTGTTCGACGGGTATTGGACGGACATCGGGACCATAAGGTCGTTTTACGTGGCCAATCTGGCGCTGACCACGGCCCAGCCGCAGTTTGACTTTTACAACTTCAAGAACCCGGTTTTCACACATCCCCGGAACCTGCCGGGATCCAAGCTGAACAACTGCAACCTCCACCAGTCCATCGTCAGCGAAGGGTGCGTCCTGGCAGGGGCGGACGTGAAGCACTCCATCATCGGAGTGCGCAGCAGGGTCGGCAACGGCAGCACTATTAAAAACTCGATCATCATGGGCGCCGACTTCTACCAGACCGTGCCCGAGATGGAAGCGGCGGCCGAGCAGCGGCTCCCCTGCATGGGCATCGGGAATCACTGCACCATCATAAACGCGATCGTCGACAAAAACGCCTGCATCGGCGACAACGTTTCGATCATCAATGCCCACAACCTGCAGCACAAAGACGACGAGAACTACTCCATCAGGGAGGGGATCATCGTCGTGCCCAAGAACGCGGTCATCCCCAGCGGCACCGTGATTTGAACCAGAGGCGCGCGAAGTCCGCGGTTGGCGGCCGCGGCTTGACGGATTTTTCCGAGCCGGCGAGGACGCGCCGCCGCTTCGTGACGGGCGGCGAAAATTGCGGCCGTATGAGCGAGAGGGGGCGCCTGCGAATCAGGCCGCCTTGGAGGTCTGCCGGCGTTCCCAGCGCGCGATCGTGGCCTTGAGCACCGGCGGGGTTACCAGCGTGGTCACGATCACCATGATGACCACGGCTGAAAACGTCGCGTCGTCGATGACGTTCAGCCCCTTGCCGATGCTCGCGAAGATGAGGCCCACCTCGCCCCGGGGAACCATGCCCACCCCCACCGTAGTGCGGTCGATGCCCTTCTCCAGCACGCCGAGCCCGCACACCTGCTTGCCGATGATGGCGGCGATGGTGAGGCCGGCGGCGACTCCCAGGACGGACATGTCCATGAAAGTCTCCAGCCGCACCCGGATGCCCATCAGCACGAAGAAGATGGGCACGAGAAAGGTCGCGATGGGCTTGAGCAGGTGCTGGAGCGTGATTTCCTCGCGGAATCCGCGGAAGTGGACCTCTTCCAGGAGGAGGCCGGCGGCAAACGCGCCGATGATGGGGGCGAGGCCGGCGAGGTTGGCCGGGTACGACAGCAGGAAGGCGAACAGGAGCGAGGAGATGAGCATCACGCCGGCGGTGCGCAGCAAATCACCGCCATGGGCCAATGCGAGATTATTGCTTGTGCGGCCGCAAATTATAACCGCAACGCCTCAGCCGAGCCAAACAACATCCTCGTCCTCGTGCTCCAGGGCCAGCAGCAGGAGAAGATAGTCCTTCACATGGCGGGGCAGGAGGTAGTTTTGGCGAACGTGCTCGCGGCCGTTGGCGCCCAGCGCCCGGCGGAGAACGGGATCGGTGAGGAGCTGGAGTACGCGGGCGGCGGCCCCTTCCGGCGAGCGGGCGAGAAACCCGGTGACGGCGTTGATCACCTGGAGCTTGATGCCGCCGACCGGCGCCCCGACGACCGGCTTGGCCTTCCACAGGGCTTCGCTCACGGCGAGGCCGAAGCCGTCGTCGAGCGAATCGTGCATGACGATGGTGGATCCGCGCACGAGGGCGTTGAGCTGCAGGTCGCTGAAGGGCGGGAGCAGCAGCACGTGGATATCCTCGTCGTCGGTCCGGCCGCGGATTTCGTCGAAAGCGCGCCCCAGTTCGGGGCGATCCTCCGACTCGCAGGCGGCGAGCACCAGCTGGCAGTCGCAGCGCTTTCTTGCGAGGCGGTAGGCGGTGATCGCCCAGTGGGCGTCACGCGCTCGGGTGAACGGGGAGGTCTGGATGATGACGGGCCTGCCGGGATCGACGGAATGCTGCTCGAGCACCGACCGGATGAAGCTGTCCTCGAGCTCCCGGTTTCTATCGCTCAGGGGGTCGATCGAGGGCGCCACCATGTACCGCGGCGCCCGGAAGGGGCAGGCGAAGTCGGGCGTCAGGAAGACGGCGGCGTCGAACAGCTCGAAATACTCCCGGAAGAACTCCCAGGCATCCGGGGAGGGCGACGAGATGTCGAAGTGGCAACGCCAGATCCAGCGCCGCCCGATCTCTTTCTTGCGCATTACCAGGCCGGCGGGATGAGCCTCGTGGAGCAGGATGACGGCAGCCTCGAAATCCAGCCGGCCCATGTTCAACTGCATGGTGTCGCGGTAGATCTGGCAAAGAGCCTCCGAAAGCTTCGACGCCCCGCCCTGGAGCGCGCCCTGCAACGCGCGGGCCGCGGAAAAGAAGGCGTTGTTGCCGCGCATCACGTCCCAGGAGGCGTCCACCTCTAGCTCCTGCAGGATCGGGATCAGGCGTGTCAGCTTCTCGGCCACCGGCCCGCCGACGGCGGTGGCGTTGATGTTCTGGGAGCGGATATGACTTGCCCTGGAGGCCAGAACCTTCAGCTCCTCGATCGTCTCTGCGCCCGCGAGCTCGCGGTAGTCTGCCAGTACAGGATTCATTTCAAACACCTGAATGCTCGTGGCACAGCCCGACGATGGCCAGCCTGAGTTCCCGGAGTGTAAGGGCGTAAGGGTCGAGCCGGTCTATGGCTATGGCAAGATCCTCCTCGCCGCGGCCCAGCAGCCAGAAGGAAAAATCATTGGTTGGGCGGCCGAGTCTCAGCCTGGACTCGAGAAAGTGAAAGTAAATGGACCGGTCGGAGACAACCTGCAGTTTTTCGACGAAGTCGCCCACGTCCCGCGCGACGATGCCGGTCGGCATCACGAAGCTCTTCGACCTGCTGAAATAAAACTCGCTCCCCGGGGCGCAATCCCGGAGTTCGGCCCCTGCCGCCAGGTGATCCGAGAGCGTTTCCAGAATCCTCTCGCGGAGCTGCCGGATGGTGGTGAAGCTGAGGAGGTCGATGGCGCTCAGCCTGCCGGCCAGGACGTTCTCGTGGAGGGCTCCCGCAACCCAGAGGGCGAAGTGGTTGAAGAACTGGGGTCTGACGATGTGCCGTTCGAGGTAGAGATGATGCGTGTGATAGAAGACGGAGGACCCGGAGACGCTGCGGACCCCCTCCCGCAGCTCCTCGAGGTTTTTCGCCCGGGTGCCCGTCAGTTCGACGAGCCTCTGTTCGGTGTGGAATGTGAACGGCTCGCGGTGCGGCATGGCCCTCCGTCCGGTCTGGCATCGGCAAGGCGGCGCCCAAGAATACCGCGATTCCAGGGCCGCACAAATGGAAATCGATTGAGGTGCCCGGGTCAGCCGCGGTAGCCCAGGACCATCATGGTGATATCGTCGTGCTGCGGAGTGTCCTGCGAAAACCGGCGGATGGCCTCCCGGAGGGCCTCGAGGATCCGGTCGGCAGGTTTGCCCGCGTGATCCAGGAGCAGGGCCTTCAGGCGGTCCTCGCCGAACTCCTGTCCGGCGGCATTTCTGGCTTCGAGCACCCCGTCGGTGAAGAGCACGAGGTGGTCGCCCGGCTGCAGGCGTTCCTGTCCGGCTTCGTACTGGGCGGCGGGAAACAGTCCCAGGACCAGGCCGCCGGTGTGCAGTTCCTTCAGGCCGCCGTCGCGGCTGATGAGGATGGGCGGATTGTGCCCGGCGTTGACATAGGAGCAGGTCCCGCCGGGGTCGACGGCGCCGAAGAAGAACGTGACGAAACGGTTGCCCGTGCTCCGCTTCGCCAGGCTCGAGTTCACGTTCGCGATGAGGAGGGGGAGCGGGAGTTCGAGCAGGGAAGGAGCGGAAAAAATCCCGTGGAGCATGGTCGCCAGCAAAGCTGCGGAGATGCCCTTGCCGGCCACGTCGCCCAGGGCGAAGCAGAAGCGGCCGTCGGGCATGTCGAAGTATTCGAAGTAGTCGCCGCCCACCTCGTGGCAGGGCAGGTTGCAGCAGCGGGCCGAGATGAAAGGGAGCGTGCGGTCGGGGGTGGAAAGCAGCGACTGCTGGATCTCGCGCGCGATGGCAAGCTCCTCCTCCATGCGCCGCTTCTCCTGCGACTCGCGATAGAGTCGGGCGTTGTAGATCGCCATGGCAGCTTCGGAGGCCAGGGAATCGAGGGCCTCGAAACGGGTCTCGGAAAGCCGTCCGCCGACGCTCCGGCTGTCCAGGTACAGAACCCCGATGGTCTCCGGCTCGCGGATGCCCGAGGTGGAAACCGTCTCGAGAAAGGGCTGACAGCGCAGAGGCACACAAACGATGCTTCGCAGGCCGAGCTGCCGGGTGGAGTCGTGGTCTTCGTGCGCGCCGTCGCACTCCAGGTCCTTGATCGCCACCCTGGTGCCGGTGCGAAAGACCGCGTCCGGCACGCGCCTGCTCGTGTGAAAGAAGGAGCCGTCCAGCGCCTGCCTGTTGCTGCTGCGGGCACAGCGGAACTTGAGGCTCCCGTCCCCTTCCTTGAGCATGATGAAGCCGCGGTCGGCGCCCGTGAGATCGATGGCGGTGTCTACCACCAAGCAGAGCAGGTCGTCCAGCAGGGATATGGAGCTCAGGGCGCGGAAGGAGGCCAGGAGTTTTCCGATGTCCCGAAAACCCCTGATCGGCAGGCTCGGGTTCCCGCCGGTCGAAGGCGCCCCCAGCAGGGTCTGCAGCAGATCGGCTTCGTAAAAGGTGAACACCTCCCTGGAGAAGGCCCCCAGGCGTATGCGGTCCCGGCTGCGCAGTGTGGCCGTGCAGTCGACTTTCGTGTCGTTCAGGTAGGTGCCGTGCTTGCTTCCCAGATCCCTGAGTGTGAACACGCCCTCCTCAGCCGTCACTTCGGCATGCAGCCGCGAGACTGCCGGGTCGCGCAGGATGATGTCGTTTTCCGAGCCACGCCCCAGCATGAGGCGCTTGCCCTTGATGGCGCGCCAGCGGTTGGCGCCGCTTTCGTCGACCCATTGGAGCCTGGCCCCTTCTTCCCCGGGCTCTTTTTCCGTGAGCACAAGGCCGTCAGGTTCCCACCGCGACAGGCATTCCTCCAGCGCCGCCTCGGTCAGGGGCACCTTGATCACGTCCGCGGCGCCGCCCCGCCAGGCCTCGAGGACATTTTCAGCGGCCATCTCCCGCATTCCCAGGATTACGCGCGCGCCGGGCGCCATTTGCGTTATCCTTTTCAGGCTCTCCCGCGCCTTTTCGCCGCCGGAGGGGTGAAAAAACACGCCGGCAAAACTGGTTTTGCCAGCGAGCTTTTCCGCTTCGGCGATGGAGTGCGCTGCGGTGACGTGGCAGTTTTTTTTCGCAAGGAAGGCCGCCGCGGTACTCTCGTCGTTGGCCTGGAAGCCGACCAGCAGGATTGGCGTTTGGTGGATCATTGGCGTTTTCTTGGGTGTTCTCTGCGAATAATAAGGGACCCGACCTGGCGGAGGACATCCGCAACCCGGAGATCCTTCGGTCGCTTGTTTGACGGCCCTTCCTGAGCCTCTGCCGGGGCACTGACAGGCTGCGTTCCACGCGCCGGCGGCCGCATCCCGCCCCGGAAGGGGCGCAACAGGATGGATCCGTGCCCCTCGCCGTCAGGGCTCGATGGCCCGGCAAGCGGACAGCGCGCCCGCGACGTCAATCGCGCTGCTGCCCGTCTCGATGTTTCTGATCCTGCCCTCCCTGTCGATGACGAAGGTCGCGCGGTTGGAGTATCCCCTCTCCTCGTTGAGCACCCCGTAGGCCCGCGAAACGTCGCGCTTGAAATCGCTCAGCAGGGGATACTCGATCCCGTTCTGTCTGGCGAATTCCTTCTGCGAGGCCGAGGAGTCGACGCTGATGCCCAGGACCTGGGCATTGGCTTCCAGGAACTTGCTCATGTTGTCCCTGTAGCCCTGGACCTCCCGCGTTCAACCGCCGGTAAACGCCAGAATATAAAAGGCCAGCACCACGTTCTGTTTGCCGCGAAAATCGGACAGCTTCACCGGTTTTCCGTTCTGGTCGGGCAGGGTAAAATCCGGCGCCATGTCTCCGACCTCGAGCGCGGCCGTGTTCGCCGGGGCCGGTTGCTGCGCATAACAGATCGCGCTCGCCAGCGCCAGGAAAAGAGCGGCCATTCCTGCGATGAATCGAGGATGCATGCAACTCTCCTTTCTCTCGGGTGTTGCTCACGGCCCGGTCGCCCGGGAGATCCTGCGAAAAATGATACCAGATTCCGGGACGGCGCCGCCGGGGCCGCTTGTTCGGCATGCCGGATTGTGGTAGAAAGTGCGGAAAAATCTCTCGACAACTGAACGCCGCGGGGGGACACGATGCCGAAAATCACGCCCCAACTCAAGCAGCTCATCGCCAAAACGAAGCTCGAGATCCTGCCCGAGGATTACTTCGTGATCCGCCTCGCGCTGGATGCCAAACCGCTGCCGGGCGAATGGTACCGGCCGGCAACCACCCGCTTTGCCGCTTTCATCCGCGAACCGAAGGCCATCAGCCTGATCGTGGCCCGGCGGAAGTGGCTCCGGATGCAGAGCATCTTCGACAAATACGAGGTTTCAGGGGCGATGAAGGTCGTCGCCTTCGACACCCAGCTGTCGAAGGCGACCTGCGGCTACATCGCCGTCATCGCCGGGGTGCTGGCGGAAGCGGAGATCTGCGCCATCCCGGTCTGCACCGCGGCGCGGGACCACATCGTGGTGGAGAAAAAGGAACTCCCGCGGACCGTCAAAATTCTGCATGCCTTCATCCGGAGCTGCGGCCCGCGGAAGTGACCGGCTCGAAGCAGCGGCCTACTGAAGCCTTTCGAAGATGCCGGCGGCTCCCATCCCGCCGCCGATGCACATCGTGACCATGCCGTAGCGGTTTTCCCGCCGGCGCATCTCGTGCAGAAGAGTGGCCGTCAGTTTCGCGCCCGTGCATCCGAGCGGGTGCCCGAGCGCAACGGCGCCGCCGTTCACGTTGACCCGGGCGGGTTCCAGCCCGACCTCCTTCAGCACGGCCAGCGCCTGCACGGCGAAGGCCTCGTTGAGTTCGACCAGCTCGATGTCGGAAAGCTGCAGCCCGGCAATCTTCAGCGCCCGGGGAATGGCCACCGCGGGGCCGATGCCCATGATCTCGGGAGGCACGCCGCCGACGGCGAAAGCCACGAAGCGCGCGATGGGGGTCACGCCCAGTTCTCTGGCGCGCGCGGCCGACATGACGACGCAGGCAGCGGCGCCGTCGGAAGTCTGCGAGGAATTGCCGGCGGTCACGGCGCCCTTTGCATGGAACACCGGCCTGAGCTTCGCCAGCGCTTGCAGCGAGGTGTCGGCGCGCGGGCCCTCGTCCACGGCGAAGGTGATCTCGCCGAGCTCGGGCGCTCCGCCCCGCGAGATCTCGACCGGCACGGCCAGCGGGACGATCTCGTCGGCGAATTTTCCCTCCCGGATGGCCGCGAGCGCCTTGGTGTGGCTGTCGTAGGCGAACTGGTCGGCTTCCTGGCGAGTGATGGAGTATTTTCTCGCCAGGTTCTCCGCCGTCAACCCCATGCCGAGGTAGGTGTCCGGCGCGTTGTCCACCAGAAAGGGATTGGGCGCCGGCTTGTGCCCCGCCATGGGAACCATGCTCATGCTCTCCGCCCCGCCGGCCACGATCGTGTGGGCAAAGCCCGCCATGATTCGCTCCGCGGCGAGCGCGATCGACTGCAGACCCGATGAGCAGAACCGGTTGATGGTCATCGCGGTGACGGTTTCGGGCAGGCCGGCCCGCAGGACTGCGATGCGCGCCATGTTCATCCCCTGCTCCGCCTCCGGTATGGCGCATCCGAGAATCACATCCTCCACGTCTCCCGGATTCAATCCGGGAACACGGGCGATCGCCTCCCGGATCACCGCTGCCGCCATGTCGTCGGGACGCATGTTCCGCAGCGTCCCCTTGGGTGCTTTGCCGGCCGCCGTCCTAACGGCGCTAACGATAACTGCCTCCGCCATGATTGCCTCCGTATTTGGGGAAATGCGATTTCAAGCATCCGGGTCCGTCCGAAGCGCTTCCCTGTCAGTTTCTCAGGGGCTTGCCGTGCACGAGCAGGTGCTCCATGCGTTCCCGTGTCTTCTCCTGCCCGCAGAGGGCGAGAAACGCCTCCCTTTCGAGGTCCAGCAGGTACTGCTCGCTCACGCGCGTCACGCCGAGGAAAGCGCCCCCGGTGAGGACATTGGACAGGTGCGTGCCCACGACCTTGTCGTACTCCGAAATGAAGCCCGAGCGGTGCATCATGTGCAGGCCGAGCTTGAGCGTGGCCAGCCCCGGCCTGCCGAGGACAGGGATCTCTGTTCGCCGGGGACCCGGCACGTAGCCGGCGCGGGCCAGCGACAGCACCTGGTCCCTCGCCGCCGCGAGGCGGTGGTCGCCGTTCATGAGCAGGGGATCGGAAGGCCGCAGCAGGCCGATGTTCTTCGCCTCCAGGGCCGAGGTGGAAACCTTGGCCAACCCGACCATTTCGAAGATTTTCTGAATCCTGGGCATGAGGGCCATGTCCGAATCGGAGCCGGCGGCGTCCGCTGCCCTGAGCACGAGCTCCTTGCAGCCGCCGGCAGCCGGGATCAGCCCGACCCCGACCTCCACGAGCCCGATGTAGAGCTCGGCTGCCGCCACGACCCGGTCTCCGTGCAGCGCGATCTCGCAACCGCCCCCGAGCGTCAGGCCGTGCGGCGCAACCACCACCGGACGGGAGCAGTATCGGAGGCGCATGTTGGCCTCCTGGAAGGTGCGGATCACGCCGTCCAGCTCTTCCCAGCGCCCCTCCTTCGCCGCCCCCAGGACCATCACCAGGTTTGCCCCGGCCGAGAAATTCTCTCCCTGATTGGCCACAACCATGCCTTCCCAGTTATTCTCGACTTCCAGCGTCGCGCTGTGCGCCATTTCGATGATGCCGGCGTCGATGGTGTTCATCTTGGTGTGAAACGCCAGGCAGGCGACGCCTTCGCCGATGTCGAGCAGCGAGGCGCTCTTGTTTCCGAGGATGAGCTTCTTGCGGTCCTTGGGCGACGGCAGCACCAGCCACCCGGGCCGCTCTTCCTCCCTCACGTGGGTCTTTTTCTCCGGGGCGAAGCAATAGGACCTGCCGGCACGGGTCTTGTAAAAGGACTTCCTGCCGGTCGACAGCAGGTCCTCGACGATTCCCGGCACCGCCCTTCCCTCGGACCTCAGGCGCTCCGCGGTTTTTGCGACCCCCAGCGCATCCCAGGTCTCGAACGGACCCAGCTGGTGCGCGAAACCCCATTTCATCGCGCGATCCACGCTCAGGATGTCGTCGGAGATTTCGGGCACTCGCGCCGCCGCGTAGGAGATCGTGGAGCTCAGCAGCCTCCAGAGAAAGACGCTCTCGATCGCGCTGCCCGAAGTCAGCACCCGCAGCTTCTGGGGCCAGTCCTTCGCTCTGGCGGCCTTGTCGACGACCTTCAGCTGCGGTCTCCCCAGCGGCCGGTAATCCATCGTTGCGAGGTCCAGGAAGAGAATCTCGCTGCCGCCGCCCCCCTTGACCCTCTTGTAAAAGCCCTGCCCGGCCTTCTCGCCCAGCCGGCCCTTTTCGATCATCGCGGCGACGAACGGCGGGAGGGCGAAGGCGCCGCGATCGCGATCCTCGGGCAGGGCGCTTTCGAGGTGGCGGGCGACCAGCGCGAGGGTGTCGAGGCCGACGACGTCAATCGTGCGGAAGGTGGCGCTCTTCGGCCGTCCCAGAACCGGCCCCGTGAGCGCGTCTACCTCCTCGGCGTTCAATCCCATCTCGAGCATCAGGTGCAGCGCCAGGCAGACGCCGTAGATCCCGATCCGGTTGGCGATGAAATTGGGCGTGTCCTTGCACAGCACCGCGCCCTTGCCCAGCCGGTCCTCCCCGAACCGGGTCATGAAGTCCACCAGCGCGGGGTCGGTGTCCGGCGTCGGGATGATTTCGAGCAGCTTCAGGTAACGCGGTGGATTGAAAAAGTGGGTGCCGAGAAAATTCCGCCGGAAATCCTCGGGGAAACCTTCGGCAATGCTGTGAATGGGGATGCCGGAAGTGTTCGAGCTGACGATCGCGCCGGGCCTGCGATGGCGCTCCACCTGCTCGAGGAGCCGCCGCTTGATGTCCAGCCGCTCCGTGACCGCCTCGATGATCCAGTCCGCCTGCTCCAGCAGGGGCAGGTTGTCGTCGAAATTCCCGGTCGTGACCATCGAGGCCAGATTGGGTGCGAAGAGCGCCGCGGGTTTGGAACTCAGCGCCGCCTTCCAGCCGTCGCGCACGATCCGGTTGCGGACCTCGGGGGATTCCAGCGGCAGGCCCTTGCGCTGCTCCTCTTCGTTCAGCTGCTTCGGGGATATGTCCAGCAGGATGGATGGGATGCCGGCGTTGGCCAGGTGCGCGGCCAGCCTGCTGCCCATGGTGCCGGCGCCGAGGACCGCCGCGCGGCGAATCTGGTAGTTTGACATCGTGCTCTCCTGGTTGAAAAAGTGCCGAAATTGACTGCCGAAACGACGGCATGGATCGGTCGGGTCCCGTCAGGCGCTTTGGAAAACGGCCCCGCCGGTTCAACCGCAGAAATCTCCTCATCCGTGTGATTCGGGACTGCCCTGCTCGTTCCGGCGGCCGGGTGACCCGGGCAGGCTAGACCTGCCAGCGCCGGAGAAAATCCAAGAGAAAATTTTCGGATCCTGCGTTCCGGGCCCGCTGGGACAGGTTTTCCCGCGCTGCCCCGACCGCTGCTTCGTATCCGGATGGATCAAGCTTACCCCGCATCAGCTCCACGCGCAAGAAAAGCAGAAACGTCTGCAGAACATCGGTCATGCAGTACTGGTTGATTTCCTTCAGCCGCCCCTGCCGGTAGAGGTACTCGACGTCCTCGCCGGCGATCGAGTATTTGCCGGGCAGGCCGATGATCCGCGCCAGCAGGTCGAGGGAGCCGCGCCTCTGCGCCGCGCCGAAATTGGAGAGAAAATCGCAGATGTCGAGGTGGAACGCATCGCTGTACCGGCTGCCGCGGTAGGTGCTGCGCGCCCGGCCGGCGGCGAAGTAACGGGGGAGCGACAGGGCGTGCTTCAGCGCCCGGGACTCCAGCACGGGCAGGTCGAAACCGCGGCCGTTGAAGGAGACGAGCGTGTCGCAGGTCTCGAACAGCTGCCAGAAGCGCGATACGAGCTCCGACTCGGAAAAGCGGTCGATTCCGAGGCAGCCCAGCGACACGATCCGGTAATTCTGGTCGGCCTGAAGCGTGGCGATCGCGATCGGGAGATGATAGGGGATCGGGAAAAAGTCGCTCTTCAGGCCGCTCCGCTCCAGCAGCTCGTCCCTGGCTTTGTCATAGGCCTGGTCGATCGTGAGCGCATTCTCGGGGTCGTGGACCTGCTTGATGAGATCCTTGTCCACCCTGGTTTCGATGTCGAAGACGAGATAGTGAGCCATGGCGTTCGCGCTATTGTGTAGGAGGCCTTGAACGAATGTCAAACGGCACTCTGCGGTCGGCACCCGATGCAGGGCAGATCGTAATCCACCGGCCATTTTCCGGCGGACGGAGCGCGAATTGTACAACTCTTGAAAAATGAACAGCCTGGGGCGGTGCTTTCAAGATATTGTGGTCGTTGAACGAGTTCCCACTAGATATTGTCGTTTTTTTTCATTGACACTGCTTTTGAGGCGGGTGTAAAAAACACAAACCCCAAGCGTCTCTCTCAAAGAGAAACGGAGCGTATCATCGGATTGGATGAGTGGTCTTCGATGGCGCGACGGGATGGCCGCGCTCTTTGAGGCAGTTCAAAGAGAGGATTCACGTCCCCGGGTCGATGGCTCCGGCGGCAGCGTCGGAACGCAATGCCTGCAGTGTGTCTGTCCGTAAGGAAATGGGAGAAAGTTAATGAGCAGCAACAAGATACAGCCCTCCGAAAAGCGATCTTCGGAAGGGAAACCGGTGAAGAGCGCCCCGGAATCCCGGCCCGGAATCGAATTCTCGCGCCATTTCACCCGGGAGGGCGTTTCTCCTTACGACGAAATCGAGTGGGAAATCAGGACCGCGACGATCCTGAACGACAAGGGCGACGTCCTGTTCAAGCAGGAGGGGGTGGAGATCCCCAGGGCGTGGTCTCAGAGCGCAACCAACATAGTGGTCTCCAAGTATTTTCATGGCCAGGTGGGCACGCCGCAGCGCGAAAGGAGCGTGCGCCAGCTCGTGGGGCGCGTGGTCCGGACCATGACCGAGTGGGGTGTGCAGGGGGGATATTTCGCCTCCGAACAGGACGCCCGGGTGTTCCAGGATGAGCTGGCGTTCCTGCTCCTGAACCAGTATGTCTCCTTCAACTCCCCGGTCTGGTTCAATTGCGGCGTGGAGGCCAGGCCGCAGTGTTCGGCGTGCTTCATCAACTCGGTCGAGGACACGATGGAATCGATCCTCGAGCTGGCGCGGACCGAGGGGCGGCTCTTCAAGTACGGGTCCGGCACCGGCACCAACCTGTCGCCGCTCCGCTCCTCACACGCGAAACTCTCCGGCGGCGGCATCGCCTCGGGGCCCGTAAGTTTCATGAAGGGCTTCGACGCCTTCGCCGGCGTGATCAAGAGCGGCGGCAAGACGCGGCGCGCGGCGAAGATGGTCATTCTGAACATCGATCACCCCGACATCGTGGAATTCATCGAGTGCAAGGCCCGCGAGGAGAAGAAAGCCTGGGCGCTGATCGACCAGGGGTACGACGGGTCGGTGGACGGCGAGGCCTATGCGAGCATCTTTTTCCAGAACGCCAACAACAGCGTGCGCGTCACCGACCGGTTCATGAAGGCGGTCGAGGACGACGAAAAGTGGGAGACGCGCGAGCGCGTCACGGGCCAGACGACGGGAACGTACCGGGCCCGCGACCTGATGCGTAAGATCGCCGATTCCGCGCACGTATGCGGCGACCCCGGCATGCAGTTCGACACTACGATCAACAAGTGGCACACCTGCAAGAGCACGGGGCCGATCAACGCCTCGAATCCCTGCTCCGAGTACATGTTTCTCGACGACTCGGCGTGCAACCTCGCCTCGTTCAACCTGCTCAAGTTCGCAAAGGCGGACGGGACCTTCGACGTCGAAGGTTTCCGCCGGGCCGTGGACGTGGTCATTTCGGCGCAGGAGTTCATCGTCGACAACGCCAGCTATCCCACCGAGCGGATCACCGTCAACAGCCACAACTACCGGCCGCTGGGGATGGGGTACGCCAATCTGGGCGCGCTCCTGATGTACAACGGGCTGGCCTACGACAGCGACGCGGGGCGCGACTGCGCGGCCGCGATCACGGCCGTGATGACGGGCCAGGCCTATCTCCAGTCTGCGCGCATGGCCGCGCGGCTGGGACCGTTCCCCGGGTATCAGCGCAACCGGGAGTCGTTCCTGGAGGTCATGCGGATGCACCGCAACGCACTGCAGCGGATCAATCCCCGGCACGTGCCCGAAGACCTGATGCGCGGGGCGCAGGAGTGCTGGGACCACGCCGTCCTGGAAGGAACCGTCCACGGCTTCCGCAACGCGCAGGCCACGGTGCTGGCGCCGACCGGGACGATCGGCTTCATGATGGACTGCGACACCACGGGCATCGAGCCGGACCTGGCGCTGGTCAAATTCAAGAAGCTGGTGGGCGGCGGCATGATGAAGATCGTGAACAACACGGTCCGGTCTGCGCTGCACAAGCTGGGCTACACCGAAGGAGAGATCAAGGGGATCACCGCCCACGTCGACGAAACCGGAACCATCGAGGGCGCCCCCTTCGTCAAGGCGGAAGACCTGCCCGTATTCGACTGCGCGCTGAAGCCGCAGCGCGGGAAGCGCTCCATCCACTACATGGGGCACATCAAGATGATGAGCGCCGTCCAGCCGTTCATTTCCGGGGCCATCTCCAAGACGGTGAACGTCCCCGAGGAGATCACGGCGGATGAAATCGCCGAGACCTACACGCAGGCGTGGAAGCTGGGCGTGAAGGCGATAGCCATCTACCGCGACAACTCCAAACGGATCCAGCCGCTGAGCACCGCCGGGGCGAAGGACAGGAAACAGCTGTTCAAGCCCGTGCGCCGCAAGCTCCCCGTCGAGCGCCGGGCCATCACCCACAAGTTCAGCGTCGCCGGCCACGAAGGCTACATCACCGTCGGCATGTACGAGGAGGGGCAGCCGGGCGAGATTTTTCTCGTGATGGCGAAGGAGGGGAGCACGATCTCCGGCCTGATGGATTCCTTTGCGACCGCCATTTCCCTCGCGCTGCAGTACGGCGTCCCGCTCAAAGTGCTGATCGACAAGTTCGCCCACGTGCGGTTCGAACCCTCGGGCCACACCGGGAACGTGGAGGTGCCGTACGCCAAGTCGATCATCGACTACATCTTCCGCTGGCTGGCCTCCAAGTTCATGCCGCCGCAGGAGCAGGCCATGGCCGGCGTGAATGTTTCAGACAAGCCCAAGGACAAGTCCGCCCCGGCGTCCTCCGTCGGGGAAGCGATCAACGAGCTGAGAATGATGTACGCGCTTGATGACGCGCCGACGTGTGCCAATTGCGGCAGCATCATGGTGCGCAACGGTTCCTGCTACAAGTGCATGAACTGCGGCGAGACCAGCGGCTGCTCCTAGCGGCTTTTCCCCTTGGGCGGAACGCGCGGCATCTGCAATCATTGCGTCTCACTCCGATACCGTTTCATCGGCCGCCAAACCCTTGCCTCCGCCGCTCAGAGATCTATCTGCTACAATTGTTCCCCTGCCGTCCAAAGGAGAACCCATGCCAAAGATCTACCCGGGATTTCCCGCGCAGGGCATGCGCTTCCTGCGCGAACTAGCAAAGAACAACAACCGCGAATGGTTCATCGCGCACAAGGGCGATTACGAAAAATTCGTCAAGGAACCGATGATCGAGCTCGTGCTTGCGCTGGGCGGCGCCATCCAGGGCTTCGCACCCGAGATGGAGACCGACCCGAAGCGGGCAATCTACCGGATCTACCGCGACATCCGTTTCAGCGCCGACAAAAGCCCGTATAAAACGCACGTCTCAGCCCTGTTCAGCCCGCGCGGCCTGAAAAAACACGCGAGCGCGTCGCTCTATCTCCAGCTGGACCCCAAGGAAATGCTCGTGGCCGGAGGCGTCTACATGCCCGGGTCAAAGGAGCTTTTGGCGATCCGCCGGCACATTGCGGCAAAGCACGACGAGCTCCGGGCCATTCTGGCGGACAAACGATGCCGGCGCCTGTTCGGCGGCCTCGAAGGGGAAAGCCTGGTCCGGATCCCGAAGGGCTTTTCCGCAGAGCACCCGGCCGCCGACCCGCTCAGAATGAAGCAGCTCTATGTCTACGCCACCGAACCTTCGAAGCTCGCGCTCGGCCCGAAGCTGGTGCCCCGCGTGCTCGAACTTTTCGGCGCCATGATGCCCTTGGTCCGCTTCCTGAACGCGCCGTTGCGCAGGAAACGATGAAATACGGGCGCCTCATCCTGAACAACATCCTGCGCAACAAGCGGCGGTCGATCCTCACGGTTACGAGCATTGCCGTGTCGCTCTTCCTGGTGGCTACGCTGCGCACGCTCCTGACGGAGCTGGAATCCCCGCCGAGCACGCCCGATTCGGCGCTGAGGCTTATCACGCGCCACAAGGTGTCCCTGGCCACCATTCTGCCGGTATCGCACCGGACGGTGATCGAGCGGGTGGAGGGGGTCGACGCGGTGATGGGATCGATGTGGTTCGGGGGCATCTACAAGGACCCGAAGAACTTCTTCGCGCAGTTCGCGGTCGACGCCGACCGGCTTTTCGTCGTCTACCCGGACATGGCAGTGCCTCAGGCCCAGAAGGACGCGTTTCTGCGCGACCGCGCGGGCGCAATCGCCGGCAACAACCTGGCGGAGCGCTTCGGCTGGCGGATCGGCGAGCGGATCACGCTCCAGGGGACCATCTTCGGCTTCGATCCCGAACTGACTCTGAGAGCGATCTACCGCGGCGGGGGAGACGACGGCGGATCGCTCTATTTCCATTGGAGCTATTTCAACGAAGGCATCCGCAGCCTCTTCAGCGGCCCGAACCTGGATTTCGTGGGGATGTTCTCCATCCGGGCAAGCTCGGCGGAGGCCGTCCCCGAAACCGCCGGCCGGATCGATTCCCTCTTTAAGAACAGCAGCGCGCCGACCAAGACCGAAAGCGAAAAGGCTTTCGTCCTCGGGTTTCTGTCGATGATGGGAAACGTGCGCCTGCTGATCACCAGCATTTCGTCGGTCGTCATTTTCACCGTTGTCCTGGTGGCTTCGAACAGCATGGCGATGTCGATCCGCGAACGGGTGAGGGAGATCGGAGTGCTGAAGGCGCTCGGCTTCAGCCGGGGACAGGTGCTTGCGCTGCTGTTAACCGAGTCGCTGTCGCTCGCCATGCTCGGCGCGCTGGCGGGAGGGATCGGGGCGAGAGTGATCTTTTCGAACATCAACATCGCGGCGATTGCCGGGGGGTTCATCCAGCGGTTTTTGGTGACGCCCGGAACGATGGCGCTCTGCCTCGGCCTCGGCATCCTGGTGGGGATCCTCTCGGCCGGGATCCCGGCGTGGCGAGCCGCCAACCGTCCCGTTGTGGATGCCCTCCGCGCCTGAGGATGGAAAAGGAAGACCAAAAAGACGCTAGGACATGGAGGTTCCCAGCGCAGCATGGCTGCAGCCGAGGAAAGCCGTATTGAAGGAACGCGACCCGTCGCTATCGCTCCGGGCTCCGTGAACTCCCGGCCGGCAAGCATGATTGGCAGATACGGTAGCGAGTAGCCGCTCCCGTGGAGTGTTCTTCTCACGCGGGCAGCGTTTTGCCCATTTGTCGCAAGGAGACAGGCGTGTGACGATACCGCTGCAGTACAACCTCAGGAGCATGCGGGTCCGGCATACCGGGACCGTGATGACGATGCTCGGCATCGGTCTGACGGTCTCGATCGTGGTGACGATGATGGCGCTCGTCCAGGGGCTCGAGGCGACGTTCGTCGAGACCGGCCGGGACAACCAGCTGGTCGTCATCCGCCAGGGCTCCATGAACGAGGTGAACAGCTTCTTCGGCCGGGACCTCTTTCAAACGGTCCGATTCCTGCCCGGGATTGTGCCTGACAACGCCGGCCGGCCGCTGGCCTGCGCGGAACTGGTGGCGATCCTAAACCTGCCGAAAGTCGACGGCAATCCCTCCAACGTGATAATCCGAGGAACCTCGCAGACCGGCTTCCATTTGCGGCCGGAAGTCCGGCTGGCCGAGGGCCGCCTGTTCCGGGGCGGCCTGCGGGAGATCATCGTGAGCCGATCGGTCTCGGAGCGGTTCGCGGGCATGGAGCTGGGCTCCAGCGTGGAGTTCGCGCGCAGCCACTGGAAGGTCGTGGGCATTTTCGACGCCGGCGGCACGGCCTACGACTCGGAGATCTGGACCGAGTACACCGACCTGTCGAGCGACCTCGACCGGCAATACTATTCTTCGATCCTGCTGCGGGCGGTCGGTGCCGCCGCCGCGGAGGACATCCAGAGAAGGGTTGCCGAAGACCGGAGGGTCAACCTGCAGGCGATTCCGCAAAAGGAGTACTTCGCCGACCAGGCAGGGACCTCGGCCGGGGTGCGCGCGCTGGGATGGTTTATCGCCATGGTCATGGGGGTGGGCGCGGCGTTCGCCGCAATGAACATGATGTACGGCGCCGTCATGGCCAGAGCAAGCGAGGTGGCCACTCTCCGCATCCTGGGGTTTCAACGGGGACACATCATGACATCGTTTCTGCTGGAGTCGTGGCTGCTGGGGCTCGGCGGCGGGATTGTCGGTTGTCTGCTGGCGCTGCCGATGAACGGGATTTCCACGGGCACGGCAAGCTTCCAGACCTTCAGCGAAGTGCTGTTCAACTTCCGGATCACGCCGGGGATCCTGGCGCGCGGGATGGCGTTCGCGTCATTCGTAGCGGTCCTCGGGGGCTTTCTCCCCGCGCGCCGCGCCGCCTATGTCGACCTGCTGCACATCATGCGCGAGTGAAGTCGCCGCAGGGGACCGCGCAGAACGGCGGTCTGCGCGGTCCCCCCAGGGAGGCATCCGGGCTACATCATCAGGTTGCGGCGCCGGGCGGACGGCCGGCTGAGTTTGGACCCGCGCCCGCCTTCGACGCGGAAGGCGCCGAGGTGGAGG
>JBBIMP010000040.1:0-44557 GCA_037444305.1 Acidobacteriota bacterium
ACTATTTCGGGAACCGATAATCGACCGGGAAGACTTCAACATGAGCGGAAAACCGATGCACGCGACACTTCACTGGAAGAGCGGCCTGCTGTTCGAGGGGGCGGCGGGCGAAAGACGCCTGCTGCTCGACGGCGAGAGCAAGGCCGGCTGTTCGCCCATGGAGTCACTGCTGATGTCCCTGGCCGGCTGCATGGCCATCGACATCGTGCACATCCTGGGCAGGATGCGTGCGCCCCTGCGATCGATCTCCGCGAAAATCGAGGGGCGGCGCGCCGAGACCGAGCCGCGCCGTTTCACCGGCATCACACTCCGCTTCAAGGTGGCGGGGGACGGACTGGAGCCCGCCGCGCTCGAACGGGCCCTTGCCCTGTCGCGCGACAAGTACTGCTCCGTCTATCATTCGCTGGCCGCTGACATGCGGATCGAGACTACGTACGAACTGAACCGGTGAGGCCGCGGAGAAGCATTCGCGGCACCGTGTCGAAAAACCAAGCGCAGCACAGAGAGCTCACGGCACGAGGGCTCACCAAGGCGGAGCAAAAAGAAGCCCACAGCTGTTGCGAGCTGTGGGCTTCACTTTTCTCCTACCAGGGCTTCGCTCTCAGCCAGCCAATACTGCCATAGTCACCTCACTGCCATCCAGATTGGAACGAGAGCTCGAAATCACTGTCATTGGGATTGAAACGCAATACTCCCACCACCTCGAGAATACAGGTAGCCACCATCAGGGTACCATGGACAGGAGCAGGCGAATATCCACCTTAATCGTTTGCCGCTATGGAACGTAGCACATGGTACAACACCGTCAGACTCCAGATGAGAAGAATGTATGCAAACCAGACATAATTCATTGATTCCATGGCAACTTCCCATTTGATGGACCGCCTGCCTACGCCGGCGCCGCTCATTTCCGCCAAACGCTTGCGCAGTCTTTTGTGCTGGTGAATAGCTCTCGCCCAACAGATAGGCGTTGTTGCAACCAACGTAATAAAACTCACCCGCATCCCAGATGGGATTAACGACCAATATTCGACCAGTATCCGAATCTCACGCTCCAGCGCCAGCAGAAACAACAGAGTAGCCAGCCCAAACAGAAGGGACTTGTGAATCGGTCTATCAAAATAGTCCTCCATCATGCCATTCCACCACTTCGCAATACCCATAACTACCGGGATCTTAATCCCAATTCCAAGGAACCGCCGGGATTTTTTCCTGTCAACCTGATTGTAATGTATGGCCGAAGTTGATGTATTTGGGGATTCTCCACTTAAACACATATGTAACCTCATACTCGACTCTAGTTGCCGGATCGGAGGAACAGGCGCCTTTTTGCACTACACATCGCGAGGCATATGCATGAACCACTTTTCAGTATTTGCCGGCGTGTAGTTTTCATGAATTGCTCCTGTCGTTCGTTTCTAAGGCATGAGGCGCTGTTGGAAAATCTGAGAAAGCCGGAGGAATGCTCGGCCGCTGATTTCAGCCACGGGCTCCTTAAGGCTCAAGGGGGATAGGCGGCGAGCCCTTCAAGCATCACCTCCAGCACACGCGGCCTTACTGGCCACCCGCTGTTCCGCATGCGAATGAGCCTACCCCCCCCCGAGGAAATTGTCAACGAAAACCAGTTAAGGATTTGCGACCCAAAAAGCGGGGGGCACCCGCCGAACGTCTGTCATGTCCGGGGAGGACGAAAGTAACCGACGTGACTTACAGACGTTTCCTTTCGCGAGTACAGAAGGAAACGGGAGCGGGACCCTGAGGCGGAATGTGGCAGGCCTTGGCAGTCCAGGGACAGGTGCGGACCTATAAGCATGATACCGGGTGATTTTCTTCCCAACCGCTGCTGTTGCGTTTCAAGCCCAGGATCACGATTCGTTCCATCATAATTGGCAGTAAGGCGGACCTCTTTCCAGGCGACGTCTGGGACACAGTTGTGTGCGCATACGCTGAAGGCTCCGCTGCAGAGGTTGTCCTCCTTTGAAGGCTGGCCATGAGCGGGCCTCGTCACCTCGCCGGTTCCCGATTGCGGTTCCGCAGCGTTCCCCTATAGGTGGAAACCGGGAACCGCAGGACTCACACGATCCCCCAGAACGTATCCGTGGACAGATCGCAGGATCTTGTCTTGATCCGTGAGCTCGTGCAACAGCTCGAGGACTCGTTGTTTGCGGGCGTGCAAGCGCGCGCGCGGATTCTTTCGGCCGTGAGCGGTTCCGGAGATTCTGCAAGGAGTTCGAGAATCCGTGCCTTGCAGGGGTCCTCTTGCTGCTGGGGTACGGCAGCCTCGGGAGCGGAAACAAGCCTGAGGCAGGGAGCATTGCTGGGATCCTCGGGGCTGACCAGCTCGAGAGCCAGGGGACCCAGGCCCGGGGCCGCGCGGTGTTCGATCAGGAGAGCCCGACGATCGCCGCGGCGTTGGAGAAACAGGAGGCAATCCGTCCATGCGTAGACATCGGAAGAGCCTCTGAGGCTGTAGCCCGCGCCGAAGGCGAGCTGTTTTCGGCTGTGGTGCACCAGCGCGACGGCTACGCCGAGCGCACGCCGCAAGGCACGGAAGTAGCCGAGCAGGGCGGACATGGCGTTGCTAGCGTTCTCATCGGCGCAATGAATGCGGACCAGGGGATCCAGGATCAGGAGTCTGGGCCGGTGGCGGGCGACGGTGGTCTGGAGCCTTTCCTGATGCTCGCGCTGATCCAAGCGGAGCAGCCCGGCGGTAATCACGTGTACATCGAGCGTGTCGAGGTCGATCCGGCGATTTCGAGCGAGGGACTGCAGGCGCAGGCGTAGTACGGAAGGGGAATCTTCAGCGGCGTAGAGGAGCACGGGCCCGCGGTCGTGGACCGGAAAGCCGCCCAGGCAGGTGGAGCCGGATGCGACCGACACGGCCATGTCCAGAGCCAGGAGGCTCTTGTAGGCGCGTGGCGGTCCTCCGATGATCCCCACCCCTTCGGCCAGCCACAGCTTTTCGATCAGCCATTGGGTGCCCACTTTCGCCTCGAGTTCGGACACTCGCACGACCGGCAGAGGATGCGGCCCACCAGCCGTGCGCTCATCCTTGCGGATGGCGATCTCGAGCTGCCGCGGAGAGCCGAAGACGTCAACGAGGGCTGCGGCCAGAACGCCGGCGTAGTTTTCCAGGATCGCCTGGCGAAAGGTTTCGTTCGGGACGGTCAGCTCGAAGGCGGTTTCGTCGCAGGCGGTGATGGCTGCCGGCCGAAACCAGGTCTGGAGGAGCTGAGGGGGGATCTGCTTCGCCAGGGCAGCCAAGACCGCAGACCAGATCTGGTCCTTGCGTCGTTGTTCTTCAAAGGCGTCCTTTTCAAGGTCGGGTGAGAGCATGGCTCTGCTCCTGACAGGCGCGGGCTGGGCGGGCCTCGCCGGCGAAGGAATCAGCGATAGCGGAAGCGGGCGGCTCTGGCCACCCATCGCCGCAGCGCGATCCTCGCGGTTTTTGCGCCCGACAGGGGCCGGTTGTCGTGATACCAGCGCAGATTCTTGATTTCCTCGAGGACGTCCGTATCGGGAAAGTCGTCGAGCAGTTCGCGGACGAACGGCGCGTCGAGGCGTGGTTGAAAGGGGTAGCCGGGAAGCTGGTGCTGGAGGTAGTCGAGAATCGCAGCCAGTGCGGGATGAGGATCAGCAACAGAGCCCGGCCCGGGTGCGGCATCGGGGAGCGAATCCGGGATTAGGTTCATTTTCATGGCTCCATGTCATAGTAGGAGATATTGGCGGGCCGACGCTGCAAGCGAGGCGTCGACGGCAGGTTCGCCCTTCTGGGCGGCCAGTTCGAGAGATTTCCGGGCCAGGTGATCGATGGCGCGGAGGTTGCCCCGGGTGATCTCGTAGGCGGCGTCGATGGCCTGGGAGTCGAAGGGGAACTGAGAGGCGCCGGCGACACGAAGCCGGTGCTGCATGTACTCGACGGTTTCGCCGCGGCTGAGCAGGCGCAGCGAGGCGAAGTGGGCCATGCGCCTGCGGACCGGTTCGAGATCCGGGCGGTCGAGCAGGGAGCGGAGCCGGCTGTCGCCGGCCAATACGAGGCTGAGGACGAGGTGCGAGTCCATGTCGAAGTTGGTCAGGAGTCGCAAGGTGGCCAGGACGTCGGGGCGCAGCTCATGGCTTTCGTCGATCATCAACACGGGCCGCAAACCGTCCTCATCGGCCTGGGAGCAGAAGGCGTCCTGGAGTTTGCGCATCAGGACCGGGTAAGAGCCTCCGATGTCCAGGCCGCAGGCCAGGCCGATCTCGCGGCAGAGGTCGCGCTTGGAAAGCGGGGTCAGCTTGACGTAGTTGACGCGGTAGCGGGCCTCGGGGAGGCAGGCGCGCAGGGTTCGCAGCAGCACGGTCTTGCCGGTGCCGGAAGGGGCCACCAGGAGCGCGCTCATGCGCTGTTCGAGCGTGCCGCGCAGGGCGGCGAGGGGTTCGTCGAACAGCGGCGCCGGCCAGCGGTCCTCGACGGCGATCTCCCGGGTAAAGGGGATGGTCGTCAAACCGAAGTGGGATCGGAGGTCCCTGGCTGTGTCAATCATCGTTTTCTCCTTTCGCGTAGTTGCCCTCGTCATCGACGAGGGGTTGGTAATCGGATTCGAATGCCATCGCGGCGGCGGTCTTGGGGGGACGCTTGGGTGGTGAGGGAATCGGGGAAGCTTTGCGGGCTCTACGGGCGTAGGCGTTGGCGGTGGTGTCAACGGGGTGAAGGACGATCGCGCGCCCCTGGTGCATGATCGAGAGCGTGCCGTCGAGCAGACGGCGGGTGATCTGGATCCTCTGCCTGGCATAGCCGCGCGGGAACTCGTAATCGACATCTTTGTACGGGATCAGGTTGTCGGGCGAGACCCGCCGCTCGATCGTGAGAAGGAACTGGTCATCCAGCCACTGCCGGTCCAGAGGGAACTCCAGTTCGCGAGGATCGTCGTGCCAGCGCTCATGAGGCGTGCGCCCGAGGGACTCGTGGAAGGTGTGGTTGTAGACCTGATAAAGCCAGTGAGAGAGGCGCAACTCGAGAGCGGCCGGGTGCGGATCGACCTCGGGGTTGCCGTCCAGGCCGCGCAGCTCATGCTGAAAGGCTGTCCAGTGAAACCTTTCAATCTTCCCGTGTCCTTCGGGATAGTTGGCGGTGCCGTGGATGAGCTTGATGTTGAGGCGGGCTACGACCTGACGGGTGTCGTCGGAGATGAAGCCGGGCTCGCCATCAAGGAACAGAGCCTTCATCAGGCCCCAGCGGCAGATCGTGTCGTGCAGCCCGCGCAGAAAGAGCTGGGTGTTCTCGGTAGTGCCCACGACCACGGCAAGGCCAAAGCGGGTGGCATCGTCGAGAATATGCAAGGCGACCCGGCGGAGGCGGCCGACGCCGGCACGGAAGTGCTTTCCGTCGGCCAGGGCCATAAGCATTCGGTGCGGAAAACCGAACCGGCGCATGTCGCGATCGGCAGCCTTGCGCACGCGCCCGAGAGGAAGGCCCATGCGGTCCGAGGCGCGCCAGACCGTGGTACGGCTCGCGGGCTCGTCCTCGGCCAGGATGCCGCGCAGACGTGCGCGGCGGATCAGTTCAGGGACGGAGGCTTCGCGGTCGAGCGCTTTCTCGGTGCGCAGGAAGTCGAGGAGCTTTACGGGAAGCACGGCGGATGCGGTGACGCGGGGCCGGGATTCGGGCTCCAGCCCCTGGAGGCCCTGCTTGTCGTAAGCGACGAGCCAGCGCTAGAGGCTGCGCTCGGAAACATTGCGCCGCTGCCCGCTCGCGTCGCAAAGGGGCTGTTTGACGACCTCGCCGATGGCTTGGGACACACCCATGCCGGCCAGGACCCGCGCCTGGACGGCAGAGATCAGCTGGTAGCGGAACAAAGCCCGTGGTGAGAGCTGCAGCCGGGTCGTTTTGGCCATCTCGGGGGTGCCTCCCTTCAGCATCACCAGGGTAGCCAAAACGGGCAGCGGCCACGAGGTTGGATTTCGTTGGCCGTCAGGGAGGACGCCTCAGGGAGCGCGCCAGCGGCGACAGGGGGAAATCCGGCGTTTCAGGGAGGGCTCGAACAGCCAGACCTGATCCAGGCAGCCACTGCGGCAACCGGCGGCGGGAAGCCGGGAGAACAGATGCCTGTCCCAATTAAGACTCTCAAGCACCGCGACGATCGCATGGCCGCGGCCTTTCAGTCCAGCAGCCGTCAGGAAGTCCTGACGGGCCTGGCGATGCTCAATCCCGGGAACTCCCAAATCCTCGCCGATTGCCTCCGACGTCCGCGGCGAGACCGCGTAGCACCGAGGGCGTCTCGCACTTCCCAAAGTAGCCGGACCAGCCCCGGAGATACCGGGCCGTATCCTCAGCCATTCGTTCAATGCTCACACCCCGGGTCCGGCTCGTCAGTTCCCGAATCCGCTCCTTGAAGCGAAGGATCGCCTTCGGCGCTATCCGCCGCTTCGGCTCCTCCGCTGCCGTGAAGCTGAATCCCAGGAACTGCCTCTCCCATGGCCGTGCCACCGCACTTTTCTGTTCGTTCACCTTGAGCTTGAGCTTCGCCGTGATGAATCGCGTGAGACTTCCCATCACCCGTTCCCCGGCCCGCCGGCTGCGAACGTAGATGTTGCTGTCGTCCGCGTACCGCGCAAACCGGAGCCTGCGTCGCTCCAACTCCCGGTCGAATTCGTCCAGTACGATGTTACTGAGCAATGGCGACAGTGGTCCGCCTTGCGGCGTTCCTTCGTCCACCGGACTCACCAGCCCGCCTTCCATCACCCCGGCTCGCAGAAATGCCCGGATCAGCTTCAGCCATCGCTTATCGCTTACCCGTTCTGCGATCTTCGCCATCAGTTTGTCATGGCAAACTCGGTCGAAAAATTTCTCGAGATCCAAATCCACCACCCAGCGATAACCTTCGGCAATATACTGCTGCGCCTGGGCCACCGCCTGATGCGCCGAGCGCCCGGCCCGGAACCCGTAGCTGTGATCGGAAAACGTCCGGTCCCACCTGCCCTGCAGTACCTGCATCACCGCTTGCCGGACAAACCGATCCAGCACCGTCGGGATGCCAAGCTTTCGCACCCCTCCGTCCGGCTTCGGGATTTCCACCCGCTTCACCGGTTGCGGTTGATACGTCCCGTTTAGCAGCTGTTCCCGGATTGCCGGCCAGTGCTGTATCAGGTATTCCGGTAGATCGTGAACCGTCATGCCGTCCACACCCGGACTTCCTTTATTGGCCTTGACTCGCACCAATGCCTGCTTGCAGTTTCCCCGCTCGCAGACTTCCTCCATCAACTGTTCGGCATTTGCCGGGCGTTCCGCTCTGCGCTTCGCCACGAACGATTCGGTCCCTCCCTCGACAGCCCTTGGGGCTTCACCCGTATCCTCTGCCGCGAAGGCCAACCTTAGCTGGTTCTTCTGCCGCCTGTCGCTCATGAGTTGCGCCGCTTACTTGCCGCTCCCTTTACCCTCCTTGCGGAGGACCGTTCGGGCCTTCATCCGTTTCCGGACTACTACGCCCTCTGCTGACTTCTGCCGCCCGGTCAGGAGAGATCGCCCTCTCCTCAGTCCCGATTCCGGGACAAACGGCAGACCTCCCGAGATAAGCTCGACCGCCTTCAGCGCACGACCGCCGGATTTACAACCAGTGCCCTTGATGGATATGGACTTCGCGGCCACCGGCCCGCTCGTCCGGCACCGCATGCCTCATATCCGGTTCTTGTTCATCAGCCTGCGCCTTTGCTCCACGCTTCCTTCAGACCCCACCTCACGGTGACGACCTTGCGCTTTGCTAACTCTTCACCTCCATCAGGTTGAGTAGAGAACTTTCACCTCCAAGCTGTCGAACATGCTCGGCATACAAAAAAGGGCCCGCAGGCGTCCGTGCGCCTTGCGGGCCCTGAACCCATCCGGGAGCGGGTGGTTAGAAGGTCTTGTCCGGGTGGAGCACTTTCGCTTTCGCGAGCAGCGCATCCTTGGCTTCTTCGTGCTTGGGATCCTTCAGGCAGCAGTCGGCCGGGCAGACGGCCACGCACTGCTCGTCATCATGGAAGCCGGCGCACTCGGTGCACTTCTCGGGTACGATGTAGTAGAACTCGTCGGAGAGGGCAGGAAAAGACTGACCGTTGTATTCGTATCCTTCTCCTCCAGCATAAATCGCCGTATTAGGGCACTCCGGTTCGCAGGCACCACAGTTGATGCAGTCTTCTGTAATGTACAGCGCCATCTCTTGAATCCTCCTGTTAGATATTGAAGTAAGACTCGAAATCCGATCGACCGTAACAAACCCACTTCCCCGGCCGTAACCGGTCAATCCGGATGGATAGGATCACTGGGCTACCTCTCAAATCCTGAACCTGCTCTTCCTGAACTGGCACGGCGTTCCGCACTGCCTGTGACCCGCTTCCTTCTCGGGGCGGATCGCAACGACCCCGCCCTATTTCATTCGCCGAAAGCCCGGCTGCCGCCGGCCGGACCACGCCCGTCCGCGGCGCCCGTGCTTTCGGGGTTTAATTTAGAGGATTCCTCTCGAATTTCAAGCCAAAAATCCCCAGCTCAGGTCCGCTTCCGGCCGATGCAGATCGCCGAGAGCCCGAAGGGGAGGCGCCAGCCATCGGATATCAGGTCGGCCTCCGCCCGCAGGCACATCGTAAAAGGCCCGTTCAACCACTTCAGCCAGGAAGGCCAGGGCTGCGAGTCGGTTCTGTCGCTGGCGAGGCCGATGGTCTTGCGCAGCAGGCGCCGCGCCGCCGCCAGCGGAAAGAGGAGGGTGTTGGCGTAGGTGGTCTGAACGATCTCGAAGCCGGCGGAGGCCATCTTGCCGGCAAGCTCGCCCGTCGTATAGCGGTGCTGCGTCTCGAACACCGTGTCGTGGCTGCTCAGAAGCCAGCGGTAGGCCGGCTCCCTGACAAATGCCAGCCCGCCCGGGCGGAGAACGCGGTGGAGCTCGGCGAATCCCTCAAAGTCGCCCCCCGTGGGGGGGAAGAGATCCAGGACGTCGAGGATTGTCGCCAGGTCAAAGCTTCCGGAGCCGAACGGCAGTTTGCGCACGTCACCCTGCGAAAGGAGCGGTCTGGGCACCCCGGTTTCAGTGGTGGTTTTCTCCATCGTCTCCCGGCACCACGAGAGCGCGATCCCCGAAAAGTCGCAGCCGACCACCAGGCCCGGCGAGAAAAACCTGGACATCCAGGTGATGTTGATCCCCGTGCCGCAACCGATGTCCAGGACAGCCCGCGGCGGCGCTGTCATGTGCCTCTCCAGCAAGGCCCGGGTGATGTCCCTCATCCCGACAAACCACCAGAAATCCGCCTCCAGCTCGTGCATGATGTCGTAGTCTTTTTTGTGCATTCGGCTTGCCCCGCCTTCACCGGATCAGGTATCCTGCCCGCGGTTTCGCAGAAACGAAAAACTAAAACTCTTTAATTTTGAATAATCTATGGCTGCTTCTATTTCCGTCGTAATTCCCTGCTACAACGAGGATCGCATCATAGACCGAAGCTACCGGCGGGTCAAACAAGTACTGGAGGAGGTGTCCCCGGACTACGAGATCGTAGTTGCCAACGACGGCAGCACGGACCGCTCGGGGCAGATCCTGGCCGGAATCGCCGCCGAGGATCCGCGCTTCGTGTTCATCGACTACCGACCCAACCGCGGGATGGGCTACGCCTGCCGCCAGATGTATGGAAGGGCTTCCAAGGACCTGGTCATACAGATGGACGCCGACCTGGCCATGGATCCGAAGGAAACGGTGCCCGCATTTGTCCAGGAACTGGCCGCGGTCGATTGCGTGGTCGGTTCCAGATACCTCGGGATTGAGGCCGACTACCCGCTGCGGCGACGGATCGCCAGCCGGGGGTATTACCTGCTCAACCGGATTCTATTCGATTTTGCGCTGAAGGACACCCAGTCGGGATTTTTCGGCATCCGGCGCGAGGTCCTGCAGGATCTGGAGCTGCACTCGGACGGGTTCGAAATACACGTGGAGATGTTTGCCCAGCTGGGCCGAAGGGGGGCCTCGGTGAAGGAGATCCCGGTGCGTTTCGTCCACCAGACCGAGTCCGGGGAGGTCAGCGTCTTCCGCAGCGCCCCGAAGATGCTCGCCGGCAGCCTGCGGATCCGCCGCCGCTTGAAGTAAGACTGCGGTTTGGGATTTCGCCGGGGCGTTTGACGGCGGTTTTTGCGGCCGTCAGGGCGGCTGTATCACGCCATAAAATCACGGACCCGGCTGCAGATGTACTCGACCGAATCCAGCGGCAGTTCCGGATAGATCGGCAGCGACAAAACCTCCTCCGCGAGTTTCTCCGAAACCGGAAAATCCCCCCTGGAGTACCCGAGATAGGCAAAGGCTTTCTGAAAATGCAGCGGAACCGGATAGTGCACCCCGGTGGCGATGCCATGCGCCTTGAGGTGCTCCTGGAGTTCATCCCGCCTCGCGGTCCTTACGACGTAGAGATGGTAAACAGACCGGGCGAAGCCTGCCTGCCGCGGCAAAATCAATCCGGGCACATCCGCAAGAAGGCGGTCATAAACCGAGGCCACCGCCCGGCGGGCCTCGTTCCACTGCGGGAGCCGCTTGAGCTTGATGCGCAGCACGGCCGCCTGGATGGCGTCCATTTTCGCGTTGAATCCGGGAAAGTCGTGCGCATTCTTGCTGCTCTGCCCGTGTTCGCGCAGCATCCGGACCTTGCGCGCCACTTCGGGATCGCTCGTGGTCACTGCGCCGGCTTCCCCGCAGGCGCCCATGTTCTTGGCGGGATAGAAGCTGAACGCCGCGGCCCGCCCGAGCGATCCTGCCGTCCGCCCCCTGCAGGTTGCGCCGTGCGCCTGGGAGGCATCCTCCAGCAGCAGCAGCCCGCGCCGGTCCGCGATCTGCTGCAGCGCCTCCATGTCGGCAGGCTGGCCGTACAGGTGAACCGGGAGGAGCGCCCGCGTTTTCGGCGTGATGGCGGCTTCGAGCCTCCCAGGATCCAGGGTGTAGGTGCCCGGGTCCACGTCCACCAGGATCGGTTTTGCCCCGGCCTGCAGTATGGCCTCGAGAGTGGCCACGAAGGTGAAGGGGACGGTGACGACCTCATCCCCGGCTCCGACACCCGTTCCCATGAGGGCGAACCTCACCGCGTCGGTGCCGCTGCCCACGCCGATGGCGTGGTCTGCGCCGCAAAAGGCCGCCCATTCCCGCTCGAAAGCTTCCAGCTGCGGTCCGCCGACAAAGGCGCCCGCGGCCACGATCCCGGAGAGCACCTCCATGATTTCGGCAGCCAGCGCCTCGTGCTGCACCTTCAGGTCGATCACAGGTATCAAATCATCCTCCCAGCCGGCTTCACGGCTTGACTTCGAGGGGAACGCCCCCCTGGGCCAGGGATCTGCAGGCCAGCTCCAGGAGCCTGACCACGCGGATGCCGGACTCGGCATCCGCCAGCGGTTTCCGCCGCTCGCGGATACTGTCGGCAAAGTCCTTCACCTCGGCAAACAGCGGTTCCGTCATATCCAGCGCCGGAACGAACACGTCCCCGGCACGGTACTGGATCAGTTCGTTGTGCCGCTGATCCTGCTCGGACCGCCGCTCGACGCCCCGGTCGTACACCTTCACTTTCTCGCCCGGCTCGGTGTCGTCGTAGACGACCATCTTCCGGGTTCCGCCGAAGAGGATCTTCCGGATCTTCACCGGCGAGAGCCAGTTCACATTCACATGGCCGATCAAGTCGTCCCGGTAGTGCAGCGTGACAAACGCTATTTCTTCGAGCCTGCGGTCGGTGTGCGTGGCGCCGGTGGCCGACACCGAAAGCGGCATCTCTCCCACGACGTGGTCCATGATCGAAAAATCGTGCGGCGCCAGGTCCCAGATCACGTTGATGTCGTCCTGCAGAATCCCCAGGTTGGCCCGCGTCGAATCCAGGTAGAGGAGCTCTCCAAGCTCGCCGCCGGAAGCCATCTTCGCGATCCGCCGGATTGCGCCCTGGTACAGGAAGGTGTGCCCGACCATCAGCGTGAGGCCGCGCGCCGAAGACAGCTCCAGCAGTTCTTCGGCTTCGGCGAGCGATGCCGCCATCGGCTTCTCCACCAGGACGTGCTTCCCCTCCTGCAGCGCGGCGCGCGCCAGCTCGAAGTGCGTAGTGACCGGGGTGGCGATGATGACAGCGTCCACCGCGGGGTCCGTGACGACTTCCCGCCAGTCGTGCAGCGCGGCCATGCCGGGGTATTGCGTCCGGACGTGTTCGCGCCGGCTTTCGTGGTAATCGCAGACCGAGACCGCCGCCGCATCCGCCAGCCGGTTGACGTTGCGGACGAGGTTCGGCCCCCAGTAGCCGTAACCGATCACGCCGATCCGCAGTTGTGAGGACATTGCTTCGCCCGGTTTCCAAAACGCCCGCGACCGGCACAGCAACCGCTTCCCGGGCGGACGCATCCTACCACAGTCTTCGTTGCGGGTGGAAAAGGTGCTGCTGAAAAGCATTACACGGAGGATCACAGAGAAACACGGAGGAGAACGACTGCTGTTCCAGGTGCGGACTTTTGCTGTCATCCTGGCCGGGAGGCCGCCGCCAAACGCCGGATGATTGGGAAGGCAGCGTCAGCGGAACCTGCGCAGCGCGATCAGCATCAGCGCGAGGGTCGCGAGGCTCAATGCCAGTCCCCACAGAAAAGTCCGCGAGCGGAAGCGCAGCGTGATCTCGTGTTCCCCGGCCGGCACGGGCACCGCGCGCAGGAGGTGATTGACCCAGAGCACCGGCGCGGCCACGCCATCCACCTCTGCCACCCACCCCGGGTAGTTCGTCTCGCTCAGTATCACAAGCGACGGCCTGGAGAGCGCGGCCTTCAGCCGCACCCGGTTCGGGCGCCACGAGGTGATGCTCACCTGCCCGGGGCCCGGGTCATCCGCCGCCGGCGGCCTGCGCGTGAACCTTATCGAGTCTATCCTCGCGCCGCAGTCGGCCGTCCGCGAAAACGAAACGAGGTATTCCCGGGCCTGCAACGGCCCGATGCCGGCAAATGCCCGGCGCGGGCGCCACGCGCCGCTCTCACCCGCCCCGCCCGCGAGCGTCACCGTGTGCTCCGACGTGTGGTCCGGAGCCTGCATGCGGACCGGCAGGCGGCACTCGCCGCCGCCTGAGGGGAAGTAATTCAAAACGATGTAGCATTCCTCCGCGGGAGTCTCCGGAATCAGCTTCAGGCGCACCCCGTCCTCCCCTTCCCAACCCCAGGGGGCATGCAGCCGGTATCTCTCCGCCTTGCGGTCTTCGTCCTGTTCGCGCTCGGCCTCCTGCTGCCAGCTGCTCCAGAAGCCGGGGTCCAGGATGCGCAATCCCTCGGATTCATCCTGCAGCCCGGAGAGGAACCCGCGGGCACGCTCCGCCTCTTCCGCCAGAAGCAGCGCCGTTTCGCCCGGCGCGAACACCGGGTTGGCCAGCCAGGAGAGCAGCTGCCGCTCGTCGGGGAACACGCGGAAGCGGTCGACGGCGAAGGCCCTGGGCAGCGCCCGGGGGTTGCGGTAGACCGCCGCCTCCTCTCCGTAGACTTTCTCCATCCAGTGCACGGGAAGCCGGCTCATGAAATACCTTGCGTTCAGCAGCGCCGAGGCGTTCGACGCTGGCTCCCAGCCGGTGCCCCGGAATTCCAGGTAATCCACGCGCGCCGTCGCGCCGTGCCCCAGCGTTTCCTCCAGCAGCCAGGCGTCGCCGAAGTTGCGCGGGAAGACCTCGGTGGGATCGTCCACTCGGAAGTACTCCCCGCTGCGCAATTCCTTCAAAAAATGCGCCTCCGGGGGCATCTCCCACCGTTCCCTCACGTCCGGCGCGGAACCCGGACCCGAGGTGTCACGGATGCGAAGGGAGTAGTTCGACGCCAGGTCCAGGACCAGCAGCGCCAGCAGCAGTCCGGAGAACAGGCGCGCGCCGGCCTTTCCGGTGTGGAGCAGGAAGAGGAGCAGCCCGAGGGCCAGGAGCTGGACCGCCAGCCCGAAAGCCGACCTGACGTGCGTGTGATCCCACGGAATGCCGCCGATCAGGTGCGCCGCGACCGCGATCACCGCGAACACGGGCGCCAGCACCGCCATGCCCCAGCCCGCGCGCACCACCAGGTGCTTCACGTTCGGGTCCGGATCTCCGGAATAGGACCGGACAATATGGTCCAGCCCGAACCCGGCGACCACCGCCAGGCAGAGCTGCAGCGGGACGAGATAGAGGTAGACTTCCCGTGCGAACCATACGCCCGGGAGAAACGTGTTGATCCACCCGTGGACGGCAGCGAAAGGCCCCAGGCAGGCGAAAAAGTAGAACGCCGAGGCAAGACCGAAGTACCGCCCTTCCCACCCGCGGGCGAACAGAAGCCCGGCGACTATGAGAAAAACCGCAACCGCGCCGGCGTAAAGGCTCAGACCGCCGGACATGTGCGGGAACAGCAGCGAGGCCAGATCCTGCGGCTGCAGGTTCCCGGTATGCTCGAGCACCGAATGGGGAATCGCGTCACCCCAGCGCACCGGCTCGCCGTCGCCGATCCAGCGCCAGACCCTTTTCCCCCACTCGGCGGACGGCAGAATCTGGACCGCGGCCAGCATTCCGGCAAGGATCGCAACGCAGGCCAGGCCGGCCGCAGCGCTCCCTGCGCGCCGCCAGGCCGCGGCACGCCCTTCGCAGAACGCGAAAAACACCGCGTAGAGCGCCGCGAGCAAGCCCGCGTGGATTGCAGCCGCATGATGCCCGGCCAGGAACGAAAGCGCGAAGACAACCGAGCAGCCCGCCAGCGAGGGCCACCCGCCCTTCCAACTGCCCGCTGCGAGGGCGCGGCGAAATAGCAGAACAGCCAGCGGCATCCAGGCAAACGAGCTGTAGATGTTCATGAACCCCGCCAGCTGCGTCATGAAGCCGCCCAGGCCATAGAGAATGCCGGCCGCAGCCGCCCCCGCGAAACCCAGGCCCAGCGACCGGCCGAGGAGGTACGTGAAACAGCAGGCCAGGAGGCAGTGCAGGATGAGAAGGAATTCGAGGCCGGTCGTGTTTATCCCGGCACCCCCCGCCGGAAGGAGCTGAAAAACCCAGTTCAGCGGGTAGAGGATACCGGGCTGCAGTTCGCCGAGATTCGCCTTGCCCGCGTAGACGAACGGGTCCCAGAGCAGCAGCACACCCCGTTTGAGCCAGTGACCGGCCGCGTTGAACCACGGGTAGGTCTGCGCCAGCATGTCGCCGCCGACCAGCAGCGTGAACTCGCCATGGAAGATCACGCGCCAGAAGGTCAGCAGCAGAATCCCGGCGAAGAACAGGACGACGAGGGGGCCCGCCGGCCAGTTCCGTTTCCGCGCGCCTCCGAAACCGCCCCGATCGCTCATCGGACCGTTACCTCGGCATCCACCAGAATCCACCCCCGGGAATCGGCCGCCTGGGCATTCCGCACCGCCAGGAAGCGATAGCGGCCCTTTTTTGTGTTTTTGTCCACCGGCACCGCAGCCGTCCGCTCACCGTCCAGCCGCCAGTCGAGGATTCTCTGCGGCGGGCCGCCATCGATGCTGTAGACGACATCCAGGGAGTCGGCATCGAGGCGGTGCACTTCCAACCGGAGCGTGTCGCGGCCGGCATACAATTCTGCCGGATATGCCGCGAGGCTCACGCCGCTGCCCCGGATGCCCGCCTTGTCGAGATAGAATATCCCGGGGTCCTGCCGGAACAGCTCGGTCGTGTTCACGAATCCGCCGTCGTGGTAGTGGAAGCAGTAATACTCTGCGATGCCGCCGTTTGCCTCGAGCGTGTCGATCTGCTCGTAGGTCCGGCCGTCCAGCCCGACGATTATAAACCGGTACGGCGAGATGCCGTAGACCTGGAAGGCCGCGTCGTTCTGCATTGCCCCCAGTTCGTAGTCCTCGAAGCCGAAGATGTAGGCGAAACGTCCGGCAGGCACCTGCGCGGCCACGCCGGGCATTTCCTCGACGATGCGCCGGGCGGCAAAGGAACGTTCGTTCCACCACCTCCCCTCGCGGTTCACGCTGAGTTCCCCGGCGTAAGCCGCGCCTGCGATGAACAGCAGCGGCAGCGCCATGTGCGCCGCCCGCCACCGGCCTCGGGCGCCGGAAAGCGCCGAGGCAAGCAGCAGGGAGAAGGCGGCCAGGGAGGGCGCAAGGTAGTAGCTGAAGGCGTGGTCCCGGAAATAGAGGACCGGCTGCAGCGAGAGCCCGAACCAGGCGGCCGCGAACAGGGCGGCTCTTCTGTTGCGCGAAAGGAGTATGAGGGCGGCCATCAAAATGAGCAGCGCGGCGCCGATCCACGGATAGCCCTCCGCGGGCTGCCATTTGAGGATCACGAACAGAATGGTTTCGGAAAACCCGGCGGTCCACGAGAGATACGCCAGCAGGTTCTGCAGCGCCTCACCGCCGAAGGTGAGCGAGTAGGGCGCGGCCTGCACCGCGCCGCTGGTCAGTCTCGCCAGCGCGTAGAAGCCGGCCAGGGCGAAAAACGGGACCGTGCGGAGCATTCCGCCGCGGGCGAGGAACAGGCAATAGGCCGCCAGGACGAGCGGGAGGCTGAGAATGGACTCCTTGCAGAGCATCCCCAGGCACATCATCAGCAGCGAGGCGGCGTACAGCCCCCGCTGCCCTTCCCGGTCGAAGCGGACGAAGAAATAGATGGCCGCCGCGAAACAGGCCAGCGCCATCGGCTCCGCCACCGCCGATATCCAGTAGACGGAGCGGAAGTGGGCGTTGTGAACGGCGTAGAACAGCGCCGCCGGCAGGCTGGGGATTGCCGGAAAGAAGAGCCGCAGCACTAGGTAGACGCAGGCGGTGCCGGCGAAGTGGAAGAGCGCGCTCAGGACGTGGAACCCGAACGGCTGCAGGCCGAAGAGGTTCTGCCCCGCCCAGAAGAACGTCTCCTGGCTGAGCGGGCGGTAGCCCAGCGCGGGGCTGAAGCGGAAAAAGGCTTTCAGGTAGTCGGAGAGGCTTTCGAAGCGGGAATCCAGGATCCAGCCGAAATCGTCCTGGACGAAGAAGCCGGCGAATGCGCCGCGATACACGTAAAGGCTCGCCGCCAGGACCGCGGCAAGCCAGAAGAACTCCGCGCGCCTCGACATCTCCGGCGTTGCGTTCCCCGGATCCCTGCGCTCGTGGGATTCTGCCCGCCTGTGATCGTTCACCCCGTCATCCTTGAGTCGAGCTTCTTGCCCGGCCTGGCATCTGAAAGGTGCGCAATCGCACAAGCACGAAGCGCCCTAAGATACCAAATCCGAACCCGGTGTCAGGTCTTGAAAATGCATTATTTTCGATCTGGAAGTCTGCCGGCAACCGCCGTCCGCTTTCCGGCAGCAGGCGTGGCGCCGAAGATGGATCCGCCGGCGCTGATCCGCTTTTCTCCGCGCTTTCGCATTCACTGATTGAAGCATGGCATCGAGCGGCAATGGCAGAGGGCGCCAGGGGAATGCTCCTATCGATTCGCAGTGATCCCATCTGGAGATCTTTGCCGCATTCAATAACAGGGAGGATTTGACAACTTCGGCTGCGGGGAGGAAACCGATGCCGGCCGGAAAGGAAAGGACATGGTTCAAACCAAGCCGTTTTATCTCATCCTATTGATGCTGGGCTGCATGGCTCACACGCTGTCGGCCCAGGAGAAGCAACCACAACCCTGGCAGTACAGAATGGAACTGGAGCTGGGTCCGGCTGCAGGTTGGGGTGGGAGTGCATTTTTAGGGTGGGGGTGGAAGGCGGGACGTTCCAGCAACCAAAACCTCCCCTTGCTCCCGCGTGCGCATTTGCCGACAATGACCTTCGGCTCGATCTCAGGGCACCGGAGGGACAGATCTCCATGAACGATTTCCCATGCCGGGCAACGAAAGCGGAGAAATTCACGCTCCTGCTGCTGATCGCACTGCAGTTCTGGATCTTCGGCGGATCCTTCGACAAGTACTTCAACCTGGACAGCCTCTTCTACATCATCGAACACCCGTCGTCTCCCGCCGATTACGCCCGGCTCTTCACCCGGCCGGACGCCGCGGCACAATACCGCCCTCTGACCCTGGCCGTCATGGGCCTCGTCGTGCCCCTTCTTGGCACGGACCCCTGGCCCTACCATTGGATCCCCCTACTCTTCCACGCCTTGAACACATTCCTGTTCTACCTCCTGGCACGGCGCCTTCTCTCCGATTCCCTGAGCGTGCTGGCCGCCGTGGCATTCTGGGGGTTCCACTCAGTCGCCGGCTGGATCACCTACGACATCACCTACCTCTCGGACTTCATGATGGCGGCTTTTTCCCTGGCGGCCCTGATCCTCGCCCTCGACGGCTGGGAAGGCAGATCGAAACTCCGCATCGCCGCCTCGTTGGTCTTCTGCACGGCCGCCCTTCTGACGAAGGAAGCGGCCGTCATGCTGCCGGCGGCAGTTCTCTTTTGCCTGATGCTTACCCGCCTGCGATCTGCCGGCGAGGGTTTGTCCCTCCCGGCCGTCTGGACCGCCCTGAAAAAAGCCGCGCTTCCCGCTGCCGCCTACTTCGTGCTTGCAGCGCTGCTGGCGGCCCTCCTGGCGTCGTGGCTCAGCGCAGGCGCGCTTTACAGCCAGGGGACGGCGGCCGCCTACGACATCAACCCGCTCTCCAACCTTGCCGACAAGCTCCGGTATTTTTATTGGGCCCTCAACCTGCCCGACGAACTGCACATCGGCCGCGGGCCGCGCAACCGCCTGCTGGCCTTCGGCCTGATGGGCGCGCTCCTTGGACTCTGGCTGCTGGATGTCCTGAAACGCCGACGCCGCCTGACGCCCGTCGAGTGGGCCGGGCTGGCCTGGCTGGCCGCAATGAGCGTCCCCGCGCTCATGCTCTCGCAGCGCACCGCCAAGTGGTACCTGTATGTCCCCGCAATGGGGCTCGCCCTGACGATCGGTTCGCTCGCCGGCAGGCTCCGCGACCGCCTGCCGCGGCTGCATGGCTGGGAACGCCCCATGATCCTGTCCCTGTTCCTGGTCCCGATGCTGTTCTCCGCTTCCGTCCAGACGCGCAGCCGCCTGGCCCATTCCGACGACGCCTACCAGTCGGAAGTCCTGCAATCCTGTTTGAAGGATTTCAAAACCGCCTACCCGGAACTGCCCGCCGAGGCGACCTTCTTCTTCCTCCCCTCGCACGACGTGAACGTGCTCCGCCTGCTCTCCTCCGGCCAGATCAGCGACGGGCAGCTGTTCGAACTTTACTACCCGGGCACGGACGTCAAGATGCTCTTTGCCCACCGCGGCGACACGCTGCCCGAAGACTACGCGGATCGCCCCGACGTCCGGATCGTCACCTACCTCGACCGCAGGCTCTACGACGTCACGCCCTATTACAGGGCGCACGACAGGCTCACCCTCCACCTCCTGCCGACGAGGGAACGGGTCACGCCGCCGCTGATGGAAAAAGAACCGATCGGCGGCTGGGATCTCCACGCCCGCCACATCGAACTCCTCATCGCCGACCGTGGGGACCGCCTGCCCGAGGACATGCTGCAGCGCGGTGAACTCTGGGTGCTGCAGTACATCATGGGCCACTTCTACGACGTGACCGGCTTTCTGCGGGAAAAAGCCTCCGCGGACACCCTGTTCCATAGCGCCGAGGACCTCGACAGCGTGGACGCGGCCGTCAGCCGCGGCGAGTTCTACCCCGATTACGAGAATTTCGGAACGCCGAACGGCAGGCCCATCTTCTTTCTCACGCCCGAAACAGACATCGTGACGCAGATCGGCGGCTCCACGGCCGCCGTCCCGCTGGGACAGCTGCCCGAAAGGGCCGAGCTCCGCTTCGACATCGCCTTCATGCACGACATGGGGGACGGCGCCTGGGCCGAGGTGGCGCTGCGGTGCGGCCCGCAGGAAGAATCGCTCTACCGCCGGTACATGGAACCGAATCCCAAGGGCAAGGGCATGACCTGGCAGCGGGTGAATCTGGGGCTGGATTCATGCGCCGGGCGGGAAGCCGTGCTTCTCCTCAAGTGCCTCAATTCGCCGGGGAACACGACAATCGCCGACTGGCTGAACTGGCGCGGCCTGTCCATCCGTACCCCGTGAGTTGGCTCAATGCCGCCCTGTGCCTGCCTGCCCGGGTGGTGAAGGATCATTAACCGCCAAGGCACGAAGCCACAAAGTCTCACACAGGCGTGTCGGGCTCCAGCCTTGCCCGCAGCAGCCCCCGCAGTGCATTGCAGACGTAGATCTCGTCGGCCGACAGAAGATCCTCCCAGTGCAGAACCTGCTCTTTCAAGCCGGGCTCGCCCGAGCGCAGCAGGTGCGCCCTGAATGTACCAGGCAGCAGTCCGCACTCCACGGGCGGGGTCAGGTGCTCGTTTCCCCTGCGCACAACGATATTGGACCGGGCGCCTTCGGTGACCTCGCCCCGCTCGTTCAGGAATACGGCGTCGAAGCAGCCCTTTTCCTGCGCCAGGCGCAACTGCTCATCGTAAAGCTCCCGGCGGCTGGTCTTGTGCCGGAGCCAGGATTCGGCGGAATCCACGCGCACGTGCGCAGCCATGAGCCGCACCGGCCCGGGCAGGTATTCCAGGGGGGCAGAAGTCGCCGTCACCCTCCCGTCCCGGCCCAGCGTCAGCCTCACGCGGTACGACGCCGCCCCGTCATCCTGCGCCCGCAGCTCCGCCGCGCAGCGTCCCAGTTCCGCCATCGCGGCACGGCGGGAGTACGTGAAGTTGAAGTGCCGCGCCGAGGCGCGAAGGCGATCGAAGTGTTCCGCAAGCAAAAACCACCCGCCTTGCCGATCCCAGCGAATCGTCTCGAACAACTCGAAATCCCCGCCCATCCCGCCGAGAAACCGGCCCTTCAGCAGGCATTCGTCGTATTCGGCTGCCGCCTCCGAGTCGTACACCAGCCCGCTGCCGACGCCCATCTCCCCGAGCCCCAGCTCGCGGTCCAGCACCACCGTCCGGATGGCAACGCTGAAGACCGACTCGCCGCTCGGCCCGAAAAACCCTATGCCGCCCGTGTAGACGCCCCGCGGCTCTTTTTCGAGCTCCCGGATGATCTGCATCGTCCTGATCTTGGGCGCACCCGTGACCGAGCCGCACGGAAACAAGCTCCTGATGATCTCGGGGATGGCCCTTTTCCTGCTGAGGCGTGCCTGGATGGTGGACGTGGCCTGGAAAACCGTGCTGTATTTTTCGATCTCGAAAAACCGCTTCACCCGGACGCTTCCCGTTTCCGCGATCCGCCCGACGTCGTTGCGCAGCAGATCGACGATCATGAGGTTCTCGGCCCGGTTCTTGATGCTCTCCTTCAGCTCCCTTCGCCGCCGGCTGTCTTCCACGCGCGTGCGTCCCCTCGCCGCGGTCCCCTTCATCGGCCGGAGCGTGATCCTGCTTCCGCTGATCCGGAAGAAGAGCTCCGGCGAACAGGACAGAACCTGGAAGCGGCCGGCATTGATGAAAGCGCCGTAGGGGACCGGCTGGGCGCTGCGCAGCTTCCGATAGAGGGCGGCCGGCGAGGCGGCATAAGGGAATTTCAGCTTGAAGGTGAAGTTGACCTGGTAGGTGTCGCCCTTGACGATGTGCTCGTGGATGGCTTTCCAGCAGTCGGCGTATTCCCGCTCGGTCAGGTTCGCCGATGCCCGGATCTCCGGGGGCGGTTCGGGCCGGCATTCCTCCCGTGCAATCTCTGCCAGTATCCGCGCCACCTGCTCGCCGCCCGATTCGATCTCCCGGGTGCGGACGTTGAAGACCACCGGCTGATCGTAGAGCCCCATCCAGATCAGCGGGACTTCCGGGAGCCGCCGGCAGCGGAGGACATCCTCAAACGCGTACCCCGCCTCGTAGGCCACGAATCCGGCTGCGTACATGCCCGCGTCCACCGCTCTCCGGATGGACTCGACGGCCGGTATCACGGCGTCGTAGCTGTCGGCGCGTACGTATCCCGCAGGCTTGTGGAACAGATAGACGCGGGAGTTCTCCTTGCCAGGGAGAGAGGACTCGAGCAGTAATCCGCCGTCCTGTTTCTCCAGCCAGCTGAGGAATTCCAGACTGCAGTCGAGAATGGGATGTTTCACGTCGGGCGAAGGCTGGTCGTGCCTTCCAGGTAGCAGTCTCCGCGTCCTCGCCGCCTCGGGCCGGGGCCGTTCCGGCTGCCCCGGCCTGAGGTGTGAAGGCGCAGAGACCTTACGGGATCAGGTTGGGATTTCAGTCCTTCGCGTCAGGGGAGACGGATCTGGACGTCCTCGCGTACCACGAAGCTGAACAGCTCCTCCGCCGCAAACTGGACTTCCTTCCCCTTGGTCGCCAGGACGGTCGCAGTTCCGGCGCCGCCGCCGATGGCAGCCCCGATCGCGGCTCCTTTCTTGCCGCCGGCGATGGCCCCGATAAGCGCGCCGATGCCCGCGCCGGCGCCGATCTTGGTCGCGTCTTCCTTCCCGGTGCCTTCCGCCTCGAAGGCGAGCGTGTTGGTCTTCAGGGCGTAGGACTCACCCCGCACGCGCAGTTCGGTCAGCGTCATCGACATGGTGGCGCGTCCCTCCACCCGGCCGGAACCGGCCGCGGTTGCGATCTTGCCCATGACGACCGATCCGCGGGGGGCCACGACCTTGCCGTCAATCACGAGGTCCTGGTCGAGCGTCGACTCGAATGCATCCCCGGCCTTGTTGGTGGCCGAGCTGACCGCCTGGTTCAAGCGCACCTCGAGACGCGTGCCCTGATCGATAAACGCATACCTGGGGGCGCGCGGTGCCGCCGGGGCCGGCTCTGCAACCGCTCGCTGCTCCGGAACGGCGGCCGGCGGCGGGGCCGGGGCAGGCGCCGGAGCGGGTTCATACCTGGGTGCCGGCGCGGGGGCAGGCGCCGACTGGCGCGCCGTCGTCTGCCTGGCCGGGGCGGAAGCGACCCTTGCGGGCTCCGCCGGAGGAGCGGCCTGCGTTTCGGGCGCCGGTTCCACGGGTGCCGCCTGCTGCGCGGCCTGTTCCTCGGCCGGCGGCGGCTCCTGCAGCGCCTGCGGCTCTTCGCTCTTCTGCGCGGAGCACCCTGCCAGGGACAGGAGCAGAACTCCGAAAATCAAATACCTGAACTTAACCATCTTGGACCTCCTTATGCTGATGCAATACCCGGAAGACACAAGTGAAGATGCGGCCGCGGGCTCCTTGTTTCAGACTCCTGCCGGTTCGCCTCATTGTGATGAGCGTTGACGGCACCGCCTCAACGCCTGTTCGAGCCGTCACCGACGCTATCTTTGACGTTTGCGGCCGGCAATCCGTCCCTGGCCGCTCTCCCGCCTCCGGGAGGAATCGGCGTAGCCGGCTGCAGCAAAAGGATTCCTCCAGCCACGGACTCAATCCTATCCCGGTTGAAGAACACTGGAAAGTACTTTCCCCCGGCCCAGAGGGGGAACAGGTCGCGGTAGTGCGGGCTGTCGGGATCTCCCGACTGGCCGGGAGTGCTCGTCCCGACGGAGTTGTCCCAGTTGGAGGTGTCGGCGATGATGCGAAACGATGCGCCGGACGTCTGGTTGTCCCCGCCCCCGGTGTTGTTGACCGTCGCACCATAGCCGCCTCTCGGCAGCGGGCCCATGTCCAGCCTCGCGCGGAGCTCCGGTCTCACCAACCCGCTCAGCGGATGCCGGAGCCGCACATGCTTGTAGGCTTCCTGGCCGTAGCGCCATTTTCCCATGTCCGGACCCAGCTTCTTCTCTAGCTCCGACACGGCCTCGCCGAGGCTCTTCACGAGCAGCGCATCCCTGCCCGCGAGCGGGTCCGCTCCAAAGCGCCCGTCGGGCGCTGTGAGCCAGTCCATCATTCTTTTCAGGTTGATGCTGACCAAGTCCCTTGCCTCCGCGGGCACGAGAAGGTCGCGCACGTTCGCCTGCAGCCGGCGCTCCCAGGCCCTGTAAACGGCCGCCGGCACAGACCCGGCGTCCATGACGAAATCCCAGCCGAGCAGCAGGGAGCGCGCCTTTTCCTCCGCTTCCCCCATGGACAATCCGCGGAGGAACGGCACCAGGTTGCGCGCCGGGACGGACAGCTCATCGTGCTGCAGCGCCATCATGTCCACGACGGTGTTCATCCTCCCCGTGCGCAGCACCTCGTCGATCCTCACGGCGCGCATTTCATCGCCCCAGCTGAAATGCACCGCCCGCAGGTGGGGGTAATTGTCGGGGAGCATGTAGTTGTTCGCGCTCCGGATGTAGCCGCGGGCCGGATTCAGCTCGTGCGGCAGCTCCCGGATCGGCAGGTAGCCGTCCCACTCGTAGCGGCCGTCCCCCGGCACCGGCACGAGCCCGCTCCAGTTCGGGCGGATCGGGCTGACCGAGACGGCCTGGTAACCGATGTTCTTTTTCGTGTCCGCCCAGACCATGTTCTCCGCGGGAAGGCGGCTGAAGCTGCAGGCGTCCCTGAACTCCTCCCAGGTGGCGGCCTGGTTCATCCGCAGGCTGGCCAGGTAGGGCGCCGCGCCATAGTCCAGCCAGGCGGCGCGCAGGGCATACACCCTGTGATTCCGCCCGTCTTCGTGCAGGACCGGTCCGTGGCGGGTGAATTTGAGATCCACCGCGATCTCGCCCTCCCCCTTGACCCGGATCTTCTCGGTGGCGACCTTCATGTCCTCCCACCGGCCGCGGTAGCGGTACTGCTGCGGATTGGCGGGATTCGTCTCGTAGACGTAGAGGTCCTCGGTATCCTGACCGAATATCGTGAGCCCCCAGGCCCCGTGCTCGTTGTGCCCGATGGAAACCCCGGGGAGGACGGGTTCGCCGCCCCCGATCACGTTCCAGCCCGGGGCCGACAGGTGCACCCAGTAGCGCAGCGAGGGGACCTGCAGCGCCCGGTGGGGATCGTTGGCCATGAGCGGAAAGCCGGTCAGGCTGAGGCTTCCGCCGACAACCCAGTTGTTGCTTCCGATGCTCTCCCCGTCGAGCAGCATGCCGTACTCCGAAGGGGGCGGATCCGGCTCTCGAGCCGCCGCTCCCGCCGCGCCCCGGTAGGCGGGCAGGATGTCGTCGGCGGTGAACCGGAGAGAATTCTTGAAAGCGTCGTACAGATCGAGGATGGAATCGGAGAGAAGCCTGCCGTCGACCGCGGGATCCAAAGCGAGCACCGGCTCGCCCGGGCGGAACCAGGAGAGCTCGCGGAGTTTTTCGGCGCCCAGGAGCGCAACCGCACGCCCGTTGCGAAGCTCCTGCGAGAGGTTGCCCGTCAGGCCCTGGTGGCGGGAGATGACCACCTCGGGCGTCCACCTGCCCGGCTTGATGCCGAGCATCCGGAACTCGACGGGGAGCAGGCCCGGATTGCGCTCGGTTTCCTCGATGCGCGCGTTGATCCCCCGGACGAAGGCGCCGATGATCTCCTCCCCGCGGGGGTGGTAGTGGCCGAGCTCCCGGGAAAGGTCGCCGCGGAATCTGTGCAGCCGCGCGCCTATGTCGCGCTTCAGTTCCCGCCGTCCCAGGATTTCGGCCACCGTACCGGTGGCCTGGCGGCGCCAGACCTCGAACTGGAAGAGCCGGTCGGAGGCCGCCGTGTAACCCTGGGCGAAAAACAGGTCCGGTTCGTTCTGTGCGTAGATGTGGGCGATCCCCCAGCGGTCGCGGATGATCTCCACGGGGCCGGCCAGGCCCGGAACCGCTGTTTCGCGGCGCGGCGCAGCCGGGGCCAGGATGGCGAGCAATGACAGGATAAGCGGCACGAAGTGGGTCATCGGGTGTCCTTTTTTGCCCGGCAGCAGTGATGAACTATTTTACACAACGGCGGGGAAATATTCACGGGCGGGAATTTGCGTCATGCGCCCGGTTTGTTGTGCCCCTGCCGGGGCGCCGCGGCTATTTGAGACTTCCTTCCACGGTGATTTTGGGGGGCGGCAGTGATATAGTGCCGTCCACAAAACGACGGAGGCCCGGCGGTGAAAAAGAAAAAACGGAAGTATGCAGAGTGCGGCAACTGCGGCGAGCCGATCCACTACGGCCAGCCATACCTGAGCGTCACCTTGAACCATGAAATCGCCGAATGGGACCCGATAGAGAAGGACAGCATGGTCACGGTGAACGACAGTTACCCGCTGAAGGTCATCTGCATGCCCTGCCACGATGAGGAGTTCGATCCCGACTTCGACGAGGCGGCACTGGCTGCCATGCCGGAAAACGCGGCCCAGATTCTCGCCACCATCCAGGAATCCTCAACCCGCGGGGAAATCGCCATCCTCCCGGCATTCAGGGAAGATATCGATCAGGAGACCGCGCTCCTGGGGATTTTGCGCCCTCACCCCAAGGACTCAAACCTCATCGGAGCGTTCCCCATTGCGGAACTGATGACCGATCCCGACATCTATACCCCGATCGCAGAGGAACCTCCGATGCCGACGGCTGAGTTTGCCAAAAAGCTCCAGGCCAAGACGGTCGTCCTGTGGGATGGCACGGAAGTCCGTATGCAGGCCGGCAAGGAACAGCGCCGCCTGACCGTCGTCAAGGGCAGGAAGAAGGATTAGCCGTCCGTATCCTCGCATGGGTGCCGGGAAACACCAATTCGCAGGAGGTAGTTCCATGAAGCCGATCCGTAGAATTGCCATCTGGGCTCTCACCGCGGCCCTGCCCTTCTGCGCATGGGCCGGCGCCGCGGCGGACGGGCAGCAGTCATCCGCCCCGATCCGCGTCGCGGTGGCAACCTTCAGCCACGAAACCTGTACCTTCTGCCCCGAACCCACCGGGATCGCCGAGTGGGAATTCTACGGCCCCCCGATGAAGGGGGAAGAGGTCCTGCGGGCGGGATCCTACATCCGGGGCTTCGTCGACCGCGCGCGCGAATACGGCGGCGTGGATCTCGTGGGCATTTACTCGCCGCGCGACGCCAAGGGCGGATCCTCCGGGAGCTGGATCACCCGCGAAGCCTTCGACAAGTACACCCACGGGATGGCAGAGCACCTCCGCGAGGTCGGCCGCGTCGACGGCGTATATCTCTCCCTGCACGGCGCCATGGCCGTAACCGGCATCCCCAGGCCGGAGGCCGAAATTGTCCGGCGCCTGCGCAAGGTCGTCGGGACGACGCCGATCTTCGTCACGCTCGATCTGCACGCAAACGAGGACCAAGAGCTGAGCGATGCCGCCGATGCCGTTTTCATCATCAAGCGCTACCCCCACTACGATTCCTACCTGATGGGGGAAACGGCCGCGCGGATCCTGATCCGCACCATCCGCGGGACGTACAAGCCAGTGATGGCCACGCGCAAGCCCAAGGTCATCACCCCGAGCGTCTACCAGGGGACCGGCACCTCCCCGGCCATGGAGATCATGGAGCGCGCGCGCATCTGGGAGGACAGCCGCAAGGATGTCTTCGTCTCCGTCGCATTCGGCTTCGCTTACGCCGACGTCCCCGACGTCGGCGCCACGGTTATGGTCGTCACCAACAACGACCGGAAGCTGGCGGACGAAATCGCCGACGACATGTCCGAGTTCATCTGGCTGAAGCGGGAGGAGTTCGCCGGAAAGGTCCTGCCCAAAACCCGGGAAGGGGTTGCGCTTGCCGTCGAGGCGGCGAAAGAGGGGAAGAAGCCCGTCGTGATCGCCGACCACAGCGATCGCACCGGAAACTCCACGCACATCCTCGAGGAATTGATCCGCCAGGGCGCGAAGAATTTCTGTATCACCACGCTGGCCGACGAAAAAGCCATCGAGGAGATCAAATCGCGGGCCAAGGCGGGGGACAAGGTCAGCGTGAAGGTCGGCGGGTACATGGACGAGTTCGCCGGCAATCCGGTTCCGATCGAGGGCAAGCTCGAGTTTCTCGGCAGATTTGGCCGCTTCGAGCACGTGGCGGTGCTGCTGTTCGGCGACAACAACCGCGTCATCCTCACCCCGCTGCTGCACCAGGTCACCGACACGCGGATCTTCGCGCCGCTGGGCATCAAGCTGGAGGAGCTGGACATCATCATCCTGAAGTCGAGGGTGCACTTCCGGCGCGGCTACGCCGAGAACAATTTCGCGGGAGCGATATTCGAGGTGGATGCGCCGGGGCTCGGGCCGGCCGACCTGACCACTGTCCCCTACAAGAACATCCCGAAGGACCTGTATCCGCTGAATCGGAAATGAACGGCGCGCCGCCGCCAAGATTGCGGCGCCCCGCCGCTACGGCGCCGGGGCCGCCTCGTTGCGCTGCCGACCGGCCCGGGTCAGGTAAACCAGCTCGACCACAAGGGCTGCCGTCAGCGCCAGCATGGCCGTCGGCGTGCCGGGAGTCTGCAGAATCACCCCGGCTCCGACCAGGGCGCCGGTTACCAGGAGATTCAAGCCCATGCCCCAGTAGATCACCCTCGTCCGACGGGTCACCATCAGCAGGCCCCGCTGCCAGCTGTGCAGCGCGCTGAGGAACGGAAGCGCCAGGGCCAGCACGAGGCCGGGCGCCACGTAGCCCGCCAGCTCCTCCGGCAGCCCCGCGACGCGTCCGAGATAAAGGTCGCGCAGGGGTGTCAGGGCCAGCAGCGCCATTCCCGCAGAAGAAACGATTCCCACCCGAAGGCAGAATTTTCGGACCGCTTCCTGCAGCCGCCGCCTGCGGACCAGGGCGATCACCGCCTCCGGCAGGGCGTAGGCCGGGCTGCGGAAGATGAACTGGATGCCCCAGATTACGGCCAGGGCCGCGAGGTTCTCCTCCGCATGCGGCATGCGGGCCAGTCCCGCGCCGATCAGGGGCAGAGCCATGAGCATCAGGAGCGAGGTGGCGGCCAGCGGCGCGTGGTAGCGCACGATGTCGGCCATGCCGAGCCGCTCCTCGTCTTCGCACGACTCGCCCGAGACGATCCGGCGCACCGTCGGGCGCGAAACGCACACCGCGAACAAAGCCTCCACGATCACGCCCGCCATCAGCGCCGTGGCACCGATCGACACACCGGCCAGGCGCGTGAACAGGGCCAGAGAAATGCCCGTGCCCGCCGATGAGACCAGGCGCAGGACGGTCCCATAGCCGACCCAGCGCGTCTCGCCGTTGCGGATCAGGACGCCCTGCAGGAAACGGCGCACGCCGATCGCGGCCGTCCACAGCGTCATGATCTGCATCCCCGGACGGACCGCGACGGCAATTTCCTCCGGCAGGCCCATCGCGCCCCGCACGATGAGGTCGAACAGCGGGGTGAAGGCGGCCAGGAATGCCACGACCGTGCCGAGGACGTTCAGCGCGACCATGAAGCGGAAGAGAACCCGGTAATTGTGCGCGTTGGTTGCCAGCGCCGTGCTCGTAGCCAGGAGCATGATGACGGGGCTTTCGATGGCGATTTCGAGGCTCATCACGATTCCGAATGCCGCCAGCTGCGTCTGCATGTCCGGCAGCCGCGCGATCGCCGCCTGCAGGATCGGCGCCTCGGCGCTCATCAATAGCCAGCTGGCGGCCAGGGGGAGCCAGAAGAAGAGGATCTGTCTTTGGGTGAAGACGTCGGCCGGAAGCGCCAAGGGAATCCCCCAGGGAAAGCGAGAAGATTGTCACACTTCGGGGCGCCCGCCAACACGCTTTTTCGCGGGGGGGGGCTGGTCTTCAACTCCCAGACCGGGCAGTGGGGTACCCAGCACGACCTGACCAAGGACGTGGCTGCCGTACCCATGATCGGGGAGAAAATCGCGGACGCGGTGGCAAGCAGCCCGCCGAGCGGCGCCTGCGCCGCATCGTGCAGCCGCAGGTCCGCAAAGAAAAGCTCCCACCCTTCGAGCTCCAGCTTCACATCGAATCCCGGTCTGTCCATTCCATTCCCCCTCTGCCTTCTCCCCGATGCCGCGTCGCGGAATTCTTCCGGATTGCGGCAGATTTTTTAAGCTCAATACCTGTAAGTTGTTTATTTAAAACGGTTTTATCGTCTACATTGACCTTGACTGGACTCCGCCGGGGTGTTAGTCTCCAAGAGTTTCAGCAAGTACGACGTGGCCTTATAATCAGGATTCGCCAGACCGGCGCAAGCCGCGCGGAGGTTGAGCAATGTACCCGAAGGAAAACCTGTACACGAAGGATCACGAGTGGATCCGGGTGAACGAAGACATCGGCGTCATCGGCGTCACCGATTACGCCCAGAACGAGCTGGGGGACATCGTTTTCGTGGAACTGCCCGAGGTGGGGGACCGCTTCGAGGCCAACGAACCGTTCGGCTCCGTGGAATCGGTCAAAGCGGTGTCGGAGGTCTTTTCTCCGGTGGCGGGCGAAGTGGTCGAGGTCAACACCGCGCTGGCCGACTCGCCCGAACTACTGAACGAATCGCCTCACGAGAAGGGCTGGCTGATCAAGCTCCGGGTGAGCAACGTCGACGATCTGAAGAACACGCTCTCCGCCGAAGAGTACCAGGAGTACGTCGAAGAGCAGGCGGGCAACTGAAACCGGAAGCGCGGGACCGGGCCGCCGGCACGTGCCGGCAGCCCGGTCGCTCTCCCTCCTACTTGAATTCCTCCACGGGCGTGCATGAGCAGACCAGGTTGCGGTCGCCGTAAGCCCCGTCGATTCTTCCCACCGGGGGCCAGAACTTGTTCTCCCGCACCCAGGGCAGCGGGAAGGCCGCCCTTTCCCGCGGGTAGGCGCGGTCCCACGCTTCGCTCACCAGGGTCTCCGGCGTGTGCGGCGCGTTCTTCAGCAGGTTGTTCTCCCTATCGGCGCGCCCGTCCTCGATCTCCCTGATTTCCTCGTGAATCGCGATCATGGCGTCGCAGAAGCGATCCAGCTCCTCTTTCGACTCGCTCTCCGTCGGCTCCACCATGAGGGTCCCGGCCACGGGGAACGACACCGTCGGCGCGTGGAAGCTGTAGTCCATCAGCCGCTTCGCCACGTCCTCCACCTCGATCCCGGCGCTCTTTTTCAGATGGCGCAGGTCGATGATGCACTCGTGCGCGATGAGCCCGTTCTGCCCCTTGTAGAGCACTGGGTAGTACGGATCCAGCCGCCTGGCGATGTAGTTGGCATTCAGGATCGCGCACTTCGTCGCCTCGGTCAGACCGTCGCCGCCCATCAGGGCGATGTAGACCCAGGAGATCGGCAGGACGCTGGCGCTCCCCCAGGGAGCGGCCGAGATCGCGCCCGTGCCCTTCTCCCCGCCGGTCCGGACCACGGGGTGGGAAGGCAGGTAGGGCACCAGGTGCCGGGCCACGGCGATGGGGCCCATCCCCGGCCCGCCGCCTCCGTGCGGGATGCTGAAGGTCTTGTGCAGGTTGAGGTGGCACACGTCGGCGCCGATCTCGCCCGGCCGGCAGAGGCCGACCTGCGCGTTCATGTTCGCCCCGTCCATGTAGACCTGCCCGCCGTGCCGGTGCACGACCTCGCACACCTCGCGGATGCTGTCCTCGAACACCCCGTGCGTGGAGGGGTAGGTGACCATGAGGCAGGAGAGATCCTCCGCGTGGCGCGCCGACTGCTTCTTCAGGTCCTCCAGGTCGATGTTTCCGTCCCCGTCGCAGGCCACGACGACCACCTTCATCCCGGCCATGACGGCGCTCGCGGGATTCGTCCCATGCGCCGACTCGGGGATCAGGCAGACGTCGCGGCGCCCCTGTCCCTGTTCCGCCAGGTAGCCGCGGATCACCAGCAGGCCGGCGAGCTCGCCCTGCGCGCCCGAGTTGGGCTGCAGCGAGACGCCCGCAAAACCGGTGATCTCCGCCAGCCACTCCTCCAGCCCGCGGAACAGGATCTGGTAGCCGCGCGTCTGCTCCAGCGGCGCGAACGGGTGCAGCTGGCCGAACTCCGGCCAGCTCACCGGGTACATTTCCGCGGTCGCGTTCAGCTTCATCGTGCAGGAGCCGAGCGGGATCATCGAGGTCGTGAGCGAAAGGTCCTTCTTCTGCAGCCGGTGGATGTAGCGCAGCAGCTCCGTCTCGGAGTGGTGGCGGTTGAACACCGGGTGCGTCAGGTATGCGCCGGTTCGCGCAAAAGGTTCCGGGATGACCGGCTCCACGGTGTCGGCCAGCTCATCGATCCCGAAGGCGGGCGGGTTCGCGTCGCCCGAGAACACGCGGAGCAGGTCCTGCAGGTCCTCCACGGAGGCGGTCTCGTTCAGGCTGAGCCCGACCGCGCCCCCCTCGGTCCGCCGCAGGTTGATGCCGCGGGCGGCGGCGGCCTTCAGGATGTCGTCCGCGCCGCGCTCCCCGGGCTGCACTTCGAGCGTATCGAAGAACGGCTCCGGCCCGACAACGAATCCGAGCCGCCTGAGCCCTTCGGCCAGGACCGCGGTCATGCGGTGGATCCTCCCGGCGATCTCCTTCAAGCCTTTCGGGCCGTGGTAGACGGCGTACATCCCGGCCATGATCGCCAGCAGCACCTGTGCCGTGCAGATGTTGCTCGTGGCCTTTTCCCTGCGGATGTGCTGTTCCCGGGTCTGCAGGGCCAGCCGGTAGGCCGGCCGCCCCGCAGCGTCCCTCGACACTCCCACGAGCCGCCCGGGCAGAAGCCGCTTGTGCCGCTCCCGCGTGGCGAAATAGGCCGCGTGCGGCCCCCCGTAGCCGAGCGGCACGCCGAAGCGCTGGGTGGTGCCGACCGCAATGTCGGCGCCGAACTCCGCCGGCGGGCGCAGCAGGGCCAGGCTGAGCAGGTCGGCCGCCATCGTGGCGACCGCGCCGGCGGCCTGCGCCTTCTCGATGAAGGGCCCGTAGTCGATGATCTCGCCGCTGGTCGCAGGGTACTGCACCAGCACCCCGAACACCGGCGTCGAAAAGTCGAACTCCTCGTGCTTCCCGACCAGGACCCGGAGTCCCCTGGCCGCCGCGCGCGTGCGCACGACGTCGATCGTCTGCGGGTGACACCTCTCCGAGACGAAGAAGGCGGTCGCATCGGTCTTGCACAGGCCGTAGCTCATGTTCATGGCCTCCGCGGCCGCCGTCCCCTCGTCCAGCAGCGAAGCATTGGCGATTTCCATCCCCGTCAGGTCGCAGATCATGGTCTGGAAGTTCAGCAGGGCCTCCAGCCGTCCCTGGGAGATCTCGGCCTGGTAGGGGGTGTACTGGGTGTACCAGCCGGGGTTTTCCAGAATGTTCCTCTGGATCACCGGCGGGGTGACGCAGGCGTGGTAGCCCATGCCGATGAACGAGCGGAAGACGCTGTTTTTCGCCGCGATTTCGCGCAGCTCGTCCAGGATCTTGTACTCGCTGCGGTGCTCGGGCAGCGCGAGCGGGCGCGTGGTGCGGATAGACCGCGGGACGGTGGCGTCGATGAACTCGTCCATCGAGCCGAACCCGAGCAGTTCGAGCATTGCCTTGCAGTCTTCCTCCGTGGGGCCGATGTGCCGGTGCATGAACCGGTCGGTGTAGCGCAGCCGGCGCGCTCCCGAGGGCCCTGTCTTTGTTTTCTCAGAATCCTTGCGTTTGATAGCCATAAACCTCATCCCACAATAAAAAGAACGGTCCGTGCAGGCCGTTCGCGAACTGCGGAGCTGCCCCGCAGCCCCGCAGAATGACAGGTAACTTTTACCACTCTTCCGCCCCCCCGTGTAGGTTTTTGTGTCACGTCCGTCAAGGCCTTTCCGAGATTTTCGCGGTTCCCGGGAAACATACCTTGAGCACGGCGGCAATGCCTCGGAGGGAGAATGCACCTACCCCTGCCCGACCACACCAATCAGACAGCGCAAAAGGTCGTGGACGCCGCTTTCGCAATTCACAAGGCGCTGGGCCCCGGATTGCTGGAAAACGTATACGGCGTCTGCCTCGCCGTGGAGCTGGCGAAGCGGGAACTCAGATTCGAGACGCAGGTTGCTCTGCCCGTGGTTTATGACGGCGCCCGCCTGAAGGCCGGATTCCGCCTCGACTTCCTGGTGGAGAACGCTGTTGTTCTGGAACTGAAGGCCGTAGAGGTTCTTCTCCCGTTGCACCGGGCCCAGCTGTTGACTTATCTCAAGCTCTCGGGGCATCGGCTGGGGCTGCTCATCAATTTCAACGTCCGGCTCATAAGGGACGGCATCCAAAGGCTGATTCTTTAAAAGCCTTCACCACCAAGGCACAAAGACACAAAGCAGCACGAAGAGGGAAATAATATATATATTTGTGCTGCTTTGTGTCTTTGTGTCTTCGTGGTGAAAAGGTTAGAATCCTGTATTCACGCCGGGACATGATGAGCAGACGGAGCAGGCGCAGAAAGTCGCAGGGATTCACACGCCGCACCCGCCCGGGCGCCGCCCCGGGTACGCTCGTCCACGACCCGCTCGCCCCGCGCCCGGCGATCCACGTCATCGCCTATGGCACCGACCAGGCCGTCGAGCGCAACATCGAGGATGTCGACGCCATCCGCCCGCTGCTGGAACGCTGGCCGGTCACCTGGATCAACATCGACGGCCTGGGCGACGCGGCCGTCATCCGCCGGCTGGGGAGGCTGTTCCAGCTCCACAAGCTCGCCCTGGAGGACGTCATAAACGTCCACCAGCGGGCCAAAGTCGAGCAGTACGAAAACTGCACCTTCATCGTGGCGCGCGCCGCCTACGAGAAATCCAGGCTCGAGACCGAGCAGGTCAGCCTGTTCCTCGGCGCCAACTTCGTGCTGACGTTCCAGGAGCGCGCAGGGGACAGCTTCGACGCGGTGCGCGAGCGCATCCGCAAGGCCGGCGGCCGGATCCGCTCGGCCGGACCGGACTACCTCGCCTACGCCCTGCTGGACGCCATCATCGACGGCTACTATCCGGTCCTGGAGGCCTATGGGGAGAAGCTGGAGGACCTGGAGGACGAGGTCCTGCTGCACCCCGCGGAAGAGCTGATCCACCGGATCCACCAGGCCCGGCGCGACCTGCTGTGGCTGCGCCGCGCCGCCTGGCCGCTGCGCGAAGCGGTGAATTCCCTGCACCGCGACCCGTCGCCGCTCGTCGCGGACGAGACCCGGGTCTACCTGCGCGACTGCTACGACCACACGATCCAGATCATCGACCTGCTGGAGAACTACCGGGAACTGGCCGCCGGCCTGCTGGAAGTCTACCTCTCCAGCATGAGCAACCGGCTGAACGAGATCATGAAGGTGCTGACGATCTTTGCGGCGATCTTCATACCGCTGGGTTTCATCGCCGCACTCTACGGCATGAACTTCGATCCGGGGGTTTCACCTTGGAATATGCCGGAGTTGAGATGGGCGTGGGGTTATCCCTTTGCACTGGGATTGATGGCGGCGGTTGCGGGAGGAATGCTGATGTTCTTCGCGAAAAAAGGCTGGTTGCCCGGCCGGGCCCGCAGCCGCGCGCGGCGCAGGCAGCCGACAGAAAAAACCGCCGTCGACTGACCTGCGGTTCCGCGCGCGGCTGGAATCTCCTATCAGAATAGTCCCATCACCTTGCCGGTTTCCACATCCACGTCCACCCTGCGGTAGGCGGGATCGGAGCTGGTCCCCGGCATGAGGCTGATCGTCCCCGTCATCGGGCAGAGGAACTTGGCGCCCGCAAACACCAGGACGTCGCGCACCGGCAGAACCCAGCCCTTGGGCACGCCTTTGCGCGTCGGGTCGTGGCTGAGGCTGAGGTGCGTCTTGACCATCATGGTCATGAAGTCCTTCATCTTGGGGTCGGCCTCGAAGCGCTTGGCCTTGGCCTCGGCTTCCGGCGTCCACGAGACGCCGTCGGCCCCGTAGACCTCCTTGGCGATCAGTTCCACGCGCTGCCGCAGCGGGGTCTCGATCGGGTAGAGGAACTTGAAGTCGACCTTGTCTTTGCAGGCTTCCATGACCACGTCGGCCATCTCCAGCGCGCCGTCGCCGCCCTTGAGCCAGTGCTCCGAGACCGCCGCCCGCGCGCCCGCCTGCTCGGCGGCCTTGCGCACGATGGCGATCTCGTCCTTGGTGTCGGTGTGGAAGGCGTTGATGCAGACGACCGGGTTGATCCCGGACTTCTTGATCACCCCGATGAGGTGGATCATGTTGGCCACGCCGTTTTCGACCAGCTTGAGGTTTTCCTTCGTATACTCCTCGGGGAGCGGCCGTCCCGGCACCACCGTCGGCCCGCCGCCGTGCATCTTGAGGGCGCGGATGGTGGACACGAGCACGGAGACGTGGGGCTTCAGCCCGCTCAGGCGCGACTTCACGTTCCAGAACTTCTCGAAGCCGATGTCGGCGGCGAAGCCGCTCTCGGTGATGTGGTAGTCGAACATCTTCAGGCCGAGGCGGTCGCCGATGATCGAGGACTGGCCGACGGCGATGTTGGCGAACGGGCCGGCGTGCACGAGAACCGGCTGGTACTCGACCGAGGACATCAGCGTGGGGTTGATGGTGTTGCGCATCCAGGCGCACATGGCGCCCGCCACGTCGAGGTCGGAGGTGGTCACCGGGTCGCCCTTCTTGTCGTAGGCCACGACGATGTTCCCGAGCCTCTCACGGAGATCCTTGAGATCCCTGACAATGGACAGGATGGCCATGAGTTCGGAACTGACAGCGATCCCGAACCTGGAGGACATGGTGAAGCCGTCCATCTTCCCGCCGATGCCGATGATGATGTTGCGCAGCGCCTGGGCGCAGAAGTCTATGATCCAGCCCATCTCAATGTTGGTGGGGTCGACGTCCAGCCGGCGCAGGCCGCGCTTCTTCAGCTCGGCGTCGTCGTAGTTGCGCTCGTGCTGCATCCGGGAGGTGAGCGCGACCATCGCGAGGTTGTGCGCATTCATGATGTCGTTGATGTCTCCGGTGAGGCCGAGCGAGAACTCGGTCATGGGGATGAGCAGGGCCTTCCCGCCCCCGGCCGCGGTCCCTTTGACGTTCATGGTGGGCCCGCCGGAAGGCTGCCGGAGGCAGCCGCCCACGTTCTGCTTCCGTTTGCCCAGGCCTTCGATCAGCCCGAGGCTGGTGGTGGACTTGCCCTCGCCCAGAGGCGTCGGCGTGATGGCGGTGACTTCGACGAATTTTCCATCCGGCTTGTTCTTGAGCCGGTCGATGACCTTCATGAAATCCAGCTTGCACAGCTTGCCCATGGGGATGATCTCATCCTTCTGGAGACCCAGTTTCTCCCGCCACTGATCGGGCGTGGGCATGTGTTCTTCGGCGATCTCGGCAATCTGCCAGTCGGCCAGTTTTCTGGGATCGGCTTCCGCATACTTGGACATGTTTCCTCCCGCTTTCTAGAGAAGATTTTTGCGACAACAAATACAAAGCCACTGAGGCAAAAGACACTGGATTCTATCCCGCGTTACGGGCGAATTCCACAATTCTCGGCGGCCGCAAGAGGTTTTTCGCAGCCGGTCCGGTGACAAACTGCAGTTATACGGAGTATCACAGAGAAGCACCGAGGTCCACGGAGGATTTCGGTGTCCTGCTCCGTGTTACTCCGCGCTTCTCCGTGCCTCTCCGTGGAACGCTTTTGCATCGGCGCGCAGCCGCGCGTAGTCGGGCGAGCCGTTCCGGCCGTAAATCCACCGGAAAGCCCGGTCCTCGCACTCCTCGTCCGGGCGCCGCCTGGCCCGCATCTCGGCGAGATTCCGGCTCATGATCTCGAACACGTCCTCCATCAGCCGGTGCTTGTCGGAGCGCTTGTAGCCCGACAGGTCGATCGGTTCGCCGATCCTGATCCTTATGACCGTCCCCGGATTCACCTGCAGCGTCTTGGGCATGATCACCCGGCAGCTGCCGTCGAGCGAGATCGGGACCAGCGGCACCCCGGTCCTGAGCGCAAGCGCGAAGGCGCCGCTGTGGAACCGGCTCAGGTCTCCCGTGAAGCTGCGCGTCCCCTCGGGGAAGGCGATCGCGTTTACCCCGCCGCGGATGACCTCCGCCGCTTCCACGATGCTCCTGGCCGCCTCGCGCGGGTTCTCGCGGTCGATGGCGATGTAGCCCGAGCGCCGCATGTGCCACCCCATAAACGGCACCCGGAAGAGCGACTTCTTGGCCACCCAGCGGAACTGTATCGGGAGGTTCGCCGACAGCGACAGGATGTCGTGCAGCCCGCTGTGGTTCGCCACGTATACCTGGGGGCGTGTCCGGTCGACGTTCTCCATCCCCTCGATCTCCACCCGCGCCCGGCTGAGCCACAGGTTGTCGCGTGACCACCGGCGCATGCAGGTGTGCTGCAGCCTGCCGCTCCCGGAGACCAGGCCGGCCAGCACCGAGACGGTCGCCCAGAAGGCGGTGCTCAGCCCGCACATCGTCCAGCACCAGACAGTGAACAGCTTCGCCTTGAACCGCTGCATGCCCCTGAATCTATCACAGGGAGAAACAAAATCCAGCAGGAAGGCGCCAGGACACAAAGGATCGCAAAGCGGACAGCATTTCCATTAGTGATCTTTTAGTTGATTTGACACGCCGCGCTCTATTAATATCGAGCCGTGTGCGGGCTGCTTTGACGGTAGTGGAGCTTCGACGCTTGAACCAGTCGGTGTCTTTTGTGGAGATTTTCCCGATTCCTGCCACTTCAATCCGTATTGCCCGCATCCCTGATTGACCCTGGCATAGAAGACGATCAACCGGAGAGTGACTTGCCGGAACCCGCGGTGTGAAGGGCATCGCGGCCTGGGCCGGTGCATCCGCTTGCGCGGATGCCCCCCCCCGCACGGCACTCGACGGACTTTCTTCAACAAGTTTTGATTCGGGAGAATCAGAATCAGGAGAGCCTATGTTTTTCGGCAAGACTCGAAGTTACCGGGTCCCGGCCGCCGCACTCGCCGTCCTGCTCTGCGCGACAACGCTCTTCGCGCAGAGATCCGGTTCCAGACTGGAGGGGACGGTGCGCGACAGCCAGGGCCTTGTCATTCCGGGCGCACTGGTCGTAGCCATCAACCAGGCCACCAACATGTCCCAGGAAAGCTACACGAACGACAGGGGCATCTACGTCTTCCCGCTCCTTTCGCCCGGACCGCACACCGTCACCGCCGAAATGGCCGGCTTCAAAAAGGCCAGCGTCACCGACTTCCAGCTCGAAGTCGCCACAACAAAGACGCTTGATCTCATCCTGGCAGTCGGCGAGATCACCGAGACCGTCTCGGTCAAGGCCGATTCCATTCAACAGGTGCAGACCGCGACCTCCGACCTCGGCGACGTCGTCTTCGAGCGCAAGATCAAGGAACTGCCCCTGAACGGGCGCCTCCCGATCGAGCTGATGTTCCTCCAGCCGGGCATGGCGGGGAACAACAAGCAGAGCTCCGTCGGCGGCCTCTCCGCCAGCGGCTCGCGCGTGGTCAATAACGCCCTGGCCATGGACGGCGTGGACATCACCAACAGCGAGCTGGGCACCGGCTCCACCTCCGGCATCCAGATCGCCACCGACATCACCCCTTCGGTCGACGTGATCCAGGAGTTCCGCCTGATCACGGCCAACCCGAGCGCCGAGTACGGCCGGGTCTCGGGGTTTCAGGTGGAGATCGCCACCAAGTCCGGCACCAACGAGCTGCATGGCAGCGCCTACGAGTTCTACCGCCACACGAACCTCAACGCCAACTACTTTTTCAACAATGCCAGCCCCACACCCCGCCGCCGTCCCCCGCTGATCCGCCACCAGTTCGGCGGAACGCTCGGCGGCCCGGTTTATCTCCCCTGGCTTTACAACGGCAAAAACAAGACGTTCTTCTTCGCCAACTATGAGCTCATGCGCCAGACCGAGGACGTGGTCGTGGACCGCACCGTCTACACCAACGAGGCCAAGCAGGGACTCTTCCGCTTCATCACCTCGGGCGTGACCAGGAATCCCGACACGGGCGCCGTCCTGACCTCCAACAGCCGCGTCGTCGTCGATCCGGCCACCGGAAAGATCAGGCCCGGCGTGGAGGGCATCCAGACGCTCAACGTCATCGACGCCGACAAGAAGTTTTTCGACGGCATCGGCGCCGACACCACCGGCATGGCCAAGAAGATCCTCGACGCCATCCCGCTGCCGAACGACTTCGGCACCGGCGGCGACGGGCTGAACACGGCCGTCTACCGCTGGAACGCGCCCGCCAATCTCTACCAGGACCTGATGACCATCAAGCTCGACCAAGTCCTGACACAGAACCACAGCCTCTCATTCCGCGGCAACTACGGCCGCCTGGACCGCATCGGCGACACGATCAATGCGAACTACGCGCCCTTCCCCGGCGGGCAGACCCGCAGCCGCCTGGAGGACCAGTCCGGCTTCTCGGTGAATGTGGCCAGCCGCCTGCGGCCGACCGTGACCAACGAGTTCCGCATCGGCCTGTCGCGCAACATCCGCCTCTTCTCGACCACGATCGATGTGCCGGGGACGCTCGCCATCACGCCGGGAACCATCACCAATCCCTTCCTGATCGCCGAGCTGCAGAAGACGCCGCGGCAGACCTTCCAGATCTCCAACAATGTCTCCTGGATCAAGGCAAGCCACTCCTTCAAAGGGGGCTTCAGCTTCTACTCCACCCCCCTGAACCAGGTCTTCGGGGCAAACCGCATCTCGCTCAACTTCTCCAGCGCCCAGACGGGCGTCGGCGGCGCGCAGGTAAACATTCCGCAGCTGTTCGGCGACCCCAACGGGCCCAATCCGATCCCGAGCGCCAACCGGACCTTCGCCGGCGACTTCTTCAATTTCCACACGGGCAGGATCGGGGCGACGGATTCCACCTTCTACGCGATTTCGGACAGCGAGTTCGGGCCCCTGGGGACGGGAAAGATCCGCGGCTTCCGTTCGCGCAACTGGGGAGGCTTCTTCCAGGACGACTGGAAGTTCAGCCGCAAGCTCACGCTCAACCTCGGCGTTCGCTGGGATTGGTACCAGGTGCCCTGGGAGGTCAACAGCTTCTACGTCCTGAATAATAACCGGTCGATCCTCGCGCCCCAGCTGGATCCCTCGATGGCTCACACCCCGCTGGAATTCGGCCGCATCGGACCGAAGTTCGGCACCCAGATCTTCAAGAACGACTTCAACAACTTCGCCCCGTCGGTAGGCTTCGCTTACGACCCGTTCGGCAATAACAAGACCTCGATCCGCGGCTCCTACCGGATCTCCTACGACCACCTCTACAGCCGCACGCTCGACACCATGGAGCAGCGCACCCCGGGCCTCAACGGCGCCGGCCAGCTCAACGGCGGCCAGCTCGCGCTCCTGCACCCGCTCACCAATGTCTTCGGGCAGCCGCGCCTGCCCCGGCTGGCCGATCTCTCGCCGGCTGCGACCAATACAGGGCTGACCGTCGGCAGCGGCAAGCTCAACCTCTACAACTTCCTCGACATAACGCAGACTCAAAAGCCGCTCAAGCCGATAGCCAACACGAGGGAGAGCTTCAACCCGTCTGAGTTCGAACCCGGCCTGGTCAACCCGTACTCGCAGAGCTGGTCCTTCGGCATCCAGCGGGAGTTCATGCGCAACACCGTCCTGGAAGTCCGCTACGTCGGGCGCAAGGGGGCCAAGGAGTACGGCGGCCTCTCGGCCAACCAGTTCCGCGCCCCGGCCGACATCCTCGCCGGGTTGCAGGAAGTGCAAAGCCTCCTGAAGCTCACCAACGCCGAAGCCTACGCCCGGGCGGGGGTGACGCTTCCCGGCACGCTGAGCCCGACCGCCCTGATCACCATCGGGCAGCTGTACGGGACCACCACAACCACGGCAAGCACCATGGCCCACTACACGCCCGGCGCACTGGCCAAGCTGGCGCCGCAGTCGCTCTTCAAGCTCTTCCTGGCCGGCAACGCCACCTTCGACAGCGACGTCCAGACCCGGATCATCAACAACGACCTGGCGGGCATCATCGCGCAGTTCGACACCAGCACCAACTTCCACTCCAACGCCTTCCTGACGGCCGCCGGCCTCAACCCGCTGCCGGCCGGCGCGAACCCACGGGGGTGGCTGCCGCTGGCGGTCGGGCTGCCCGAAAACGCCTTCCGGCCCAACCTCCAGTTCCTGAACGGGCCGCGCATCATCACCAACGCCATGTACTCAAGCTACCACGGCCTGCAGGCCCAGGTTAACCGGCGCTTCTACAAGGGGCTGCAGTTCCAGGCCAACTACACCTGGTCGAAGAACATGGACATCACGGCGGCGACGCAGCCGACCGGGCAGGACGTGACCGAATTCTTCGCGCGCAACCTGGACAAGTCGGTCTCCTCCAACGACATCAGCCACAACTTCAAGGCCAACTTCATCTGGGAGCTGCCTTTCGGCGCCGGCAGGCGATTCGCTTCCGGCGTTTCCGGGTGGCTGAACCACATCATCGGCGGCTGGCAGCTCACCTCGATCATCGACGTGGCGACCGACTACCCGATGGGCATCAGCTACGGCTCGCAGGCCCCCAGCTGGCAGGGGGGGAGGATGGACTTCAATCCCAATGCCAAGATCACGAGCAAGACCAACGACATCGGGAAGGAAGGCCGTGACGCGCAGGGGCGCGTGACTTACTTCACGCTGGACGACTGGGCCGGAATCTTCCAGCCCGCCAAGCTGGGGACGGTCGGCACCGTGCCGCCCAACTGGCTGCGCGGCCCGGGCTTCTGGCTGGTCGACATGTCGGCCCTGAAGAACTTCCAGATCGCGGAAGGGAAGGAGCTGCAGTTCCGCGCCGAGTTCTTCAACGTGTTCAACAACGTCAACTTCGGCAACCCAACCACGAACCTGGAATCCGCCTCCTTCGGCCAGATCACCAGCCAGCTCGGAGATCCCCGAATCATCCAGTTCGCGCTGAAGTTCTACTTCTAGTTTTACCGCTCGTTCTGCAGGGCCCGGTCCACGGGATCGGGCCCTGCAAACCACCAACATGGTCCGAGGAGCCTCCGCCCAGCCTTGACCACCGATCCCCACGGAGCCCGGAGCGCCAGCGACGGGTCGGGTTACGACAGCCATTAGATTGCGGCCGCGCTGTGCTATCATTTCCTCGTTCTGCCGCCGCACCCGGAGGTGCCGCCATGAGGTCCAGGCAATTCCGCTCGACCGCCGCATCCATTCTCCTGCTTGCCTTATGCGCTGCCGTTTCTACGGCCGCCGTCCAGCGCGAGATCGCCGACAACCGGCACTACCGCAAGTGGCTCGACGAGGACGTCTTCTGGATCATCACCGACGAGGAGTACGCCGTCTTCGCAAAGCTCTCCACCGACGAGGAGCGCGACGCCTTCATCGAGCAGTTCTGGCTGCGCCGCGATCCCGACCCGGCCACCATGGAAAACGAGTACAAAATCGAGCACTACCGGCGGATCGTCTACGCCAACGAGCACTTTCACGCCGGCATCGACGGCTGGAAGAGCGACCGCGGCATGATCTACATCAAGTTCGGCCCCCCCGACCGCAAGGAGACCTACCCCGGCGGCGGACCCTACGCCCGCGAACGCAAGGAGGGCGGCGGCATGACCGCCGTCTTCCCCTTCGAGCGCTGGGAGTACCGCAACCTGCCCGGGATCGGCGACGACGTCGTGCTCGAGTTCGTGGACGACAAAGGGGGCGGGCAGTACGAGCTGACCTGGGACAACCAGCGCAAGGACGCACTGCTGCTTTCCGGCCTCATGGGCCTGACGCAGGACGAGCTGGAGCAGGAGGCCAACACCGGGTACACCAACAAGCAGGACCGCGTCGCGCGCCGCCGCTACTCCGGCGAGTACAAGGGGATCTACTCCGGCATGGGCGGTTTCGAGAGCCACCGGGACAAGCCCTTCGAGCAGCTGATCCTCTCCGCCGGCATCAGCCGCCCGCTGAGCATCCGCTTCAAGGACCTCGAAACCGCCGTCAGCGCACGCGTCACCTACACCGGCTTCCCGTTCGACGTGCGCCAGGACTTCATCCGCATCACCGACCAGCAGGTGCTCGTGCCGATCACCGTGCTGCTGGCCAACGAGCACCTGACCTTCAAGCGGAGCTACGGCCTGCACCACGGGGCGGCGCAGATCTACGGCCGCGTCGTCGGGCTCGGCAACCGGATCGAGGCGATCTTCGAGGACGAGGTCGCGCGCGATTTCCCCCCCGACGAGTTCGAGCGCGCCAAGAGGCATGCGTCGATCTACCAAAAGCGGCTGATTCTCAAACCCGGGCTCTACAAGCTGGAGCTGGCGGTCAAGGACGTCGAAAGCGGCCGGATCGGCATGACAGAGAGGCGTCTCGAGGTGCCGAAGTACGCCGACGGCAGCCTGCAGCTCAGCTCGCTCATCCTGGCCGACCGGATCGAGCCGGATACGGAGGACCGGTCGCTCTCCAGCTTCATCCTCGGGGACCTCAAGGTCATCCCCAAGACCGACGACGCCTTCCGCCGCACGGCCAGCCTCGGCCTCTACCTGCAGATCTACAACTTCGCCTTGGACCAGGAGACGCAGCGGCCGGCGCTGAAGCTGGAGTACGCCATCGCCCCCAGGGGGAGCGAACCGGAGTCGTGGCGGGACGTCAGCCAGCTGGTGCACTTCGCCGGACAGCACTGCCGCTTCGCGCGGATGATCAACCTGAGCCGGCTCGAGGAGGGCCTGCACGAGCTGCGCGTGCGCGTGACCGACGCCGTCTCGGGCCGCAAGGTCGAACGGATCGCGGTTTTCCGGGTTACGCCCTGACAGGAAAATATCTCCGTACCACCAATCCGCAAGATCTTTCCCGCAGGCGGAGAAGACTCCACGGCAACGGCTCCACGCTACCGTATCTGCCGCTCTTGGTTGTCGGACGAGAGCCCACGGAGCCCGGAGCGCCAGCGACGGGTTGTGTTGCCTGACTGGGCGGCATGACCGCTCACTGCCGTTCGCGGCTTCCGTTTACCCGGACCACCAACACGGCCGGAGCGCCAGCGACGGATTGCGTTGCGTGGTCCACCAACACCGTCCGAGGAGCCTCCGCTCAGCCTTGACCACCGATCCCCACGGAGCCCGGAGCGCCAGCGACGGGTTGTGTTGCCTGACTGGGCGGCATGA
>JBBIMP010000041.1:0-43696 GCA_037444305.1 Acidobacteriota bacterium
CTTTCCTGTTGGACCCTTTCAGGGTCCTCGATTCCTTATTTAAGCGCTATTCGGCACAGGGGCCATAACCTCAAAATTCGCTCGTTCCGGCAGTTCACGAACTGCCCGTTTTGCCTCTCAATTGGGGCCGCGGCTGCCTCTTGCACTCCGGCTATCCTGGGAAATATCGAGATTATGGCGCCCGTCCTCGAAATTGATTATTTTTTCGATAATGCTTGACGGGGGGTGGGCTGAGGATTAGGTTCGAAGCCGCCTCTGAAATTTCCTCCGATTCAATTTCGTCACCCGTGCGCCTGCCCCGGACAGCTCCGTCCGGCAGGCCGCGACGGGTGCGTCCGACCCAGAGGAGGAAGCATCCGTGGCCACCGCCGCCTACACCCCAACCAGCGCTTTCGGAAACGCTTTTGTTCGCGAAGTCATTGCCAGGCTGGCCCCTGCAAGCACGCCGGGTTGCCGAATCCAGGACTACCCGGAGGAGGAGCTCGCACGCATCCGGATTGCCCTGCACAGGGTGGCGGTGCTCCGCGTGTCCATCCCCGAGGACGCCGAGGACATCGTGCAGGAGACGATCCTGACTATGATTCTAAAATGCCCCCAGGTCGACCTCGAGAAGGGCCTGCTCATCTGGGGCATGGGCATTCTCCGAAAGAAGATCGGCAATCACTACCGGAGACCGATCCGGACCGTCCCCCTGGACCAGACGCTGGGGGCCGACGGGGAATTCAGCGCGTGCCTGAACGCCGGCAACTCCCAGGAAGGGGGCCTTCACTACTCGGAACTCTGCGGCATCGTGGACCGGGTGCTGGACGGCTTCCAGCCCAGGGAGCGGGCTGCGCTCGACCTCTTTCTCGCGGGTCTTCCGACCCACGAGATCGCGGGCCTGCTCTATCCCGAGCGCTACCAGACCGTGGTCAACTGGCTGCACCGGGGGAGGAAGAAGCTGGCGCGGGAGCTGGCCAAATACGGCTATGGCAGCCTTTATTCGCGGTGACAGCCCACGGGTCAACTGCTGCGCAGGGCGTCCACGATCGTCTTCCGCGCGGCGTCCCGCGCTGGAAACCACCCGCCGATCAGGGCCAGCAGCACGGCCTCGGCCATGAAGGACGCCAGAATGCCCGCTCGGGAAAAGCCGAGCGCCCGGAGAGTGCCGATCTCGCGGGCCCTGCCGGCGACCGCGGCATACATCGTGTTCATGGCCGCAAAGCACGCGCCGATGCCCATGAAGACCGTGAGAATCGAGGCGAGCACCCGGAGGCCGCTGCCCGCGGCGGTCTGGGCTTCGTAATAGCCGCGCTCCGAAAAAGCCTCGAGCCGCAGCCGCCGGTCCGCGGCGATCTGTTCCATCACTATGAGAAAGAGCGAGAAGCCGATGCTGACGGCCGTAAGCAGCGCGCGCCTGGGATTCCGGGCAACGTTTCGCCAGATGATTGTCCAGTATCTCAAACGAGAACTCCCGCGCCGGCGGCGGCGCCCCGTCGCTTCAGCCGGCCGGCTCTTCCCCCTCGGGCAGGAGCAGCCCCTTGTCCAGGTAACGGATCCCGGCGGCGTGATGCGCGGCCCTCGGGTCGTGCGTGACCATCACGATCGACTTACCGAAATCGGCGTTGAGGCGCGCCAGCAGGTTCATGACATCCTCGGCCGAGCGCGCATCCAGGTCGCCGGTCGGCTCATCCGCCAGGATCAGGCTCGGATCGGTGCCGATAGCCCGGGCGATGGCCACCCGCTGCTCCTGTCCGCCGGAGAGCTGGCGAGGCAGGTGGCTCATCCGGTCCTCGAGACCCACCAGGCGCATGGCGGTCTCCACCTGCGCGCGCCTCTCCTGCTTGCTGAGACCGGTGAGCAGCAGCGGCAGCTCCACGTTCTCGAAGGCGGTCAGCACGGGGATGAGGTTGAACGACTGGAAAACGAATCCGATGTTCTGGTTGCGCCAGCGCGTGAGCTCCCGGTCGGACATGGCGGCTATGTTCACGCCCTCGATCTCAACATCGCCGCTCGTGGGCCGGTCCAGGCCGGCGATGATGTTGAGCAGGGTGGTCTTGCCGGATCCAGAGGGCCCCATGAGCGCCAGGAAGGCGCCCCGCTGGATCTCCAGCGAGCAGTCGGCCAGAGCCACCACCTTCTCATTGTCCCGCTGGAAGATCCTGCTCAGATTGGTGATGCGCACAAGCGCCGGCTCAGTCACGGCATTTCCCCCGTTCCGTGGTTTTGCCTTCGATCCGTCAGCCCTTCGGGACCACCTTCTCTCCTTCGACGAGGTCCTCCAATCCCCTGACAATGACCTGTTCCCCTTCGACCAGCCCCGACGTCACTTCCACCTGGCCCCAGTAATCCCTGCCGAGTTCGACGGCCCTCTTCACCGCTTTGCCTTCCTTCATGAGAAATACCGCCGGCCCGGGGAGGACCGCCGTTTTTGGAATCAGGATCCGCGGCATGTCCGCATCGCCGGCCCGCGGACTCTCTTCCAGGAAGCTGACCTTCGCGTTCGTCTCGGGCCGGAGGTAGGAGTCCGGTTCGAGGATCGACACCTTCACCTGGATGGCGGCCTTCTGGCGATTCGCCTCCGGCGCGATTTCCCTCACGCGCGCCTCGTACTTGCGGTCCGGGTACGAATCCGGAGAGACCGAGCAGGGCTGCTCCGGTTTCACCTTTGGGATGTCGGTTTCGTTTATGTCGAGTTCCACCTCGAGATCGCCGAGGTCGGCGATGCTCACGAGGGCGGACTTGGCGCCCCGGCCACTGACGAAGCCGGTGGTGACCATCTCGCCCCTCTCGATGAGCCGCTCGAGGATCGTGCCGCCGATCGGCGCGCGGATGACGCAGTTCTCCAGCTGCGCGCTCCACCAGCGGACGGCCGCCTCCGCCTCTGCGACCTGGGCCCTGGCCAGTTCGATCTGCTCGGACCGCGGCCCCAGCCTAGCCAGCTCGTAATTCTCCCGTGAGATTCTGACCTGTGCCTGGGCTACGTCGTGCGCGTTTCTGGCGTCATCGAGCTTCTGCTGCGCCAGAACCCCCGTGACGGCGAGCTGTTCCGCGCGCTCCAGGTTGAGCTTCGAGGTGCGAAGGTTGGCTTCCGCCTCTTCCATCACCGCCTTCGCGCGATCGATCTCCTGCGGCCTGAGCCCCGCAAGGGCCTCGTTCAGCCTGGCCTCGGCCGCGCGCCTCGAGGCCGCCGCCTGCCCGAGCTGCGCCCGGATTTCGCGATCGTCCAGCCGCGCCAGGACCTGCCCGGCCTTCACCCGGTCTCCCTTGTCCACCAGCAGCTCCTCCACGCGACCGCTGAGCTTGGAGGAAACTTCCACCCTGTGGCGCGGCACGACGTAGCCGCCGGCCGTGAGGAGCACATTCTGCGCCGCGGGCGCCTGGCGCATCGCCATAACCACCTCAACCTCTCGGGCCTTGGAGGAAAAACCGGAAAAAGAAAAATTGTTGGGGAGGAGTGCTACGGCGGCTGCGGCCAGCACAATCACCGCCAGGATGAGAAGAGCGATGAGCCCTCGGCGGCTCTGGCGCCCGCCTGCCTTTTTGCTGCGGTCGATTCTGAGGGATTCCAGATCCTGCCTGAGTTTGTCCGGCATATTTGCATGATCTTAGCAAAAAACGTGAGCGCGCCGGCAACAATTACCGGGACCTTTGGCTCGGGGGAAAATATCGCAGGTCGACTGAAATAAAACGACGCTTTCCGAAACAGATAGAGCAGAGTCGGGCCCGGCGGCATCCTGCCAAAACCCACCGCATCGACTCGACCGTGCCGCCGGGCCCCGCTCGCTGTTCTAGGAAACGTAGATGGTGCGGGCCCACTCTACAGACTGCAGGAAGGCCTCCGGAACGGCGGATTCGTCCAGGCCGAGGTCGGCGGCCAGACTCTGGAAGACGTGCCAGTCACCTCTTTCATAGGCGACGACCGCTCCAAGCATCGTGCCCAGGCGGTTCGATTCGCCCAGCAGCGCCTGCTTCAAATCCTCGGCGAGCGGAATCTCCTCGACAACCTCGGGCATCGGGCGCGAGAGGATCGCGTCCATAACCGAGAGAAGCCCCAGCAGGAACATGTCGGTCTCCCGGTCGTTCATGCCCGTCACCGATGCCAGCGACTCGCAAAACCGGGCACGGACGAGCGCAGTGACCACCAGTTCCTGGGGATTGTTCGCCGCAAGGTGCGCCAGGGCGACCAACGAAACCCACTTGCGCAGGCTGCTCTCCCCCAGGAGCACCAGGGCGTGGCGAATGGAGGTGACCGTGCTGCGCAGGGCGAAGTAGGCGGAATTGAGAAACCGCAGGAGCTTGTAGAGCAGCGAGGGTTCCCGGCGGAGGATATCCTCCACTTCCCGAATATCGATTGCGGGCCGGTTGATGGCCTGCAGAATCCTGAGATAGTTGGGGCGGAAGCCGGGGACATCCCGCGTGGTGAGCATTTCCGGCCGGCAGTAGAAGAAGCCCTGCAGGTAGGTGTAACCGGAATTCACTGCCTCCAGGACGTCTTCGCCCGACTCCACCTTCTCGGCGAGCAATTGGATCCTTTCGGACTTGAACCGACGGACGAGCGGCTCCCTCTCTCCCGCCGGCGTCGCCAGGAAGTCCACCTTGATGATGTCGAGGAAGGGCAGGAAGGGATCGATTTCCATGCCCTCCCGATAGTCGTCGAAGGCAAGCATGTAGCCGGCCTCCTTTAGCCTCCTGCAGGCATCCAGCACCTCCCGGTCGGGTGGGATGTCCTCCAGCAGCTCGAAGACCACGCGGTCGGAGGGGAGTAGGAAGGGATATCCCCGAACCAGCGCCTTGCGCGTGCAGTTTATCAGCGCACGCTTCCCGCCGGTCAGCGTGTGCAGACCGAACATGAGGAAGTTGTCGACTACGCGCTCGGTGCTGAGCTGGGAATCCTGCGGTTTGAAATAGTTGTCCAGGCCGGACCGAAAAAGCAGTTCGTATCCGAAAACCGCCCTCTGGCGGTCGAAAACCGGCTGCCGGGCGATGTACTTCCGCGCGCCCTTGCCTGCGGCATCGAATGCGGCGATCTCGAGCGGGTGAGTTGCCATACCTGTGTTCATCTCCAGTCGGGGTAAATCGCCAGAGCCTGACTACAGGGGGAGAAGGCTCCCTTAACTCTTCGTCCGGCTGCCGTGGGTCCGTTAGAAGCGATTTGTACAGCGGAAGGCGAATAATCCGGAATGGCGGCGGGATCGTGATACCGCCGGAGCCTCTTTCTGCTATCATCTGCACCCATGAAGAGAAGCCTGGACGAATTTGAGGGGCCATCAACCTTCAACGCCGGCTGCTTCGCCGACGAGCGGGGCTTCCTTCTGCAGTCGTACACCGAGTCGGGCCTTTCGCGCCTGGGAATCCCCTCACGCTTCCGGCAGGCCATCCAGAGCCGCTCGCGCCGCGGCACAGTGCGCGGGCTGCACTTCCAGTGGAAGCCGCCCCAGGGGAAGCTGATCCGCTGCGTTTCCGGGCGGATTTTTGACGTCATCGTGGATCTGAGGCTTGGATCCCCGACACTCGGGGACCACGCCTCGATCGAGCTCGACGACCGGGAGCACAAGGTCCTGTGGGTTCCGCCGGGCTTTGCCCACGGGTTCATGGCGCTGGAAGAAAGTGCCACGGTGCTCTACGAGTGCACCGAGGAGTGGGCGGCCAACGCCGAAGGCGGCATCCTCTGGAACGATCCCGCGCTGGGAATCGGCTGGCCGGACCTGCCGGTGATCGTCTCGGCCAAGGATCGGGCCGCACCCACGCTGGCCCGGTGGCTGGAAAATCCCGCAGCCCAGTACTTCAGCGTCTAATCCGCAGTCCGGCCAGACACGAGATCCCCGATCCACTGAGAATGAAGTGCCCGTCCCGGAGGCAGGAGGTTGGTACGGGCTATTCCTCGGAGAAGACCTGAGCCTCGAACACGAACAGCTCGGTGTCCGGCTGCTGCCAGGCATCGTCGGGCAATCCGGCCTTGCGGCACGTGTGCACAAGGAAGGTCTCCCGATCCCAGGCGTAATTCACCGCCACCTGCGGCAGGAGCAAACCCCTCCGGCCTCCACGCGCTGCGACCAGGCCGTGCCTGCCGACCTCGACGCAATTCGGATCCCACACGCGGCGGAGCGGCGTAAGGACCGATATCTCGATCGTGAGATCCGCCAGTTCGGCGGTCCGGACGGGGGGAAAGCGATGGTCTTCGAGCGCGGCGCTTACAGCACAGGCTTGGACGATCCGATATAGCTCCCTGTCGGGGATCGCCTGGCCGATGCAGCCGCGCAGGTCATCTCCATGGTGCAGGGAGACGAAAGCCCCGCGCTGCTCCCTCAGACCTGCCGCCGAAGGGGTGTAATCTCCGGGCTTGCGCCCCTCCAGGCGCTCTTCGAGCGTGGCTCGGGCCAGGGCGAGGAGCTCCTGCTCGGCGGCAACGGAGAGTTCGTAATTCGTTTCGCTCATGGCTTTTTGCCGATCGTGGAGCTTTGCGGCCATCCCTATGTCGGGTCCCGGATGCCCTCCAGATCCGGCTGCCTTTCGAGACGCTCGCGGATCTTTTTCTGGATTCGCCGCAGCTTCCGCAGTTCCCTCCGTTCGGCGAGGATGAGGCGCCTCCTCTCCAGCAACCGGAGACGGCGGAATTCCCGGTTCTTGATGCTGCTGTCCAGGCCCGCCCAGAAATCCCTGAAATACTGGATCATGGAGATCAGGGCCAGGATGACCACAACCCAGAGGAGAGCATTGGCGAAGGTGAGAATCCATCCTCCCCGGAAACGTCCCAGGATGAGCCCGACCACGGCAGCCACCTGCATGACCATCTTGCCCTTGCCCAGGGTCGAGGCGTCGATGCGGAACCCTTCGGCGGCAGCGATGCTCCGCAGCCCGCTCACGGCAAACTCCCGGCCGATGATGATCACCACCATCCAGGCCGGCGCGACGCCGATCTGGACCAGCGATATCAGAGCGGCGGAAATCAGCAGCTTGTCGGCTATCGGGTCCAGCAGCGTGCCCAGCGTGGTGACCTGCTTGCGGCGCCGCGCCAGGTACCCGTCGAGGAGGTCGGTCAGCGCGGCTCCCAGGAACAGGGTTACGCCCCAGAGCTCCCAGTTCTGCATCCTGTGGGTCAGCAGCACGACCACCACGAAGGGGACCAGAAAGATGCGGATGAGAGTCAAGGCGTTGGGAAGATTCATAACCTGCCAGACCTGTGCCTAGGGTAGCACATCCCCCCCTCGAACCCTGTCAGCAAAACGACCGCAGCGGGGTATCCATGTCAGCCGGTCGGATCAGGATTGGAGGATGACGGTGGACCCGCACTGCGATAGCACCTGTTCCGAAGTGCTGCCGAAAATCATCTCCCGGATCGGGCTGTGCCCGTAGGCGCCCATGACCAGGAGGTCGGCCCGGGAGGCCTCGGCCAGCTCGCAGATCAGCTCGGAGGGTTTCGTCCCCCTGACAACCTTGCGTACCGGAGACACCCCATGGTGGTAGAGATAGGCTTCGGCGGGGGCCAGGATTTCCTGCCCCGCTTCCTCGGATCCGGCGACGGTCAGCAGCATGCACTGCACGCTTGCCCGCGCCCCGAGCTCGGCAGCGATGGTCAGCGAACGGGCCGCGTGCACGCTGCCGTCAAAGGCGACGAGGATCCTCTGGATATCCCCGGATTCCGGAAAGCCGGCCGCGGCCACCAGAACCGGGCGGATCGAACCCCGGATCACATGCTGCACCACGGGTTCCACCTTGATGTTGGGGCGCGCAGTCCTGCTGTAGCCCTTCCTCGCCATCACGACGAGGTCGTGCGCGACCGCCTCACGCACCACGATCTCCCCGGGGATTCCGGTTCGCGATTCACACGAGCAGGTCAATCCCCGGGTGGCGCACTCGGCGGCGAATTTCTCCAGGTTTTCCCGCGCCGCGGCCCGGAACTCCTCCAGCAGCGACTGGCTTTCGTCCAGCGGCGGAGTGACCACCGAGGGCATGAAACCGTCGGGGGTTCCCATTATGGGGATCTCAAAGGCTTTGACGTCGATTACCGCCAGCGCGTGAAGGTGGCAGTGGTACTTGCCGGCAAGCCAGAATGCGAACTCAAGGGCGCCGATGGCCGGAAGCCCCTCCCCCAGGGGTACGAGAATGGAACGGATCATCCAAGCACCTCCCTCTCTCAGGATGCGCCGAGATCGGATTTGATCTTGAAAAGATTCAAGATGTCCCTGCGCGAGACGATTCCTACGAGGCGGCCGTCCTCAACCACCGGCATGCGGCCCTGGTCCTCGCTTATCATGCGGTTCAGGGCGTCCGTCGCGTCATCCGCCGGTTTCAGCTGCGGGACCTGCTCGATCGGGTCCATGATATCACGCACCTGTTTGAAGCCCCACAACTCCTTCGGCACGCTTTTGACCTGGTCGAGGGAGACCATGCCGACGAGCTCGCCGTGGTCGAAGACCGGAAAATGGGTGAATTTATACTTGTAGATATAGTCCCGGACGAGTTCATCCACGGGGATCAGCCGGTCCACGGTGACGACCTTCTCCGTCATGATCTGCCGGATGGGCACGCCGCCGAGGGATTCCTTCAACACGACGGCCTGATAACTGCTGGTGGCGGCAAATTTCATGAACACGCCCACGAATGCGTTCAGCAAACCGATAATGCTTTGAGTCAAGACAAAAAATCCCATCCCCCAAAAGATCAGCAACAACGCAAATATGTTGCCCATGCGGCTGGCTATCTTGGTCGCCCGTGTCACGTCGTTCCAGCGGTCCCACAGAATGGCGCGCAGGATCCGTCCGCCATCCAGAGGCAAACCCGGGATGAGGTTGAAGAGCGCCAGGGCCAGGTTTGCGCTGGCGAGAAAGCCGGCCACCGGGGCGACGGGCCCCGTCGCTTGGGCGACGTAAAAAACCATGGAAACCGCCGCGAAGATGAGAGTGAGAAGCATGCTCATCGCTGGGCCGGCAATAGCAATGAGAAACTCGTGCCGGCCGGACCTTGGTTCGCGCGATATTTGCGCCACCCCGCCGAAAAAGAAAAGCCGGATGCGGGTCACATCGATGCCCTGCTTCAAGGCGACGAAGGAGTGGGCCAGCTCGTGCAGCAGAACCGACACGAAAAGCAGAACCGCCGCAACTACGCCCATCGCCCAGTACTGCGCCACGCTGTACTCCGCGCGAGCGTGGGGGAAGTAGCCCTCGGCCATTGCATAGATCACGATAAAGAAGAGGATGAACCAGGAATAGTCGATCGTGACCTGGATCCCGTGGATGCGCAGCAGATTGAAGCCCTTGAAATTCATGGCTTAGATATACCACGAAGCGGCCGTTGGATTAACGCCGGACGGCGGCAGCCGTTCAGCCGGCCGGCATCTGTGATAAAATCGCACGCAGCAAATAAGAAGGGAGATCGCTTTGATCAAAGCGTTGATTCTGGCGGGCGGAAAGGGAGCGCGGCTGCGGCCCCTGGCGCTGCACACGCCGAAGCCGATAGTTCCACTGGCCAACATCCCCTTTCTCTTTTATCAGATCGACCATATCAAGCGGGCGGGCATCACCGAGATAATCCTCAGCCTTTCCTACCAGCCCCGGAAGATCACGGAGATCTTCGGCAACGGGCAGCAGTACGGCGTCGTGATGCGCTATGCTCACGAGGAGCACCCCCGGGGCACAGCGGGGGCGTTCAAGGCCGCGGCCAACCTGATCGACGACACCACCGTCGTGCTCAACGGCGACATCATCACCGACACCGATCTCACCGACGTCATCCGCCATCACAAGGAGTGCCGGGCGGAGGCCACGATCGTCGCCGCGCGCGTGATGAACCCGAGCGGCTACGGCCAGCTGGAGTTCGATGCCGGCGGCCGGGTCCGCAGCTTCACGGAGAAGCCCGCCGAGGACGACATCATCGGCGACACGATCAATGCCGGGATCTACATCCTGGAACGGTCCGTGCTCGAGCGCATCTCCGACCAGGGGCCGCAGAGCTTCGAGCGCGAGATCTTCCCTGCACTTCTTAGCGACGGCGTTAAGGTGTCTGCCTATCTGACGCATAGTTACTGGCAGGACATCGGCAGCCCCCAGAAATACCTGGAAGCCAGCTATGGAATCATATCCGGGCGCATTCAGCTTCCCGCCTATCCCCGCAAATCGTGCCCGCCCAACACCTGGGACAAAAAAGAAGTCCAGATCGATTCCTACTCCATCCTCGACGGCGGCTGCATGATCAAGCCTGGCGTGGTCATCGAAAACTCCGTCCTGGGCGAGGACTGCCGCGTGGAGGAAGCAACGCTGATCAAGGATTCGGTGATCTGGAGCGGGACGCGCCTCCGCCCTCACGCGCGAGTCGAGCGGGCCATCATCGGCCGCCAGTGCCACATCGGGGAGGGCGCCCGGCTGCGGCCCGGAACGGTTCTGGGCGACAAAACCACCGTCGCCGACTACAGCATCCTCTAGCCTCCGAACCTCCGGGGTCGGACTGTTTATTCGGGTCCGACCCCGGAAAGGAAGTGCTGGATGATGCCGGCGGCGGCCTTGGGACCGACGTAGGGCGCAAGATCTTCGAAACTTGCTTCGCGGATCCGCTCCAGGCTACCGAACGCACGCAGCAGGACCTTCTTGCGCACCTCTCCGATTCCGGGGATGCCGTCCAGCTCGGAGGCGTGGTCCCGCATCTCGAGGCGCTTCCGGTGGTACCCCACGGCGAACCTGTGAGCCTCGTCCCGCATCCTTTGCATGAGCAGCAAGACCGGGGAACCGGCATCCAGCGATATGGGACGGTCCTCCGACCCGCGAAGATATATCGTTTCTTCGCGCTTGGCGATCGCGGCAAGCGGCCGCCGTTCCAGCCCCAGGTCCTTCAGCGCCTCCGCGGCCGCGGACAGCTGGCCCTTGCCGCCGTCTACGAGGATCAGCTCGGGCAGGCTGTGCTCGTCCTTCTCGAGCACGTTTTCGTAGTGCCGGTGCACGACTTCGCGCATGGCCGCGAAATCGTCCGGCCCCTTGACGCTCTCGATCCGGAACCTGCGGTAGTCCTTGCGCTTCATCTCGCCGTTTTCGCACACGACCATGCTGGCGACCGTCTGCGTCCCCTGGGTGTGGGAGATGTCGAAGGTTTCGATGCGATGCGGAACCGCGTCGAGGCCGAGAGCCTCCCGGAGCTGCTGCAGCACCTCCTCGCGGCGCGGCTTGAGCCGACGGAACCGCGTTTCGAAGGAGACCCTCGCATTGCGCATGACCAGGTCCAGCAGCCCTGCCTTCAGCCCCCGTCTCGGCGAGCGGATCCGGACCCGCGCCCCCTTGCGCCCCGAGAGCCACTTCTCCAGGACATCGGCATCCTCCACATCGGCGGGAAGGTAGATCTCGCTGGGCGTGAAGCCGTCCTGCAGATAGTACTGCTTGACCGCGCCCGAGAAGAACTCCCCGGGTTCGAACTGGATCAGGTCCTCCCAATAAAACTCGCGCCTGCCGACGATCCTGCCCGCGCGCATGGCAAATACGGCCATGGCCAGCCGCGCCCCCTCCTGATGATAGCCGAAAAGATCGGCATCCTCCTGGCTCTCCAGGATCATCTTCTGCCGTTCCGACAGCTCGCGGACCATGGCGATCCGGTCCCGGAAGACCGCGGCCGCTTCGTAGTGCCGGTTCCCGGCAGCCTCCTGCATCCGCGCCTCGAGCCGGCGCAGCAGCTGGTCGGATTTGCCCGAGAGGAGCAGGCGCACGTCCGCGACGGCCCTGCCGTACTCCTCCTTCGAACAGAGCCCCTCGACACACGGACCGAGGCATCGCTTCATCTGGTAGTCGAGGCACGGGCGCGGGAGCCTGCCGTCGATCTCGATGTGGCAGGTCCTGAGCTTGAAATGCCGGTTCACCAGCTTGAGCGTCTGCCGCGCATAGCCGGCGGGGAGAAAGGGGCCAAAATAGATCGCCCCGTCCTTCCGCACCCTGCGCGTGATGAAGATCCGCGGATATTCTTCATTCACCGTGAGCTTCAGGTAGGGGAAGCTCTTGTCGTCCTTCAGGTTGATGTTGTATCGCGGCCAGTTTTCCTTGACCAGCGTCGACTCCAGGATGAGCGCCTCGATCTCGCTGTCCGTGACGATGCACTCCAGGTCGGCGATTTCCGCGGTGAGCCGCTCGGTTTTCGGATCCTGGGGACGCCCCGCCTGGAAGTAGGAGCGCACACGGCTGCGCAGCGAGACAGCCTTGCCCACGTAGAGGACTTCCCCCGCGGCATCCTTGAAGAGGTATACGCCGGGAACCGGAGGCAGGTTATCGAGCTTTTCCTGGAGCACCCGATAATTTAAGCACAGGCGGCGAGGGAACGGAAAGGATCCGTCGAATCTCCCGCGCAATGCGGGAGCCAAAAGCGTTTCACGGAGGTCCGTGTAACAGAAATCAGTCCCCCAAAAGGGCGTCTCAGGCCTTGGAGGCGCTTTTCTCCGGAGCGGCTGCCTGCGGAGGAGACGGCTCGAAACAACGCCGGCAGCGGGCCTCGTAGATATCCGCTGCGCCGACGACCACCAGCTCCTCGCTGGCAATCAGCCTCTGGGTGTGGTTGGCGGGATTGCCGCAGCGCATGCAGATGGCCAGGGTCTTAGTAATGTACTCCGCGACGGCAAGAAGCTCGGGCATCGGCTCGAAGGGGCGCCCCATGTAGTCCTGGTCCAGGCCCGCCACGATCACCCGCTTGCCCATGTCCGCCAGCCGGTTGCAGACCTGCACGATGTTCCGGTCGAAGAACTGCGCCTCGTCGATCCCGACGACTTCCGTGCGGAACTCGATCCCGTCCAGGATCTCCTGAGCTGTGCTCACAACCTGGGAGGCGATCTTCTGCTCGCTGTGCGACACGATCTGATCCTCGGCATAACGCGCATCGATCCGGGGTTTGAAGATCTGCACCCGCTGTTTCGCGATCTGTGCGCGCCGCAGGCGGCGGATGAGCTCCTCGCTCTTGCCGCTGAACATGCTGCCGCAGATCACCTCGATCCATCCCAGGTTGCCTCTCAATTGACTTTCCATCGTTTCTTTCCTTCACTCGCTCCTGCTGGAATAACGCGACTCCAGGAATGATTTCAGTTGGTCGAAGCCGGGGAACGCTTCCTCGCAGCAGGCCAGGATCCAGCCGCTCACGCCCGACAGATCCTCCGGACCTACCAGATAAACGGGGATCCCTCGCCGGTGCGCAAAGGTAACCTCGGCGGAGGTCCCGCCCCCTTTGAGCGCATATTCGTCCCACAGGCAGACGATGTAATCCGCCTTCGAGACAACCTCGAGGTCGAAGGCAATGACCTTCCGCAGCGCCTTCCGGAATCGCGCCAGGTCCGAGGTTTTCCAGGCCCTGAGATTCCGCCGCTCCTCTTCGGTGAGCGACTTTCTCTCGTCTTCGGCCGGATCGTACACCCGGTGGCCCAGCCGCTCGCGGAGAAAGGGCGCGATTTCCCTCCTCCAGCCCCTCCCCTGGTCGGGCGCGTACTCGATCGCTCCCGCCAGATAAACCAGCGGCGGCTCGGAAGCCGGGTTCGAACCTCCCGGACAATCTGTGCCTGCGTCTGCCGGCGGCGCCACAGCGCTACCTGCCTTCCAGCCTGGTTCGCACGGCGGCGTTCACTTTTCGGCCATCCACGAGGCTGCCGGAAAAACGGGCCATGCACTCCTTCATCACCGCCCCGAGGTCCTTGGCCGAGGAGGCGCCCGTATCGCGGACGACTTCGTCCACCACCCTCGCGATCTCTTCATCCGGGAGCGCGGCCGGCAGATACTCCTCGATCACCCTGATCTCTGCCGCTTCCTTCTTCGCCAAGTCGTTCCGCCCCCCCTTGACGAACTGCTCGATCGACTCCTTCCGCTGCTTGATCAGCGTCGACAGGGTCTGGACGACCTGGGCGTCATCGAGTTCGGCCCGCGCCTCGATTTCGCGGTTCTTCACCGCCGTCTTCATCATCCTGAGTACGGCCAGGCGTTCCGCATCCCGGTTTTTCATGGCCTGCGTAAGGTCTTGGTTGATCCGGTCCCGCAGCTTCATCGCTCTCAGCTCCTTCCCGGCCGCGCCGGGGTGTTGATTCTGTTTTTCGCGGCCCGCGCATTGCAAACCAAAACCGGCGCCCGCGCCTTCAGCCCGCCGCACGATCCTCACGAAGGAGCGCCGTCGCCCGGATGGCGAAGAACCTCCAGCATCGCGCCATGCAGCAGCGAATTGCTGGCCAGGCACTCCGGCTTGTAGATCGATCCCGTGTTTCCGAAGAAGTCCGTAACCCTGCCCCCGGCTTCCCGCACCATGAGGAAGCCCGCCGCGCAATCCCACGGATTGAGCTTCAGTTCCCAAAAGCCGTCGAACCGGCCGGCAGCCAGGTAACAGAGGTCTATCGCCGCCGATCCGGCACGCCGGATAGCGCGGGCCCGCCTGATGAAATTCACGAAGTGGTCGAGGTTGTTCACCGGACTCGTCCTCACATCGTAGGGGAAACCGGTCGCCAGCAGGGCGTCCTCCAGCTTGCCGGTACCGGACACGCGGATCGGCCTGCCGTTGAGCAACGCGCCTCCGTTGCGCCTGGCCGTGAACAGCTCCTCGAGGTTCGGGTTGTAGACGGCGCCCCACTCCAATTCCCCGCCGATCTCCAGCCCGATGGAAACGCAGAAGACGGGAAAGCCGTGGGCGTAGTTGGTCGTTCCATCCAGGGGATCGACAATCCAGGTGACGGCACCGGGCCGGCTGTCGGAGCAGGTCTCCTCTGCGAGGATGGCATGACCGGGAAATTCCCGCGTCAGGCGCGAGACAATCATCTCCTCCGCGGCCAGGTCCACCTCGGTCACCAGGTCGATCGCCCCCTTGCGGGAAACGGTGAAACCGGTTTGAAACCTTGACCTGAGGAATTTTCCGGCATCGCGGGCCGCTTCGATTCCAACCTGGGAAAACCTGTCGATATCGTTCATATTTCACATTCGCCGGCAGGGAGAAGGGACCGGTGGCGCCTACTTCGCCTCCATGTGGATTACTTCCACACCCTTGGGGATCTTGAACTGGAAATCGCTGTCTTTTGTCCTGATGTTGGTTTCGACCTCCGTAAGGAGGAACTCCGAGGTGTTGCCGGTCCTCTCCCGAATTACGAGGCGGCGCAGGTCGTGCGTCGCGGCGTCGCACTCGAGCACGAGATAGGAGTAGTCGGCTTCCCCGCTCCGCGGAAGCAGCCGGACCAGGACCGTGCCTTCCACGCGCGGGGAAAATTCCCTTTCCGGCTGGACGGCGAAACTCTTCAGAATGTCTCCCCGCCCGAGGAGAAACTGCAGCGGGGTGCTCTGGAGCTCGCCGGCGCTGAACGGCCGCACCAGCACCTGGCGGTCCGCCGGGGTGTAGAGGTAGGTGTTCCTGCCGTCGGCGACGAAGAATTTGACCTCGGGCTGCCGGTATTCCCATCGCATGAGGCCAGGCTTCTTCATGACCAACGCCCCCACTTCGGTCTGGTCTATTCCGGGGGCGCGGTACGTCTGCCGGAAGGCGGCTCGGATTGTGTGGACGGATGCATACCGCGACTGCAGCCCCAAGATGACGGCGTGGAGATCGGCTGCCGACTGCTCGGCCGTCAGGGGTGCCGCCAGAGCGGCGAGTAAGAGAGCGCCCGCAATCCGAGGTATCCGGCATCCCTGCCCGGCCTCCCACTCCGGCCGGATTTTCCTACAGCGGTTGCGCGAATCTCTCATTTCCGCTCCGCGGACTCCGGCGCTGCCTGCCTTTCGGCGTCCGGATTCCGTACCGTATCGATCACCAGGAGGATTATACCCACGGTGATCGCGCTGTCCGCCACATTGAACGTCGGCCAGTACCAGCGGTCCAGCCAGTGCACCTCGATGAAATCGATCACCCTCCCGTCGACGAGCCGGTCAAGGAAGTTGCCCACTATCCCCCCCAGGGTCACGGCCAGCGCCAGGCGCAGCATTCTGCGGCCGGGCGGCACGCTCGATCCGTAGACGAGGATCGTCACCACGGCGACGGCGGCTAGGCCCGCGAGGACAATGGGTTTCCACGCCGATTGGAGGTCATCGAACAAACCGAAGGCAATGCCGGAGTTGAGCACTTGGGAGATTCTCAGAAAGCCGGGGATGATCTCCAGCGAGGCCCGGGAGTCCATCGCCACATCGACCAGGTATTTCGTCAGCAGGTCGGCCGCCAGAATCGCGAAGGTCAGGTTCAGAAGTCGGTGCCTGACGAAGCTCCGGATCCGCCCGGAGCCTGTATCCGGCTGTTCGGCTGCATTCATCCGGCCATCTCCCCGACCACGGGCGCACACCGCTCGCACAGCGTGGCGAAGCGCGCGTCGGAGCCGACTGCCGGCGAGTAGTTCCAGCAGCGTTCGCACTTGGCTCCCTCCGCCCTATTCACTTCCACCCGCAGGCCGTCTCCATCCGCCGCGGGATCTGCCACGACCTCCGCCTGGGAAACGATGAAGATGAAGCGAAGGTCCGGGGCCTTCTCCCGTAGAAAACCGGCCAGCCCGCTGCCGGCGTGCAGGACGACGCGGGCTTCGAGCGAGTTGCCGATCACCCCCTCCTGACGCTGTTCCTCCAGGGCTTTGGACACCGCTTCCCTGACGGCGATAATGCGGTCCCACTCGGCCAGCAGCGCCTCGTCCTCGTGTGCCTTTTCGTATTCCGGGAAGACGAGCTCGTGAACCGATTCCGGGCGGACACTTTTCAATCCTTCGTGCATTGCCTGGTAGACCTCTTCCGAGGTGAAGGGCAGGATCGGCGCGAGGAGACGCGTGAACGCGTCCAGCATGTGCCACAGGACGGTCTGGCCCGACCTGCGCGATGCCGAGTGGGTCCCGTGGGTGTAGAGCCGGTCCTTGAGTATATCGAGGTAGAAGGCCGACAGGTCCACCGTGCAGAAGTGGTACAGCGCGTTGTAAACCTGGTGGAACTGATAATCCTCGTAGGCCTTGCGGCAGCGCCGGACGAGGCGCGCGGTGCGGGCCAGCGCCCAGCGGTCGATCTCGAGCAATTCCGCGTGGGCGAGCGCGTCCATCTCCGGGTCGAAGCGCGGGTGGGCAGGATCCTGCTGGTTGCCGAGGTTGCCCAACATGAAGCGGCAGGTGTTTCTGATCTTTCTGTAGGCGTCGCTCAGCCGGTCCAGGAGCTCGTCGAAAATGCGGATGTCCTCGACGTAGTTGACGGAGCTTGCCAGCAGGCGCGCGATCTCCGCGCCGCGTTCTTTCACCAGGTCGTTGGGATCGATTCCGATCCCCTTCGATTTCGACATCGCGCGGCCGTGCTCGTCGAGCGTCCAGCCGTGCGTGATCGAGGCCCTGTAAGGCGACTCGCCGCGCAGCGCCACGCCGATCAGGAGCGAGCTCTGGAACCACCCGCGGTACTGGTCCCCGCCCTCGATGTAGAGGTCTGCCGGCCAGGGGAGCTCCTCCCTGCCCCCGAGCGTCGCCAGGTGGCTGCTCCCGGAATCGAACCAGACATCCAGGATGTTGGTTTCCTTGGCAAACGCGCTGCCGCCGCACTTTCCGCAACGCGTCCCTTCCGGCAGAAGCTCCGCCGGCGGGTGGGCGTACCACGCATCGGCCCCCTCGCGGTCGAAAATCGCAGCCACGCGATGAACGATTTCGCGGCTGAGCAGGATTTCGCCGCAGCCGCCACAGTAGAAGGCGATGATCGGGACTCCCCAGTCCCGCTGCCTGGAGATGCACCAGTCCGGCCGCTCCCGCACCATGTTGCTGATCCGCTCTTCGCCCCACGCCGGAATCCACCGCACCCTCCGAATCGAATCCAGAACTCTCTCCCGATAGCCGTCCCGGTCCAGCGCGATGAACCACTGCGGGGTGGCGCGGAACAGGACCGGCTCGTGGCAGCGCCAGCAGTGGGGATAGTTGTGCGTGAACTGCTCGTGGTGCAGGAGTGCACCGGTTTCGCCGAGATGGCGTGCGATCCTTTCGTTGGCGTCGAAAACCTGCTGCCCCCCGAACCGCTCGACCTGCGCCACGAAGCGGCCGTCGTCGTCCACCGGGCAGTAGACCTCCAGGCCATAGTTGATGCCGGTGACGTAGTCGTCGTACCCGTGTCCCGGCGCCGTGTGCACGCACCCCGTGCCCACATCGAGCGTGACGTAATCGCCGAGCACCAGGAGGGACTCGCGGTCGATGAACGGGTGGCGGGCCGACCTGCGGTCGAGCACCCTGCCCGGAAAACGGGCCGCTTCCACCGGGGATTTCCACCCACACTTCTCCGCGACCGCGGCCAGCAGCGCCGTCGCAACGATGTAGCCCTGCGCTCCCACCCGCACGGCCGAGTATTCGTGCTCCGGGTGAAACGCGATTGCGAGGTTTGCCGGCAGCGTCCAGGGCGTGGTGGTCCAGATGACGATGGCCCAGTCCCCGCCCGCCAGCGCGGGATCGATGTCGGAGAGGTCCGACTGCAAGGGAAACGCCACGTGAACCGAGGGGCTGGTGTGGTCCTCGTATTCGACCTCGGCCTCAGCCAGCGCCGTCTTGCAGTGGAAGCACCAGTGCACCGGCTTCAACCCCTTGTAGACCAGCCCTTTGCCGACGAAGTCGCCGAACGCGCGGGCGATGTCCGCCTCGTACTTGTAGCTCATCGTGGAGTAGGGGGCGCTCCACTCGCCGAACACCTCGAGACGCTTGAAGCTCCGCCGCTGGATTTCGATGTACTTCTCGGCGTACTTGCGGCACTCGCGGCGCACATCGACTTTGCTCATCCCCGCCTTGCGGGCGCCGAGCATCTGGTCTACGCGGATCTCTATGGGCAGGCCGTGACAATCCCAGCCGGGAACGTAGGGCGTGTCGAACCCGAGCATCGAGCGCGACTTGACGATGACGTCCTTCAGGATCTTGTTGATCGCCGTCCCCATGTGAATATTGCCGTTCGCGTAGGGCGGTCCGTCATGCAGGACAAAGGTCGGCCGGCCGGCCCGGGCGGCCCGGATGCGGGCGTAGACATCGATCCGTTCCCAGTACTTCAGCATCTCCGGCTCGCGCTGCGGCAGGTTGGCCTTCATGCTGAAGGAGGTCTTGGGCAGGTTCAGAGTGTTCTTGAGATCCAGAGGCTTGGCCACGTCATCTCCCGCGAAAAGCGAACATGATAGCAAAGACTCCGCGGTTCGAGTTACAAAATGTCGGCGGACAGGAGGTTCGGGAGTCGCAGGAGCGCCAGATTCGCGGCCGAGCCCTCAGTACAGGCGGAAGGAGATCTCGATGTTGGCCTGGACGTCGACCGGCTGCCCGTTGAGCGTGCCCGGCTTGAAACGCCACTTGGTGGCGATGGTGTTGATGGCCGACTCATCCAGCCCGTAGCCCAGCCCGCGAATGACCTTGAAACTGTCGACAGAGCCATCCTTGCGGATGATCGCCTGGAGCAGAACCAGGCCCTCGATCCGGGCCTTCCGCGCTTCTTCGGTGTACAGCGGCAGCGGCTGGGCGATGACCACCGGCGGCATCACGCCTCCCCCGACGGTGTAGACGCCGTCTCCCGGCCCTCCGGGACCCCGCCCCGCAATGCGTCCGCTGCTCCCGCCGAGTCCGCCGGTCCCGGGCGGAGCGCTGATGTCGCCGATGCTGATGTCGGTTCCCATCTGCGCGATAATCTGGGGCGCAACCTCCAGCACCGGCTCGTACAGGGGTTCGGGATCATCCGGGGTCGGATCGGGGAACGGAATCGGCTGCGGCTTCGGCTTGGGCACCTCCACTTTCTTGGGGGCCGTTTTCGGTGCGCCGCCACCGGCAATCGACGGCGGACCGGCGATGTTGCGCAGCGTGATCAGCTGCCGGTTGTCCGGAATGAAAACACCCGCGCCGGCGGCAAACCGGATGATGAACAGCAGGAAGTGGAAGAGCAGCGCAACGAACATCGCCACGCGAAGGGCTCGCTTGTCGTCGGGATCGTCATCGTCGAAGTAAATGTTGTAGGGATCGACGGAACGCGGCCCGGTGGAATACGGCCGCAAACCGAAGAATTTCATGGCTCTGTCAGCGAACCGGTTCCACTTTTCCCTGAACTCCATGGCACTAATATATTGAATCAAAATGGTGATATCAAGCTTGCGCACCCCACCAAATGGATAGACGCCCCGGCATGGGATTTGTTTCAATCCGCTCGAGGCGCCGCCGCCAAAATCGAAGGCAACACCCAAAGCGCGCGAATCCCAATAGCCTTGGAGTATGCCAAGGCCACAGGACATCATCGGACGCGGATGAACGCGGACAGACTCGGGGATCGGTATACGGGGCCTTTGACAGGGCAGGAGGCGGGTTTTATGTAAAAGGGCGCCGGGGAAAGCGCGGCGGGAGATTCGAAATGAACTGCAACAATCGTGAAAACGGAAATTCAAGGCGGCCGGCGGGACGTTCTTTGACAACGATCGGCCTAGATTTTATATAGACCTCGTCATCAAATTAAACGAACAACGAAAGATCAAAGGAGGAGAAAAATGAGATTGATACCTTACACGAGAAGGAGCGAGCTTTCGAATCGCACGTGGCCGGAATCGTCGCTGATCGACGAGTTCTTCAACAACTTCCCCTGGAGCGTAGCCGCCAGGCAGCGCGAAGAGACCTGGCTGCCGGCCGTGGACATCCTGGAGAAGGAGGGCAACCTCATTCTGCGGGCTGAGCTCCCGGGCCTGGACGAAAAGGACATCGACCTGAAGCTCGAGGGCAATGTCCTGACGCTCAAGGGTGAACGCAAACTCGAGAACGAGGACAAGCAGAACAACTACCACCGGATCGAGAGATTTCACGGCGCCTTCAGCCGATCGTTCACGCTGCCCGAGACGCTCGACTTCGAGAAGACGTCCGCCAACTACAAGAACGGCATCCTCACGATCTCGATCCCGCAGAAGCCGGAAGTTCGGCCGCGCGAGATTCCCGTGAGCGCGAAGTGACTGCCGCTGGCGTCCCCGCGCGGCGGCTAACATCGCCCGGCGGGGAACGCGGTTCCGAAGCGCGGGCCGGCCGCCCACCAACAAGGGGTTGCCGGCTCGCTCGCTGACGCGGCACATGCCGCGGCCCGCAAAGCGGGCAGCCCATCCACTCGACCCAAGGAAATCCAGGCATGCGATCCGACAAACTGACCCTGAAAGGACAGGAAGCCTTGCAGCAGGCGCAGGGTTCCGCCGACTCCCGGCGGCACGCGCAGATAGCGCCCGAACACCTGCTCGAGGCGCTCGTTTCGCAGGAGGAGGGGATTGTCCAACCGATGCTCAAGAAGCTCGGGGTGGCGCCCACGGGTATTCTCGAGGCGCTGCGGAAGCACCTCGATACCCTGCCTCAGGTCCATGGGGGGCAGCTTTCCCTCTCCCCGAGGCTGGATGCCGTGTTCCGCCAGGCCCAGGAAGAGGCGGACCGGTTCAAGGACGAGTACATCGCCACCGAACATCTCTTCCTTGCCATCGCCGGCAGCGAAGGCTTCGCCGGGGAACTCCTGCGAAAACAGGGGGTGGAGCACTCGGCGATTCTGCAAGCCCTTTTGGGGATTCGCGGCGGTCAGAGGGTGTCGGATCCCAACGCCGAGGAAAAGTACCAGGCGCTGAAACGCTACGCCAGGGATCTCACGGAACTGGCGCGGCGCGGAAAGCTCGACCCGGTCATCGGGCGTGACGACGAAATCCGCCGCATCATGCAGGTGCTCTCCCGGCGGACGAAAAACAATCCCGTCCTCATCGGCGAGCCGGGTGTCGGCAAGACGGCCATCGTCGAAGGGCTCGCCCAGCGGATCGTGGCCGGGGACGTCCCCGAGTCCTTGAAGCGAAAACAGGTCGTGGCGTTGGACCTCGGCGCCCTGCTGGCCGGCGCGAAGTATCGCGGCGAATTCGAAGACCGCCTGAAGGCCGTCCTGCGGGAAATCGACGAGGCCGAGGGCGCCGTCGTGTTGTTCATCGACGAGCTGCACACGCTGGTCGGGGCCGGCGCGGCCGAAGGGGCCATCGACGCCTCCAACATGCTCAAGCCCGCCCTGGCGCGCGGCGAACTGCGCTGCATCGGCGCCACCACGCTGAACGAGTACAAGAAGTACATCGAAAAGGATGCGGCGCTCGAGCGCCGCTTTCAGCCGGTCCTGGTGGTCGAGCCCACGGTGGAGGATACCATTGCCATCCTGCGCGGACTGAAGGAGAAATACGAAGTGCACCACGGGGTCCGGATCACGGACGCAGCGCTGGTGGCCGCCGCTACGCTATCGCACCGCTATATCTCCGACCGCTTCCTGCCCGACAAAGCGGTCGATCTCGTCGACGAATCGGCCTCCCGCCTCAGGATCGAGATCGACAGCATGCCCGTGGAAATCGACGAGGTGGACCGCCGGATCACGCAGCTCGAGATCGAGAAGCAGGCGCTTTCCAAGGAAAAGGACAAGCCCTCCGTCGAGCGGCTGCAGAGTCTGAACGCGGAACTGGTGGAACTGAAGGAAAAAAGCGGCTCCATGAAGCTGCACTGGCAGCAGGAGCGGGAAATCATCGCCGCTATCGGAACGCTCAAGGAAAAAATCGAGGACACCCGGGCACAGGAACAGCTGGCCGAGCGGAAGGGCGATCTCGGAAAGGCCGCGGAGCTCCGTTACGGAACGCTGGTGCAACTGGAGAAGGACCTTACCGAACAGAACGCCCGGCTGGCAGGCCTGCAGTCCACCCAGAAATTCCTCAAGGAGGAGGTCGACGAGGAGGACATCGCCGAGGTCGTGGCCAAGTGGACCGGCATTCCGGTCAGCCGGATGCTGGAGGGCGAAGTGGAAAAGCTCGTCCACATGGAGGAGCGCCTGCGGCGGCGCGTGCTCGGCCAGGACCAGGCGCTGGCAGCCGTTTCCAACGCCATCCGGCGCGCGCGCGCCGGCCTGCAGGACCTCAACCGGCCCATGGGTTCCTTCATCTTCCTCGGGCCCACCGGCGTGGGCAAGACGGAGACCGCACGGGCCCTGGCGGAGTTCCTCTTCGACGACGAGCGTGCCATGGTGCGCGTCGACATGTCGGAGTTCATGGAAAAACACTCCGTGGCGCGGCTCATCGGTGCGCCGCCGGGATACGTCGGGTACGAAGAGGGCGGATACCTCACCGAAGCCATCCGCCGGCGCCCCTACTCCGTCATCCTGTTCGACGAGATCGAGAAGGCGCACAACGACGTCTTCAACATCTTCCTCCAGATCCTGGAGGACGGGCGGCTGACCGACGGCAAGGGGCGGACCGTGGACTTCAAGAACACGGTCATCATCATGACCTCGAACATCGGCAGCCAGTGGATCAGCCAGGCGGGCGGCAATTTGGAGGCCGCGGAACCGAGGGTCATGGAAAGCCTCCGGCAGACCTTCCGGCCCGAGTTCCTGAACCGCATAGACGACGTGATCGTCTTCCGCAGCCTCACGCCGGAACTCCTGGAGGGGATCGTCAGCCTCCAGATCGGCGTGCTCCGCAAGATCCTGGCTCAGCGTGAGCTCGAAATCTCCGTCAGCGAGAAGGCGATGCAAAAACTGGCCGCCGAGGGCTTTGATGCCGTGTACGGCGCGCGGCCGCTGAAGCGCCTGATCCAGAAACTGATCCAGGACCGCCTGGCCCTGATGCTGCTGAACGGCGAAATCGGCCCGGGCGACACGGTGCGGGCCGACGTGGACGAAGGTTCGGGCGAACTGCGGCTTTCCGCGGCCGCCCCCAAAGTCGGGGCCGTCTGACCGGCGGGACATCGGTTATAATCCGAAGCGAAAAACCGGCGAGGGCAAATGGCAGCCAGAAAGATCCCGATCCAGAACGGCGAAAACGAGGACTCCTATCTTCCCTCGGAGGCTGACGGCGAGCCGCCGACCTTCCGCGTCGTCGACCGGCGCCACTTCGTCGACCTGCCGGACGAGCCGGTGGAAGGCCCGGTCGAGGCAAAGCCGCGCTACCCGACCTTCGTCGAGGAGCTGATGGCCAGGCTCGCCCTGACGGAAAAGCGGTTCGAGGAGCGCAAGGCGCAGATCGACGAAGAGATCAAGCGCACGAAGGAGCGGCTGGAAGGCGAATCCAACCGCCGGCTGCTGCTCGAAAAACAGAACATCCTGCTCCCCTTCCTCGAGGTCCTGGACAATCTGGAGAGGGCCTTGGCCGCGGCGCGACCCGGCGGCGATCCGCAGTTGGTCCAGGGAATCCGGCTCACGGTGGACCTGTTTTTGGCCAAGCTCCAGGCGCTTTCCATCGAGCCGATCCGCGCGCTCGGAGAACCCTTCGATCCGAACCTGGCGCAGGCCGTGGGCTCGGTTGCGGTGGACGACCCGGCCAGGGATAATCTGGTGATTGAGGAAGTGCTCAAGGGCTACCGCATGGGCGACGCGCTCCTGCGTCCCGCCCAGGTTCGCGTCGGCTCCTTCCGGCCCTAGCCCGGAGGAGTTCACATTCCCCTGCGTGCCCATTTGTGCCCTGACCCCAGCTGTTCCGGATCTTGACTGCCGCCGCCGCAGCTCAGGGAAATGGGCACCGCCTCAGTTGTCATCTGCCGGGAAATGCAAAAACGTTGGCTGCACTTCCCCGCTCTGCCGGCAGAGGCGCGAGCATGCTGCAATTCCAGCTCCCTATCGCCCCCAGGACCGCGATGGGCCCGTTCGCGCGAATTCGAAAATATCCGCTTCGGATTGTTTCCTCCGTGAGGCTGACATACCGGGCCGCAGGGGACAGGGAGACATTTCGAGGCTTACCGACGGTACGGCCTTCATGATCGAGCAATTCGATCGTGACGTCCGTCTGCACGGTAAGCAATTCGTTGGGGTTGGCCAGCGCATAGCCTGTGAAGTAATGCGCATCGGAAACAGCGAAGGGCAGGATCGCTTGAGATGGGAAGGCCGTTTCTATCGGATAAAACATGGCGGCGGTACCCTGGCAATTGATCTGGATATCGCCCGTCGCCTTAAACATGCTGCCATCGGCCGCCCGAATTCTAACGTATCCCGTCACCAGGGGCGGCGGGTAAACCGCGGGCACAACTATCCGGAAGAGGTGGACGATATCCTCACGCAAACCCTGGCCGGGCTTCAGAGTCCGGCGAACGGCTTCTCCGATATTTCCACCCCGGTCATCCTGTGCGGCAAGTTCCAATGTAACCGTCTCATCGCCGGCGTTGACGAGGTTGAGTTCCGAGAGGTACAGGGCGCGACTGCCAAACGCGAAATGGCTCACTATGGCGCGGTGCGCCGGGACGATCTCTTCCACCACGCGACCGCGATACAGCCCGCGGCTCAGCGGCTTGTCGATTTGCAGCCATGCGGCCAGCCCTTCATTGGAAGAAACCCTCATATAGCCGCGGAACACCCTGCCCCCTACATTGTTGGAGGGGAGCACATCACGGAACGATTCTGAAATTCGGAAGGTTCGGCTTGCGCCCGCCGGAACGGGGATGCTCAAACTTCCAGCGACCGAACCGTCCAGTCTGATCAACTCAGCATGAGCGCCGGCCGCCCCGGTCCCGGGATTGATCAGGATCACCCTGGTGTCCGCGTGCTCCAGCTCCATGAAACCCGTGTTGACCGAGACATGGGGCAGAAGGAGTCTCGTGGAAACCGCTGAGGCGGGTTCCGTGCCGTCCAGAATCCCATCCTGTCCCGAGGCCATGTAAGCCAGCAGGCCGGCCGCTGAGGACTCGATGCGGATCCATCCCTCTGCGGGATCTTCAGGCATTCCGAGGATTTGCCATGCAAGTGCCGCATGCTGGGCCCCCGGGGCCAAAGACAGGGAGGCGGTCCGGACGCTGTTCCCATTCGAACCCATCCAGGTGACGGTGACCACATTGGTGACCGCGGATGTGTTCACGAACGACAAGCCGATGAACTCGCCCCCGCCTGACGCGAAAAGCGGGAATATTGCGAATGGAAGTGCGCTGGCGGCAGGCTGCGCTGCTGCCGGCTCGAGCGGCAGCACGGCCATGGCACCAAATGCGAACAAGAGGATGGCTCTCCCCAGCGCGTGTATCCTCATGGTTATTCCTCCAGGCGCAAATCGCTCAAGAATAGCTTCATGGCTGGTAGATGCGCAGAGCATCCCGATTGTTCATCGCGGACGACAGGAATTTCAGGCTACAGGGGACACCTCCTGCGTGCAGTTCCATGGTCCGGCACCGATTTGTCACCCGGGCTGTTTCACGTCCCGGCCGGCGTGCTTCCCTGGGGAAATCATATCACTGCGGCAGGCTTTCGTACGAAGTGGCGGATCTTTCCCCGATGAGGGGCGTTCGCGTGGATCCCGCTGCGCGCACAGTGCGCGTGGAAGGAGGGTGCGTATGGGGCTGCATCCCTACTCGGCGGGGGGCGCCTACGTGAACTTCATGATGGAGGTGCTTCTCCAGGGGATCGGGCGGCACGCCCTCCCTGGTGATGACGACGGGCAGAATCGCTCCGCTGCTGTCGAACTGCATCTCGTCGATGCACACGACGCGGTGATTCCGGTCGGTCTCGCCGAGCGGGCGGCGGTGATAGACGATATACCAGCGGCCCGAGGCGGGCGAGCGGATGACCGAGTGGTGGCCCGCGCCGGTCGCGACCGCGGGATCCTGCTGGAGAATCCTGCCCGCGCGCTGGAAGGGCCCGAGCGGCGACGAGCCGATCGCATAGGCCACGGCGTAGTTCGGGCCTGTCCAGCCCCCTTCCGACCACATGAAATAGTACTTTCCGTCCTTTGCGAACATGAAAGGGCCTTCCACGTAGCCGCTCGGCGTGATTTCCCTGAAGGTGGCGCCGTCGGGAAACGGCACAAACCCGGTGAAATCCCCGTTCAGCCTGGCGATGTTGCAGTGCCGCCAGCCGCCGTAGATCAGGTAGAAGGCGCCGTCGCCGTCCCTGAAAACATACGGATCGATCGGTTGTGCGCCGTTGTGGAACTTGTCGACGAGAGGCCGGCCGAGGTGGTCCTCGAAGGGCCCGGCGGGACGGCGCGCCCGGGCCACGCCGATGCCGCCGACCTGACTGTCGCTCTGGATATCGTTTGCGCTGAAGAACAGATAGTACGTGCCGTCCTTCTCAATGACGGACGGAGCCCATACGGCGCGCCTGGCCCAGGTCACGTTCGAGATGTCCAGCACGCGCGGATGCCTGGTCCAGTTCACAAGGTCGTTCGACGAGAACGCGTCGAGAAACGTCTGCTCGTCGTAGGGCGCGGAATAGGTCGGATAAATCCAGTACTCGCGCTCGAAGATGTGCGCTTCCGGATCTGCGTACCAGCCGGCCAGGACGGGATTTCCCGACTGCGACGTCCAACCTGCTGCGACAAGGCTGCCTGCGGCAAAAGTTGCCGCCACCAGCGCCAGAACATGCCACGAATTGCGCACCAAAGCCCTCCTTTCTTCCATCGTCCAGGGACTATGCCGATCTAATACAAACCTATGCCCCGCCTAATGCCCGACCCAGCCCTTGAGGATCGCGGCCTGCTCCGGCGTGGGATCCGGCTTCCGCCTGATCCGGTATCCGGGATCGATCCTTTTCCCCAGGACGATCGAGGCTTCCCGTTCCTCGCCCCCGCGCCTGTATCGGACGATGACGGTGTCGCCCGGCTTTTTCGCCGCGACGGCTTCCCTCCACCCGGCCGCGTCGAGAGCCCTCCCGTCAATCGCCAGGAGAACGTCCCTCGCGGCGATACCGGCCTTCCCGGCCGGCGAATTCCGGTCGACCCGCGTCGCAACCAGCACGCCTTCCCGGACCTGGACCTCGGCCCCGGCATCGGGCTCGTCCAGCTCCCTGCGCGGCTCGGCCTCGAGCCCTGCGTAGCCCAGATACTTGGCATAGTCGAGCGGCATGGTCGTGTTCGCGTAGTCAAAGATCTCGTCCAGCGGCGCGCCGGCGATCCGCTCGCAGACGGTCTTAAATTCGGCTTCCGTGAATCCGCGGCCCTTCTCCTTGTGGAATTCGAAGTAGAGCGCCCTCATCACGTCGTCCAGGGACTTCGCTCCGCCGGTGGCGTGCCGGATCGCCAGATCCATGAGCAGCCCGATCACCGCGCCCTTCTCGTAATAGGAGATCGATTTTTCCGGATCCCCGCCGAAGGGTCCCTGGTCCCACGAAGCCCAGCTCGACTCGGCGGCGCTCTGGACGAGACGGCCGGGCCGCCCTTCCAGCAAGGCGATCGGCCCGCCGACCGCGGCCAGGAATTCGTCCGGCGTCGTGAAGCCGGCCCGCCGGAGGATGACGTGCTGGTAATAGGAGGTGAAGCCCTCGGACACCCAGAGAAGGCGCGTCCGGTTGGGGCCGTCGTAGTCGAAGGGGCCCAGTTCGACCGGCCGGATGGTCTTGACGTTGTAGAGATGAAAAAACTCGTGTGCCAGGAAAACGAGGAAACTCCGCGTCGCGCGTGGAGCCTCAGGCGTGAAGCCGCCAAAACTGATGGCGGTGGAGTTGAGGTGCTCGATCCCGCCCTGCCCGGGGCCGACGACCTGGAAGGTGTAGTGTTTGTAAGGGATCTCGCCTACGATCGAGACGGCGGCCTCCACTAGCCTTGCCAGGTCGGAGGCCAGACCCGCCCGGTCGAACTCGCCCAGGTTCCATCCGACGAAGGAATGCGGGACACCCCGGACCTCGAAAAGGACGCGATCGAGGTTCGAGACCAGGATCGGGCAGTCGTAGAGAACGTCAAAGTCGGGCGCCGTGTAGGTATGAAGCTCGCCCGGGACGGGGTCGAGCCCGGTCGAAACGTCCCGCCACTTCTCGTAAGGCTTGATCCTCACCGTCACCGGATGATCGATCCGTCCCGCGACGTGCATGAATACGCCGACCGGGGCGATGTAGGCCCGGCTTTCATCCAGATAGCTGTGGACGATAAAGCGGACCGTCGCTTTCACACCGTAGGAGATCACGACGGACGGCGCCCCGCCCGTGCGGATCCGCCACGCGTTGCCGGAGACCTTCTCCCATTCAAGGGGCGCCCCCGAACCGTCGGCGGGACGGAAATCGACCACGTTTTCAGGGTATTTCTGGACCCCGTAATAGCCGGGCATCCAGACCGGCATCTTCAGGTCCAGCGAGTCGCCGGCGAATCCATCCGCCCGGAGAATCACCCGGAAGGTCTGCGAGGCGGGATCGTCCATAGAGACAGAGTAGGCCAGCGCGGTTTGCGGCTGCGGCGTCGCAAGCGGCGCGGCCGCCGCGACAGCGGCAAGCCATATCGAAACGAAGGCAAGCGTCCGGATCCGGTTTTTCATGCCCCACATTATAAACCGGAGTTCGCCCCACCGGTGTCAGGCCTTGAAAATTGAATCTAGAATCGATTACTTACCCACCTACTCTCCCGACGGAAAGAAGATCTGTTTCACCTCCGGCCGCTCCGGGGACCTGGAGATCTGGGTTTGGGACGGTGGCGGCAGCAATCCCAGGCGGCTGACCTTATTGAAGCATTGGATGACCGCAGTATGCGCCTGGTCCCCCGACGGTAAACAGATCGGCTTCATGTCCAGCAAGGGGGGGGAGCCTGGGGATCTACGTAATAGATGCGAGCGGAGGATTTCCGCGCAGGCTTACGTCCGGGCCTGCGGAGGAGGCGGCGCCGCGATGGTCCAGAGATGGCCGCTGGATCCTTTATGATGTCGATGATGCCCCGGAATCCGACATCATCCTGGTCGAAAACTTCCGCTAGGGCAGGGCTAGCGCAGCAGGAGGTTCTTTTCTTTCCAGAAGACCAGCACCGGGACATCGGTTTCGCGCAGCTCCGCGATGCCCGGTATGGCGCGCAAAACCTCCGCCAGTTCCGTGGAGTCATTCGGGATCTCCACGACGGCCGCCGCTTGGTCGCAGAGAACGTCCACCCAGTATCCCGCCGTGCGGTAAAACCGGCGGTCGCCGACCATTTTCGTCCGCTCCGCACCCGCTTTATCCCGGAGCGAGCCGGCCATCGTCCGGATGGCCTCCTGAGGCGATTCCGCCGGCCGCGCACGGAATTCCATCACGGCATCAGCCGGAGCCTGGGCCGTCACCGCCCGCACACCCATCGCCCCCCTGCCCGCAACCGCTCCTACCGCCTGCTTCTGTTCCGCCGGTTCCTGCCTTTCCTTCTGACGGATTTCCCCGACCGCCACGGCGGCGGCAGCTACAGGCTGGGGTTGCACCGCCGCGGGCGCCGCTGCTGCCTTTTCCCCGACTCCCGTCTCCACTCCCACCAGAAGGTCCTTTTCGACCGCAACGGCCTGGACTTCCTTTTTCGCGACGGCGGCCCCTTCAACCTCAGGTTCCGTTATTCCGCCATAGAACCCGGCCTTTGCGGCCGATCGCGCCACAGCCGGACGCGCTGCGGACGCTTCAGGCGCCTTCGGCGCGAGTTCACGATCCGCCGGCCGGAGATCCGCGAGCGGTTCCTCCCGTTGTACATCCTGCCTCAATTCCGCGACCTGGACCGGGGCCGCATCCGACGCCCCTTCCCGGCTCATCCGGTATAAGACCGAGCCTCCGACAACCATGGCCAGCGCGGCCGCCATGGCCAGGACACGCGGCTGCAAAAAGCCTGTCCAGGCATATCTCCTCGCCACCGTCGCGGGCGCCGCGACAGGCGCCTCGTCCTCCACGGCCGCAGCCAGGGCGATCACCCTCCGGCAGTAGCCGCAGCTCGCGGCGTGGTTTTCCACCTGCTGCGCCTCCGACGGGGCCAGCGCCCCGTCGAGCCAGGCGGCCATGAGATTGTCGTCGGGACACGCGTGCCCGCGCTCCGCGCCCCGGGCTTCCAGACTCCTGCGGATGGCCGCATCTATGCGTGTATCATTCACCGTCGTATCCTCAATTTATTGGACGCAAAAAACCTGCCGCCTTGCGCCCCTTTTTTCCTGGAGCCCGGATTCTCCGCCGCCGGCGCCAGCGCGTCATTCAGCGAAAAACTCCCGTCGCCCGCAGCCGTCTGCCAAAGCCCCTGAAGCTCACGGCTCCTGAGCCCGTGCCGCCGCCCCAGTTCTTTTTCCACCCCCTTGCGGATCGCGCGCCGCAACTTTTCCAGGCGCCGGGATGCCGTTGCCTCATGAAATCCAAAGCGGCGCCCGATGGCCTGCAGCGGCAATCCCTCCACGTAATACAGGCCCAGCATGAGTCGGTCCGCCGGCGGCAGCTTGCCAATCTCGCAGGCGACCGCCTCGCCGATGATGCGCCCCCAACCGTCATCCAGCGGCTCCTGCCCGGGGCTTGCTTCCGGGGCCACCGGCACAGGTTCCACCGGGCTCGAACCACCCTCGTCGCCCAGCGGCACCTCCTTCTTCATCTTTCTTAAGCGGTCGATGGCGGCGTGCGCCGCCGAGACCCGCAGCCAGGACTTGAGGCTCCCTCGCCCGTTGTAGCCCGCCAGCCCCGATGGCCGAGGGGCTTCGCCGCAATCCCCAGGGACCGGGCTTCCGCATCCGGCCGCGCAGTTCATCAGACCGGCGAAGATTTCCTGTGCCAGATCCTCGCCATCCTCCCGGTTCCGGCAGGCATACACGGCGCTGCGTTTCAGCTCCGGGAGATGTTCGTCCGCGAAGACCTTCCACGCCGCCGGGTCGTTCAAGGCGCAGGCCGCTGCCAGATACAGGTCTTCCAGGTGGAGCCGCGCCCATTCCTGCGGCAACGGTCCCGCCTCCACGCCCCTCCCGGGAAAGATCTCTTGCAGCTTCCGGCAGAACAGATCGAACGGCAGGTCAATGCCGGGATAGCGCTGCCGGCAGTGTTCGAAGATCTCCTGGATTGCTTCCTTGGTTTCCTTAGGGAACATCGGTTTCTTCACGTTGGCGAACCTGCGCCTGTTTTCATCCTGCTCGAAATCCCCAGGCAGTTATACCGCGAGAACAGCGTTAATCCGATATTTCGGTGGATTTTCTCCGCGGGTTTTCTCCGTGACCTCCGTGCAATGCTTTCCTGTTTCCCGCCGGCATCCGGGCTGGATCGGATCCTGCCCTGTTGTGGTAGTATTAGCACCTCAATTTTCTCCGATGAAAGGAACCGCGGCCGCGATGAGCACGAAGATCCTGACGAGGAACATGCACATTCCCAACCTCGCCCAGATCGAGGTTTACGAATCCGCGGGCGGGTACCAGGGGCTGCGCAAGACGCTCAAAGAATACAAGCCGGCGGAGGTCATCGAGGTCGTGAAAAAATCGGCGCTGCGCGGCCGCGGGGGCGCCGGCTTCCCAACCGGCCTCAAGTGGAGCTTCGTGCCGAAGAACACCGGCAAACCCACTTACCTGTGCGTCAACGCCGACGAGAGCGAGCCAGGGACCTTCAAGGACCGGCTGATCATCGAGAAGGACCCGCACCAGCTCCTCGAGGGGGCCATGATCTCGGCCTACGCCCTGGACTGCAAGCTGGCCTTCATCTACATCCGCGGCGAATTCGTGCACCAGGCGCGCCTGCTGCAAAAGACCATTGAGGAAGCCTATGCCAAAGGCTATCTCGGCAAAAGCATCTTAGGCACCGACTTCTCGCTCGACATGATCGTCCACCGCGGCGCCGGCGCCTACATCTGCGGCGAGGAGACGGCGCTGCTGGAGTCCATCGAGGGGAAGCGCGGCCACCCGCGTCTCAAACCGCCGTTCCCCGCGGTCGTCGGCCTCTACCAGTGCCCGACCGTGATCAACAACGTCGAAACGATTGCCAACGTTCCGCAGATAATGATCAACGGCCCGGAGTGGTTCGCCGGCATCGGGGTGCCGAACAACTCCGGCACAAGGCTGTTCGGCGTCAGCGGCCACGTGCAGCGGCCCGGCGTCTACGAGTTCCCCATGGGCATCACACTGCGCGAACTCCTCTACGATCACTGCGGCGGCATGCGCAACGGCAGGAAATTGAAGGGGGTAGTGCCCGGAGGTTCCTCGGTCCCGATCCTGACCCCGGACCAGATCGACGTCAGCCTCGACTTCGACTCGGTTGCGAAGGCCGGGAGCATGCTCGGCTCCGCCGGCGTGATCGTCATGGACGACTCCACCTGCATGGTGAAGGCCATCCGGCGGATCACAAGGTTCTACGCCGAGGAGTCGTGCGGCCAGTGCACCCAGTGCCGCGAGGGGACCGAATGGCTCCTGCAGATCCTCACACGGATCGAAAAGGGGCAAGGCCGGCCGGGAGAACTCGAAACCATCCTGGACATCTGCGAAAGCATGAAGGCGCGGACCATCTGCCCGCTCTCGGATGCGGCGGCCATGCCGGTCGAGAGCTACGTGAAGAAATATTACGACGAGTTCGACGCCCACATCCAGCATCGGCGCTGCGTGGTTGCGTGAACCGTCCGGGACGGCCTCCCTTGTCGAACTGCGAAAAACTCGGATACCTGATCGAGGATGCCTACCTGCAGCACGACCCCGGCCCCCGGCACCCGGAGTCGCCCAGCCGGCTGCACGCGATCCGGCAGGCGCTGGTGGATCGCGCAATCGCCGGCTGCTGGACCCGCGTGGAACCCCGCGCCGCCCTGCCCGAAGAGCTGGAGGCGGTGCACCATCCCGCCCTCGTGGACCGCATCGAGCGGGCCACACGCCACGCCCCCACTTACCTCGACCCGGACACCGTGGTCTCGGAGATGAGCTACGGCACCGCGCTGCTGGCGACCGGCGGAGTCCTCAACTGCACCGAGGCCATCTGTTCGGGCCGCCTGGACCGCGCCTTCGCCTTCGTCCGTCCGCCGGGGCACCACGCCGAGCCCGACCGGGCGATGGGCTTCTGCCTCTTCAACCACATCGCCGTGGCCGCGGCCTGGGCCAGGAAAACGGGTCGGCTGGAACGCGTCGCGGTGGTGGACATCGACCTGCACCACGGGAACGGCACGCAGGCCTGCTTCTACGACGACCCCGGCGTGCTCTACATTTCGACGCACCAGTACCCCCATTATCCCGGCACGGGCGGGTTCGACGAGACCGGGCTGGGCGAAGGCAGGGGTTACACGCTGAATTTTCCGCTCCCGGCCGGCACCGGGGATTCGACGCTGGTCCCGCTCTATTCCCACATCGTCGCGGCGGTCCTGGAGCAGTACGACCCGCAGCTCATCCTGGTGTCCGCCGGCTTCGATGCCTTTCACGAGGACCCGTTGGGCGGGCTCAGGGCATCGGCGGCGGGCTACGGCGCTATAGCCGCATCTTTGATCAGAACGGCGGACAGGTGCTGCGGCGGGAAGATCTGCTTCACCCTCGAGGGCGGATACAGTCCGCGCGGTCTGCGGGACTGCACGGCCTCGGTTCTTGCGGAGATGGAAGCGGCGAGCACGCCGAAAGTCTCCGTCGCCGAGGACGAGCTCTTCAGGGCCATCGCGAGGTACGCGGGCGAACGCCTCGGCCACAAGTGGAAGTGGTAGCTCCGCGCCGCCAATCCCGGACACCAGGAAGCGGGCGAACCGCTCCCCAGCAGCCCGGCTGGCCGGGTGAAGCCCTGCCTGCGTTTGTCCGCATGCCGGAGCAATTTTCCCATTCGCCTGCCGCCGCTAATGGTGAATAATGAAGGCTGGAAAAGCGTCCGCCGCCAAGACCCGCAGGCGCAAAGGAGGGAGCATGTCGCCGCATTTGAAAACCAGGATCCTTGTGGTTGCCGCCTGCGTCTTAACGGGCACACTCACCGAAGCGGTGTCGCAGTGGAATAAGAAGCCCTACGCCAAGTGGACCGCCTACGACGCCGAGAAGGTCCTGAACGACTCCCCCTGGGGCAAGACCGATGTCCTGACCACCCTCGGCGCCATGTTCCGGCAGGTGCCCACCAAAGGAGCCGGAGGCGCTACGACGCAGAGCGAGAACATACACGTGAACTTCCGCCTGCGTTTCCTCTCGGCCAGGCCGATTCGCCTCGCCGTCGCCCGCCTGCTCGAAATCAATCACAAGGGGTCCCGCACGCCGGAGTTCGAGCAGATGCTGCGGACGATGACCACGGGGGAGTTTGTCGAGTACATCGTGGTGACGCTGAGCGTGGACGCGCCCGAGCCGGGGATGAGCCTGCAGCAGGCGCTGGCTGTCCTTCACCGGCAGTCGACCACGGCAATCCGGCAGACAACCTACCTCGAGGCGCTCGACGGCGCGAAGGCGTTCCTGCTGGAGTACCAGCCGCCGCGCGAGGATGGCCTGGGCGGCCGGTTCCTCTTCCCGCGGGTAGTCGAAGGCAAGCCGTTTCTCACGCCGGAGAGTCGCGAAGTGAGGATCGTGTCGGAATTCTTCCCGAACCACCGGATCGACAAGCGCTTCAAGCTCAAGGACATGGTCTACGAAGGGAAGCTGGAGTTCTAACATGATCACCCCCGACCTTATCGCTGCCATCCTCCGCCAGTACATCCTCGGGCTGCATTCGCTCCACGGAATCTCGCACTGGGCCCGGGTTCTGGAGAACGGCCTGAAGCTGGCCGGGACGACGGGCGCAAGCGCCCAGGTAGTGCAGCTCTTCGCCGTATTCCACGACGCCCGCCGGCTCAACGAGTACCGGGATCTCGGACACGGGAAGCGCGGCGGGGTGCAACAAAAGCAAATGATCGCGGACGGCTATTCCCACCATCCCTGAGGACTACTCCAGCCACCCGCGGACGATCCGCCGCGACCTGCTGGCCCTGGAAACGCGGTTCCCGATATACACCGAGCTCGTAGGCTGGATCCTGAGCTTCGGCCCCGGAGTGCGCGTGATCCGTCCGCGGGCGCTGCGCGCCAGGATTCTCGAAAGCGCCGCGGCCATCCTGGCCGGGGAATCCCGGCCCGGCCCGTGAGCGTTCGCTGCGATTCTGTGTTTCGGCCGCGACAGCGCAAAGGTCCACGAATCACGGCAGCACGTCAGCGCGGGATGGGCTTGTCGAGCGAGTCCCAATTGTAGGCGGCCGCCACGCGGGACTCGAGCTCGCGGACCACGGCAGCGCCGCTGCTGCTGTTGGTCATCACCACCACGCCGTAGCCCTTGCGCACATGCGCCACGAGGCCGCAGGTGAAGCCCCAGTTTCCGCCCCCGTGCATGAAGTACCAGCCCTCGCCCCTCTTCTCGATCGAAAAGCCCACGGCATAGCTTCCGATGCCCACCGAAGTTACCATCTCGGAGGCGAGGGCCCGCGTCAGGACGCGGCCCGAATCGGTGCGGATCGCCTTCTGGATCTCGACGGCAAAGAGCGCGAGCTCGCCCGGCGTCGTCCACAGTCCCGCCGCCGCCTGCTCCGGGTATACCCGCCATTTCGCCCCGGCGGCGCGATTGCCCATCAGGTGGGCCCGCGCTGCCCTGGCGTCACGGTCCGGGGGGAGCGGCTGCTCGAATGTGCTCGCGGACATCCCGAGGGGGTCGAGCACGTACTCCCGCATGATCTGGGCAAACGGCTTCCCCAACACATCCACCAGGAGCAGCTGGATTATGGCCGTGCCGCCGCCCGAGTACTTGAAAGCCGTCCACGGCTTCCGTTCCCAGAAGACGGGCCCCACGTTGGACGGCTTCTCGCCGTTCAGGATCTGCACCAGGGCCGGGCGCGGCTGGGCCGGGTCATAGCCCGGAAATCCAAAGCCGTCGCCCGTTCCGGAGGTATGGCTCAGGAGTGCGCGCGGCGTGACGGGCTCATCGCGCGTGAACTCGTTGACCGGGATCTTCCAGGACTTGAGATACCGGTTGGCGTCTTCGTCCAGCGACACCTTCCCTTCCCCGGCGGCGCGCAGGAAGGCCATCGCGGAGACCGGTTTGCTTATGGAGGCTGCCTGGAAGAGCGTTTCGGGAGTGACCCGGGCGCCGGTTTCCACATCGGCCATGCCGTAGCCCCGGCTCCAGTGCACGGCATAGTTGTGAATCACCGCGATGCTGACGCCCGGAATGTTCAGCCGCTCCATGATCTCGGCCAGGCTCAGGGAGTCGAATCCCTGCCGGTCGGGCCGCTGCGGCCCTTCGATCAGCGCTGCATAATCGGAAGGAGACATCTGCGGCAGCGCCCAGGGCGGCAGCAGCGTACAGACCAGGAGCAGCAGGCCGAGGCCTGCGGATCGGATCGCCATCGTTTTTGCTCCTTTCGGAATTGTCATTCAAGACTACTCGAAGTGAACGGATACGGGAAGTGGTAGACTGTGCGCTCGTTTTGTATTCAATCCTGCGAGGCTCTGAAATGAGCACCGACGAAACGCGCCGCTGCCGCGCCGGGGACGCGCTGGAGGATATGTGCCGGCCGTGCAAGTCCGTCCGGGGCCACACGGTCATCGTCGCCGACCCGGAGGGCCGCGCCCTGCGGGTCATCTGCGATTACTGCGGCAGTCAGCACAACTACCGCGGCGGCCGGGCGCCGCGCGGCGCAACTCCGGACCAGACCCGGATCGCGGAAGTCCCCACGCTGCCGCTGGTCACCGAACGAGAGAGGAGGTTTCCTATCATGCCCACCTCGGAAGCCGGCAATCCCGACCTGGAACTGCTCTTGCGCAGAGTGATCCGGGAGGAGACCGGCCTGACGCCCGTCGAGATCGCGGACAAGTGGATTGGAGGCGAGATGGTCCTGCGCCCCGGAAGAGCGGGGCTTCAGGAGAAGAGCTGGCCGATCGAGACCTTCTTCCACAAGGTCGTGATGCTGCGCAACCGGTTGCGCGTGCTCGAGCAGCAGATCAACGGGGCCGACTTGCCCGAAGACCTGAAGCTCAGACTCCAGGGATACGTCACCGGCTGCTACGGCACGCTGACAAGTTTCAACGTGCTGTTTGCCGAAGAGGACGACCGCTTCCGCGGCAGCTCGGGGAAGGAATGAGCGGCCGGAGCGCTCAGCGTGCCGCCTCCTCGCGCTTCACGACCATGAGCGTGAAATCGTCCTCGTAAACCTCGGCGCGGGAAAACAGCTTCGTGGACCGGATGACGGTATTTGGCTTCGGCCGACAGTTCAGCAGGCGCGGCCATGGATTCCCTCTCCAAGTATTTTGGCGTGGTTCATTTCGGATCTGTTCATGCTACCACCGTGGAGGAGCAACATCCACCATGAGGCCGGCCTGTCCACCCCAGCCGGGACTCGGATTCGTTGGGACTGCCTTTCCTGATCCGCTGTTGGAAGGATTTTTCAGAGGACGGGGCGGAGGCGGGCTGCGGAGGCAAGCAACTCCTCCCGCTCCCGCGGCCCAAGCGGCTCGAAATCCCGCGCCAGCCCCAGCGCCATCCGAAACAGCCTCTCGTCCCCTGGAGGGATCGCCGCCACGACCTTCTCCGACAGCGTGAACCGCAGCGCCTTCCGTGCCAGGATCGGATCATCGATCGGCCTGTACCAGCAATTTGGATACCGCCGCTCCTCGCCCCGCCGCCAGCGCCCGTACGCCATCGCCTTGAGCGCCAGGACCGATACTCCCATATCCCCGGCCCGCCGCACCACGCGGGGCCCGATGCTCCCGCGCGCCCAGCAGACATAGTTGACCGGCACGAGTGCGGAATCGAACGGCAGCCGCTCCAGCATCGCCAGCGCTGCCTCTTCCGAGTGGGCGGAGAAGCCCAGGTATTGGAACATCCCCTGTTCGCGGGCTGCCAGCAGCGCCTCCGCCGCTCCGCCGGGCGCGCAGATCTCCTCCACCTCGTCGAGGCTGCTCACGGCGTGAAACTGATAGAGATCAAACCTGTCGGTCCGCAGCCGGCGCAGGGAGCGTTCGAGCTCCCGGCACGCCCCTTCGGCATCCCGCTCCAGGGTCTTGCAGGCCAGGAAGATCTCCTTTCTGTATGGCTTCAACGCGATCCCGAGTTTCTCCTCTGCCTCGCCGTCGCCATAGAAGGGCGCCACATCGAAGTAGTTGACCCCCGCGTCCACGGCATCGGCCGCCAGCCGGGACGCCCTCCCCTCCGGCAGTCCAACCAGCGTCATCCCGCCCAATCCGATGACCGACAACCAGGCCTCGGTTCTGAATGCTCGGTATTGCATAGTGGTTGCCCCAGCCCTCGGCATGTTAGCAGACTCCTGTCGCTACAGCATTGAAAAATCATGATTTAGTCATAATATGCGCCGGATCGCGGGGATTCTTTAGTTGACAAATCCGCTCCCATGAATTAGAAATGCAGGCATCTGAACATTGGGTTTGAAGGGGCCCATAAACAAAAGGCTTTCAGCACTCCGGACAGGCCTTTGAACCGAAATCGAATCGCATTCCCTGGCCACAGCGGCCAGGCCGTAGCGTCGTCAATTTCGTAAACCGCCCGGATTCACGATCGTCATCATCCGGTGAGATCCCTGGCAGAGCAGGCGAATCTTGCTTAACAGGCATTCCAGGTTCAATCGGCACACAATCAACAAGACAGCTGTGTCCCTTGCGACCTGGGTGTCGCTGTAAAATTCTTTCACTGAGGAGCAGATAGATGACACGATTTACCAAGCAAACACTGATCGTCCTCAGCATAATCGCGCTGTGCCTCCCCTCGGCCCTCCTGGCCCAGAAGGGGACATCGCGCCTGGAAGGAACCGTCAAGGATTCCACAGGCGCGGTAGTGGCGGGAGCCTCGGTTACAGCGAGAAGCGAGGAAACGAACATCGGCCGTGAGATCTTTACCTCCGAGACCGGCACCTACGTCTTCCCGGCGCTCCCGGTCGGCAACTACACGGTGACCGTGGAACTGCCCGGATTCAAGCGCGCCTCTGTGTCCAATCTGAAACTGGACGTCGCCGCCGTACACATCCAGAACTTCGTGATGGAGATCGGCCAGATTACCGAAACGGTGACGGTTACAGGGACCGGCGCAGCCCCGGTGCAGACCACAACCTCCGACATCGCCGACACTGTTCAGGGGACGACGATCCGCCAGCTGCCGCTCAACGGCCGCAACGCGCTCGAGCTGGTCCAGCTCAACGCGGGGATCGCCGGAAACACCGGGATGAGCGAGCGGGGTTCGGCCGTAGACCAGAGTGAGAATATCGGCGGCCTGGGCGCCAACGGCGCCCGCGCCGTGAACAACGCCGTCTACCTCGACGGCGTAGACATCACCAACTCCGAGGGGGGCACCGGCGACGGCATCCGGACGGGGACCGACATCACCCAGTCCGTGGACGCCATCGGCGAGTTCCGCGTGATCGCGGCCAACCCCACCGCCGAGTTCGGCAAGAACTCCGGCCTCCAGATCGAAATCGTCACCCGCTCTGGCACGAACGTCCCCAGCGGCAGCCTCTACCACTTCCACCGCAACACGACCCTGAACGCCAATAACTTCTTCAACAACGAAGTCGGGATCGAGCGGCCGAAGCTCATCCGCAACCAGTTCGGCGGCACCTTCGGCGGGCCCGTGTACCTGCCGAAGCTCTACAACGGGAAGAACCGGACGTTCTTCTTCTTCAACTACGAAGGCTACCGGGAAAGCCAGGGCTCGATCGTGGAGCGTACGGTCCTGACGCAGTCGGCGCGGCAGGGGCTCTTCCGCTACAACACCAAGGGGCCCAACGCAACCGCCCTGGTCGATCCGGCATCGGGCGCGGTGAAGCCCGAGCACGCCGCCAATATCGCCACCTTCGACGCTCCCAACCTGGACAAGACGAGGTATGACGGCATCGGCAAGGATACCAGCGGCCTGATCGACCGTTACATAAAGCTCCAGCCGTTGCCGAACTTCTTCGGGAATCCTGGGGCCGGCCGCGACGGTCTCAACCTGGCCTCGTACCGCTTCAATGCCCCCGATCCCGACAACCGGGACAACTGGGTTGCAAAGGTAGACCACGTCCTCGGTTCAAAGCACTCGCTTTCGGTCCGCTATTCGCACGGGTTCCTGACCCGTTTCGCCAGTTTCGAGCCGTTCCCGGGGCTCCCGACGAGGACCCGCGACGAGTACCAGCGGGGCGTCTCGATCAACGTGATCTCCAACCTGACCTCGACCGTCACGAACGAGTTCCGGTTCGGCTTCAGCCGCAACCGGCGCGCGTTCACCTCGAACATCGCTCCGGGCGAGTACCTCATCGACTGCGACGACACGTTCGAATGCCTCGGGACAACCAATCCCGACCTGACGGGCGAGGCTTCCACAACGGCCAGGATGACCTACCAGATCACCAACAACATCTCCTGGTCGAAGAAGAACCACCTCTTCAAGGGCGGCATGACCGTCCGGACCACGCCGCTGAACCGGATCGTGGAGAACAACGCGGTCAACATCGACTTCAACTCCGAGCCCCGGAACCAGCAGAACGCGGTCGTCGACCTCGGACAGCTCTTCGGGACCACCGCGATCCCGATCCACAGCAACGACCACATCCCGGCGAAGAACTTCTTCAACTTCTATAACGGGAGGATCGGCGGCGCGATCGCGACCTTCAACGCCACCGACACAAGCACCTGGGGTCCCCTGGGATCTTCCCGCGTGCGCGGTTTCCGCTCGCGCGAGTGGGGCTTCTTCTTCCAGGACGACTGGCGCTTCAGCCGCAAGCTGACGCTGAACCTGGGAGTGCGTTACGAGTTCTTCGAGGTGCCCTACGAGGTCAACAGCTTCTTCACCACTACGATCAACCGGAAACTGCTCGACCCTCAGATCGACCGGGACAATGCGTATCCCCCGGTCCAGTTCGGCGCGATCGGGCCCAAGACCGGCCAGAAGATCTTCCCGAGCGACCTCAACAACTTCGCGCCGACCGTCGGCTTCTCCTATGACCCGACCGGCAAGGGGAAGACTGCCATCCGCGCGGCCTACCGCATCTCCTACGACAAGCTCTTCAGCGCGACCATCGACACGATCGATAACGAGGCGCCCGGCCTTCGGTTCGACTCGGTGATGAACGGCGACACGCTGCGCAACAGCGGATTTTTCGTCAAGACCGCGCCGGGCGGGCTCAACGCCGGCCAGCTGATGACTCCGAGGCTGGCAGACCTCAGGGGAACCAGCGCCGGGATTGCGCTGAACGGGACTTTCGATTTCAACCGGTTCCTCGCCACGGTGCGCTCCAAGGGGGGCAACCTGCCCGAGAAACCGCTGGGCGAAATCACCGAAACGCGCACTTCGGCAAGCCCGTACGAGTTCGCGGCCGATCTCCGGACCGCCTACGGCCAGACCTGGTCGCTGAGCGTCCAGCACGAAATCATGCGCGGCACGGTGCTCGAGGCACGGTACCTCGGACGGAAGGGCACCAAGGAATACATGGGCCTGCCGGCCAATGAGTTCCGGTCACCCGACAGCTACCGCAAGGAACTCGCCGAACTGCAGTACCTGATGACCGGCGGTTCGCTCGGGATCAAGCCTGCGGCGCTGCCCACGGGCTTCGTCCAGGGGACGGCGGTCACGGTCGGCCAGCTCTTCGGCACCACGCCGACCACCGCCACCAGCTACACCCAGCACACCAAGGGTATTCACGATGCATACGCCTTCGCCAACTTCCCGCTCCTCTACCCCTTCTTCCTGGCGGGGACCAACAGCTTCGACACGAGCACACAGAGCGCAATCGTCCGCAACGACTACGTGAGCACGATCGCCACGATCGACAACAGCACGGCGCAGTTCGCGGATGCATTCTATCTTTCGGTGCCCAAAACGGCCGTGCCGAGCGGCAAGGGGCTCAACCCCCTGCCTGCGAACCGGCTGCCTGCGGCCGACCCGCGCGGAAGGTTCGGCGCCCTGCCGATCATCGTCGGCATCCAGCCTAACCTGTTCCGGCCCAACCCGCAGTTCCTGAACGGCCCGCGGGCCACCTCGAACGCGGCTCTCTCGAACTACCACGCGCTTCAGATGCAGATCCAGAGGCGCTTCTACCAGGGGCTGCAGTTCCAGGCCAACTACACCTGGTCGAAGAACCTGGACATCACGAGCGTTTCGGAGCCGACGGGACAGGACGCGATCTCGTTTTACGAGGTCCGTTCGGATTACTCCTACTCCGACAACGACATCACCCACAACTTCAAGCTCAACTTCATCTGGGACGTGCCGCTGGGCAAAAACCGGCGCTGGCTCAACGCCGTTCATCCGGTGCTGGATCACATCTTCGGCGGCTGGCAGATCGCCAGCTACATGGAAATGGCTACCGACTTCCCGTTCAACATTGCCGTAAACGGGAGCGACAGGACGGCGCCCTCCTCCACAGGCGGCATCCGGCCGAGCTGGGTCCAGGGTTTTGCCCACGACAAGACCATTTCCCAGATCGGCGAGGTGACGAGAACCCCGAACGGGATCTTTTACTTCAATCGGTCTGAATTCGACGGGTTGATGACCCGGACGCTGATCGGCAGGCTCGGGAACGTGCCCCGCAACTACTGGCGCGGCCCCGGGTTCTTCAACATCGACACGACGCTCTCCAAGACCTTCCAGATCATGGAAGGCAAGGAGCTCGAGTTCCGTGCCGAGTTCTTCAACATGCTGAACTACGTCAACTTCGCCAACCCCGCGCTGAACTCGCCCCGCGGTCCGTACGTGGATCTCTCCAACCCGGACGCGGGCAAGATCATCGAGCAACTCGGGAATCCCAGGCTGATGCAGTTCGCGCTGAAGTTCCGCTTCTAATTTCCCTCCACAGTGTGGGCGCCGATCGTGATCGGCGCCCACACGCTTCTTGCGCCTGTCTGGCGCCAAATCGTTATCGACCATTCCGTTGCCGCATTGGCCGTGTGCGCTTCGCTGATAACCACAGCACGCCGAAGGAATCGCATACCGTGCCGGCCTTCATCGGGTGAAGGATCAGCGACATCTCATGGCCGCAATTTCCGCGTGGGCCTCAGCGTCGGCCACCTCCCCGCGCACCCCGAGGCCTTGCCCACCCTCCCCGCGCACCCCGAAGGGGTGCAGCAGGAAAGCCCAGGGCGTAAGCCCTGGGAATAGCGACGCAAGGTTGGGTGGAGCCCTGCAAGGGCGACACATTTTGTCGCGCCCTTACAGGGCTCATTCCTGGCTATTCCGCGCAACCCAGGGCTTACGCCCTGGGCTTTCCTGCCGGACCCTTTCAGGATCCTTTGCCTTGGGCACCTCTTCCCTCG
>JBBIMP010000042.1:0-43624 GCA_037444305.1 Acidobacteriota bacterium
GCTGAAGCGGTTTACCTTGGAGATTCCCCCTATGTCCGAGGCATTTGATCTTTCTCTATTTCTGGCTGTCTTTCTCGTCGTATCGTCATCAATTCTTCTGGCCTACCTGCTCGTGCAGTGGAAAAAGGCTACGCGTGAGCCACTGAAGCGCGACGACCACTGCCCTCCCGGATACTGAGCCACAGACACACCTGCCGGTACCGCACCTGCTTTTCATGGAAAAGGCGCCGCGGGAAACCGCACGCGGAAGTGCGCCCATCATATCAGATTCCTGAATTTCCAGGAATTCGTGCGGGCGTTTTTCTGATATATTGCGGGTACTTATCCGGCATCAGGAACCTGGACAGGAGAATGATCGAGCTGAGCCGCCTCGAACCGCTGCCGCTCTTCTGGCGCGACACGGTGAAGGAATCGCACCTGGACATCATGGGGCACATGAACGTGCGCCACTACATGGCGCTGTTCGACGAGGCGGTCTGGTACTTCTTCACTTCCTTCGGCATGGACGGCGACTACTACAAGGCGGGCGACGGCGGCGCGTTCGCGCTGCAGCACTTCATCCGTTACCTGGCCGAGGTGCACGTCGGCGAGGACGTGTCGGTGCGCGCGCGGGTCCTGGGGCGGTCGGAGAAGCGGATTCACTTCATGCTCTTCCTGGTGAACGAGACCCGGGAGAACCTGGCCGCGACGATGGAGGTGCTGGGCTCGCACGCCGACCTGGCGACGCGCCGCACCTCGCCGTTCCCCGAGGCGATCGCGGCGCGCATTGACGAGGTTGCCGAGGAGCACCGCCGGCTCGACTGGGCGGCGCCCGTCTGCGGCGTCATCAGCCCCTAGAGAGCCGCTCCCCCGTCCGGGCATGACGGCGGATGCAAACGGAGCCCGGAGCGACAGCGACGGGTCGCATCCCTTAATAAGGAGATAAAACCATGCAAGGTCTCATGATGGACTACCCGCTCACAATGGACCGCATCCTGGAGCACGCCGCCCGCATGTTCCCGCGCAAGCAGATCGCAACGATGCTCCCCGACGGCTCGATGCACCGGTACGCCTACGCCGACATGCACCGGCGCGTGAAGCGCCTCTCCAAGGCGCTCTGCACGCTCGGCGTCCAACCGGGCGACCGCGTGGCGACCTTCGCCTGGAACACCTACCAGCACATGGAGCTCTACTTCGCCATTCCCGGCGCGGGCGCCGTCTGCCACACGCTCAACATCCGGCTCTTCCCCGACCAGCTGGCCTACATCATGAAGCACGCCGACGACCGGATCGTGTTCGTCGACGCCACGCTCCTGCCGCTGTTCGAACGCCCGGCGCGCGACGCCGGCTGCGTCGGCCGCGTTGTCCTGATGAACGCCCCGAAGGGCGCCGCCGTGGGCGTCCCGTGCGAGGTGCTGCACTACGAGGACCTGGTCGCAGGCGCCGACGAGGACTTCGAGTGGCGTTCGACCGACGAAGGCATGGCCATGGGCCTCTGCTACACCAGCGGCACGACGGGTCAGCCCAAGGGCGCGCTCTACAGCCACCGCTCGATGTACCTGCATACGCTGGGCATCAACCAGGCGGCGGCGATCGGCCTGGTGGAGTCCGACATAATGCTTCCGGTCGTGCCGCAGTTTCACGCCATGGCCTGGGGGATGCCCTACGCGGCCGCGATGGCGGGCGCGGGCCTGGTGATGCCCGGGCCGCATCTCAAAGCCGACGCGCTGGCCATGATGATCGAGCAGGAGCAGGTCACCGTGGCGGCGGGCGTCCCGACGATCTGGACGGCGCTCTACCACGAGCTGAAGAAGAACCCGCGCGACCTTTCCCGCCTGCGTTCCCTGGGCGTGGGCGGCGCGGCGATGCCGCGCTCGCTGATCGAAGCGTTCGAGAAGGAGCTCGGCGTGAGCATCCTGCACGCCTGGGGGATGACGGAGACTTCGCCCGTAGGGACGGTCTGCCGCCTGCAGGAGGCGCACGAGGAGCTCTCCGACGCCGGGAAATGGGACATAAAGGCGCTCCAAGGCTACCCGATCGCGGGCGTCGAGATGCGGATCGTGGACGGAGAAGGCAAGGAGCTCCCGTGGGACGGCGAGCAGGTGGGCGAGCTGCAGGTGCGCGGACCGTGGGTGGTGCGGCAGTACTACCGGATGGAGCCGTCGCCGGAGAGTTTCACCAAAGACGGCTGGTTCCGCACCGGGGACGTGGCGGCGGTGACGCCGGACGGCTACATGCGGATCACCGACCGGACGAAGGACCTGGTGAAGAGCGGCGGGGAGTGGATCTCGTCGGTGGAGCTGGAGAACGCGCTGATGGCGCACCCTGGGGTGCGCGAGGCGGCGGTGATCGCCGTGCCGGACGAGAAGTGGTCGGAGCGGCCGCTGGCCGTGGTGGTGGCCGACCCGGATGAGCGGAAGCCGTCGCAGGAGGAGCTGCAGGGGTTCCTGGCGAAGAGGGTGGCGAAGTTCTGGATCCCGGAGCGGTTCGTTTTCGTGGAGGAGATCCCGAAGACGAGCGTCGGCAAGTTCAGCAAGGCAACGTTGAGGAAGTTGTACTCCGCCGGGCAATTGGAATAGTGATTTTCACCACGAAGGCACCAAGGGCACAAAGAAGCACGGGGGAGTGAGGTTCAGATCCGTCCGCGGTAAGCGTCCTGCCTGTGGCCGATCCGCAGGATCAAGACATCCTGCTCGATCAGAGCATAGACCACCCGGTAATCACCGGTCCGGTACTTGCGCAAGCCGGCGAATTGGCCCTTCAGCATCGGATTTGCCGACGGATTCTTTGCCGGGTCCCTTTCGATGCGATCGAGGATTTTAGCAGCCTCGGCCGCGGGCAGATTCCTGAGGTCCCGCTCAACGGATTTCTTGAAGACGACATTATAGGCCAAGCGATTTCCTCAGCTCTTTTCCGGTGACCACCGGATCGCCTGTATCGTGCAGCCGGTCGAGCGCGACCTGCAGATCGGCATACTCCTCCATGTAGGCTTCCAGCGCCTTTTGAACAATGAAGGAGCGCGGCCTCTCGGTCTCCCGGGCGATGCGATCGAGCTGCTCGGCCAGGCCCTGGGGAAGTCTTACGGAGATAGCTGTACTCATATGTGCCCTCCTGCCGGCATTGTATCACACTGTAATCAGGGCAATACACCTCCCCTGCGATTGAGGAATGATCAGTGTGCCGGAACGGCCCGTGAGAATCCGCGTGCCATTGAAACCGGGACTACAACGGCCGGTGCGCGGATTCGAGGCTTCCTCCTGCGCTCCGTCCTGTGGGAGGAGCCTGAAAGTGGGGTATTCGTTTTCATGGCTCTTTGGGGGAACTGGGGGCCGCCGAGTGCAGCCCCCTTGTTTCCGTCAGTGCTTACTTCATCCCGCGCGGCGTCCGCCTCTTCCCCGGCCCGCCGCGCCGTTTGGTGAATGGTCAGGGTGTTAAAGCCTCCCTGCCCCCACGGTCCAGAGGCAAGAAAGATGTCGTTGACTACTTGGTAAACTTGAAGTTGGCGGTATAGACCTGGCCGTCAAGCAGCTTTACGACCAAAGGTCTCGCTGTCGCTCGACCCCAGGTAGTTGGCCGACTCGGCGTAGCTGGCCGAGGCACTGTACTTGCCGGCCTCTGTCGGCGCCGTGGTCGACGGGCCGTACGTGGTGCCGTTGATGCCCGCGTAGGTCACGGTGAGCGCTCGCGCCCCGCGTCCTGCAGGCCGGCGACATCCTGTTCGTGCGGGCCGACACCAAGAAGCTGCTGGAGATCAAGCGGACGCGCGACCTGGCGCTGGAGCCGGAGATACGCCTCGGCGACCAGGAATTGCAGAGCGCGGAGATCGGCCTGATGGAGGTCGTGGTCTCGCCCAACTCGTCGCTCATCGGCGGCACCCTGGTCGACACCGGCTTCCGCGTGCGCTACAACTGCACCGTCATCGCGATCCGCAAGCACGGCGTCACCATCCGCGAGCGCCTGCACCGCGTCAAGCTCTCCTTCGGCGACACGCTGCTGCTGCTGACGCCGGTCTTCGTCTACTTCATCTGGGGAATCTGAGGCCGCAGGACCTGGAAGAGGCCGGCGAGGCGCTGCTGCTCCGCCGCAAGCGAGAACGGGTGGTCGAGCCTCCCCTCGAGTTCGAGCCTCCTGTGCGCCGCCCGGTAGCGGTCGCCGAACTCGATGTCAACCAGGTCCAGGTTGCGGTCGAGCTGGTAGGAGACCGTGGAGATGAGCGGGCCCGGCGACGCCTCCTCCACCTCGATGCTCGATGCGGATCCCGTCATCGGCGAAGGCGATGGACCGCGCGAGGTTGTAGTTGGTTCCGGCCGGTTCCTGAATGCAGGAATGGCCGAAGGAGATCCGGGCCAGCTCTCTTCCCGGGGATTTCCCGTCGATCCGGTACCTTTCGATCTCCTCCTGCGAGGCGCCTTCCATCCGCCTCGGATCCAGGACCACCAGCGCAGCCTGTTTCCGCGCGTTGCTGACCCCCAGGAGGTAGATCTCCTTCACCCCATCTTTGTCCATGTCCGCGGCAGCAAGCGTGTCCCTGACGTTGCCGATATGGCCCGCGTGCCAGTATTCCCGTTCGACATTTCCGTCGGCGTCCAGGATCACGATTCGGCAGGGCCAGTAGGGGCTGTGCGCCGTGGAGACGACGATGGAATTGGGCCGGCCTTCCCGCAGACGGTCGACGAGGAAGTTCATGACCCGCATGTGCCCGACCTGCGGAATTCCGGCCGCGCTGACCGCCACCGAAGGGTCGAAGATCCAGCGGACCGCTCCCCGGGCCGAGAAGCAGTAGAGGACCGCGGAGTCGTGCTTCACTGCGATGGCCAGCGTTTCCCTGTCGCCGTCGCCCTCCAGGTCCGTGATCCAGACCATCTCCGGCGCCCCGGGTACGGTGGAGTGATAGTTGCGCGCGTAGAGGGACTCATCGAACTCGTGGTGCCAGACGGCTCTCCCCCGCTGATCCCAGACTGCAAGGGTGGTTCCCTCCATCGTCCAGGCTGCCGGCTGGCCAGGGAGGGCAAGAAGGTAGTACAGGCCTGCGGCGGCCGCGACCAGCAGCGCAGCGGCGGCAGCAAGGCGGCGAAAGAGACGCTTTCTCCGTGCGGTTCCACGGCCCGGCAGCGGAACGCCCCAATCCTGGTGGGGCATCGGCCGCCCGCCGGGATCCTCGCGGTCGCGCCACCGGTCCAGTTCTTCGAGATTGGCCGAAACCCGTCCGCGGCCGCCGGGTAGGCGCGTGACCGGAAGCCCCCGCTCCTCCTCCCAGCGCTGGGCCGTCCGGACGGTCACGCCCAGATGGTCGGCGATCTCCTTCCACGAGTTGAGTTCGCGCGGCAACTTCGAAGCCTCCCGATGTCCTGTCAAGCCGCTGGGTGCCGGCGCCTCAGCGGGCGCCCCTGACGACGCTGTAAAGGGGGCGGAGCCGTTCCTCCTCATCTGCCCGAGAGAAGGGGTGGTCCAGGCGCCCGTCGCGCATCAGCCGGTTGTGCATAGCCTGGTAGAGGTCCGAATACTGGATGTGTCTCAATTCGTGCCGTCCGTCCAGGTGGTAGAGGATTGCGCCCAGGTAGGGGGTGTCGGCCGCCTCCACCGTGTCCACTCTCAGCCCGTTGCCCGGGAAATTCAATTCCCCCACAAAGTTGTGGGTGTCGTTAGCCGCCTGCTGGAGGCAGGAGTGACCGAAAAAGATGCGCGCCAGTTCCCGGCCCGCACTCATCCCCTCGATCCGGTACTGCGGGTCCGCCTCCTCGGAGGCCCCTTCCATTCGGTTCGGGTCGAGAATGACCAGCGTGGCCTGCCCGCGGGCTGAGTTGAATCCGCCGGCATAGATCTCGGCGGCGCCGTCTTTGTCCAGGTCGGCGACGGCCAGCGTCAGGTTGAGGAATCCCAGGTGCCCCGCGTGCCAGTAGTTGCCCTCGATCTTGCCGGCGGCCGAAAGCAGCGCGATCTGCCCGGGCCACTTGCCCGCATGGGCCACGGCGGCGACGACCGAGTTCGGCCGGCCTTCGGACAGAGGGGCCACCTTGAAATTGACGACGTGGAAACGGCCACGGATGGCGGAGCCGCCGGCCTTGACTTCTCCCGGCGCCTCGAACTTCCAGCGCACCCGGCCGCGGGCGGAAAAACAGTAGAGCGCGGAACTCTCAGCCCCCCGGAAGTTGAACAGGGTCTCCCGCGCGCCGTCCCCGTCCAGGTCGCCGATCCATACGGTGTCCGGAAGCGCCGTGTCGTCCGTCCAGTAGAAAGACCCCGCCAGGCGCTCGGCGAAGGCATGCCTCCAGACGACATTTCCGTCGATGTCCTTCACGGCGAGGACGTTATCTTGCAGGGTCCAGACGGCCGGCGCGCCGGGGCCGAAAAACCGATGGCGCATGGCCGCGGTGCCGGCGGCGAGGAGAACGGCCGCGAGGGCGATCCACCCAAGGGTTCGTCGCCGGGGCAGGCGGAGGGCAGGCTCAGCAGGTCTCTGCCCGGCCGGCTGCGGGGAAGTGGTCTTCGAAACGCGACGAGCGGCGGGGGGACTTCCACTCGGCTGTCCCGATCCCTTCCACTTTTCGAGTTCCTCGACCGTGGTGGAAATGTTACCGCGTGCCCCTGCCGATCGCTTCACGGGCAGTCCCCGCTGTTCTTCCCAGCGCTGCGCGGTGCGAACGGTGACGTCCAGGTAGTCGGCGATTTCCTTCCAGGAGTTCAGTTCCTGCGTGGGGGTCGGAGAAGCGGTCATGGACAACGCCGTCAGATGCCAAAGTTACTTAAACATATACTATCTAACATAGTCACGAGCGGGAGACAAAGCGGCAACCATCATCATAGTTACATTGCATTATTTTAATATTGATGCGCTATTGACGGGGAGTTTGGGCAGCGACCCGGATTTTTCGAGCGACATTAGACGACATCGCTTCATGTCGCTTGCGCCTTTTTGGCGGGATGACGAATATGGCAGCGCAATCTGCAACTGTCCCGTCTGGCGAGTGGGGGACTCACCAGGTTGGGGCTTTGAGCCGGAACCGGTCAGGCAACCTAGGCCAAACCGGTTCCGGACTCTGCAGTTTTTGCACAGGCATGAATCGAGTCGTCTCGTCGGGCGTTCGGGGAAGCGTCCCGTCGAGGCATAAGGCCGGACGCAGGGAGGCTATCCCGATGCCCTCCCTGTGTCCGGCCTTTCGTTTTGGTATATGATTGAACCATGAGCAAAGCCAGGCGATCCTTGCATGAGCATATCCTTGTTCCGATGGACCTCACCGAAAGGACCGAGAGGGTGGCCGAGCGGGTGTCCGTCCTGGCCGACCCCGACGGGGGCAGGATGACGCTGCTGCACATCGTGCAGACCTTCAAGGATGTCCCGTTCGAGGAGGAGCGCGAGTTTTATGCCCAGCTGGAGGAGACGGCGCGGGCGGTGCTGGCGGCGCGGGCGGAACGGTTGATGCAGGCGGGGATCGAGGTCGTGGTGGAGATCCTCTTCGGCGAGAACCGCGCGCGGGAGATTGTCCGGTATGCGGAGGTGCGCGGCGCGGACCTGATCGTGATGGCCTCGCGCCCGATCGATCCGGAGGATCCGGCGGAGGGTTTCGGCCGTATCAGCCACCAGGTGGCCCTGCTGGCGCGCTGCCCCGTGCTCCTCCTGCGCTGAAAGAGAAACTGCAAAAAGCGTCACACGGAGGGCCGCGGAGAAGCATGGAGGACCACGGAGATATTTCTATTTTTCTCCGTGTTTCTCAGTGATTCTCCGTGGTTCTCCGTGTAACAGAACGCCCTCCCAAACCCGGCCCCTCTCAGGCTCGGCCGGGGGCGACCGCCTCTGCCGAAACGTCTTGGTCCTTGCGCCGGAAGCGGCGGTAGATCTCCGCGGCCATCACCAGCCCGAGCGTCATCAGCAACCCGGCCACCGACGCCAGGACGTAGTTCCCCCCCGGCAGGTAAATCCCGAGCAGCTGGTAGCCGAGCGCCGCCTCCGTCGTGCACAGCATGAAGATTCCCGGCAGCATCGTGAACCGCGTGCTCTTTTTCACCCCGAAGAGATACGCCGTCACCACCAGGAGCGACAGCGACGCGATCAGCTGGTTGGCCGCGCCGAAGGCCGGCCACAACACCCGCCAGTTGTTCCCCAACGTCAATCCCCAGGCGAGCAGCAGCCCGACGCCCGTGGCCAGGTAGGCGTTGCGGAACACCGGCGCCTTCCTGCCGATGCTTTCCGTCACGATGTAGCGGGTCAGGCGCGCGCAGGTGTCGAGCGTCGTCAAAATGAAGGCGTTCAGCATCAGGACGCCGAAGGCTATCCCGTATTTCAGCGGGATTCCGATGCTTTCCATGACACGCCCCATCGCCGTCCCGAAGGTGATGTTGGCACCCTTCTCGGCCAACAGCGCCTGGAAGACGTATCCCGACGACTCCGCCGACGCGCGCTCCCAGAAGAGCACGCTGGACATGAGGAGAATGACAACCAGCGCCAGCGCCCCCTCGGTCAGCATTCCGCCGTAGGCGACCAGCCGCCCCTCAGTCTCCGTCCGGAGCTGCTTGGCCGAGGTCCCCGAGGCGACGATCGAGTGGAAGCCCGAAACCGCGCCGCAGGCGACCGTGATAAACAGAATCGGCCAGAGCGGCCCCTGTTTGCTCATCCCGCCGGTGAAGGCCGGACCGTTGATCTCGGGGCGCATCACCAGGAGCGAGACGAACGCCAGCCCCATGCCGATCACCAGGATGTACATCGAAAGGTAGTCGCGCGGCTGCAGCAGGATCCAGACCGGGATGGTGGAGGCAATCAGCGAGTACACGAGCGAGAAGATCAGCCAGAACTCGAAGCTCGCCCGTATCGGAAAGACCTCGCCGAGCAGGATCAGGCCGAACAGAATCGCCAGCGCCACGGCGGTGCCGAGCCAGATGTTCACGCCGCCGCGGTAAACCAGCGAACCGAAGACGACCGCCAGCGCCATCAGCCCGAGCGTCGGCAGGACGATCTCGGGCTTTTCGGCGAAGGTCTGCGCCGTGAGGACGGCGAAGACCGCCAGGATCAGCACCAGCGCCAGCCAGAGGAAGACCGAGAAGATCCAGCGGGCGGTGTTGGAGACGTGCCGCTCGGCCAAGTTGGCCAGCGAGACGCCGCGGTTGCGCACCGAGGCCATGAGCGAGGTGTAGTCGTGGACGGCGCCGATGAAGACCGAGCCGAGCAGGATCCAGACGAGCGCCGGCAGCCAGCCGAAGAGCGCATAGGCCAGGATCGGCCCGACGATCGGCCCCGCGCCGGCGATCGAGGAGAAGTGGTGGCCGAAAAGCATCGCCGGGTGCGAGGGCACGTAGTCGGTGTTGTCGTGGAGGGAGCGGGCGGGGGTCGGGGCGCCGTCGTCCGGGCGAAGGAGCTTTCGGTCCAGCAGGCCGCCGTACCAGCGGTACATGAAGATGAACCAGGCCGCTCCCAGCACTCCGAACAGCGCGGCGTTGAGCATGCGACTTCCTCCATTTCTCGGGGCCGGTAAATATGGGAATTACGTTGCACCAAAAGCGGGGGCGGATCAAGCGCAAACGCGGCGGCAAAAGGCTTTGCCACGAATTCCACGAAACCCTGATATCCTGATACTATTCGCGGGGCAAAAAAAGCAGGAATTCCGGGTTTTAAGTGGGTACAAACGCCGGGGGCCAGCCCCCGGCACCCCCGGGATTTATCGCTTTGGTCCCAATCCCGAGGCCGAATATTGGCCGCTGTGGCGGTAATTGCATGAATTTCTGAAGGTTGGAGGCTTCGATATTCATTTGTTGCCATGCTGAAGCCTTCAAGTATTACCCACTAGAAACCCGGAAGACCCAAAAAAGCAGAGCGGCGGAAATTTCCGCCGCTCTCTTTTCGTGGAATTCGTGGAATTCGTGGCTAGCCTTTACGCCGCGATCATAGTGCCCGCCCCCTCGTCGGTGAACACCTCCCGCAGCAGCGCGTTGCGCCTCGAGCCGTTGATGATGTGCGCGCTCTTCACCCCGCGCCGGATCAGGTGCGCCACTGCCGCCACCTTCGGGAGCATCCCCGCCGACACGACCCGGTTCAGCACCAGCCGGTCCACGTCCTCCACCGACAGCCGCGAGATCTTCGACGACGGGTCGTCGCTCCTCAGCAGCACTCCGTCCACGTCGGTCAGCAGCACCAGCTTCTCCGCCTGCAGCTCCGCGGCGAGCTCCCCCGCGATCGTGTCGGCATTGATGTTGTAGACGTTCCCCTGCTCGTCGGCGCCGAGCGACGAAATCACCGGGATGTACTCGCTCTCCATCAGCAGCCGCACCAGCCCGCCGTCGATCTGCAGGATCTCCCCCACGTGCCCGAAGTCGACCGTCTCCAGCTCCCCGGTTTCCTGGTTGAGGATCTTCTGGATCTCCCGCCGGCGCGCGCGCACGATGTTGCCGTCGATCCCCGAGAGCCCGACCGTGGCATACCGGCGCAAGGCCGCTGAGTTTCCAGCCAATTTCCCTTCCTCCCGAAGCGCGGGGGGTTCCGGGCCCCGCGTCCACCCTTTGTTCAGGCCTTCTCCGCCTCCCCGGCGAAGAGCCCGACGATTTTATGCACGGCCAGCCGTTGCGCGGCCCCGTTCCTCACGGCGATGAAGATCGTGTCGTCGCCCGCCACCGTCCCCACGACCTCGGGGAAGCGCGCCCCGTCGATGAGCAACGCCGTCGGCTGGGCCTGCCCGACCAGGGTGCGCACGACGATCAGGTTGTTCCCCGCCGTGTCGAGGCTGATGTCGAGGCCATGCGGCTCCAGCGCGTGCTGCGGCGCCACGTAGGCGAACGCCGGTGAGCGGTCGGGCAGCCCCGTCAAGCCACACAACCCGTCGCTGCCGCTCCGGCCTCCGCGGGCCCTGCCCGACATGACTGGTCGGCGGCGCCTGCAGATATAGCGGCATGCAACCGTTTCCCCCGAATATCTCCCGGGGGACAGATTTTGCAGCGGGTTGGTGCGAAAGATGGCTATGATGGGACGTCGAACGGAGGATTTACCCATGAGGAAGAAAGCCGCAGGAATATTGTTCGCCACATTCATTCTGTTCATCTGCAGCCTCGCGGTCAGCGGCCAGGATGCCGCCCGCACGGCCGCGCCCTACTTCCCCGAGCGCCACGACTGGCAGCGGCGCCCGCCGCAGGAGGTCGGCTTGGACCCGGCGCTGCTGCAGGAGGCCATAGCTTATTCGATCTCGGCAGAAAACCCCGCCACGCGCGACCTCGCCCTCGACCTCGCCGTGACCTTCGGCCGCGAGCCGTTCGGGGACGCCATCGGGCCGACGCAGCCCCGGGGGGATCTGAACGGCCTCGTCATCCGCCGCGGCTATATCGCGGCCGAGTGGGGCGACACCCGCCGCGTGGACATGTGCTTCAGCGTCACCAAGAGCTTCCTTTCCGCGGTCGTCGGCCTGGCCTGGCAGCGCGGGCTGCTCCGCGGCGTCGACGACGCCGTCCGGGGCTACATGCCCTCGCCGGAGCTGTTCGCGTCGGCGCACAACGCTCCCATCACCTGGGACCACCTCCTGCGCCAGACGAGCGACTGGCAGGGGACGCTCTGGGGGAAGCCCGACTGGGCGGACCGCCCCGAGGGGCAGCGCCCGGCCGACTACCCCAACCGCCCGCTGCGCGAGCCGGGCACGCACTACAAGTACAACGACGTGCGCGTCAACCTGCTCGCGCTGGCGGCGCTGCACGTCTGGCGCCGGCCGCTGCCGCAGGTGCTGCGCGAGGAGATCATGGACCCGATCGGGGCCTCCAGCACCTGGCGCTGGCACGGCTACGACAACTCCTGGGTGCTGATCGACGGCCAGAAGGTCCAGTCGGTGAGCGGCGGCGGGCACTGGGGCGGGGGGATGTTCATCGGTGCGCACGACCTGGCACGCTTCGGCTACCTGTACCTGCGCAACGGCGAGTGGCAGGGCCGCCGTCTCGTCTCGGAGGAGTGGATCCGCATGGCGCGCACGCCGGGAAAGGCTAACGCTCAATACGGCTACATGAACTGGTTCCTCAACACCGGCAGGAAGTCGATGCCGAAGGCGCCCGAAAGCAGCGTCGCCTTCCTCGGCAACGGCAGCAACGTCGTCTATATCGACTGGGAGAACGACCTGGTGGTGGTGGTCCGGTGGATCCGCGGCGGGGACGCGCTGAACGAGTTCATCGGCCGGGTGCTGGCTGCGATCCGCTAGCCGGTTCAAAGAACCGTTTCACCCGATCCGACTGCAGTACCCGCACGCCCTGCTCCCGGCCGCGGTTGAAGGGGCGCATGATCGCGTCGTTGTCCTGGCAGAGAAAGCCCGCCTCCACCCCGTGGTCGGGCCACACGATGAGGAGCCGCCGGGCAGGTACTTCACTCCCGCAGGAAGCTTGCGCGTGGCCGACTTCAGGAACAGCCGGGAGCCGTCGCGGCGCCGCCCGAATCCAGGATCCAGGAGTAGATCATCGGCGGCTCACCCTGCTTCCGGCGCGGTTGCCGGCCGGCGCGCGAGCTTCCACAGGCCGAGCGTCAGCACCGGGATGACGAAGACCAGCCAGAAGCCGTAGGTGATCGTGCCGTAGCCCCTGGCGATGAGGCCGGTCAGGCCGAACTGCGCCACCATCGACGCGACCACCAGCGCCAGGAGCGCGATCGAGGGGCGCAGCGCCCGCGGCATCGCCGAACTTCGCTCCGCGTACACGCCGGCGACGCGCTCGTTGAAGGCGTGGATCATCCCCGCGCCCGTCTCGACGAGCGTTCCGAGGAGCACGAGGTGGAACGCGTACTGCAGCGGGCGCGAGCCCAGGATTCCCAGCAGGTAGCTGGCCGGGACCGTGCGGGACAGGATGTCCGGGTACCTCCCCGCCATGGCGAGGTAGAAGAACAGTCCCGGCAACATCCCGATGGGGCCGGCGAGCAGTCCCGCACCTATGGCCTCCTTGCGGGCCTCGATGTGGCGCACGCAGAAAAGCGCCGCCGGCAGGATGCCGATGTTGTAGGCCGCGTATTCGATCCCGCCGATGTACCAGCGGGGGCCGATTTCCATTCCCGCCAGCGCGGCGCGGATGTCGGGGCCGAAATTCCGCAGGGCGACGGCGAGGAAGAGGATGTAGACGGCATAGAGGACGAAGGACCAGAAGGAGAGGAACTTTTCGATCGTCCCCGTGCCCTTGAAAACGAGGAAGCCGACGCAGGCCATCATGGCGGCGACTCCGAGGGCGTAGGGCAGGGCGAAGCTTTCCTCCAGGATGCTCCCCGCGGCGGCGGCGATCACGGCGAGGACGAGCAGCATCATGGCGAGGTAGCAGATTTCGTAGAGGAACCAGTACCGGCCCAGCAGCCGTCGGAAGAAACTGCGGTAGTCGTAGACGCCGGCCCAGCGGGCGAATTCGAAGGTGACGGCGCAGACGAGGCTCCAGATGAGGGTATTGAGCAGCATCCCCAGCAGGCCGCCCAGGGGGCCGTGGTTGAGGAAGAACTCCACCAATTCCCGGCCCGTGCCGTAGCCGCCGGCGATGATCAGCGACTGGAAGACGAAGCCGGGGAGCAGGTATTTGCGCACGAATGCGGATTGGAGCATTCCGCTTGATACATCACCCCGCGTGTGAAACGCAAGCGGTAAGGGTTTTATTACCCCGCCTGCCGGAGCCACCGGACGATTTCAGGCAGAGAAGGCTTCTTGCCGTACATCAGGATGCCCAGGCGGAACAACTTCCCCCCCAGCCGTATGAACAGCACCAGGCTCGCACCGAGAATCGCCGCCGACAGCGCGATGTCCCACGCCGGCACTTCCCCGGCGCCGTTGCGGATCATCATCGTCACCGGGGCCGTGAGCGGGATGTACGACAGGACCCGCGCCAGTGCGCCGTTGGGCTGCTGCAGGATCGCCGTCAGCATGAACGTGGGGACGATGGCCGAGATCGTCCAGATGATCGACAGCTGCTGGCTCTCGCGGTAGTTGTTTCCCAGCGCGCCCGATCCCGCCATGAGGGTCCCGAAGAGGAAGAACCCGAGCAGGAAGAAAAGCAGCGCCACCCCCGCCTGGCTCCACCTCAGGTCCAGCGCCGGCATCGTGGCCACGCTGGGCAGGACGCCGATCACGACCCAGACCAGGAGCTGCGTAAGCCCCGCGGCCCCCAGCCCGAGAACTTTCCCCGCCAGGAGTTCGTTGGGCGTGACCGAGGAGACCAGGATTTCGATGACCCGGTTTTCCTTCTCCTCGGCAACCCCCTGGAGGAGGTACCCTGCCGATCCCAGGACTGCGATCAGGAATAGGATCATGAAGAGGTAAGGCACCAGGAAATCGGTCAGCCGCCTCCCCTTGCTTCCGGCTCCCTTCTCGTCGAACAGCGAGGACGCAAGGCTGGGCGGCTTCCACAGCCTTTCCGCCAATCCCTCCTCGACCCGCCCTTTCAGCAGGCTGGCCTGCACCCAGCGGTTGACGACCGTCCAGCCCGGCCGCTCCTCCGCCATGAAGCCGCTCCCGCGGGCCGTGAGTTCGATCTTTCCGCTTTCGAGGTAATCCTGCGGGACCGCGTAGTAGGCGCGGATGTCTTTGCGCTCGAAGGCCGCCTGCGCCTGCCCGCGCGTCGGGTAGAGCCTGAACTCCAACGCTTTGGCGCGCTTCAGGCTCTCCTGCCAGGCCATCTCCTGCAGCATGTTGGGCAGATCCTCCAGGGCGCGGGGTTTTTGGGGGAGGGCGCTGGTCTTGACCGCCTCCAGCAGGTTCACGTCGAGAATGCCGGCCTCGTCCAGGATGCCGATCGGCTTGCCGGTGTCCTGCCCCCGCCGGCTGGCCAGGATGGCGCTCCCGGCGGTGATGCCGGCGATGATCAGGAAAAAGACCGGCATGCCGAGCGTCAGGATGATGAAGCTCTTGCGCCGGACGGTCGCCAGGTATTCCCGCCGCGCGACAATCAGTATCTTATTCATGGGCAACCCCCTCTCCGGCCTCCACCACCTTCACGAATATCTCCTCCAGCGGCGTCGAAGCCCGCTGGAACCCGTCGATCTCAACCCCTTTTTCCAGCAGTGCCCGCAGGACCGCAGCCGGGCTCACCCCGGGGCGCGGGTACACCTTCCAGCCGTTCCCCTGCCTTTCGGCCCGCTCGATCTCCGGGATATCGCCGTCCAGCGCCGCGCATTCCAGGACGAGCGCCGGCTCGGCGTATCTCTCCATGATCTCCGCCACCGGTCCGTCGAGCACCTTCCTCCCCCGGTTGACCATCACCAGCCGGTCGCACAGTTCCTCGACCTGGTTCATCTGGTGCGTGGAGAGAAGGATCGTCTTGCCGCGCTTCTTTTCCTCCGCCAGGAGCCGCTTCACCAGCCTGAGGTTCAGCGGGTCGAGGCCGGAGAAGGGCTCGTCCAGGATGATCACCTCCGGATCGCTCACGAAGGTGGCCGCGATCTGGATCTTCTGCTGGTTCCCCTTGGACAGTTCTTCTACCTTGCGGCCCGCCGTGTCCGACATGTCCAGTTTTGCGAGATATTCCAGGGCCCGGGCCCGGGCCTGCTGCCGGCTGACGCCCTTGAGGACGGCGAAATATTCGAGCAGGTCACGCACGGTCTCTTTCCGGTAGAGGCCGCGCTCTTCGGGCAGGTAGGCGATCCGGTCCTTGTGTGCCGAGGTCAGGCGGCTGCCGTCGTAGAGGATGCTGCCGCTGTCGGGCCTGAGGATGTCCATCAGCATGCGGATGAGCGTGGTCTTGCCGGCGCCGTTGGGGCCGAGCAGGCCGAAGACCGCGCCCCCGGGGACCTGGAAGGAGACCCGATCGACGGCCAGTTTGGAGTCGAACTGCTTGGTGACGTCCTGGAGGGTTATCTTGGAGATCATTCCGGTGTTCGCCTTTCTCGAGGTAAAAGCGGGGGCCATTCTAAGCGATCGGGCCGGGCAATGGTAGGGCGGTGAAAGACAAAAGCGGTACACGGAAAAACGCGGAGGAGCACGGAGCCCACGGAGCGGAGGCGATGCGGCAAGTGGTGCGGGCTTTCTGTGTTTCTCTGTGCTCCTCCGCGTTTTTCCGTGTACCCTTTTCTTTTTTCCCATTTCTTGACTGCCCCGCCCGAAACGATCATGATGCCGCAATGGCCGGAATCGTCGACCCGAACAACTTCCTCCCCAAGTACTACCAGTTGGCCAACATCCTGCGCGAGCAGATCGAAAAGGGCGACCTGCACGAGCATCAGTCGATCCCCTCGGAGCGCCGGCTGGAGAAACTCTACTCCGTCAGCCGGACGACGATCCGCCAGGCGCTGGACCTGCTGGCGCAGCAGGGCTTTCTCTACCGTGAGCACGGCAGGGGAACTTTCGTCTCGCCGCGCAAGCTGCAGAAGGGGATCTCGGAGCTGACGAGCTTCACCGAGGACATGAAGCGGCGGGGCCTGGTCCCAGGGCAGAGAATCCTGGAGATCGGCCCGGCGCGCCCGCCCGAGGAGGTTATCCGTCACCTGGGCCTGCCGCCGCAGACGGAGACGCTGCTCCGGGTGGAGCGGCTGCGGCTGGGCGACGACGTGCCGATGGGGCTGCAGACTTCGTATTACAGCCTCCCCGAGGGGCAGACGATCACGCGCGAGGAGCTGGAGGCCTACGGCTCGATCTACCGCCTGCTGCAGGAGCGCTTTCACCTGATCCCGACCGAGGCCGACGAGACGCTGGAGGTGATCCTGGCCGGCCCGCAGGAGGCGGGGCTGCTGCACATCGCGGAGGGGAGCCCGCTGCTTTTGAGCGAGCGGACGACCTATTCCCAGGCCCGCCGCCCGATCGAGTTTGTCCGCATTTTGTACCGGGGCGACCGGTACAGGTACTATGCCAAGTTGACCCGCTGATCCCCTCGCGGGTCAATTCCCCCCATAACAAAAAATCTGTTCAAAATCGCTTGACAAGCCGAAACAGTGGATAGTACCGTGTGACGTAGTTTGGTCATGTGGTCATTACCAGTTGTGGAAGAACAGTAGAATAAGCCGGAAGGATTGACCGTGGAACCGCCGTCAGATGCCGAACTTCAACGGATTATCCAACGCGTCCTCAACCGTACCATGGGGCTCGAGAACCCAGCGTCCGCCACTGCGCAGAGTACCGTTCCACAGCCCGATCCTTCCGCCTCGGCCGCGGCCCCTTCGGCCAAAGCCGTCGCCATTGGCGCCGACCACGGCGGATACGAGCTCAAGGAAATCCTGAAAAAAGAGCTGTCCGACCTGGGTCACGAGGTGTTCGACCTCGGCACCCATAGCAAGGACGCCGTCGACTACCCCGATTTCGCCGCAGCCGTCGCCCGGCTCGTGCAGTCCGGCAAAGCCTGGCGCGGCGTCATGATCGACGGGGCCGGCATCGGCAGCTGCATGGCCGCCAACAAGGTCCCCGGCGTCCGCGCCGCCATGGCCTACGACCACGCCACCGCCGTCAACAGCCGCGAGCACAACGACGCCAACGTCCTGACACTCGGCGCCGGGCTTATCGGCGTGAACCTGGCCCGGCAGATCGTGAGAACCTGGCTCAACACCCCCTTCGGCGGCGGACGTCACGCCGCCCGCGTGGACAAGATCACCGCGGTTGAAGCTCAATATCTGAGGCAGAGGCAGCCGAATGCTCCCTAATGTGCAAACCGTAGAACAGCTTGTTGAGATCATCACCCGCGAAATCCTGGTGACGATGATGGAACAGGACCAGCGCAGCCGCCTCCCCGAGGGGGCGCAGTGCAGGCTCGCCTGCGCCGAGGGGATGTGCGTCAAGACCTGCTTCGACCGGGCCGGCCGGGTGATCAGCGCCGGCGCCGACCGCATCTCGGCCACGATCGGCGCCATCCCGCGCGACGCCGGCCTCGCGGCCATGATCGACCACACGCTGCTCAAGCCCGACGCCACCCCCGACCAGATCGCCCAGCTCTGCTTCGAGGCGCGCAAGCACGGCTTCGCCTCCGTCTGCGTCAATCCCGCCTGGGTGGACCTATGCGTCAAGCTGCTCGAGGGCTCGAGCGTGAAGGTCTGCACCGTGATCGGCTTCCCCCTGGGCGCCACCTCCCCCGATGTTAAGGCGTTCGAGGCCGGCGACGCGATCCGGCGCGGGGCGAGCGAAATCGACATGGTCGTCAACATCGGTGCGCTCAAGGCGCGCGACCTGGAGCTGGTGGCGCGCGACATCCGCGGCGTGGTCCTGGCGGCGCACCCCAAGGGGGCACTGGTAAAAGTCATCCTCGAGACCTCCCTGCTCAACGACGAGGAGAAGGTTCTCGGCTGCCTCCTGTCCAAGGAGGCCGGCGCGGACTTCGTCAAGACCTCCACGGGATTCTCGGGCGGCGGCGCCACGCAGCACGACGTGGAACTGATGCGCCGCACCGTCGGCCCCGAGATGGGGGTGAAGGCCTCGGGCGGTGTCCGGACGTTCGAAGACGCCGAAACCATGATCAAGGCCGGGGCGACGCGCATCGGCGCCAGCGCCGGCGTAAAGATCCTGCAGGGGCCGGGCGGCGAGAAGCAGGCCGCCGCGGTCAAGGGCTACTGACGCGTCAAAGCGAGGGAAATGCAGCCACGGATTGCACGGATTGTTCGTGGCGCGGCAGTCGGGAGAACAGGCAATGCTGATTGCAAAAGTCATCGGGACCACGGTCTCCACGATCAAGGACGAAAAACTGACCGGGAAGAAACTCCTGATCCTGCGTCAGACCGACGAGCGCGGCGAACCGGCCGGCAAGCCCTACGTGGCGATCGACACCGTCGACGCCGGCGTGGGCGACCTGGTGCTGACCGCCGCGGGTTCCTCGGCGCGCCAGACCAACATCACCAAGGACACCCCGGTGGATGCCGTGATCATGTCGGTCATCGACCACCTGGAGGTCGGAGGCGAGATCGTCTTCCGCAAGTCGTGAGGACCGGACAAACCCTTTTGCGGGTCAAATAAATTATGGCGCTGGACAAAGACCTCACCTCCATTCAGGAAGCGCGCGACCTCGCGGCGCGCGCCGCCGAGGCCTGGAAGTCATGGGCGAAAGCCACACAGCGGCAGGTGGACACCGTCTGCGCGGCCATGGCCGAGGCCGGCTGCCACGCCTCCGAACGGCTCGGCCGGCTGGCGCAGGAGGAGACCGGCTACGGCATCGCCGCGCACAAGAAGCTGAAGAACCAGTTCAGTTCGCGCACCGTCTGGGAGAGCCTGCGCGACGTGAAGACGGTCGGCGTGATCCGGCACAATCCCGACCGGCGGTTCATCGAGATCGCCTGGCCGATGGGGGTCGTGGCGGCGCTCGTCCCTTCGACCAACCCGACCTCCACGGCATTCTTCAAGGCGCTGGCCGCGCTGAAAGCGCGCAACGCGCTCGTCGTCGCGCCCCACCCGGCGGCCGCCCGGTGCACCTATGAAGCCGTCCAGACGATGGCGCAGGCCGCCGAAGCCGCGGGCGCCCCGCGCGGCCTGCTCGGCTGCCTGCAGCAGATCTCCCTGCCGGGCACGCAGGCCCTCATGAACCACGCGCACACGGCGCTGATCCTGGCCACCGGCGGCGCCCCGATGGTGCGCGCGGCGCACTCGACCGGGAAGCCCGCCTACGGCGTCGGCCCGGGGAACGTGCCCGTGTACGTCGACCGGAGCGCCGACATCGAGCGCGCCGCCCGCTACATCGTCGCCAGCAAGGCCTTCGACTGCTCGACCATCTGCGCCACCGAGCAGTCGGTGATCGCCGACCGGCCGGTTGCCCGCCGGCTGGCCGAGCTGATGCGCTCACACGGCGCCTACTTCACCGGCGCGCGGGAGACCGCCGCGCTGCGAACGACCGTTTTTCACAGCGACGGCAGCATCAACACCGCCATGGTGGGCAAGCCGGCGGACTACGTCGCGGCCTGCGCCGGGTTCTCCGTTCCCGACGGGACGCGCATTCTCGTCGCCCCGCTGGAAAAGGTCGGGGATGCCGAGCCGCTCTCGCACGAAAAGCTCACCACGGTCCTGGGGTGGTACGAAGCCGACGGCTGGGAGCAGGGCTGCGACATGTCGATCGCACTGATCGAGGCGGGAGGACTCGGCCACACGCAGATCATCCACGCCGCGGACGACCGCGTCGTCATGGCTTTCGGTCTCGAGAAGCCCGTCTTCCGCATCCTCGTGAACACCATGGGGACGCTGGGCGCCCTCGGCCTGACGACGGGACTGACGCCCTCGCTGACGCTGGGTTCGGGAGGCATCGGCGGCGCCATCACGGGGGACAACATCTCGGCGCTGCACATGATCAACATCAAGCGGCTGGCCTACGAAAGCACCGCCCCGCCCGCGGAGGCCTTGCGGGACGGCGAGCCGGCCTCCGGGCCGTTGCCGGCGGAGATCGAGCGCGTGGTCCGGCAGGTCGCGCGCGAGATTCTCGGCGCGGCCGTTTAGAAAAGCGCTTTTGACACGAATTGCAAGGATTAGATGGATTCGAAACAACCGGATACAACCAAAACGAAAGGAAGAGAGACAATGGCTTTGGACACTCCTTTGATTGCCCTGGGAATGGTCGAGACGCGCGGCCTCGTCGGCGCCGTCGAGGCGGCCGACGCGATGGTGAAGGCCGCCAACGTGATCCTGATCGGCTCCGAATACGTCGGCGGCGGCTACGTCACGGTGATGGTGCGCGGGGATGTCGGCGCGGTGAAGGCCGCGACCGACGCCGGCGCGGCCGCCGCGAAGCGTGTCGGCGAGCTGGCCTCGGTGCACGTCATCCCGCGGCCGCACTCGGACGTGGAGATGATACTGCCCAAGAGTTCGAAGGGCGGTTTTGGCGGCCGTTCCGCCGACGGCGGGCAGACCGGGCCGGCGAAAACGAAGTAGCCTCCGGGACGACAGGCCATGACCAAGACCGACCAAGCGCCGGCCGGATTCGGCCTCGCCGAGTACCTGGCGCGCGCCGACGCCGCGATCCTGCCGCGGCGCCTCTCGGAGACCGCCCACCCGCGCCCCGTGGAAGCGGGGAAAAAGCTGCGGGTGGGGGTGGACCTGGGAACCGCCTACCTCGTCCTGGCGGTGCTGGACGAGGAGGGCGTGCCGCTGGCGGGCGAGTGGCAGTTCGCGCAGGTGGCGCGCGACGGGCTCGTGGTGGACTTCGTCGGTGCGACCGACCTGCTGCGCGGGATGAAGGCGCGGGTGGAGCGCCGCATCGGGCGCGAGCTGACGCACGCCGCCAGCGGCTACCCCCCGGGGGTCCCGCGCGTGGAGGTGCGCGCCACGGCGCACGTCGTGGAGGCCGCCGGCATGGAGTGCACGGGCCTGCTCGACGAGCCGAGCGCGGCCAACAATGTCCTGCGGCTGCGCGACGGCGCCATCGTCGACGTGGGCGGCGGCACCACCGGGATCGCGGTCCTGCACGAAGGCGAGGTCGTCTACACAGCCGACGAGCCGACCGGGGGAACGCATTTTTCGCTGGTGATCGCCGGCTCGCTCGGCCTCGAATTCGAGGAGGCCGAGCGGCTCAAGCTCCTGCCCGAGGAGCAGCCGCGGCTTCTGCCGCTGGTGCGGCCCGTCATGGAGAAGGTCGCCGACATCACGCTGCGCCACGTCCGCGGGCGGCAGGTGGGGTCCATCACCCTGGTCGGCGGCACCTCCGCGTTCACGGGAATGGCGGACGCCGTGCAGGCCTACACCGGGATCCCGGCGAGCGTGCCGCCGCGGCCGGTCTTCGTGACGCCGCTGGGCATGGCCCTGCATGATCCCGCATGCTGAGCGCGGAAGAACGGATTTGCGACAACGGAGAGAAGGTGTGATGGGAGACGCATTTTCGCTGCGCTGCTACTGCTACCTGGACCGGATGCAGCCGCAGTACGCCGCTTTTGTGGGAACCGTGACCCAGGGCGACCTGCCGACGGAGGGGATGGCGGCGCTCTACGTCGAGATGGCGCCGGGCAACGAGGTCTTCCGCGTGGTGGACATCGCGGTCAAGGCGACCGAAGCGCGCCCGGGCGCGCAGATCGTCGAGCGCGAGTTCGGGATGTTCGAGGTGCACTCGCCCAACCAGGCCGCCGTGCTGGAGGCCGGCGACGTGGTCCTGGCGCGGCTCGGGCTTCACGTGCACAACCGCATCCGCCCGCAGGTCGTCTCCACGCAGGTGATCACGCGCGTGGACCCCTACCAGGCGCAGCTGCTCAACCGCTTCCGGCGCGGCAGCATGCTCGTGCCGGGCGAAACCATGCTGGTGCTCGAGTGCGCGCCGGCGGCCTACATCAACTTCGCGTGCAACGAGGCGGAGAAAAGGGCCAGCATCAAGCTGATCCACGTCACCTCGGTGGGAAGGTTCGGACGCATGTGGCTGTCGGGATCGGAAGCCGAGATCCTGACGGCGAAAAACGCGGCGATCCAGGCGCTGGAGAGCCTGGAGGGACAGCCGGGGGCCTGAGGCCCGGGAGCAGAGCATGCCCAAGGAATTCTACACGGAAAAGGATATCGAGGATTTCGTGAAGCGCGGCGTGATGTCGCTGGAGGTGAACGGCGACGTCGTGCTCACCGAACTCGCCTGGGAGAAGGCCGGGCGCCTGGGGATGAAGCTGGTGCGCGAAAAGCCGGACCAGCCGCCGTGCGCCCCCGTCCGGCCCTACATCTCGGAGCGGCACATGCGGCCGGCGGCCCCGGCCGCCGCTTCCTGCTGCCGGACGGAAGAAGGGGCCGGGGAGTCCTCCTCCTGCTGCCGCACGGGCGCCGCGGCGCCGGCGCCCTCGGACGTGCGCGAGCGGATCCGCAGCGCCGTGATCGCCCGCATGGGCCCGCAGGTCGAGCCGCACCTGCTCGACCAGATCATCCGGCGCGTCCTGGAAAGCGCGGGGGTGAAATAAGCCGATGCTGTTCGGGAGGGTCGAGGGTACGGCGGTCTGCACGCTGAAATACCCCGGAACCGAAAACCTGAAACTGCTGATTGTTCAGGCGCTGAACAAACGCCTGGAACCGGTCGGCATCCTGCAGGTCGCCGCCGACGTGGTCCAGGCCGGGCCGGGAGACCTGTGCGTGATGGTCCGCTCGCGCGAGGCGGCCCTTGCGATGCCCGACGTGAAGTTCGTCCCCATAGACCTCGCGCTGGTGGGCATCGTCGACGAACTGTCCGTCCGGCCCGACGGCCAGTTCGACCTGGTCATGAAGCGCGGCTGGAACCAGTACACCTGAGAAAGACCATGATCCTCGGCAAAGTCGTCGGAACCATTGTCACCACCATCAGCCACCGCGATTACAAAAACCGGCGGCTGCTGGTCGTACAGCCGCTCGGCCTGGAGAACGAGCCGCCGGACGAGGACTTCATCGCGCTGGACAACACGCAGGCCGGGATCGGCGACACGGTCCTGGTCAACCGCGAGGGCAACGGCGCCCGCCAGGCGCTGGGCAATCCCGACGCCTGCGTGATCTCCGTAATCGTCGGCATCGTCGATTCCCTCTTCATCGATCCCAGCTCATCCGTGTTATAAGGATTCCGAACTCTATTCTCTTTGCGTCCTTGCGCCCTGGCGGTGCGCTTTTTTGCGTGACGTGTGTGCTCCAGGGCGATGGATATCTGGAGGCCGCATGCGCCACAGATTCCACGCCGCTCTGCTTGCTGTTTGCCTGTTGCCGGCCGTGCTCTCCGCCGGCTGCGCCAGGGCGCCCGAATTGGACCTCGCGGCTGAACTCGAATCGCTCGTCCAGGCGGAGCTTTCGTTTGCCCGCGCCGCCGGGGAAAAGGGGATGCGCGAGGCCTTCCTCGAATACCTGGCCGAGGAGTCTGTGCTCTTCCGGCCGAACCCGGTGGACGGAAGAGAATGGTTCCGCGCCGCGCAGCCGACCGATGCCCTGCTCTCCTGGTACCCGTCGCAGGCCGACATATCCCGGGACGGCAGGCTGGGCTACACCACCGGCCCGTACGAGTACCGCGCGGAGGGAGTGCAGGATCCCGCGGTCCGCCACGGCAACTACGTTTCCATCTGGCGAAAACAGGCCGACGGTTCCTGGAGAGTGATCCTGGACATGGGTGTATCCCATCCGGCGCCGGAAATGCCGCCGGCGGCATGGCAGGCTTCGTCATTCCCGGCCGAGACGGAGGGCAAGATCGGCGCGGTCTCCGGCCAGGAAGCGGTCCTGGCGCTGACGGAAGCGGACCGGGCGGCCTCATCCGGCGACACGCCGGGAAACCACATTGCCGCGGGCGCGCGGATGCTGCGCAATGGCGAGGCGCCGCGGCTGGGGAAGGCCTCTTTCCTGGGGGGATTGCCTGAGAGTCGCCCGGGGTGGCACCCGCTGCGCGCGGAGGTCTCTCCGGCGGGGGATCTCGGCTACACCTTCGGCAGGGATGACGCGGGCAACGTTCACTACCTCAGGATCTGGAAGCGCGAGCCCGGGGCGCCGTGGCTCATAGTACTCGAGCTTTCTTCGTGAACCGGTGTGCTTGTCGTTCGACGCTCACCGGAGCCCGGAGCGCCAGCGACGGGTTGTGTCGCTTGAGCAGGAATGTCGGATCATCGGTAAACAACTGCCGCAGATTCGGCTCCTCGAGGTCGCAGTAGGGCAGCTTGGGAAAAGTCTGCAACGCCAAGGTGGTCTTGCCCACCTGACGGGCACCGAGAATTAACACGGCCGGAAACTGCTCCCACAATACGACCAGTCGCTCTTGCGCGAGCCTCTTCCACATGCCTTGCAAATTAGACGAATGTCTTCCTAATATGCAAGGCATTATTCCCTGTATGTCACCGGGTCGGCGGCGAGAAAGCCAAGAAGGCGAAGATGACGAGGGCACTCACCGAGTTCATCGCCCGGCGCGAGTCGCGTTGCCTCCAGGCCTGCCGGCCAGGAGAGGTCTCCGCAGGTCGCTGTGCATCCACCGAAGAGGTGCCGGAAAGCCGTGCCCGGCGAATTCAGCAGGCCCTAGTCCCGCTTCCAGCGTAATAGAATCTACCGGGAGGACTTCAATTCGGCCATGGAGTACAAGGAACCGGCAGGCCTGGGCAGGGTTCCCCCGGCGGCGGATGTTGGAGGACAGGTCGCTTGATTATCTTCGAACCTGAGTCAGCCGTCGTCGCTGCTTTTCATTGATCGATGATTTTGGTTTGCAGTTTGCCGCGCTGGCTGCGGTAGTCCTTGGTGCCGAAGAAGGTAACCAGCAGGTCGGGTCTGCCCACATTGCGGCTCCGATCGATGATGCGATCGAACAGCTGGGTCAGCCCTTCGATACTACCTCATCCTGGTCCAGGATCTTGGCTACGGGAAAACCAGCGCCCTCATGGAGCTGCTCGAGGAAGCCAGCCGCCTGCTTACCTCAGAAAGACCGTGCCCCCAATTGCGGTTCATCGCAATTTATTTCCACCCCAGGGATACTTAGAACTCCGGCTGTGAGTTGGTCGTCACCGCGGGCCGCGGCGGCGTCTTACCGTGGTTCTTGACGTACTTGTCCAGCCAGCCGTCCCAGCGCGCCCACATGTCGAGCAGCGTCTCGCGCATCAGCGGGCCGTGGTCCTCGAACGGGTAGCTGTACAGCGCCGCCGTCTTCCCCAGCCCGTTCAGCGCGTGGAACAGCCGGTCCGAGTTGATCGGGTCGGTGCCGTTGTTGGCGTCGTCCTGCCCGTGGTACATCAGCAGCGCGCCGTTGATCTGGTTGGCGTACAGGAACGGCGACATCCCCAGGTAGACCTCGCGCGCGTCCCAGAGCCAGCGCCGCTCGCTCTGGAAGGTGAACGGCGTGAGCGTGCGGTTGTAGTTGCCGTTCCCCGCGATCCCGGCCTTGAAGAACGGCGTGTGCGCCAGCGCGTTGACCGTGGAGAAGGCCCCGTAACTGTGCCCGCCGATCCCCAGCCGGTCGCGGTCGATGTACCCCTGCTTGTCGAGCGCGTCGATCACCGCCCAGAGGTTGTTCCGCAGGTCCTGGACGTAGTTGTTGTTCATCTGCCCCTGCGGGCCGATGATCGGACAGTCGGGCTCGACCACGGCGTAGCCGCGCAGCGTGAAGATCGCCATCGAGCGGGTGCCGGTGCGGGGGAAGCTGTTCCTGTTGTAGCGCGCGAAGGACTGGTCGTAGGCCTTCTGGTCGGCGTACTCGCGCGGGTAGAACCAGAAGAGCGCCGGCAGTTTGGTCCCCTCCGTGTAGTCCGCCGGGAGGGTTATCTCGAGCCAGAACTTGATCCCGTCCACGCGCTCCACCTGGAGCCGCTTCCGGATGGCCCGGCTTACCGGCTCGTTGTGGTCGACATTGGCGGTGAGCTTGCGGAGCTCGCCGGTGCGCATGTCGCGCACGTAGGAGTCGGGATTCGCCGTCCGGGACTCGCGCGTCGTGAAAATCAGCGTCAGGTCATCGTCGGCCACGGTGTTGACGGTTTCGTAGACATCGGCCGGGCTTTCGAAAACCTTGGTGTTTTCGCCCGTCACGAAATTCACCTTGTTGACGAATGGCCGCGGGGCTTCTTCGAGCGGATTCTTGGCGTACCGCGTCCCGCTCAGGTAGATGCTCTGCCCGTCGGAGGCCATCCGCGCCACGGTCACACCGTCGCCGCCGGCCATTCCGCGCCGCGCCTCGGAGGCGCAGCCGAAGGCGCAGCGGGTCATGAGCGAGCCGGGGTCGGTGTACATGTCGCTCGTCTTGTGCTTGTAGATCGTGCGCTTCGTTCCCGGGTCGTCCAGCTTCACGGCGAACAGGTGGCTGTCGCCCGAGACGGTTTCGCTCATGAAGAGCGTCTGTGCGTCCGGCGAGTAGGTCAGGCTGCCGATCCGGTCCTCGTTTTCGTAGATCAGCTTGCTGCTGTTGTTGTCGAACGGCGGGAGCCACTGCATCACCCGGTCCTTGCGCTTGGCCGCGGGCTCGTTCGAGGGAGTTTCCTGCTGAGGCTCCTCTGCCTGCGCGGCTCCTCTTGGCTGCGGTTCCAGCTGCAGGTAGCTGAGCCCCTGTCCGTCGGGCCGCCAGGAGAAGCTGCGCTTGTCGTCGGGCCGGCCGCCGCGGCCGCCGGCGCCGAACCCGCCGGCGGGGCGCTGTCCGGGAGTCGTGCCGGGGGCGGGCGCGGGGGCGTTCCGCATCACTGTCCCCTCGCGCAGCTCGCGCCTGCTGAGGTCGGCCAGCTTCTTGCCGGTCATGTCGTAGACCGCGTCGAGCGTGCCGAACTCGCCGAGCGGTACGTTGTAGGAGAACGGCTTCAGCATCGTGGTGGCGCGGAAGTACCGGCCGTCGGGCGAGAGATCGAGACTCCGCCACATGTCCGGTGCGCCGATGCTTTTGCCTGTGGCCGTCTGGACGTCGATGACGAAGAGCTGTCCGGTGGCGAGCCACTCGAGCATCTCCTTGTCCGCGGGGGTGTGCATCAGGAACCGGTACGTGCGCGTCGCGGCCGCCCTGCCGGAGCTGATTTTGATTTCGGGCGAAGTCGGGGTCTGGCTGATTGCGGGCATCGGCTTCCGCCCGGGCGGCGGGATCACGGTCAGGATGCTCTTTCCGTCGGCGGTCCACTCGATAGAGGTCACGAGGGTGGCCAGGATGGGCGAAGGGGAAACCTTGCGCCCCTTGCCGTCCTTGATCCCTGCCACGAAGATGTTCGTGGCGTCGTCGGTGTGGACAAAATAGGCAATCCGGGTCCCGTCGGGCGACCAGGCCGGCGAGCTGAGCCAGGCTCCCTGGGGGGCGCGGATTTCCAGTTTCGCGCCGGTCTTGTAGTTGAGCAGCTCCAGCGCGGCGTCGCGGCGGATGGCGAACTGCCGCGCGCGGTTGGCCAGGTAGTCGAAGGCGGTCTCCCCGAGGTTCACGTAGGGCTTCGAGTACTGCGCCAGCGTGGGCATCCCTTCTCCGCGGGTGACGAGGAAGTTCTCCTTGTCCGGACCGAGGTTGCTGAGCGTGGTGTTGAGATGCCGCGGCGCCGTGACCATTTCGAGGATTTCTGCCGGGGGCTGCAGGTACTTCTCCTCCGAAAGGTTCACGGTCTGCCCCGACATGGGGGTCCAGGACAGCGACAGGACGATCGCGGCCGCGAGCACGGCCTTGCCGATGGGCTGCGTTATCTTCATTTTGAGATTCTCCGGATGGGCAAAGAGAACTGAAAAATCGCCGGGCGTGCGGCGCGCAAGAAGCCGCCCGTTCCGGTAGTCCAAAACTGTCATTACGCACGCAACCGCAGGTTGTGTTTCGGAATTTAATGCTCCCGGCGGATAGGAGCGGATGCTTTGGGGCAGTGCGGCCTGGACAGTCCACCATCTTGGTGCTGGGCAGATTTCCTTGTCCCTGCGCCGGGCGGAACGGAGGGCCCGATGCGAAGCTGGACTGAATGTTGCGCCCCCGCCCTCACGCACCGCCATCCCTCCGATGTTCGCAATTTTGTCCGCGCCCGTTCGTAGCACTATTATGGGCGGCCTGACGACGGAAGAAACGCTGGTGGATACGCACCGGCTCCGCGCCGGCGACAAAACCGAATTCGCGGCTCTCTACCGCGCATTCCACGGCCGCGTCCTCGGCCTATGCCGGCGCCTGCTGCGCTCCGAAAACGAATCGATCCGGCAGGCGCTGCTGATCGAAGAGCCGTCAGAGCAGCCCGCGGCGGCCCGGTCGGAGCGGCCCCGGCTGCTCGTTTCTTACAAGGATTAAAGATATTTCGAATTTGATTGCATCCCCCATCGGCTCTGCCTAAAATCGCGCCCAAGCAACGGCGTTCGGTGCCAATGGAACGAACCGGGCGCCGGGTTTCGGGTTTTTCGAAGATTTACAACTGAATCGAATAGGAGACTGTATGTCAAGGCTTTCAAGTCTGGCTTGTCTTCTTGCATTGTATTTGCTGGCCGCGCCCGTGGTTTTGGCGCAGGGCGGCGCCGACGGCGCCATCCAGGGAACGGTCACGGACCAGACGGGCGCCGTGGTCCCGGGGGCGATCGTCACCTTCAAGAGCCTCGCAACGGGGCTGGAGCGGGCCGTGTCGTCCGATGACGCCGGCCGCTTCCGGCTCCCGGCGCTGCTCCCCGGGACTTACAAAGCCCACTGCGAAATGGCCGGATTCACCACCGCGGAGGTCGGCGAGGTCATCGTCAACGTGGGGCGCACCACCGACGTCAATTTCATTCTGAGACCGGCGGGGACCACGGAGACCGTCACGGTCAGCACGATCGCCCCGCTGGTGGAGACGACCAAAACCGACGTCGGCGGGGTGGTCGAGGGCCGCGAGGTGGCGAACCTGCCGCTCAACGGACGGACCTTCTCCTCCCTGGCCATCATGATTCCGGGGGCCAGGCCCGTGAGTTCATGGGATCCCACCAAGAGCCGGATCGGCGCCGTGTCGATCGCCGGCGGGGGAGGCCGCAACATCAACACCACCATCGACGGGATCGACAACAAGGACAACACGGTCGGCGGCTACGTGCAGAACATCACACTCGAGGGCGTGCAGGAATTCGCCCTCAAAACGCAGCGGTTTTCCGCGGCCGACGGGCGCTCGCAGGGCGGGCTGCTGTCCATCGTGACCAAATCGGGTTCGAACACCGCCCGGGGGTCCTTCTTCGCCTTCTTCCGCGACCGCTCGCTGAACACCAGCGACTACTTCACGAAAAAGGCTGGGGGGCGGAAGCCGGACTTCTCACGCGAGCAGTTCGGCGGGTCCGTCGGGGGGCCGGTGGCGAAGGACAAGCTGTTCTTCTTCTTCACCTTCGAGCGGCTGCAGGAGGAGCAGTTCACCATCATCCCCTCCACGACCCGACAGGAGGTGGAACTGCTGAAGACGAACAACATCAGCTTCTACGGTTTCACCGCAAAGCCCGCGAGCCAGGTGCCCCAACCCTACACCAGCAACCTGCTCACGGCCCGGCTGGACTGGACAATCAACGCCGACAACAACGCCTACCTCTCCTGGAACCGCAACCGGGACCGGACCGAAAACGACCGCGGGCCCAACGACCTGACAACCACCGACTTCAGCACCAACCGCAACGAGCTGATTTCCCTGGTCTGGAACTCGATCGTCTCGCCCACGGTCGTGAACCAGTTCGTCGCCGGGTATTCTTACTGGAACAACCTGAAGGACACCGACCAGCTGACTCCCGTCATCGTCAACTTCCCGGGCATCCGGCTGGGAACCGACACCAACATCCCCCAGGGATCGGTGCAGAAGAAGTGGCAGGTCAAGAACACGATCAACTGGAACCGGGGCGCCCACGGCTTTAAGTTCGGCGTGGATTACGTCTATCAGCCGCTGCTGGGGGGCTTCTTCCGCTTCAATCCGGTTCCCTCAATCACCTTCTTCCACAGCCCCTCGACCATTCTCACCAACAAGACCCTCTACCCGCAGGGTTTCGCCACACCGGGCATGCTGTCGGGGATCTCGGCGGCAAGCGGAAACCCGGACTTTACGCTGCCGGGCGCGGCGCACATGTTCGCCTGGTTTGTCCAGAACGACTGGAAGATCGGCAGAAAGCTGACACTGAACATGGGCCTGCGCTATGACCGCGACTACAACCTGGTGGGGGGATCGACCCAGAACAAGAACCGCACCTACCTGATTCTGAAGCAAATCAAGAATCCCATCACCGACGGCTGGGTCTCCGGCGACAAGCTGCCCGAGGACGATGCCAACAACTTCTCTCCGCGGATCGGCTTCGCCTATGACTTCACTGGAGAAGGAAGAACGGTCATCCGCGGAGGCTACGGGCTGTACTACGATCAGGTATTCCTCAACATCCCGCTGTTCTCCATCCAGATGGCCAATCCCGTGATCTACGGGACATTGCTTTCGCTTGCCAACAGCTCCGTCGGCAGAGGGGATCTGGCGACCTTCAAGCTGGGCGACCCGATACCGCCGGCGCCGCAATCGCCCACCGAGGTCCCCAACGGGACGATGGGGCGCATCATCGATCCCAACTACGCCAGCCCGATGTCTCAGCACTTCAACATCGGCTTCGCCCACCAGATCGACAACAACTATGTATTGGAGGTGGACTACACCCATGTTCTAAACACGCATGAGTCCCGCCGCCTCCGCCTGAATCCGCGGCGAGTGCGCGCCGATGGCACCAATCCACGGGTGCTTGAAGACGCCTTTGCAACCGCCGGACTGCCTCGCAACCGGCTTGGCGATATCGTCGCCGAAGCCTCGGTTAACCGCTCCCGCTACGACGGTCTTAATATCCAGATCCGCAAACGGCTGTCGCGCGGATTCTCCTTCCAGGTGTCCTACACCCTGTCAGAATCGCTGGGCTGGGCCGGATCCTCCGGAGAGTTCGCCGCCACGGCGCGCGTGGATCAGTTCGATCTGTTCCATGCGCAGGAGTTCGGACACACGGTGCGCGATGAGCGTCATCGCCTCGTCTGGTCGGGCATCATTGACCTGCCTTGGGGCATCCAGGTGGCGCCGATCATCCAACTCGCATCCGCGCGCCCTTACACGCTCACTTCGGGAACCGATACCAACAGGGATGGGATCACCAACGATCTCTGCATTCCCGGAACTTTGGCTCCCAATGGCCGCACCTGCCCCTCGACTGTGAAGGTCAACAGCTATCGTGGCGGCCACGACCTGGATGGCAAGAGGGTATCGGGGAGTTTCTTCTGGTCCGACCTCCGGGTCACCAAGTTCATCAGCCTGGACCGCATCCGGGAGGGCATGAGGATCGGCCTGTTCTTCGAGTCGTTCAACCTGACCAACCGGATGAATTTCGGCAACCGGTTCCAGTCGTCCAACACCGCCAGCAACTTCCTTTCGACACTGGGGATGCCGACGACCACCTACGGGCTGATCTTCGCGGCGCCCTACCAGGCGCAGCTGGGCTTCCGTTTCATGTTCTGATCCCGTCGGGGCGTGTGTAAAGGGCCCGGATTCGCTGGAATCCGGGCCCTTTACTACCGACCTACAGGATCTTCCACGGGCGGACAAGTTCCGCGGGGACGGTTGAATGCCACATTCGCTGCCTTCTCTGCTTGCCGGCCGTGAGCCCACGGAGCCCGGAGCGATAGCGACGGGTTGTGTAGCTTGATTGGGCCGCCCGACCGCTCACTGGCGTTCGCGGCTTCCGTTTGCTGCGTATCTTTAATAACGCTTTCCTCGATTGCAGCTGCACTATGTTAGAGTCCTCTCCATGACCGGCCACCTCGTTCTTTATGCTGTCATTCTGCTCGCCTCGGCGCCCGGCGCCCAGGCCAGGCAGCAACAAAGAGAGGCTGCGGCCGATTGGATCAAAGGCGAGGTCCGGTATCTGATCACCGAGGAGGAACGGTCGGTCTACGAGCGGCTGACAACCCCCGAAGAACGGGAACGCTTCATCGAGGAGTTCTGGCGGCGGCGCGACCCTGATCCCGCAACTCCGGAAAATGAGTTCCGCGAGGAGTTCTACCGCCGGATCGCCTACGCGAACGAGCACTTCCGCGCCGGCATGCCCGGCTGGCTCACCGATCGGGGCAGGGTTTACGTCCTCTACGGACCGCCCGACCGGAGGGACGCCTACCCGATGGGGGGGCGCTACCAGAAGCCGGCCAACCAGGGGGGCGACACCATAACAACCTTCCCCTTCGAAATCTGGGAGTACAACTACATCGACGGCATCGGGCAGGACGTTTCCATCGAGTTCACCGACCGGGCCGGCACGGGGCTCTACACGCTGACCACGGACGCCAACCGCAAGGATGTCTTCTACTGGCGGCGCGGCGAGCTGCCGCGGCAGCGGATCTGGGACCGCGCAAAGGAGGTCCCCTTCGAGCGGGCGCGCGTCTGGGCCAGGATCCAGGCGCCGCCCCCGCTGCAGTTCGCAAAGCTGCGCGAGGAGGTCCGGGCCAGCGTCGGCTTCGACGAGGTCCCCTTCGAGCTGACCACCGCTTTTGTCCGGATCAGCGCCGAATCCTACGCCGTCCCCCTGACCGTGCGCGTGCCCAACAACAAGCTGCAGTACATCGGCAAGGAGGGCTTCTACCAGTCCGAGCTGCAGCTGTACGCAGCCGTGACGAGCCTTGCGGGCGGAACCGTCTACCAGTTCGATGAGCAGTTTCTGTCGGAGACCGGCCAGCTCCCGCTGACCGAGCACCTGAAGCGGCACACCTACCACCAGCGCGTCATCCCCCTCCCCCCGGGACGGTACAAGCTGGAAGTCGCGCTCAAAGATGCCATTTCCGGCAAGCTCGGCGTCCGGAACACCACCGTCTGGATCCCCCAGGTCAGCGACACGGGTCTGAACACCAGCTCGCTCATCTACGCCGACGTGATCCAGCCCGCGCCCGAGAAGAGCCGGGGGGAGGAGTTCGTCCTCGGCCCGCTGAAGGTCATCCCCAACCTGAAGGCGGCCTTCCCGCGCAGCCACCGCCTGGGGCTGTACTTCGAGGTCTACGATTTCGAGCTGGACCAGGCGAATCAGGCGCCGTCGATCGAGATCGCCTACGCGCTAGAGGATCAGGACGGCGAATCAATCCGGTTCGGGAGCGAGTTGGAAACGCGCATTGTCGAAGGGCGCAGCCTGGCCGTGGCCAAAGCCATACCGCTTGACAGGCTGCGGCCGGGCAAGTACAGGATCACCGTGTCCGTCACCGACCTTCTGTCCGATCGCCGCTGCACCCTCGAGGGACAAGTGGAAATCCTCTAATCCTCATTCGCCAGCCCGGTGTATTTATGGAGGAGCAGGAGAAACGAGGCAGCCACGAATTGCACGAATCTGTGTAATCTGTGGCCAATCAAGCATTTTTCCGGTTGTTTTTGCCCTGTCCCTGAATCACCTCTCAGGATTCCCTACCACCCGGTCTACATCTTGGCCCGAGAGATCGAAATGACGACAATTAGGGCCTTGTCCCCTTCATCGATGCCTGTGGTGCCGACCACCACCTGCTCGCCCTCGCGCAGCGAAAGCCCGGTCTGCATCGAGAGCTTTTGATATTCGATCGATGGTGAGGCCACGCCAACCTTGAAGGCCGACAGGTTGGTTACTACCGGAAGGCTGGCGATGAACTCGAAAGCGCCCACGCGGATGGTGGCTTCCGCGCCGGTACCCAGCAGGCGAAGATTCTGCAACCTGTATTCGTAAAAGGCCGGCTTGTTGACGCCCTTCATGGGAAAAATGTTCGCAGTCGGCCCCGATGCCCCCACCGGGCCGTAATCCACCGCGCGCTGGCTCAAGGTGGTTATGTACCGATAGTGTTTGAAGTTCATCGTCCGGCGCAACTGCTCCACCACGGGAGCCAGTGACGGTGGGAATGCAGGACTGCTCTCCGGCGCATCCTGCGAGGCCGCTATCAGACTGATCCGGACCTCCAGGGCAACAGGAGGCGCCTCTGACGCGGGCCGATCCAGTGAACTGATGGCTACAGAAATGGCATCCAGATTTTCCGGAAGGTCTCGGACGCTGATAGCCCTCGCCTCATCGCTGCCGGTCAGCATGGCGCCCGGCACTCCGCTTGTAAGCGGCTGCAGGATTGGCAGCAGCGCCCGCGCCGAGGCGTGTTCGAGTTCGAAAACCCGTCCCTCCAGCTTTGGGCCGGGCGCGACAGCCTCTTTGGACTGTTGAGCTGTCTGTTGCGCGGCAACCGGTCCGGTTGCCAGGATTGCAAAGAATAAGAGAAAGAAAACGATCCTAGAGCTTCTCATCGGTAACCTCCTTGGGGCCGTGACTTCGGCCGGAAACAATCGATCCGTGGCGTGCAGCCGGGATCGCCTGCGTCTCGGCGCCCGGTTCCTCACCGCCCACGGGGCCGGTTGACGCCTTCTCCTTCGGCGGTTGCGGAACAAACCAGATAATCCGGACATTCGGATCCGCGGTCTGGAGTTCGATGCGCAAGGGCGGCGAGGGTGGCGCCACTTCGCTTTCCGCTACCTGCGCTTGTGCCGTCGGTTGTGCGGGCTCCGCAGCGGGAGAACTGACTGCCGCCCGCAAAGCCGGGCGCCTGACAGGCGCCGCTTCATGGGTCTGCTCGACGGGATCGTGAACAGGCGACTTCATTGCGATGACGGCATCATCCGGAACTCCGGCAGCAGCCGCCGGTTCGTGCTTTCCGATTTCCGCTTCCCGTTCGGACGTCATTTTCGACCAGACAGTCCACAGGATAGCGAACAGCAGGCATGCGGCCGCAGTGCCGAGGGCGAATCTCACCCTCTGATTGAAAAACGGAATCTGCATTCGCAGCTGCGAATGGATCCGCTTATTGTCATGTGCAATCTGACTCAGAACTCCCCTGCGCACTTTTTCCAGGAGGTGATCCGCGGGCTGTTCAGAACGCCAGCGCAGGAAAGCGTCCTGGCTCTCACGCAATTCGGCGGCGAACCGCCGGCAGCGAGAGCAGTCCGCCAGGTGCAGCTCCAGCCGCAATTCATCTTCTCTCGGCAGATCGCTTCCCGCACACAGCGCGATGGATTTTTCGAATTGGCTGCAGCTCATGCCTGCCTCCCACAGTCTCGATCACGGTATTTCTTGATCCGAATCCGCGCCAGGCTGATGTGACTGCGCACGGTCACTTCCGAAACGCCCAGAATCTTGGCCACTTCCCGCGTTTCCAGTCCCTGGAAATCCCGGAGCACAATCGCCGCGCGCGCCTTCTTTGGCAGAGTGGACAAGGCTGCCTGCAGGATGCGGCGCTCTTCCCGGAGACTAAAATCTTCCTGGACATCCTGCCCGGCGGGCGGATCGAAGCCATCTTTTGCCTGCTTCTGTTCCAGCGATACCTCCCGCTTATTGCGCCGGCGCTTCCCCAGATCGCAGCAGACGTTGACCGTCACGCGGTAAAGCCAGGTGGAGATTGCGCGCCCGGCCTGCAGGGTGTGGATGTATCTGTAAAACCTGAGGAACACCTCCTGGGCGCAGTCGCAGGCATCATCCGGGTTGCCCGCCAGCCGCAGGGCCGTCCCCAGGACCTGCCGTTGATAGCGGACAATGAGGGCCTCGAATGCTTCCGCATCGCCTGCCTTGGCGCGCGTAAGCAGATCCTGATCAAGGGCCAGGCCGCGCTCCTTTGCATCCGCCCGTTCCCCGTCGATCGCAGTCAGCACCGCCACCTCTGCCGGCATGGCCTCGTCTTCCCCGCTTCGCTTCCCATCACTATATACACAGTGAAACTCTCTTTCGTTGAAAAGGAATCTTGAGGCGACGACCGCCTAATAATTACTTTGCTGTGCAGGCATATTATGCATACAATGTAGGCATGAGCAGAATACAGTACACGATCCGAGGGGTTTCGGAAGACCTGGACAGGTGTGCGCGCAGGCTTGCGCGCAAAGAGGGCAAATCGCTGAATGCGACATTGCTGGAGGCCTTGCGCAAAGGGCTTGGCGTAGCTGAAAGTGATATCCGCCATTCCGACCTTGATGACCTGGCGGGATCCTGGGTTCACGACCCGGAGTTCGACCGGGCGATCCAGGAGATGGATTCCGTAGATCCGGAGTTGTGGAAGTGAGAGTCGCGATTGACACGAACCGCTACCGCGATTTCTGCGCTGGATTGCCCGAGGCCGTCGAGCAGTTGGCGCGCGCGGACAAAATCTTCCTGCCATTTGTTACCCTGGCCGAACTGCACGCCGGTTTCCTGTGCGGAGACCGCTCCCGAAAAAACGAAAGCGTTCTCATTCACTTCCTGAACCGGCCGCGCGTGGGCCTTCTCTTTCCGGACGAGGACACCACCCAGCACTATGCGCGTGTCTTCGCTCAACTGCGCGCACAGGGCACCCCCATCCCGACCAACGACATCTGGCTCGCGTCTCTGGTTCTGCAGCATGACCTTCTCCTGTATTCCCGCGACCGGCATTTCGATTTCCTTCCACAGCTGGCGCTCATCCGTTGACGGGCCAGGCTGCCTGATTGTGCGACCCGACCGCTCACTGCCGTTCGCGGCTCCGCTTGCCTCAGCCACCAACATGGCTGGGGGCGCCACAGCCCACGGAGCCCGGAGCGATAGCGACGGATCATGTGGCTTGATTGGGTAACCCGACCGCTCACTGCCGTTCGCGGCTCCGCTTGCCTCAGCCACCAACATGGCTGGGGGCGCCACAGCCCACGGAGCCCGGAGCGGCAGCGACGGGTCGCCTCGCCTGACCCCGCTGCCCGACCACGCCCCTTCAATGCAGCTTTCCTTCGCAGCCGGATAGCGTTGTTCGATCGGGTCGCTTGAACGTGCGAACCGGTCAGCGGTTCGCGTCCGGGTAGTAGTAGCCGGAGCGGGAGTGGACCGTGTAGTCGATCCCGGGCCGGCCGAAGTGGCCCGCCAGCCGCACCTCGATCCTGCGGTAGGTTCCGGGCGAGACGTTGGCAGGGTTGTAGCCGAGCGTGTAGCGGAGCTTGAGCCGGGCCACGACCGCCGCCAGGGCCGCATCGAGCGAACCGGTGGTTGCCACCTCGATGACCTCGCCGCCGGTTTCGCCGGTGATCTTCCGCACCGAGCCGGTGCCCGTAATCAGATTCGGCAGGCGCATGGTCGACGGCACGCTTGCGCCGCGCGTCTTCACGCTGTAGACCACGGTCTCGGTCTCCACCGCCAGCCTAATGGTCTGGCCCTCGTTCGCCCGGGCACGCGTGGTCCCCTGGTTGTCCGAGACCAGGATCACCGCCCGTCGCCGGTCGGGCGCCACCATGCCGAGGTAGCTCACGGAATTGTGGATGGCATCCAGGATGTTGGTGCCGCCGCCGGCACGGATCGTGGCGATCCGGTCGGCGATGCGCTGCCGGTCGGCGGTCAGGTCCTCCAGGCGGTCGACGTCGCCGGCGAAGGAGAACAGGCAGACTTCGTCGCCCGGCTTGAGCTGCAGCAGCGCGCGGTAGGCGGCGCGCCGGATCTCGTCCATGAAGGGCTGGACGCTGCCGCTGCGGTCGATGACCAGCGCCACCGCCAGCGGAAGTTCGCCGCGAGAGAATGCGGAGATAGGCTGTTCAGCGCCGTCCTCGAAGAGCAGGAAATCCTCGCGCCGCAGCTTGTCCATCGGGCGCCCCGCGCGGTCGCGCACCAGGGCGTCGACCTGCACGAGCCGGACGGCGATGCTCACCTTGAAGGCGTCAGGATTCTCCGTGGCGGGCTCAGCTGCAGCCGGGGGCGCAGGATTCGTGACGGGCTCCGCCGCGGCGGGCGGCGGCTCGATTTTCACCGTCTCGACTGGCGCCTCGGCTGCATCCGCTTTTCGCCGGCGCAGCACCGGCCGCTCGGGATCCGTCGCGTCTTCCACCTCGGGGATGCGCAATTCACTGGTCGCGGGGGCCTCGGCCCGCGCCAGTTCCACGGCGCGCCGGGCCGCATCGGAGGCAATTTCGAAGGGCTGGTCGAAGCGTGCTTCAAAGCAGGTGCCGCGCGGCAGGTCGATGTCGGGACCGCGCCGCAGCAGGATCCCCGCGAGCCCCACGCCGGCCCCGATGGCCCCTCCGTAGATGGCCCCCTTGCCGCCCGCCGTCATGACGCCGATCGTGGCTCCCTGCACCCCTCCCGAGAGCACGGCTCCCGCGTCTCCGCCGCTTCCGCCTTCGCCTTCGATCTTCGGGGCATCGTCCTTGCCCTGCTCGAGCTGCGTCAGGCCGACACGGACGATGGTGGCTTTCAGGTGCGAGGTGGTCCCGTCGGCGAGCCGCACGTCATCCAGCCGCAGCCGAAGCTCCCCCTTGCCGGCAATCCGCCCGGGGCGCTTCGCCCGTGTCACCTGCCCGCGGACGAGGCTCCCGCGGGGGATGGCCACACCGTGGTCCGCGCGCACGTCCTGCAGGGTGCGAAAGGCGATGGAATCCCCCATTTTCGCCGTGCGCGTGTGGAGGGAGGTCTCGAGTTCCAGCAGAAGCCTATCGCCCTGGGCAACCCTCAGGATATCGGGTGACGCGGCCGCGGGAGGGACAGGGGCGGGCGACTGGCCGGCTCCGAGGCCGGCAGTGAATCCCAGCACTGCCAGGATGAATGTGCAGCCGCTTCGCATTGCGGGAGCTCCCTTTCCGATTGAGGCCGCCCTCCTGTCGGATGCCCTCCTGGATTCAGGCGGTATGCCACACCATACCCACCGGTCCATGTCTATTGATGCCGGGGCGGCCTCCGGGGTTCATTGTACAGCCAGGCGCCGACCAGGGTAGCGAGCGGTATTTCGAATACGCCCCACACCATGAAAATCAGCAGCAGGTTCATCGGAAACAGATCCATGACCATGAACCCGAGCGTGGGCATGCAATAGCCGAGAAACCACAAGATCAACCCGGTTACAATGCGCCGTTTTTTGCCCTCCCAAAACGAGTCACTGTAACAGCGACCAAAAACGCATGAAGAATCGAGGTGCTCGTCCTCGTGGCCCATGGACGCCGGCGCCCGCACGCCCTTGTCACCGGGGCTTGCCGGCAAGCAGCCGTTGGGCGAGGCTGCAAGCCGGAGGAATGCATATTCGCCGGTGCTTTCAGTCCCTGCGTTCTGGTATCAGAAGGAAGGGAATGGTTGCAGTCGTCAGCGATCAGCCTGTCCAGCCCAGAACACAGGAAAAAGCCGATTGATAATTCTGAACTAGCTTGATAGGTATATATATAACAAGGGGGCAAGCACAAAATGGAAGCAGCTAGGGATTGCCATAATCTGGATGCCCTGGCAAGATGCCCTCTTTCCAAAGACGCGCCTCCCTTCGTTCTGCGTCTGTCGGCTTTGCGCAAGAGCAGGAGCTTGTCGCAGCCGGAGTCGGCGGCACAAGACCAGGCCCGGCACGCCAGCCGGTACAGTGCCTGGAACAGATCCGTCTGCTCCCGCGCAAGGAGCAGGAGTTGATGATCCGATTTCCCGAAGCCGTCCTCGAAAGGGCCGGCAGGGCCGAGGTTTGCTGCTGGAGAATGAAATGAACCGCGACTGCATCCTGAAAATCCTCGCAGAACATCGGGAAAAGCTGGCCGGGGAGTTTGGTATCAGGTCCCTGGCTCTGTTCGGCTCACTCGTGCGCGATGAGGCCACGGCGGCAAGCGACGTGGATCTGCTCGTCGAGTTTGACGACCGACCCGTTGGACTGTTTCACCTGTCCAGGACCCAGCATTACCTGGAGAGCATTCTCGGAGTGCCGCGGGTGGATCTGGTGCTGCGAGACGGCATCAAGCCGGCGTTGAGAGATAGCATTCTGCGGGAAGCCGTTTATGCCGCCTAGAAATTGGGTTTTCCGCATCCAGGACATCCTCGATGCGATCGCCAAAATCCGACGCTACATTTCCGACGTCGATTTTGACGCCTTCGAAAACGACGAGGAAATCGTGGACGCCGTCATCCACAACCTCACCGTCATCGGGGAAGCGGCAAATCATATCCCCGATGAAATCATCAGCAGCCATTCCGATATCCCCTGGCGTCAAATGGTTGATCTACGCAATTACTCCGTGCAGAGTCCACGCTGTATGGCTGCGGCATGAACGCTGTAGCCGGCAATCGTGGTACAACGCGTGCCGGAGGGGACGGCGATGTCTTCAAATTCAGCCCGTCCGGAACATAAGATTGGCACATGAGTCCGGCAGGCGGTTAGATCCTATGTGGAATGTCATCCGCAGGGGGTCTATCGGCCGCGAAACGCACAGGATTGCCGCTCCATCCCGGGTATGATCGCGTCCCTGCAAAGCTACGCAGATGATTCCACCAGGTTTCACCCTCATCTTCACAGTTTGGTCACCGAGGGCCTGGTTTCCGCGGATGGCTCGTTGATCCCCATCCCTTGCCCCGATCCGGTCCAGATTATGGAGCTGTTCCGCCACAAACTCGTCAAGGCGCTCCTTCAGCGATGCATCACCGATCCGTCGTATGATCTCACCAGCAGGAGAAAACATTTGCCTATTATTCGCTTCCTGGGATACGAGTTCGGCCCGTTGGTGTATCGGCCGACGCGAACCCGCTATCTGGGCGCCCGACCGTCGAAGAAGGCAATGGAGAAGGTCCGACAGCGGGTGAGCGAAATCCTCTGGCGCGGTCGCACAGAGCGCTGGAAGGACATCTGTCAAGAGCTCAACCAGTATCTCACGGGATGGGCGGCCTACTTCGCCTACGACACCGCCTATCCGTCGTTTCGCAACGTGGACATTCACGTTGCGGCACGTGCGAGGAACTTCCTGAGAAGGAGGCACAAACTGCCCAGCGGGACAGCGCGGTTCGGCTACGTCGAGATGCAGCGTGACCTCGGCATCGTCGAGATCCGGAGCCTCCTGCGGTCGAATGTCCCGAATGAAATCCGTCCGAGAGCTGGATGCGGGAAATCCGCACGTCCGGTTCGATGAGCGGCGTGGAGGAGACGAGCCTATGGAAGGCCTCGGTGAGCGCGTGGGCGAATGCGCATTCGCGTTGTCGCCTCCGACCTTCCTTCAGGTACCGCGCCTCCCGCCGACTCTACAGTCTGAAACTGCAGGTGTTCAACGCGGGGCAGAGGTCGCCTGTTTACTGCGGATCTCCGTGAATCTCAAGGCAACGTCTTGAGTGATCGGATCGGAGATATTTGATTGACATGAAGATGACTATGTGGTACGCAAGGTCAACTCGGCTAGTAGGCCCCCACAATGTAGGGAGTATCTTCTTGCAGGCAGGTATGAACCGCACAATCTCAGATGGCCTGTGCATAGGGAAGACGGGAACATGCGCCGCGCTTGTACTCCTATTCATAATCTCAATGCCGCGCGGGACGGGAGCCAGTTGTTTTGACTACCCGACTGGAGCATGCAGTTGGGGCAACAGCCCCTCCCTGCGCGCGGATTGTGACTGCGACGAGTATGGATGCACAATTCCCGGGCCACCTTACTATGTTTGCGCAACTCAAAGCTGCAGCCTAAGGGGTTTATTGTCAACTTGGTTTTGCGAGATTCCGTTGGGGTACACTTCAGAGGTATGTGTGCCTTTTGGTTTTTTGTGGGATGTATGCCCATGTTCAGGAATAACATGCTGGTTTGAGGCATATTAGAGGAGTTCAACATGATAGTCACTGTCGAGCGCAGAACCGCAATCGCAAAGTGGGGAGCTATAAGCATCGCCTGCCTGATCCTCGCTTACTCTGCCGTAAGGTACTCAATCTCGCAAGCTCAATGGCGCCCGATGCCTTTTACGGCCGAATTCACTGAGTCTTCCACAAGTTTGTTAACCGGAAAATCCTTCACGAGAAGCAAGTACTGGGCTATACGCCAGGACGGAGCAACCTCTTACGGTACCGTTGGTGAATATAATGGAATGAGGAAAATTGTAAATCTACCTGAAAGAAAGGAAGTGTCCCTATCTGATCGGCTGAAACTAAAATCAACCCAAGACTTTTCGTATCTTCAAAAACGCCTTCGCATGCGTAATAAGCTGGATTCGATGTGTCGCCCCCCCGCCTCAAGGCCGGAAGGAGCTTATTCATTGATTGGTGAAGAGGTAATAGGAGGTTTTCATGCCTATCACTATCAGGCTCCCATCGAAATGCGCCGCGATGGCACTTCGTTCGAGGATAACTATTGGCTCTCGCCTCAGCTCAATTGCTTTGAGCTTCAACATATAGCTTATTGGCGCGACTCTAGTGGAGCAACTACTGACATCTTCGAGAAAAAGACATCGCGCGTAACGCTTGGTGACCCACAATCTGACTTGTTTGACGTTCCGGCGGACTATCGCGAGGTTAAGCCGTCAGAGTTGCAGAGATCCGTCCTTTTAGCGAATGTTCAGGATCGCGAGGGTTTTGAGCCGGCATCACGTCACAGAATCCCTCTCAAGGTGGAGCAATGGCTTGCGGTCCTTGATAGTTTCTATGACAAAGTCAAAAGACGGCAAGTTCCGGATGGAAAGTAGAGATCGCTGTTCCCCTCAGTAATTCATCGTGTCCTTGCGGCGGGGTTGCGTAAGCCCCGCGGGGGGATGCCGCGGGGCGTTTTTGGGGCCCGCCGACCCCGCTGCGGCTGCGCTGGCGCATCTGGCGCTATAGCGCTCCGCAAAATTGACCCGCCCCTGCTCAGATAAATTGAACCACAGGTTTGTGGCCCGTAAGTACTTTTTGTTTCCAAGTAGGCGGTAGTTCATAGACGGACGGTCCGGGAACCTGGCGCGGGGGGTTTTGCGTCGATGAGGAGGTCCTGGGCGATCTGCCCGTCCGCCAATACGTCGTGACCATCCCCAAATTGCTGCGCCTCTGCTTCAAGTACGACCGCAAGCTGCTCGGCCTGTTGAGCCAGTGCTTTTACGCATCGGTCAAGGAGCTATTCCAGGATGCCGCCCAGGATTGCCGCTCCCTCCCGGGCATGATCGCGTCCCTGCAAAGCTACGGAGATGATCCCACCAGGTTTCACCCTCATCTTCACAGTTTGGTCACCGAGGGCCTGGTTTCCGCGGATGGCTCGTTGGTCCCCATCCCTTGCCCCGATCCGGTCCAGATTATGGAGCGGTTCCGCCACAAACTCGTCAAGGCGCTCCTGGCGCGGAAAAAGATCTCCCCCCGCCTGGTCGAGGTCATGCGGAATTGGAGGCATCCGGGCTTCTCCGTCTATCAAGGCGGGCGGATCGATACTGACGACCACGAGGCCCGCCGGCGCCTGGCCCGCTACCTGGTCCATCCGCCGATTGCCCTGGAACGTCTGCGCTATCGCCCTGAACCCGGCCAAGTCATCTACTATGGCCGCAAACAGCAGCGGTGCGGTGATGCCGGGCCCTCGCCGGCCCGCATCTTCCCCGCGCTAGACTTTTTGGCTGCTTTGTGCACGCATGTCCCGGACGCCGGACAGCGCAAGGGTTTCATAATACACACCCTCCTATGTCATTGATTTTCCAGGGGGAGCCGCTTTTGGTTTTCTGCACACGGCGCACGGAATTTGCCTTGTCGGAACGTACTCTGCACCTGAGCGCTATAGAGGTCCTTTCGGCGGATAACAGCCTGATAACCCAGGTGATCAGCGACAATTACA
>JBBIMP010000043.1:0-42105 GCA_037444305.1 Acidobacteriota bacterium
GGCTGCCGACACGGCGGTGAATGCGACCGGCCACCCGGGCCACCTCGGCATCCGAAGGCGGCGGCGCCCGATGAAAACGGATGCGGCCTTGCTTATCCTCGGCATAGACGCCATCCAGCGCCAGGGTGTGGAAGTGGACGTTGAGGTTGAGTGCGGATCCGAAGCGCTGCACGAAGCTCACCGCCCCGCACCGGACCGTCCGGTCCGAAGCTCGAAAGCCTGCCCGGCGCCGTCACCAGGATTGTGTTCCCGGCGGCGACCATGTTTCAAAAAGCAGCATATCGAAACAAAGTCCGGCACGCCATGTCAGCCCTGCCCTATAATGACGCCCATCAATCCGGAGGTTTCAGAATGCCTAAAGCCAAGCACATGCCGATCATCGTTCTCCTGGTCACCTTCCTCATCGGCGGTACCGCCGAGAGCCAGAACCGGGACCTGAACCAGTTAAGAAAGCAGGCCGTTGCCTGGATCGAAAACAACAAAGAAGAGATGAACTCTATCGCCGGCCGCATCTGGCAGTATGCCGAAACGGCCCTGCTCGAACACAAGTCCGCCGAGGCGCTCGCCGGCTACCTGGAGCGCAACGGATTTTCGATCGAGCGCGGCGTGTCGGGAATGCCGACCGCTTTCGTCGCCACCTATGGCTCCGGCAAACCGGTCATCGGCATACTTGGAGAATTCGACGCTCTGCCGGGCCTGTCGCAGAAGGCCGGTGCGCCCGCAAAGGAAGCCGTCACCGCTGGAGATCCGGGTCACGGCTGCGGCCACAACCTCTACGGTGTCGCAAGCGCCGCCGGGGCCATCGCCATCAAGGAAGTGATGGCAAGACACTCCTTGAAGGGCACCGTCAGGTTCTTCGGTACCCCCGCAGAGGAGGTTGTCGTCGGAAAGGTCTACATGGCGAAGGACGGGCTATTCGACGATCTGGACCTCTGCTTCGACTGGCACCCGGGCAACGAAAATCAGGTGAGCCTGCAGACCAGCAATGCTCTAAACAATTTCGAGGTGACCTTTTCCGGAAAAACCTCCCACTCCGGCGGAGACCCATGGGAGGGGAGAAGCGCTCTGGACGGCGTCGAACTGATGAATATCGGCGTCAACTACCTCAGGGAACACGTTCGGCCGACCGTGAGGATTCACTATGTGATTCCAGAGGCCGGCAAGGCGCCCAATGTGGTGCCCGACCATGCGAAGGTCTGGTACTACGTCCGGGGCAAGGACCGCGAAGAGGTTGAAGAGGTCTACGGGCGCGTCCTGAAAATTGCCGAGGGCGCCGCCCTCATGAGCGGCACCCGCCACGAGGTCTACCTGATAACAGGCGTTTACAACAAACTCGTGAACCGCGAAGTCGCCCGCCTGCTGCACCGGAACTTCGAGTTTGCCGGCACGCCTGCATTCACCGAGGAAGAGCAGGCGCTTGCCCGGGAGATCCAGAAAACGCTGGGCAAAAAGGAAGAGGGCCTGAGTACAAAGATCAAGTCCCTGGAGGAGCCGAAGGGATTCATGGGCGGCGGATCCACAGACGTGGCCGACGTCAGCTGGATCACTCCCACCGCAACATTGAGCACCGCCTGCTGGCCGCTCGGTTCTCCCGGACACAGCTGGGCCGTCGTGACCTGTTCGGGTTCGTCGATCGGTTTCAAGGGGATGCACGCCGCCGCCAGGACCTTCGCTGCAGCCGGGATTGAAGTTCTTCTGACGCCGGAAATCGTCGAGAAGGCCAGGGCCGAATTCAGCGAACAGACCCGCGGATTTGCCTACAAAAGCGCCGTGCCCAGGGAGCAGAAACCACGCCTTCCACGGAATTGAGGTACTATTCCCGAATACAGGAATATCGGGAACTCGATCTCAATCGCACGGGAGCATTCGCCGGCCGGCATGGAAAGGACAAGGCGCATATTCATCGGCGCACACATGCCCCAGTGTCGCTTCCGGATGGGAGAAATGGAGGCAATATGTCAAACACCGCCACATGGCCGGCCGTCGGCCTGTCTGCGCTCATCGCGCTCGCCGCAGCCGGATGCGCCCAGCAGCCGACTCACATGGAGACCACGCACACCACTGCGGCAGGCCCGGCTGCGGCCATTGCCATCCTGCGCCCAACACAGGGGAGCACCGCACTCGGCACGATCATCTTCACACAGGTCGAATCCGGAGTCAGAATCGTGGCGGAGGTGGAGGGCCTGACGCCCGGAAGGCATGGTTTTCATATTCACGAGTTCGGCGACTGCAGCGCGCCGGACGGCACATCTGCAGGAGGACATTTCAATCCAACCGGCAAACCGCATGCCGGACCCCTGGACGCCGAGCGCCATGTCGGCGACCTCGGGAATCTCGAAGCGGGCCAGGATGGAAGGGCGCGCCTGGATTGGATCGACGCCAGACTGACCTTCAGCGGACCCGAATCCATCGTCGGTCGCGGCGTCATCGTGCATGCCGGCGAAGATGATCTCGCCTCACAGCCGACCGGCAATGCGGGCGGCCGCGTTGCATGTGGCGTCATCGGGGTAAAAAAGCCGTCGTGAACAGGGGCGCGGCATCATCCTGTCGCCGGACCATGCCGGATGTTGTTCGCGCACGCTCCCGATCGGCTGTTCGTTCACTTTCCGGGTTCTGACGGCCGCAGCTCCACCCGGCTGGGAAGCGCGCGCGGATCGGCTTCGAGCAGGTTAACGACTGTCTGCTTATTTTGCGGCGGCCCCTAAGCGACGACGATGTCGCGCAGATCCCAGCGGCTGGTCAGGACCGCGGTCTGGCGCCCGGTCTCCGTCAAACGGGTCACCTGTCGCAGTCGGAGCTTCCCTTTCAGGAACCGGACCGCCCGATCATGCAGCAGATACTCCACCCGCCGGCCTTCCAGCCTGGCCTTTCGGAGAATGAATCGCTTCTTGGAGATCTTGCGGAAGCGCCCCTTGCGGTAAGTCAGAATGTCGAAACGCCTCCCGAGGATGTCCAAAATAGCTTACTTTTCCGGGCAGCGGGTCCATTCCTGTCCCGGACACGGCAGCGTTGGCGCCTGAAAGTCCCACGCGCAGCAGGCTGACGGGCGCGGCCCCATCCTCATCACGACTCCGCAAGGCCAGGGTGGCCTCGCCCCCCTTCAGCAGTAGCGTGTAGCCTTTGCCGCGGGCCAGGAATTCAACGCCCGGTCCAGCCTGCCCCTCATTGGCTTCGAAGTTCAAGGGTAAACCGGTATAAATCGTCTTCATTTGGGACTGGGACAGCGCCGGTCCTCCCTCCGCCGGTTTGGGCCATGAAGCGGGTGCAGAAGGCGGTGCGGGAAAATCGGCAGAGTGCGCGGGAACCGTCAGAATAGCGGGGCCGCGCATTTTCGCCGCCGAATCCTGAAACCCGGCCCGGGGAACATCCAGGCCGTCCATTGCTTTCCGGGCGCTGATGCCGCTAACCAGTTCTGCGGGGTTCGCGTTCACCGTGGGCAAGGCCATAGCCGGGCCGCCTTCCGGGGCATGGCCGACGATCGGCTGTCGGTCGTCGAGAAACGCATTCGCGCCAACCCCTGCGGCCAGAAGCCCTCCCAAGGCCATCCAGATCATGAACCGTCGATTCTTCCGCGCTGTCGGCACTCTGCTCATAGCTCTCTCCTGTTGTCTCTCTGTCCGGTCTGGTGCTAAAGGGAATACGCGCATACCTGGACAACTTTAGAATGTGAGTGATCCACGAACAGGGCTGCTGCCAGCTCTGGCGCTTCTCCAACACGTGCCACTGGAGTTTCAAGCCGGCATCCGCTTCCTGGACCTGCATCCGGTAAAGGTCCACCACCTATTGATTCTAAAGGGCTTTACCTTCCTCGCTCCCGGCAATGATTACCTCGAGGGCGAACCCTGGCGGGTTCCTGCGCTTACGGCTTCTTTGCGCGGGGGTGGCAGTCGCGGTAGACGCGCAGGAGCTGCTCGACGGATAAGTGCGTGTACTTCTGCGTCGTGGACAGGCTCTCGTGGCCCAGCATCTCCTGGATGGCCCGGAGGTCGGCCCCCGCCGAAAGCATGTGGGTGGCAAAGGTGTGCCGCAGGGTATGCGGGTGCACCTTCAGCCGCTGCGACAGTCCGGCTACGTGCTTGTCCACGATCTTCTGCACGCTGCGCGTCGTCAGCCGCCCGCCGCGGAAGTTGAGGAACAGCGCACCGGTTTCCACCTTCCCCCGCTGCCTCCTCGCAAGTTCGCGTCGCGCATCCAGATAATCCTCCAGCGCCTCGCGCGCTTTCGAACCGAACGGCACGATCCGCTCCTTCCGGCCCTTGCCCAGAACCCTCACAACCCCGCCGGCCATGTCCAGGTCCCTCTCATCGAGCCCCACCAGCTCCCCGGCCCGCAATCCGGCGGCGTAGAGAAGTTCGAGAATCGCCCGGTCCCGCTTGCCCAGCACAGTGCCGGCGTCAGGCGTCTCCACCAGCGCCGTCACCGCATCGAGGCCCAGGTGTTCGGGCAGCTTCTTCTCCAGCCTGGGAGAGCTGACCAGTTTCGCGGGATTGGCGGGGATCGCGCCCTGCCGCGACAGGTACTTCATGAAGGACCGGATCGCCGCAAGCTTGCGGGCAACGGAGGATTTGCGCAGGCGCTTCTGATGCAGCACGCCGAGAAATTCGCGGATCGTCAGATTGTCGATCTGTTCCAGCCTCGGCTCCGGCCGCTCGTCACCTGCGGGCGTCGTCGTCAACCACTCGCGAAATTGCCGCAGGTCGGAAGCGTAGTTGCGCAAAGTGTGCGCGGACAGGTTCTTCTGATAGCGCAGGTAGTCGAGGAAGCGCGCAATCCATCCGTCCAGCATTGTTTCCGCGGCGTCCGTTCCGCTCATTCGATCCCCTCGACCTCCACGCGGGCATCATTGAAGCACGCTCCGCCCGACACCGGCGTCAGGCTGTCCGGCACCAGGGCATTGCCTCCTGAACCGTTCAGGGAGGACCGGAACCAGAAGCCCTTGGGGAGGCTGGCAACGCCCTCGCGCAGTCTGTCATCCAACCGCAAAATGCAGTGCACCTCGCCCAGCTCGTTGAAAACCCTCACCCTGTCGCCGTCGGCCAATCCCCTCTGCCGCGCGTCCGCCGGATTCATGCTCACGCGCACCGGCTTTGGGCGGATTTCCGCCAGGGTCGAGCTGATGCTTTTCGAGCTGGCGGGCGAGATCAGAGCCAGCGGATATTCCGGCGACGCGGAATAATCGGTGTATCGGTAGGGTTCCGGCCCCAGTTCCCGGCTGAAGAGCCGGATCCTGCGCTCGTCCGTGTCCGGAAACACGTTGACGAACTGTTCCGGCCGTCGGCCCGGTAAGTCGCAGTGGACAATTCTCCGGCTCCGCAGCAGTTCCGGAGACAGAATTGCCTCAAAGCGGCCCTTGAGCGCGCCGGTCGCGCGCTGCAGCAGGTCCTCCGGGCTCTCGGCGAAAAGGCAGTCGGAAAATCCCAGTGCCCGTCCGATCAGATGAAAGACTTCGGCGTTCGGCCTGGCCTCGCCGCGCGGCGCCACCACCGGTTCGCCCAGCTGCACCGCGTAGCCGCCGTAGCTCTTGCTGAGTTCGGTGTGCTCCAGAAACGTCGTCGCGGGCAGGACCACGTCGGCATAGCCTGCCGTATCGGTCATCACCTGGTCGAACACCACGGTGAATAGGTCGTCCCGCCGCAGCCCTTGCAGGATCCGGTTCTGGTCGGGCAGAGTGATCAGCGGATTGCAGTTGTAGACGAAGAGCGCCTTGATGGGGGGATCGCAGTCCCCGGTGAGAACCCTCCCAAGCTGGTTCATGTTGATAATCCTGCTATCTTGCTCCCTGGCCGCTGAAAGGTGGTTTCCGTCCACCCGGTAGGCGCCGCCGCTGCTCAGCGAGTATCCCCCTCCCCGGCGGCCGAATTTGCCGGCCACCGCCGGCAGCGCGAGCACGGCGGCTACGCCCGCAAGACCATTCCGGTTTCTTTCCAGGCCCCACCCGCAACGGATGAGGGCGGGGTCCGCTTCCGCATAGGCTTCCGCCATCCGCGCAATGTCGCCCGGCCGCACCCGCGCCGCCGCCGCGGCTTTATCGAGCGTATGGGCGCGGGCGCACTCCCGCAGCTCTTCCCAGCCTTCTGTGTGCCGGGCGAGGAAATCGCGATCCGCCAGGCCTGCTTCGTCCAGGTGGCGGATCATCGCCAGCGCGATCACGACATCGGTGCCGGGCCACGGCTGGAGGCGGTGATCGACGAGCTCGTCCCCCAGCACGCGGCGTGGATCCACCGCCGCGATCTTCGCGCCCCTGCGCTTTGCCTTTTTCAGCCAGGGCACCAGGTGGATGTTGCTTGCCGCGGGATTCGCCCCCCAGATCAGGATGAACCGGGCCTCGGGATAGTCCTCGAACGCCACCCCGGGCATTCCCCCATAAAGGGCCCTACCGGCGGCGGTAGTCGAGGCTGCACAGACCGTTCTTGCCAGCCTGGACGCGCCCAGTCTGCGAAACAGGTGCTCGTCGACCAATCCCTGGGTCATCAGGCCGTTCGATCCGCCATAGAAAACGGGAAGAATCGCCTCCCCTCCGTACTCATCCACAATCGACCGGAGCCTGGAAGCGATCTCTGCAATCGCCTCCTCCCAAGGGATCGGATCGAATCGGCCCGATCCCCTGGGCCCGGATCTCCGCAGCGGCCGCAACAGCCGGTCCGTTCCGTACAGCCGCCCGGCGAATCCCGCCACCTTCGAGCAGATGAATCCGCCGGTCAAGGAATGAAGCCGGCTCCCGCGAATCTCCGTCACCATTTCGCCGCGCACGTCCACATCGAGGCTGCAGCGGTCGGGGCAGTCCAGCGGGCAAACAGAAGGAAGGGTCGTGGTTTTGCTCATGGCTTCATGCTATTGAAAAAAGCGTTCCACGGAGGTTCACGGGAAAGCGCGGAGACGCACCGAGAACGGCCGTGCTAAAGATCCTACGGATTGTCTCTAACCCACGCTAATCCTCCAGGGCTGACATCCAGCGATTCAATTCATCGAGCGCGTGCGCCACCTGGGCCCTGTGCCGCTCCTTGCGGTCGCGGATCCTTCTGCCGAGCGACTCCGAAGCCTCAGGCAGCAGGCCGAAGCTTATGTTCGCGGGCTGGAACGATCCCGGTTCCGAAAAAGCGATGAAATGCTGCAGGCTGCCGCAGGCGGTATCCCTCGGGGCGACGACAGGCGCTTTTCCCATGGCCAGCCGGGAGGCATTCAGTCCCGCCAGAAGGCCGGTCGCGATCGATTCCACGTATCCTTCCACGCCGCAGATCTGGCCGGCAAAAAAGAGCCCGGGACGTTTCTGCGCGGAAAGCGTGGGTTCGAGCAGGCCCGGCGCGCGGATGTAGGTGTTTCTGTGGATCTGCCCGAAGCGCAGGAACTCGGCCTGTTCGAGGCCCGGGATGAGCCGGAAAACGCGTTTCTGCTCTGGAAATTTCAGGTGGTTCTGGAACCCGACCATGTTGTAGCTGTCGGCCATCCGGTTCTCCAGGCGGAGCTGCACAGCCGCATAGGGCCTCCGTCCCGTGCGCGGGTCGGCCAGGCCGACGGGCTTCATCGGCCCGAACCGCAGCGTGTCCACCCCCCGACGGGCCAGTTCCTCCACCGGCAGGCATCCTTCGAAGAAGACAGGGTCTTCGAATTCCCGCGGCGGCACGGCCTCCGCCTTCGTGAGCGCTTCGTAGAAGCGGAGGTATTCGTCCCGGTCCATCGGCGAGTTCAGATAGTCGTCACCGCCTTTGCCGTAACGCGAGGCGGAAAAAAGCTTTTGCCGGTCCAGCGTCGTGGCGTCCACGATCGGGGAGATGGCGTCGTAGAAATACAGGTGGCCGGAACCGAAATACCGGGCGATGGCCTCCGACAGCGATGGGGAGGTGAGCGGACCCGAAGCCACCACGACGGCTCCCTCCGGCGGGATTTCCTTCACTTCCTCCCTGACGACCCGGATGCCCGGCTCCGCCAGGATGGCCTCAGTCACCCTCTGCGAAAAGGTCTCCCGGTCGACCGCCAGAGCGTGCCCCGCCGGCACGCGGACCTCATCCGCGATGCCGATGAGCAGGCTCCCCAGCCGCCGCAGTTCCTCCTTCAGAAGGTATGGTGCGGTGCCGGGCAGGTCGGACTTCAGGGAGTTGCTGCAGACCAGTTCGGCGAGCTGGCCGCTCTGGTGCGCCGGAGTGCGCACGCCGGGGCGCATTTCGAACAGCCGCACCGGCAATCCGCGCCGGGCTGCCTGCCATGCGGCCTCCACACCCGCCAATCCTCCTCCGATTACCGTTATCTCCCGGCCCATGAGGCTCCCGCTGTTGTGTGCGCGGCATGCTGCACCGCGGATTTCCTCGCCAATGTGATAATCCGCGGCAACTGCAATTTCAAGCCGGACTTCTGCCGGGGAGCCCGGGCAAGACGGTTTCAGTTCGCTTTGTGGCTGCGCCTCAGTTCGGCGGCGAGGCTCTTGATCTCCGTCAGGCTCCGCTGCATTTCGCTCCACCCATACCACATGGCATAGTCGGGGCCGGCGTGGAAAGTCCCCTGGAAGGTGCGCATCCGGTGCTCCAGGAACATGACGAAGAGCTTCTGCTCTATGACCGTCGGCGCATCGTGAAACGTGAGCAGGTCAGGGAACGGGTAGGCGTAGCTCTGCGGCTTGGCGAGCAGCCCATCCTTGTACAGGGCCGCCACGGTCTGGCCGGCCTCTGCCATCAGGCGGTCGGCCGCCTTGATCGACAGGTCGCCCTTCTCCAGCTCCGCCCTGGCAAAGTTCACCGAGTGGCACTGTTTGCAGGCCGATTCGGCCGCGGCTGGGGCGGAAAGGCCCGCCATCAAGAGAGCCATGAAAAATATGACCATGGTTCCTCCTGCGATCCCAACTGACAAAGACGGCCTGTGACCGCGATCTGCTGTTGAAGCCGGGCCTCCCGAAATCGCCCGCGGCTCCGTCTCCCGGCAGGTTGCGGGCAACAGGGGCGAGGCGGTGCCGCCAGCCGCAGTCGCGGCCGGGAACGATGGGGGCGAGCCTGGCAACCTCATCTCACAGACGCCTGCAGTGCCTCCTTCAGCTCGATGCCGTGCGCCGAAAACGTCTCCCCCAAGGCCTTGTCCATGGCGATCCGGCTCTTCACCAGCTCGATCCTGGCCTGCAGCAGGGTTGTCTGCGCCGACTGCAGGTCGCGCTGCGCCTCGATGACTGCCCGCGTGGTCGTGGCGCCGAGGCTGTATTTGTCCTGTTCGCCCTGCAGGCGCTGCTGCTGATAGCGCACGGTCACTTCCGCCGCTGCGGCGCTTGCCCGGTTCAGCTCCATGCGCTCGAAGGCCTGGCGCACCTCCAGGGCGATCCTCTGCCGCAGCGAGCGGTACCTCTCCTCGGCCTGTCGGTGCTCGATCTGCGCCTGCGCATTGCTCGCACGGGCATCATCGTTTCCAAGCGGCACGCGGAAATTGAAGCCCAGCGTGTAGCCGAGGTATTTCTGGCTGAACAGGGAGTCGAGCGTGTCGCCGAATCCCCCTGGAAGGACTGCGATCACGGGCGCATTGAAAAAGCCCTGCGAGGTATCCCGGATCAGCCTGTCGCCCCCCAGCCCGTTCTGCGAGTAGGAGGCCACGATGTCGAGCACCGGTTTCAGCTGGTTCCTGGTGAAGTCCACCTGGATCTTCCGGTTTTCGATCTCGAGCCGCTGCTGCTTCACCTCCGGCCGGTTTTCCAGGGCGCTCTCGATTGCGGATCCCAGGTCATCGCGCTGGGGCGGTGGGGCCGCAGGCCGGCTCAGGGGCGCTATGTCCGCCGCGATGCGGCCAGGGTCCTGGCGCGAGGAAATGAGCTTCTTCAGCTGGTCTTCCTGAATCTTGCGGTTGAATTTCGCCACGACCCACTGCTGGTTTCGGCTCGCCACCTCCGCTTCGGCCTGGACCACATCCAGAGCCGCCATGCTCCCCACCTCCGCTTGGATTCTGTTCTGCTCCAGGACCAGCCGCGCCAGCTCGAGCGAGGCCTCCTTCAGCTTCACGTCCTCTTCACCGAAGACCAGATCCCAGTAGGCGGTGACAACGCTGTTGACGATGTCGGTGACGCGCGCGACGAAGACCTCCTCGGATATTTCCCGGTTGTTGCGCGCAATCCGCAGGAACCGCCCCCGGCTGATCCGGCCGCCGTCCTTAAGCAGGTGCTGTGTGAGCGAAATGCTCCACGATGTGGTGAGCGACGGATTCAGGCTGGTGAAAAAACTGTTCGTGCGGTTGCGGCGCGTGTTGAAGTTCAGGTCCAGGTCCGTGCCCGCCTCGAAGGGTTTCCGCAGCGTGACGTCGTACAGGTTGTTGAGGTTGAAGAGCGTGGTCCCGCCCTGGAGGGCGCTGGAGGTGGGCGCAACCATCCGGCTGACGTTGCTGCTGAAGGAGGCGGAGGGATTGAGCACCCCCCTCCCCTTCTCCAATCCCCAGAGGGCGAAATACGGACCGTAGCGCTCGACGTTGATGTCGACATTGTTCTCCAATGCAAGCCGCACGGCGTCGTCCACCGAAAGCTCGAGCCGCCCTTCCCTGATCATCGATTCGAGCGAGGCTTCCCGGCCCGTCTCGAAACTCCGGATCAGGGGCGCCCGGTAGTCCGAATAGAAAATCCGCTGCAGCGGGTTCTTGGATTGCTGCAGATGGTCCTCGGGCATTTGCTGCTGGGCGACGGCAGGAAAAGCCGTGAGGGTCAGCGCAAGGATGAGGGCGAAGCCCGTCCGCGCAAGTTTGCCTAGGGAGTGGTCCATGGTTTCACCCGATGAAACGCGGTCACGATAACAAAAATGTGCCCCGCCCGGCCTGACCGCGAGCGGGCGGGACACTTAATTTGCGGCGGCGTGCCGGCCGCCGGGACCGGCGCGCCGGTGATTCCACGGCTCAAGACGGATCTTCGTCCCCGGCCTCGCGACCGTGATAGGGGATTTCCAATTGGCGCATCTTGCGATAGAGGTTGCTCCTCTCCACCTGCAGCACCTCGGCGGTGCGGCTGACATTCCCCTTGTTCTCGGCCAGTTTCCGCAGGATGAACTCGCGTTCGAATCTCTGCCGGGCGTCCTGCAACGACGGGGATTCCGCAGGCTCGCCGCCGGCCAGCACGGTGCGCTTCAGGATCGAGTCGGGCAGGTCGAACAGGTCCAGCCGCGGCTGGCGCATCATGATCACCAGGCGCTCCATGATGTTCTTCAGCTCGCGGACGTTTCCGGGCCAGGCGTAGCTCTCGAGCGCTTCCAGCGCACGCTTAGTGGGGCTGGGCGCCTTCCGGCCGTACTGCCGGGCGAAATCCTCCAGGAAATAGCGCGTCAGGACGGCGATGTCTTCCCGGCGCTCGCGCAGCGGCGGCAGCTGGAAGGGGATGACGTTCAGGCGGTAGTAAAGGTCCTCGCGGAAGTTGCCCAGGTCGATCTCCCGCTCGAGCTCTTTGTTGGTGGAGGCGATGACCCGGACGTCCACCGTCATCGGCGAGCTGCCGCCGACGGGGGTGAAACGCTGCTCTTCGAGAACCCGCAGGACCTTGGCCTGGGTCTTGGCGCTCATGTCGCCGACTTCATCCAGGAAGAGGGTGCCGCCGTCCGCCTGGGAGAACTTGCCTTCCTTGTCCTCGGTGGCCCCGGTGAAGGAGCCCTTTACGTGGCCGAAGAGCTCGCTTTCGATGAGCTCCTCCGGGATGGCGGCGCAGTTCATTTCCACGAAGGGCCGGTCGCGGCGCGGGCTCTTGAGGTGGAGCAGGTGGGCCACCAGCTCCTTGCCCGTGCCGTTTTCCCCGCATATCAGGATCCTGCCGTTGGTGGGAGCGGCAAACTCGATCTGCTGGCGCAGCGCCTGCATCGGCACCGAATCGCCGATCATCACGTACTTCTGTTCGATCTGCCGGCGCAGCATCCGGTTTTCCTGCTCGAGCTGGCGCTGGTGCAGGGCGTTCTTTACGACCAGGAGGGTCTTTTCCAGCGAGAGGGGTTTTTCCACGAAATCGAACGCCCCCAGCTTGGTCGCCTTCACCGCGGTCTCGATTGAGCCGTGTCCCGAGATCATGATGACGTAGGTGGCGGGCGCCGCGCGCCGGATCTGTTCGAGCACCTGCATGCCGTCGGCTCCCGGAAGCCAGATGTCCAGGAGGACGACCGGGAACTCGCGCCGCATCAGAAGGGCGAGGCACTCCTCCCCGGTGGCAACCCCGTGGGCGTCAAAACCCTCGTCCTTGAGGATCCCCTGGAGGGATTGCCGCACGCCCTTCTCGTCATCCACGATCAGAATGGAAGCCTGGCTCATGCCGGTATCCGGTAGCGTTTCTCGATCAAGTGGCTGCCGCCGGCAACTCCACCACCAGCCTGGCGCCCCTGGGGAAATTCGGTTCGGCACGGACCTGCCCGTGGTGGTCCGTCACAATCTGGCGGACTATCGCCAGGCCGAGGCCTGTCCCCCCCTTGCGGGTCGAAAAGTAGGGAAGGAACAGGCTGTCCTGCGATTCCCGGGGAAAACCCCGGCCCGTATCGCAGATCTCGATCCGCACGAACTCCCCTGCCCCGCCGCGAGTTGTGCGGATGTCCAGCTCCTTTTTGCCCTCGGGACCCGCCATGGCCTCCAGCGCGTTGTCGAAGATATTGATGAACACACGCTTCATCTGCTGCGGATCGAGGCGCAGGAGCGGAATGGAATGATCATAGTGCCGCCTGATTTCAATGCCCTGCACCCGCCCGTTGTATAGGCTCAGGATTGAATCGAGGAGCGAGTGCAGGTCCGCGTCCTCGGGGCGCAGCTGGGGCAGGCGTGCAAACCGCGAGAACTCGTCCACCAGCTTCTTCAGGGAGCCGGCCTCCTGGATGATGGTCTGCACGCACTCGCGCAGCAGGCCGTCGAAGGTATCCGGATCGCCCCCCCCGCCCGCCGGCACGACAGGCGCCGCCGGCAGCTGCCGCAGCTGCCGGTACCGGTGGAGGATGCGTTCCGCCGAAAGCTGTATCGGCGTGAGCGGATTTTTGATTTCGTGCGCGAGCCTCCGGGCCACCTCCTGCCAGGCGGCCATCTTCTCCATGCGGATGAGCTCCGTGAGATCGTCGAGCACCATCACCCAGCCGGTCCGGGCACCGGCATTGTCGACCAGCGGAGTCACCGTGGCGGCGACATGCAGCGTCCGGTCGGGAAGGATCAGCTCGATGTTGCGCACCACCCTGCCGAGAACGGCCGATTTGTGCAGGAGCATCCGCAGCGCATCGCAGGCTTCTCCCTGCACCACCTCCTCGAGGGTCGGCTCTCCCGTGCCCGCGGTGCAACCGAGCATCTGGATCGCAGCCTGGTTCATGGTGCGCACCCGGTAATTCGCATCCAGGGAGATCACCCCGGTCGCAATGTTCTGCAGGATCGTCTCGATGTAGCGGCGCCGGTGGTCCAGTTCGATGTTGCTCTGCTGGAGCCTTCCCTGCGCCTGCTCGATGTTGGCCTTGTGCTCCTGCAGCTCCGCGGTCATCCGGTTGAAGGAGTCCACCAGGCTTTCCAGCTCGTCGAACGCGTCGCAGTCCACACGGTAGTCCAGGTTTCCGGCCGCAACCTCGGCCGCCCCTTCGGCCAGCGCCTGGATCGGCACCGTGATCCGTTTTGCCAGGTACATGGCAAACCAGAGAAAGGCGAAGGTGATCAGGAGCGTGGCGAGCGCCAGGATCAGAAGGAAGTTGTAGCGCAGCGCGGCTTCCCGCTTGCGCAGTTCCTCGTAGACATTGTAGGCTTCCAGGACCGAGTGGGCCTTGAAGTAAACGCTCTTGGGGATCAGGGATTCTGTGAGGACCGCGCCGATGACCCTCCCCTCGGCATCCCTGACAGCGGCGGCGGCCCAAACGACCTCTTGCAGGGCATCCCTGGGGGAGACTCGCTCCACTTTGAATTCATCGCTTCCCGCCAGGGCGTTTCCGACCAGTTCCTTCACCCACGCGGCGTGGTAATCGGTGGAAATGCGCCTCCCGGTCTCGCCGGCTACCCGGCCCCGCCGGTCGAAAATCCGCACGTCGTCGATCCCGTAGGTCAGCGTCAACTCCGCCAGCTTCTCGCGCAGTGCCGGGTGCCGCTCCGGGTCGAGCGCCCCCTCCGAGGATACGGCCGAGGCGATGACCCTGGCAAAGTGCTGCGCACGGTTCTGCGTTTCTTCGTAATACTGCAGGGCGATGGCCCGGCTGTTCTCCAGCAGCTGCCCGGCCGGGGCGCTGAACCATTGCTGCACAGAGACATTGATCAGGCCGTAGGCGAGGAAAAAGAGCAGGAGCGCCGGCAGGAGTGACAACGCCACGAAGATTCGCACCATCTTGGCCTTGAACCGGCTGCCCACCTGGCCGCTCTTCTTTTCGAAGTAGAGCTTGATAAGGTTCCGCCCCAGGACGGTGGCCAGGATCAGGATCGCCAGGACGACGACAACCGTGGCGCCGAGGAGCAGAAAGGTGGCGCGCACGAAGCGCGGACTTCCCACCGAGGTCTGGTGGAGGAATATCTGGGTGGCGACCAGGGCCAGGACCAGGAAGCCGATCATGCCGGCGATGTAGCGCCTCGACCGGAGAGAGTCCTTCCTCGATGTTTTGCCCGAGCCTGGCAGTCTGGTCATGGTTTCGATCCGTGTTTCCCGTGCGCTCCGGGCCCGGCGCAGATGCGCCCTCCTCCCGGCCGCGGTGCGCGAACCGGCACATTATACCCTCATTTCCACCCTTGATAAGGGATTGACGCCGATGCCGATAGATAATAGATTCCACGCTTGACCCAGGAGGGAAGAATTGAGAATCCTCGTGACCGGAGGGGCCGGCTTCATCGGTTCCTACCTTTGTGAAGCCTACATCGAGCGCGGGGACGAGGTCTATGCCATCGACGACCTGTCCACCGGCTCCCTGGACAACCTCGCCGAGCTGCTGAAGAGCAGCCGCTTCCACTTCGTGAACGACACCATCCTCAATCGCGAAGCCATGATCGAACTCACCGGCATCTGCGACGTAGTCGTTCACCTGGCGGCGGCGGTCGGCGTTCGGCTCATCATCGAGGAGCCGCTGAAGTCGATTCACACCAACATCGCGGGCACGGAAACCGTCCTGGAGCTGGCCAATAAATTCCGCAAGAAGACCTTCATCGCCTCCACCTCCGAGGTCTACGGCCGCAACTCGCGCGTCCCGCTCAGGGAAGACGACGAGCGCGTCTACGGCTCGACGACCGTGGCCCGATGGAGCTATGCGGCCACCAAGGCGATGGACGAATTCATGGCGCTGGCTTACCACCGCACCAAGCAGCTGCCGGTGATCGTGGCCCGGTTCTTCAACACCGTCGGACCCCGGCAGACCGGGCGCTACGGCATGGTCATCCCCCGTTTCGTGGGCCAGGCGCTGCGGAATGAACCCCTGACGATCTTCGGCGACGGCAGCCAGACGCGGACTTTCACCTATGTGAGCGACGTGGTCCGGGGGATGATGGCGATGATCGACGAGCCGGCTGCGGTGGGCGAGATCTTCAATCTCGGGGGCGAGGAGGAGATCTCGATCCGGGACCTGGCAGAGCGGATCATTGCACTTACCGGGAGCTCCTCAACGCTGGAATACATCCCATACGAGAGGGCCTACGAGGAAGGATTCGAAGACATGAAGCGCCGCGTACCCGACACGGGCAAGGCCCGCCGCCTGATGGGCTACCGGAACACGGTGGACCTGGACGCCATGCTGCGCAAGATCATCGAATCCCAGCGCACCCGCTGAGCGTCAGGCCACGAAGGTCCACAGAGAGAGCCCTGCCGAATCCCAGCGCAGCGAGGCCGCAACCGAGGAAGGCCGTTTTGCGGAAGCGCGGCAAACAGAGCCGCGAACGCCGGTGAGCGGTCAGGTGACCCAGCCAGGAAACGCGACCCGTCGCTGCCGCTCCGGGCTCCGTTGGGCCCCGACCGACAAGCATAGCTCGCAGAGATTGAACCGTGGCGCCGTTTCCGTTTGAGTCCTCCTCCCCCGCGGGAATGATCTTGCGGATTAGTGGTTTGGAGGAAGCGCCGGAAACTCGTGGCTATCGTGCCTGCCGTCTCAGGGGGACTTCAGCAGCTCCCCGATCTCCTGCTCGAGCGCTCCGAGCCTGAACTGCCGCTTCAAATCCGCCAGCCCCTCTTCGCCAATCCCCCCCGCGTATTCCGCCGGCTTTGAAAATCCGCTTCACCGCCTTGAACGACGCGTTGGAGGCGTGGTCGAAGACAAACGCGGATCCCGATCCGGAAACGCCCCCGCGGGAGGTTCCACTTTGTCGATCCGCCGGAGCCGCCCGCGCATCTCGCCGCCGAGGGGTACGGTCACAGCCGTCGCCGACTGGGGCTCCCGGACGCCCCTTTGCACTGCTATGCAAGGAATCATCCGCCTGATAATATTTGGCCAAATGGCGGACAAAGATCTACCGACCTGCGAATTCGAAACCGATAGTCTGATTGTGCGCCTGGATCTCTGTTTCGCCGCCGAAATCGAAGCGATCTCCAACGTCATCGAGCGCGTGATAAAGATCGTGTCCATGATGAGCTGCGCCTCAGGCAAGGAATTCGAGATAGAAACCAGCCTGCGCGAAGCTTTGACCAACGCGGTCGTGCACGGCTGCCGGCTCGACCCGGAAAAGAAGGTGCAGCTCACGGCATGCTGCGACGACGCCCGCGGCATGCTGCTCATCGTGCGCGATTCCGGCGAGGGATTCGATATCGATTCGATCCCGAGCCCGGTTGTCGGCGAAAACATATTCGCCACCCACGGCAGGGGGATCTATCTCATCAACCAACTCATGGACGAGGTGACCTTCCGGGCAGGCGGCACCGAGATTCGCATGCGCAAGCGATGACCTTCATCCGTGTGGAAACATACTCCGGCTATCGCGCCGACCAGCGGCCCACACAATTCAGGGCGGGAGATCAGGTCTACAAAGTCCGCGAAGTCGAGGACCAGTGGTACTCCCCGGGAGCAGCCTATTTCAAGGTGCTCGCCGATGACGGGAACCGATACATCCTCCGCCATGAGGCAGAGCAGGACCGCTGGACCCTCGAGGCATTCCGCGCAGGAAGCCGCGGTTCCTGAAAAGATCAACCCCTCCGCCGTTTGTCCGCATTCTTCCGCGGCCCGGAATGCTTGCGTTCCCTGCAAGAAAGCCCACGGAGGCCGGGGCGGGAGAGAACTCGCGAGGATCATGTTATATTGTGCCTTTCCCTGGAGGAACGCTATGCGCTCGTTGCCACGTTTTGCAATATTCGCGGCAGTACTGGCGGCCCTCGGTCTGGCCGCTCACGGGAACGCCGCCTGGACGCAGGAGAAGCAGGCACAGAAGCCCGAGAGGGAGCCCGGTCTGTACCTGATTTTCGAAACCAGCGCCGGCAGCATCTCGTGCAGACTGTTCGAAAAGGAAACCCCGCTCACGGTGGGAAAAATCGTGGGGCTGGCCCTCGGAAAGCTGCCCTACGTGGATCCCAGAACCAAGCAGAAAGTGACGGGAAAGAGATTCTACGACGGCCTGACCTTCCACCGCGTGATCCCCCGCTTCATGATTCAGGGCGGGGATCCCCTGGGCACGGGAGCGGGCGGTCCGGAGGGGCCGGGATTCCCGTTCAAGGATGAGTTCGTCCCCAGCCTCAGGTTCAACATCCCCGGCAGGCTTGCCATGGCCAATGCGGGCCCTGGAACCAACGGCAGCCAGTTCTTCATCACGGAGGTCCCGACACCCTACCTCGACGACCGGCACACCATATTCGGGCAGTGCGGAGATCTGGAGGTGGTGAAGGCGATAGCCCGCGTCCCGGCCCGGGACGATGCCCCCATAGCGCCGATCCTGATAAAAAAGGTGGTCGTCGAGAGGGTGGGTCCGGCGCCAGAGAACGCGCCGGAGAAAATGCCCTGAACCGGGAAGGGGAAACCCGAAAATGCGGCACCTGCTTCCGCTGGTTGTCGTCAGCCTCGTTTCATTCACGGTGCAGGCTCGGCCTCAGCTCCCCCGCGATCCCTACGACGGCCTGCCCGATCCCCGCATCGCGGCGATGCTGAAAACACTGCATGGCACGCCGGGCCGGACGGATCTTCCGCCCCGGGACGGCCGTTTCCTGTATGAGATCGTCCTGCAGAACGACCTGAAGGCGGGCCTGGAAATCAGCACCTCCGGCGGTTGCTCCTCCCTTTGGCTCGGCCTTGCCCTGCAGCAGACGGGCGGGAACCTCAAGACGATCGAGCCTGCAGGCGGGAACGGTAGCCTGCGGGAGATCTTGCGCAGGGCCGGGCTGCAGGAGCGGATCGGCCTGGTTCCCGGGAATGCTTCCCGCGTGATTCCAGACCTGGCTGGACCGTTCGATTTCGTGTTCCTCGATGCCCGCAAGCAGGATTACGAGGATCTGCTGGCGGCAATTCTGCCCAAGGTTCGTCCCGGCGGAATCATCGTCGCACATGACATCAATGCCCGGGGTGGCGACCAGGCCGCGTTCCTGCGCAGTATCACGGGAAATCCGGACCTGAAAACGGAGCTTCTCCCGGGAAGCGGAACCGGAATGAGCATCAGCCGCAAGCTGAGATAAAGATGCGGTTTTGCGTAACAACCGGAATGGGGAGCGTATTAGTATCTGCAGGACAGGCCTGGACGGAGGGATGACTATGAACAGAAAGCTATGTGTGGCGGCCGTGGCCGTGTTTCTCGGGGCAGCGCTGGCAGCGGCACAGACGGTGAATTTCAGCGGCACGTGGGTCCTGGACAAATCCAAGAGCGATCCTCTCCTCGGCGAAGGCTTGGGCGGATTGCGCGGCGGCCCGGGAGGAGGATTTCCCGGTGGCAGAGGGGGAATGGGCGGTGGCATGCCCGGCGGCAGGGGCGGCGCAGGCGGCGGCGTGCCCGGCGCCCGTGGCGGCGCACCTGGAGAGCGCGGCGATATGGCCGGCCTGAGAAATCTGCAGAATGCCGACATCACGCTCGAGATCCAGCACACCGAGAAGGAGATCCAGGTGGTCCGCGTCTTCAAGCTCGAAGAGCGCGAACAGTCCCACACCCAGGTACTGAAGCTGGACGGCTCGGCAAGCGTAAACCCGGCCTTCCTCGGCCGTGGAGAGGTCAAATCCAAGGCCACGTTCAAGAGCGGCAAGATCACCAACAACAGCGATCAGAAGATCTCCACCCCCCTGGGGGAAATGACCATTTCCACCAAGGAGGAGTTCACCCTCTCCAAGGACGGGCAAACGCTGACAGTCAAGACCACGCGCATCACCGACATGGGGGAGATGACTTCCAAACAGGTCTTCACCAAGCAGTAGCGTTCCCCCGGACCCGCTCACCGCCGGCGCCCCGGCATCGTGCCGCGGCGCCCGCCTCCAGCAAGTCCCCTGTCGCGCCTCTCGTGTTATAATCCCCGCCATTTCTTCTCAACCTGTCGAGTGGTTCCATGCTGAGAGTCGGAATGATCGGTTGCGGTGCTGTGGGTGCCGGAGTGGCCCGCGCCATCGCCCGCGGGCGGATTGTGGTGACCACCCTCGTCGGAATCGCAGATGCCTTCCCCCGGGGCTTGAAGATCGGCGGCTTCCGGCTTACAATCATCCGCCATCCTGCACGGAGAGGTGTCCGAGTGGTTGAAGGAGCACGCTTGGAAAGCGTGTGTAGGGGCAACCTTACCGCGGGTTCGAATCCCGCCCTCTCCGCCACCATCCCTTGCCACGAATTGCACAAACCTCACGAATTCAAACAAATGCAGGATATTCCGTGAAATCCGTGCAATCCGTGGCGCGCTCTCTTATTGCCGCGGCTTCCGGTCCGAGTTCTGCTACTTCAGCTTGACGATCTGAACCGTCCCGTCGCCGAAGCGCTTGGCCAGGCTTTCAATCGTGCGTCCGCCGTACTTCTGCGCCATGGATTCGATGACCGCCTGGTTGGGCAGGCGCTCGTCGGCGCCGGCGCTGCACTCCTTGATGTTGCCGGCTACCATGATGACCAGGTTGTCGGGCCGCAGATACCTCTGCGCCACCCTCTGGATGTCGGCCAGCGTGACCTTCTCGTACCGCGCCAGGTAGGTGTCGTAGTAGTCCATCGGGCGCCCGTTGAACTCCAGCCGCGCGAAGTTGCCGAGGATCATGTCCGTCGAGGCGAACATCGACGGGAAGGCGCTCATCCGCGCCGTCTTGGCGAATTTCAGGTCTTCCGCCGTCACCGGCTCGGTGCGGATTCTCTCGATCTCGTTGAGCATGAGCTGCGAGGCGAAGACCACGGTCGAATTTTTCGTCTGGCAGCTGGCGGCAAACACGCCCGGATACAGCAGCCCGCCCGTGAAGCTCGAACCGGTCGAGTAGGCCAGCCCCTGGTCGGAACGCACGATCCGGGTGATGCGCGAGGAGAAAGACCCGCCGCCCAGGATGTAGTTCATGATGTCGACGGCCGGGTAGTCCGGATCGTCCTGCATGAGCCCCAGGTGGCCGATCCTGATGACACCCTGGTTGGGGATGACTTCCGGCTGGACCATGTAAACGCCCGCCTTGGCGGCCTGGGTCACCTTTGGAATGGCGGGCACCACCTTGGTCTCGGCGTTCCGCCACCGGCCGAAGCTCTGCTCGAGCTTCTTCAACATCTCGGCCTTTTTGAACCCGCCGGAAACCGTCAGGATGGCATTGTTCGGCCCCCAATACTTCCTGTGCCACGCGGCCAGGTCGTCCCGCACGATGCCGTTGATCGTGGCCTCGGTGGGCTGCGCGGTAATCGGCGAATTCTCACCGTAGATCAGCTCGTTGAACGTCCTCATGCCGACGGCCGTGACGTTTCTATTGCGGTTCCGGATCTGCACCAGGGCCGCTTCCCGCTCGCGCCGGATCTTGTCCTCCGGAAAGGCAGGGTTCGTCAGGATGTCGAGCCAGATCTTCAGCCCCTCGTCGACGTGCCGGACGTGGATCGAGAGGTCCGTGGCCGACACCGAGCCGGCGAGGAAGTCCATGCGTTCGTTGATCTCCTCCCCGTTCATCCCCGCGGAGCCGCCGCTCCTGATCACGGTGGGCACCATGCGCTCGAGCCCGATCTTGTCGGCCGGTTCCAGGAATGGGCCGGTCCGCATCATGAGCGCGGCCTCCACCCACGGAATCTCGTGATCCTCGGCGATGTAGACCACGAGGCCGTTGGACAGCGTGGTGCGGAAATCGGCCGGCTTGGGAGGTTTGAATGTCAGCGGCGGATACTTCAGGTTCTCCGGCCGCGTCCCCTGGACACCCTGTCCGGAGATGGCGCCGGCCATAGCCATGACACAAAGCAGCAAGAGTAACGATGTGGAAACGTATCTTTTCATCATTGCAATGTCCTTTCGTCGGATAGGCGCCACAGGTCTACCGGTCCCGTTCCAGGATCCCGACCACGCTGTTGGACCGGACCAGGTATTTCGCCGCAGCATTCATCAGGTCCTGCGGCGTGACCGCCATGCGCTGCCTGTACTGCTCCTCGAGGTGCTGCCAGCGGTAGGCCGTCTCCATTCTTGCCAGCGAGCCGACGATGCCGTTGCCGCTGAGGCTGCGCAGGTACTCCGCCTCCACCGAGTTTTTGACCCTTTCGAGGACCTTCTCATCGCACGGATTTTTCTTGGTCTCTTCGATGTATTCCCACAGCTCCTTCTCGAGCTCCGCGAGAGGGACCACAACCGCGTTGTTGCGCTCCTTTGCCGTGGCCCGGAGTGAAAATGCGCCGTCATACATCGAATTGGAGGCCATGGCCGTGATCGTGTTCGCGTGCTCCTTCTGGAGGACAAGGTCGAGGTACATCTTGCCGGTCCGCGCGCTCATCACCCGGCCGAGCATGTAAAGCACCGACACGTCATCGTGCCACAGGGGCGGGATGTGGAACATGAGCTGCACGGATGGATTGGTCGCCGCCTTCCCATAGACCCGCTTTTCCACGTACGGAGGGTTGAAGTCGGGGCCGACCGTCCGCTTGTAATACTCGGGGCTGGGCTCTTCCGTCCGGACGCGGGGCGCTTTTCCCTTGGGCCGGATCGGGCCGAAGTGCTTGGTCACCAGCGCCATCACCTTGTCGACGTCGATGTCTCCGGCCATGACCAGGGTGGCGTTGTCGGGCCGGTAGAACTGCCTGTGATACTCGATCATCTCCTGCTTGCTGATCCGGCTCACATCCGACATCCAGCCGAGCACCTGCCAGGAGTAAGGGCTGGCGGCGTAGAAGGTCGCCATCAGCTGCTCCTGGAAGAAAAATCCCGGGCGGTTCTCGCTCATGCGGCGCTCCTCGACGATGACGTCGCGCTCCGAGTAGAATTCGCGGAAAACCGGATTGACCATGCGGTCCGCTTCGAGCGCCAGGAAGAGCTCGATTTTGTTGCTCGGGAGGGTGACGTAGTATTGCGTCATCTCCTGGCCGGTCGAGGCGTTGATCCCGGTCCCGCCGGCCTCCTGATAGGCGCCCCACAGTTCGTCCGATACGATGGTTTCGGCCCGCTGCTTTGCGATCAGGTCCGAAACCTGCTTGCGCATCGCGATGATCCGGGCCTCATCCCGCCCCTTGAGCTTGGACTCCTCCTCGACGATCTTCTCCACGATCGCATCGATCTGCCGGTCGTAGTCGACGTCCTTCTCCAGCATGCCCTGCTTGACTCCCATGACGTGCGTCCCCTTGAACATCATGTGCTCGAGAAAGTGGGAGATGCCCGTGATCCCGGGGCGCTCGTTCACTGATCCGACCCGGTAGGCCAGGATGCACCGGATGAGCGGCGCCTGGGTCCGCTTCACCATGAGGACCTTCAATCCGTTGGGCAGCGTTCGTTCGATGACCTGCCCGCTCAGGCTGATTTCCTGCGCGGGCGCGCTGAGCGTCAGGCCCAGGAATACCGTCAACAGGCTCGCTAGAAACAATCTGCGTAGTATCATAGAAAACCGCTCCTTGATGATTTCTGAAGGGTTTGTACCAGCCGGTTTGCTGACACGAGGTCCGCGGGACATTCCCCTGCAGGCAATGCCGGTGGATTCTGTGGAGGCGTGCGCTCGCCGATTCCGCGGTCCTGGGAAGGACCGCGCCGTCAAACCCATTATGAACGGGAATCTAGTTTCGCGGGAGCAAGCGCTTGTTTGACAGCGCGGTTCTTCCCAGGACGACCGGTGCTGGACGCCACCCATTCCTGCGCAGCGGACCGGCTGGTCCACGGTCTCAAACAAGGCGGAAGCCTATCACCGTTCTTTCGCGGCAGTCAATCACAACCGAGACCAAAAATCCGGCTCCTTCGCCAGGATCGTCCGGCAGCCTTCTCCGTACTGTGAATCCGCAAAATCCTTCCCGCGCGCGAAGAAAACACAACGACATCGGCCCGGCGCTGCCTTGTCTGCGGGTTATGATTGCCGCCATGCTGCGCTGGGCATCTCGGTGTCGTGGTGGTTGATTGCAGGAATCCGCATCCGTCGCCGGGATGCGCGAAGGAAACGCCGGCGGCCTGGTGCTCAGGCTTGCTCGCCGGGGAGGCACTTGCAGATGACGGCGGTAATGTCGTCCGTTTGCGGGCCGTTGGCGGCGAACTCACGCACTGCTGCGTAGATACTCTCGGCTATCTCGGCCGCGGGCAGGAGCCGGCAGCGCTTGACCACCTCGAGAGCCCGTGACCGGTCAAAGAACTCCTCCGCCATGTTCTGGGTTTCATTCACGCCGTCGGTCATGAAGAACATCATGTCTCCGGGGGTCAGCGGCGGCCCTCCGCGGGTCTCCACCTCGTATTCCGGGAACAGCCCGAGGGGCATGCCCGTGGAGTCGAAGATGCTCTTCACTTCCCCCTCCGCATCCAGGAGATAACCCGGCAAATGCCCGGCACTGGCGTAGGTGTAACGCCTCTTGCGGCCATCCAGCATCAGCACCATCAGCGTGATAAACCTCTCCGCCCCGCTGTCGGCGCAGAGGAATGCGTTGATCCGGCGCAGGATCTCGCCGGAATCAAACGTCGTGTTCACCAGGGAGCGCAGGTAGGCGCGGGCCTCCGCCATGAGCAGCGCGGTGCCGAATCCGTGGCCGCTGACATCCCCGATGGCGATGCAGATTCTGCCGTCCGCCAGCGGGATGAAATCAAAATAGTCCCCCCCGGTGGCATCCGCCGGGTAGGCTGCCCCGCCAATGTCGAAACCTTCGATAGCGGGAGCGCCCCTTGGGTAAAGGCTCTGCTGGATCTTCTGGGCCAGGCGCATTTCGATCTCTCTCGCCTGCGCCCTTTTCAGTTCGGTGATGTCCCTCACGACGGTCACAAAGTGACTTGGTCTTCTGCCGCTGTTCTGGATCGGGGTGATGGTCTGCTCCGCGTGGAAAAGCTCGCCGTTTTTCTTCCGGTTGATGATGGTGCCGCTGTAGACGTTTCCGGACAGGATGGTGCTCCAGAGCTTTTCGTAGAGATTGCGGCCGTGGAGCCCCGACTTCAGGATCCGCGGCTCCTGCCCGATGGCCTCCCGCGCGCTGTACCCGGTGGTCGCCTCAAATGCCGGATTCACATATTCGATCCTGCCCGTCGAGTCCGTGATGAAGACGCAGTCTGTGCTTCTCTGAACGGCCAGGTGGAACTTCTGCATGACCTCGCCCTGCCGTTTGCGCACGGTAATGTCGCGAAAGCTGAGGATTCCGCCCTCCACCCGGCCGTCGCTGCCCACGAGCGGGGCGCAATTGACGCGCAGCCAGCGGCCGTCGGCTTCGCCCTGACGCCTGAGGAACATATCTTCGTCCCGGACATGTTCGCCGCGCATGGCCCGGACCAGGGGCAGTTCTTCCGTGGAATACGGGGTGACCTCGTCGTCACGGCAGCAACCTAACGCCGTAGTCCATTCTGACGGCTGCAAGGTTTCAAAGTCCGGACCCACGAACCCCCGGGCCGCATCGTTGAGGAACAGCGTACGGCCATTGCGGTCCACAACCAGGACAGCCTCGTCAATGCTATCGAGCGTCGACTCGAGGAGCTTCAGGCGGGAGGAAGTGCAGATGCCCCTGTTCGCGTCGGGGACTTCCTCCGAGCGACTGCTGTTGGTCATGGTCGGGTCCAGGTCAGGTCTTCCGTCATCTGATAGAGCAGGGGCGCACGGCGGCACCCCTTTTACCGCCCAGCGTGCGGATCAATCCGGCTGTGAAAATCATTCGCGTTCCGAGCGATCCAATATGAGATACCTGAAGGCGCCACTCTGGTCAAGGGCGGGATCCCGGCCAGTATTATCTTGCGGCGCGGGCGGCGGGCGGCGAGAATAACAGCACCGGACGCGTGCCGGGGATACCCCATGAGAAAAATCGTCGTCATCGAAGACGAAAAGGACATCGTCGAGCTCGTCCGCTACAACCTCCAGAGAGAGGGCTTCCAGGTCACGGTGGTGGGTGATGGCCTGACAGGACTTGCCCAGGTCCGGAAATCGCCGCCCGACCTCCTGGTCCTGGACCTGATGCTCCCGGGACTCCCCGGACTGGAGGTATGCAAGGAGCTGCGCCGCGACCGGACTCTCAACCGCCTGCCGATTCTGATTCTCACGGCACGGACCGAGGAGACCGACCGGGTGTTGGGTCTCGAACTCGGCGCCGACGACTACGTCACCAAGCCTTTCAGCCCGCGCGAACTGGTGGCCCGCGTGAAGGCGCTGCTCCGCCGGACGGAGCCCGACGACCACAGCGCCAGGGTTGTGGAAACCGCCGGCATGAGAATAGACCCGACGGCCTTCCGGGTGACGCGCGGCGAGCACATCCTGCCGCTGAGCATTTTGGAGTTCAGGCTCCTGCATTTTCTCGTATCCAGGCCGGGCCGGGTCTTCAGCCGGGACCAGTTGCTCGACTCGGTCTGGGGTGACAACCGATTCGTGACTCCTCGGAGCGTCGATGTCTACATCCGCAGGCTGCGCGAGAAAATCGAGGATGACCCGGCCCATCCGTTTCTGCTGAAAACGGTCCGAGGAGTCGGTTACATGTTCGAAGCCGGTGAAAACTAACTTTTTTCTGAAGCTCGGTTTCGCCTACATGGCGCTGCTTCTCCTCGTGCTCGTGGCGGTGGATTTCTACACCTCCAGGCTGCTCCGGCGCGACTTCCTCCGCCTGGCTTTCGCCCAGCTGGAGTCCATAGTACGGATCACCCTGCCGCCGACCGCGCTCGCGGGCGAAGATCCTTCCCTCTCCTCTTTGCCGGCCCGGCTGCGAGGAGGCAGCGTGAGGCTCACCGTAGTCGGCGCCGACGGCGGCGTACTTGCCGACTCGCATGAGGACCCCCGGAGGATGGCGAACCATGCCGACAGACCGGAGATCCGGGAGGCCGGACGCTCGGACCGAGGGCGTGCCGTCCGGTTCAGCGACACGGCCGGCCGGGAGATGGTCTACCTGGCCGTGCGGACCCGGACCGCCGAAGGGCAGGACCTTTACCTGCGTTTTGCGCAACCCCTTGCCGAAGTCCAGGAACCTGCATCCGCCATCCGGATGCGGCTCTGGGGAGCCTCCACTCTCGTTCTGCTCCTGGCCGGCACGGCCACGATCCTGATCTCCAGGAGATTCTCCAGCCGGCTGGAGCGCCTGAAGGAATTTGCGCGGCGCGTGGCCGACGGGGACTTCAGACCGCTCCCGACCGCCGGGGAGAGCGACGAATTGACCGATCTGGCCGCCTCGCTGAACGAGACCGCCGGCAGGCTCGGCCAGACTATCCGGCTGCTGCGCGACGAGCGAAACCGTTCCGCAGCCATTCTTCAAAGCATGGATCAGGGCATCGCTGTTGTCGGGCATGACGAGTCGCTGCTGTTTTTCAACAGTGCCTTCTGTCGGATTCTGAAACTGGAGGCTGATCGCTGTGCAGGTCGCGCCCTGGGGGAAGCTGCCGTCCCCGCGGGACTCATCGATGTGGTCCGGCGGGTCCTTTCGAGCGACGAAGGCGCTCGCGGCGAGGTCGCGGTCGGAGAGCAGAAGCCCCGGTTTTTCGCGCTCGCGGCCGCACCCATAAGGCCCGGCCGGAATGAGGGGGAGAAATCCGGAGCCGTGGTCGTGGTGCACGATATCACCGAGATCCGGCGACTGGAGCGCGTCCGCCGCGACTTCATCGCCAATGTCTCGCACGAGCTGAAAACTCCCCTCACGGCCATCCAGGGTTCGGCCGAAACCCTGCTGGACGGGGCCTTGCACGATGAGCGGAGCAATCGGCGATTCCTGACCATGATCAGCAAACACGCCGCGCGCATGGTGCGCCTGATCGAGGACCTCCTCGTGCTATCCAAAATGGAGGCCGGCAGGCTCGAGTTCGATTTTGCCCCGGTGGACGTCGAGGACCTGCTGCAATCTTGCCTCGACACCGTGCGCCTGAGGGCGGACACCAAAGGTCTGCGGCTTGCCCTGCAGACGGCCTCACCCCTCCCCTCCGTCGCCGGCGACCGCGGGCGTTTGCGACAGGTGGTGCAAAACCTCCTGGACAATGCGATTCAATATACCGAAACCGGCGGCAGCATAACGGTGACCGCGAGCGGTGAAACCGGGGCGCCGGCGGGCAAAAGCGGGGTCACTATCACGGTCGCGGACACCGGGATGGGCATCCCGGAGGCGCACCACGAGAGAATATTCGAAAGATTCTACCGGGTGGATGCGGCCAGGTCGCGCGAGGAGGGGGGAACCGGGCTGGGGCTTGCGATTGCAAAGCACATCGTGGAATTTCACGGCGGCAGTATCCGGGTCGAAAGCCGGCCCGGCCAGGGCAGCCGGTTTCACGTCCGCCTTCCGGGCGCCTCCGGCCAGCCCGGTCCCACCGGAATGAGTTGAACACCGGAATTTAACGGACGGTTCAGACCCAGGTCACGGGCCTGTAACCTAGGGCGGCTATAATGGCGCGAGTCAAGCACGGAACCACTCTGATGAAAACCGGTGTCCCGCTGCCTTCGTTGCAGTATTTCGAACGGCGGCCGGCGGCGAGGGCACGCGGACACCAAGGCTGGAGGATTTCATGAAACGGGGAAGCTGGACAGCCAGGATACTCTGCAGCCCTTTCGCTTATTTTCTGCTTGCGGCAGCTCTCGCGCCGCCTTTGTCGGCGGGCACCCAAGGCAGCGCCCCGCCGGAAAAGGAGAAGAGGCCGGCCGAACTCGAAGCCCTTCTGGCTTCGATCCAGGATCTCAGCCGCCGGCTCGAGGAGCAGCGTGAGGAGATCGAAGGGCAGCGGAAGGCGCTGGCTCGGCAGCAGGAGCGCCTCGACCGGTTGGAAAGCCTGCTCGCCCTCCGCGCCTCGGAGGGGGAAGCCCCGGCCGTTGCGCAGGCTCCCCCGCCCCAGACCATGGAGACGCTGCAGCGCCAGCTCGCCGATACCGCCAGAGCCACGGAACTGCTGGCCCATAAAATGGGCAATCTCTCGTTTCGCGGCGACCTCCGCCTCCGGCACGAACCGACCTTCGGCGGCACGCTCCCGCGCACCCGCAACCGCGAGCGCTTCCGCCTCCGCTTCCACGTAGATGCCCGGCTTACCGATGAGCTTTCAGGCGGATTCAGCCTGTCGAGCGGGAGCGAGTCGGATCCCATTTCGGGCAACCAGACCATGACCGACTTTTATACCCGCAAGCCGTTCGCCATCGACAGGGCGTTCGTGCACTACCGTCCCCGCGGCTTCAAGCCGTTCAGTCTCACGGCCGGAAAATTCGGGTACACCTGGCACCGGACCGAGCTGACGCTGGACAACGATCTGAACCCGGAGGGCATCTCGCAGACGCTTTCCTTCGATCTGGAATCCCCCCTTCTGGAAAACGTGACGGTCGTGGGTTTCCAGCTGCCCTTCAGCGAATCCGGGAACAGGGCCTACAGCGTGATGCACGGGGGCCAGGTGCAGACGAGCTGGAGGTTCCGTCCCGGGCTGCGCTTCGGGGGATATCTGGCGTTCTACAACTGGGTTCGCGCCGACCCGATTCGCGCGGCACAGACCGCCGGCCGCCTCGGCGGCAGCGCCAATACCAACGCCGCGACGCCGGCACAGTTTGCCTCCAATTTCGCCCTCCTCGACGCCATCGGCCGATTCGATATCGACACCGGAAAGGCCGGATGGCCGCTGCTGCTCCAGTTCAACTTCGTCTCCAACACGCGGGCGTGCACCAACCTGTCCCGCGTTGCCGGCCCGGCTCCGGCGTGCAATCCGAGGGACCGCCACGCATATTGGATGGAGGCCGCGATCGGCCGGGCGTCCGCCCCGAACGACGTTGAGATCGGCTACACCTTCCTGCGGATCGAGCGCGAGGCGGTGCTGGCCGCGTTCAACTTCAGCGACATATTCGCCTCGACCAACCTGATCACGCACCGGATCAGCCTGGGTTATCAACTGCACCGGAACGTGGCCTTCCGCTTCACGGGTCTCTTCGGACGGTCACTCTCCACGGCCACGAGTCCCGGGAAGGAGCGGTTCAACAAGCGGCTGCAGTTCGACATGTCCTACAAGTTCTGACCGCCTCATTTCAGGAAGCGGCGGAAAAAATCGTCCATGGCGTGAAACGCCTTCAGCCAGCGGTGGTGGAGCAGGAAGACGTGCACGTCATCCGGGTAGACGATCAGCTCGTGGTAGACGCCGTGCGCCCGCAGCAACTGGACCAGGCCCGTGGTCTGGGAGAAGGCTACATTCCGGTCATCGTCGCCGTGGATGAGGAGCACCGGCGACCTCCACCTGTCGATGGCCGCTATCGGGGAGGACTTGTAGGAGACGCTCTCCGGATCCACGGAGTTGCCCCAGAGGTGCACTCCCGCGATGTCCACCCCCGCCGCAAACATGTCGGAGTTGCGCGCCAGCGCCTGCGCCGTCAGCAGGCCGCCGTAGGAAAGGCCCCAGATGCCAATCCGCTTCGGGTCCACGTCCGGCCTTTCCTGCAGGTATTTTCCCGCCGCGACCACGTCCTGGTACTCCGCGTTGCCCCGGGCGCCCGAGTTGGGCGCACGCCGGAAGTCGCGCCCGTAGCCGATTCCCGTCCGGAAATTCACCGAGAGCACGACGTAGCCCTGCGAAGCAAGGTACTGATTGATGCCGTAGGCCATGTGGTAGAAGTGCCGGTAGTGATAGCCGAGGAGCATCTGCCGCGCCGGCCCCCCGTGGACGAAGATCATGGCCGGCCGCCGCTCCCCGGGCCGGACATCCTGCGGGAGAAAAAGCTGATTGTGAAACTTCAGGCCGTCCTCCGCCGCGAGCACCACGTTTTCCGGGATCACGTGCAGGTCGCGCGGAAATCGCGAAAGATCGGGAAATATCACCTTGGGCCTGCCGCCCTGCGAAGGGAACAGGCCCACGGCCTGCGGCTCCCTGGCGCCGGCCACGAGCGCCGCGAACCAGCGGCCCGAAGAGAGGGCGACCGGGTGGGTGGCGATCTCGTGGTCCGGGGTCAGGTTCACCGGCTGTCCGCCGCCGACCGGCGTTCTCCAGATGTGCCGCCGATCGATATCCCCGACATTCGAGGCGTAGTAAAGGTCTTTTCCGTCGGGCGACAGCCCCACCTGCTCCGCAAACCCTTCGCCTGGGGTCAGGTTGAGCGCCTCCGCTGCGCTCCCGTCCACGGGGAGCGAGTACCGGTGCTGCCAGTTGTTTCGCTCCACCTCGAAGACGACGCGGCTGCCCGCCCACTCGATGCTGCTGATCTGCGCGAAGTCGGCATCGACGGGGTCGTTGCGCCAGAACTCCTTCCCTTTGCCCGTCTCGGCGTCGACCACCCACATCGCCAGCGTGTGGCCCCCGGGGAGGGCTGCCCGGTTCATCCCGTCCATCCTCTGCCCCTGGGCAACCCCCTCTCGCGGGCCCTGATCCGTTCCCGGCGCGCCGGGTCTGGGAATGGGCGGCTGCCCGCCGGGAACCGCAGTTCCGGCGGCTGCCGCGGCCCTGGACTGCAGCTGGACGGCAAAGGGCGTACCGGGCCTGCGCAGAAACGCCACCTGCTTTCCATCGGGCGACCAGGCGGGACCCCGGTCGTTATCCACGCCCGGCTCCAGATAAGTGATCCTGCGCGTCCTCAGATCGAACACGCCGATGAAGGAGTGGCCGTCCCGGCCGCTGACAAATGCCAGCCTGGTCGCATCCGGCGACCAGACGGGACCGCTGTTGTTCCCGAAGGTCTTGAACAGCGGCTCTGCACCCTTTTCGCCCGCCGGCGCCGTCTTCCCCTGTTCGGTGCGGACACCGAAGATTTTGCCGTCGCGCGCAAATGCCACCCATTTGCCGTCGGGAGAGAGCCTCGGGTTGCCCCCTTCGGCCAGCCGCCAGGGCTTGCTGCCGCTTGCCCGAATGGCCCAAATGGCCCGCTCGATGCCGTCCGGATTGCTCGCCGGATTGGCGATCCAGCCCTCGCGGTTGGGCCCGTGCCCCCGCACGAAGACCAGCATGGAACCGTCGTCCGAAATCCCCAGCGAGGTCAGGTCGTTGCCGTCATCTTCGGTGAACGAGGTGAGCCGGACAGGCTTGAAATCGGGCGCAGCGGCCGTGTAGACGTTTCGCATGCCGCGCTCATAGGAAATCCAGGCCAGCCTGTCCGCCTTTCGCGCCGCCACGAGCTCGAAGGGGTAGGCGGGATTGATTACCTGTTCGATGGAGAGCTTCTCCCTGGCCACCGCAACGAGAGTCAGAACGCAGATGACCCACATGGCGGAGGACAAAATCCGGCATTTTTGGTGAAACAGCATGATCCCATCTCCTTTCTTCGGGCGGGGTTTTGAGATGCCCGCGATTCTACATCATCCGCGCGCAACTAATACAAGTTCGCGGGCATGGGGGTCAAAGGCGAACTGGAATACTGAGCTGCAAGCAGGCCGCCGCGCCCCGCGGATCAGGCCGCGGGGCGCCAGGCCCGGGAAAGCCGGTCAGTTCTTTCTCCGGCTCATCTTCTGCATCTTCAGCTGCGCTTCGTAGACCTTCCGCAGCACCGTCTGCGCCTTGTCCTGGGCTTCGAGGAAGTTTTCCTTGTCGATCGACTCGTTCAGGCCCGCCATCTCCTGGTCGATATCCCGGCAGGCTTCTTCCAAGCTTCTCCGATCGGCACCCGAGACGTTGGGCAGCTCCGCCTGGATGAGGCCGTAGCGGGCATTGATCACGCCCTGCTGTTCCCGAACTTCGCGTGCCAGCTCTTCACGCTTCGATCGCGCGATATTGCGCGTCTTTTCAAAGCGAGCCTTTGCCCGGATGAACTTCGAGGCCGCCTCCCCGAATTTCTCCTGCTCGAGAAGGTCCTGCCCCTCCTTCCAGACAGTCACGGCGTCCGTCCAGTCGGCGGGCGCGAAAATTTCGGCCCGCTCTCCACGAGCCTCGTCCATTGCGGCCTGCGCCGCGTTGATCTGCTCGTCAGGCCGGGATGCGCAGCCCGGCAAAACGGCGATCAGAAAAACGGCGAGTAATGCCTGGGGGCGGTTCAATCGCTTCATCTTCCCCTCTTCGACTGCCGAGCCCATGGCTGCCTGACCGCCAACCCGGACCGGCGAAGAAAGTGAAACTCAAACCGCGGGCCCGGCGGGGAAAAACTCGAGTGTCATGCCCGGCTTCCCCGCCTCCGCCCGCACCGAATTTTCCTGGCAAATTTTCCCCGAGGATAATCGGCGGCGGCGGGATGTTTCAAGCCTTTTAGGATCAGTTCTTGATGCCCACCATTTCCTCGAGCATCGCCGTGGTGACCGACTTGGGCCGCTCGATCGGGTAACCGAGCGCGCGGTCCCACACGATGTTCGCGGAAACCCCTATGGCGCGGCTCACGGCGAAGAGCACCGTGTAGAAATCGTACTCCTTGACGCCGTAGTGCCACTGGATCACGCCCGACTGGGCGTCCACGTTCGGCCAGGGATTCTTGGCCTTGCCCTGCTCCTGGAGGATGGGCGGAACCACCTTGTACAGGATGTCGACAAACTTGAAGATGGGATCTTCGGCGAGATGCTTGAGGCTGAAATCGCGCATGCAGGTATATCTTGGATCGGTCTTTCGCAGGACGGCGTGGCCGAATCCCGGCATGACCTGGCCCGATTCGAGCGTGTCCCAGACGAACTTTTTCATCTCCCCTTCGTCCGGAACCTGGCCGCCCATCTTGGCCATCACCCCCTGGATCCAGCGCAGCACTTCCTGGGCGGCCATCCCGTGCAGCGGGCCGGCCAATCCGTTAACCATGCCGGTGACCGCGTAGTAGACATCCGACAGTGAGCTGGCGATCAGGTGGCCCGTGTGGGCGCTGACGTTGCCCCCTTCGTGGTCGCTGTGCAGGATGAAGTGAAGCCGGGAGACGTCGTCGTAGGGTTTTGCTATGCCCATCATGTGGGCGAAGCTGCCCCCCAGGTCCAGCTCGTACCGGGGAGGGATAATCATGTCCGAACGGTACTTCATCCGGAATATGTAGCTTGCGATCCGGGGCAGCTTGGCAATCAGGTTGAGGGCATCCTCGTAGGTCGGATCCCAGTAATCCATCTTGCCGAGACCTTCGTTGTAACGCTGCACGAAGATCGACTCCCTCTGCATGGAGAGTATGGCCGCGGAGAACATGGTCATCGGGTGGCCGTCGCGCGGCATGGCCCGCAGAATGTCGAAGACGTACTGGGGCACGTGCTGGCGGTTTCTGAGTTCCTCGGTGACATCCTCCACCTCCGCCGCCGTCGGAATGTCGCCCGTGAGCAGCAGGTAGATGAGCCCCTCGACATACGGGATTTCGGCCTTGGGATGCCTGGGCAGCTTGGCCATGACTTCCGGGATCGTGTATCCGCGGAACCGGATCCCCTCGTTGGAATCGAGGTGGGAGATGTCCGTGATCAGGCACTTGACGCTTCTGGCCCCGCCGATGGCCTGGGCAATCGTCACCTCGCCCAGCTTCACGTTGCCATGTTCCTTGAGCAGCCTGGCAGTGCGGGGCCGCCACTGCTCAATCTTTTCAGCCAGCTTGTCCTTCAGGTTGGTCACGGATCGCTCCTCGAGTTAGGTTGGCGCGGCCCGACAGGTACGATCTCCAAAGACCAGGCGCGTAACTTACGCTCTTTGTTTCAAAAGATTATGATTTCCGATGGCCGGTTTTGGCCGACTGCCGTCGGCTATCCGGGAAATATAAAGTTACCGAATTGCCACGACAGCGTCAAGATTGGAATCCGCCCCCAGGGCTGTGAAACGCCGTGACGCCGTCCACTCCGGTGCCTGCATCCGCCCCGCCTTACTGGGCTCTCCGGGGGGGCAGCCAGTAAGCCGAAACGGGGCTTTCGTGCCCATCGCGATCCACGGCTTTCACGCCGAAAATGAGCTGATCGATCGGCGTATTCTTCAGGGTGAACTCCCTGGCATCCCCCACCCAGATCTCGCGTTCCCAGTCGGGAGCTGTCGTCGACCGCACGACGACGACGAATCCTGCCAGATCCGGCTCTGGATTGGGCTGGTCCCAGCGCAGCACGGCATCGTAGCCTGCGCCACGGCTGATCCCCGGCCGCGGACCCTGAGCCCGCCCCCCCTGCTGTGCCTGGCCGGCCTCCGGCATCGTGATCGGCGAACGCGGGGCCAGCGCCATCGACGCGGCCACCGCCGCGTTCAAGCGCACGGTCTTGGCCGTGTAGCGCGGGGATGTGTTTTCGAATGTGTCGGTCGGGGTGTGCTGGTTCTCGTAGTTCTCGTTCGGCGTCGTGAAGCGCACCGCCGGATAGCCGACCTCGTTGAACGGTGTGTGGTCTCCCCCTCGCCCGAAGCGGTCGGCGCGGTAGATCAGGTCCGCGGTGAACTCCGGGTAGTACCGCTGCCCGATCAGCTTGATGTAGCGTGCGATCTGCCTGGAGGGCGAATCGGCCGGGTCCTCCGAAAAGACGAGGATCCGCCGATTGTCGACCACGCCGTTTCCGCTCACCTCGCTGCCTATGATGTCGTTATTCAACACGGCCTGCACCACCTGGTTCTTCTCCTTCAGCCGCCGCGCCATCCCGCGGGCGCCCAGCAACCCCTGCTCTTCCGCCACCCAGGCGACGAACACGAGGGTTGCGTCAAATTCGTGGCGGCTCATCACGCGGGCGCACTCCATCGCCAGGGCGGTGCCGCTGGCGTTGTCGGTGACCCCGGGAGCGTCGATCTCCGCGGCCTTGGCCGGGTCATCCCTGAACTCCGCGGGAACGCGCAGGTTCAGGGAGTCATAGTGCCCGCCGATGATGATCCAGCGGTCCCTGTCGGTCTTTCCCGGCAGGAGCGCGACCACGTTGCGCAGCTCCACATCCCGCCAGATGCGCCCGCCCCGCGGAGCCTGGTGAACGTCATAGCTGACCTCCAGCCGGCCGCTGTAACTCTTGAACTGCTCGAAGATCCACTGCCGCGCGGCGCCCACCCCGCGATGGGGCTGGTCGGGATCGGAAAGGCTGTTGCGCGTGCCGAAGCTCTCGAGCTTCTTCATGATTTCCGCGATCTTCTCCTCCGAAATCTCGGAGACGATCTCCTGAATGACCGGATCGAGACGCTGCGTGGGTTGACTCGCAGGTCCGCCCTGCCAGGCAAATATCGATGTGGACAACAAAACCGGGACGAAAGCGGCGAGCAGATTGTGCATGCGGGTAATGCCTCCGTAGCTATTCGAAATCAGGTGACTACTGTTTCCGCGATTCTAAAGCCAAAATCACGGTTAGACAATCAAAGTAACGCGGCATCGCCTGGGCGCATGCCGGAACTCCCTTTTGGATCCATGTACCCGGCTCGTCGATTTCGGATCGCGCTGCGTGCGCATCCTCGAACGCTACTCTCCGTGACCGTGTTCTATGCGCCAACCGCGTATGGTACGCTTTGACTTTTCCCGGCCCATTCAGATTACAGGAGCTTGCGTGGCGCACAACAACATCCCCGAACTGAAATTCGAAAAGTACACGCTGGACAACGGCCTCGATGTCATCCTCAGCGAGGACCACCGACTCCCGCTCGTCGCGGTCAACCTCTGGTACCACGTCGGACCGGTCAACGAGCGCCCGGGCTTGACCGGTTTCGCGCACCTGTTCGAGCACATGATGTTCGAAGGTTCGCGCAACGTCGAAGCCGAGGGCCATTTCCGCCTGCTCGAAGCCGCCGGCGCGAGCGACATCAACGGGACCACCGACTTCGACCGCACCAACTACTTCGAGACGCTCCCCTCGGACCAGCTCGAGCTGGCGCTTTGGCTGGAGAGCGACCGGATGGGCTACCTCCTGGAAAAGCTGGACGGGCGCAAACTGGAAAACCAGCGCGACGTGGTCCGCAACGAGAGGCGGCAGGCGGTGGAGGCCGCCCCCTACGGCCTTGTCCAGGAAGCGATCTTTCACCAGCTCTTTCCCGAGAACCACCCCTACTATGCCTCCGTCATCGGCTCGCACAGGGACATCGAGGCGGCCCGGCTGAAGGATGTCCGGGAGTTCTTCCGGCTTTACTATGCGCCGAACAACGCCAGCCTCGCCATAGTCGGCGACATCGATCCGGCACGGACGAGGGAGCTGGTCGAAAAGTATTTCGGACCCATCCCCGCCGGCCCGCCCGTCCCCCCGGTCAGCATTTTCACGCCTCCGATTACGCTGCAGCGCAGGATTGTGATCGGGGACCAGGTGGAGCTGCCGCGGATCTACCTGGCCTGGATCACCGATCCGATCTTCGGCGAATCGGACGCGCGGTGCGACCTGATTGCGAGAATCCTCGGCGGCGGCAAGTCGAGCCGCCTCTACAAGCGCCTGGTTTACGAAAAGCGCATCGCCCAGGATGCCGCCGCCCACCAGTATTCGCTGGCTCTTGGCTCCATATTCACCATCGAGGCGACGGCGAAGCCGGGCGTGACCCCGGAAGACCTGGAGCGGGCCGTCGACGAGGAACTGGAGCTATTTTTCCGGGAGGGTCCCAGCCGGGAGGAGCTGAGCGGCGCCCGGAACACCATCGAGACTTCCATCATCCGGGGCCTCGAAACCCTCGGCGGCTTCGGCGGTGTCGCCGACCGCCTCAACCTCTACAATCATTTCCTGGGGGATCCCGGTTACCTGCCGCGGGACATTCAGCGCTACCGGGATGCGACCACCGCATCCCTAAAGGAAACCGGCCGCCGCCTTCTCAGCCCGCAGTCGCGGGTCGTGGTGTTCGGCGTCCCGGGCGACAAGGTGATCGACGATCCGCCCCGGTCCGGGCAGGCGGAGAAAGATGAAGAGACCTTATCCGCCCCCGAGGTCTCCGGGCAGGAGTGGCGGAGCCGGCGTCCCTCCCCGGGCCCCTCCGCGGAGATGCAGCTGCCCGTGCCCAACCGGTTCCGGCTGGAAAACGGCCTTACCGTGTACCTGCTGGAAAAGCACAACCTGCCGCTCGTTTCGGCCAACATCATCGTCCTCAGCGGGAGCGAACGCAACCCGGCGAACCGACCCGGGCTGGCCTCGTTCGCAGCGGAGATGCTGGATGAGGGAACCGTGCACCGCTCGGCGATCCGCATTGCCGAGGATGCAGAACAGCTGGGCGCCGGCATATCGACCGGTTCCACTGCCGACTATTCCTTCGCGGCTTTCCGCGCGCTGAAAAAGAACGCCGACGCCGCCTTCGAGCTCGCCGCCGATGTGCTGCTGAACCCGCGCTTTGACGGGCACGAAATCGAACGGATTCGCCACGACCGGCTGACCGAGATACTGCGCCAGCGGGACAACCCCAACGCTTTGGCCAACAAGGCCTTCTTCCTGGAGATTTATGGGGAGAGCCACCCCTACGGCTACGTGGAACTCGGCACCGAAGCCTCCCAAAACTCCATCACGCGGGATGAACTCGTCCAGTTCTGGCGGTTGGGATACACGCCCGGGAATTCCGCCCTCGTGGTCGCGGGAGATATCACACCGGCCGAACTGCTGGCTCTGGCGGAAAAACACCTTAGCGGCTGGAGCGGGTCCGCAAACCGTTTCGCCCTGCCGGCGTTGGGCGGGGCCACCGGCTGCCGGATCGTGATCGTGGACAAGCCCGGCCTGCCGCAGACGTCGCTGCGCATCGGCCACCTTGGGGTGGAGCGGGCGCATCCCGACTGCATCCCCCTCGATGTGATGAACACCGCTCTGGGGGGGCTGTTCACGAGCCGCATCAACATGAACCTGCGCGAAGAACACGGCTACACCTACGGGGCCTCCTCCGCCTTCGCCTTCAGGCGCGGCCCGGGGCCGTTCGTCGTGGCCACCAGCGTGCGCACGGACGTCACGGCTGCGGCCGCCACCGAGATCGTCAAGGAACTGGACCGGATGCGGATTGCCGAGCCGACCGCAGAAGAGCTGAGCATCGCGCGCGACTCCATCTCCCGGTCGCTCCCGGGAATGTTCGAGACTTCCGTCCAGTCGGCCTCCACCGCCGGCCAGCTGTTCGTTCACGGCCTGCCGCTGGACTACTACCGGACGCTGCCGGGAGAGGTGGATGCGGTGACGGCTGCGGATGTGCGAAGAGTGGCGGAGCGTCATCTTCAGCCCGAGCGCCTCCTGATAGTAGCGGTCGGCGACCGGAGTTTCATCGAGCCCCAACTCGAGGATCTCCGCATCACGCTCGCTGACGGCGGCACTTTGCAATTCACCCTGTCGGTCATGCACAGTTGATGGATGGGCCGCGATGGGCGGCCGGAATTACGGTCATGGAGGATGTCCTGAGGCGGGCGGTCATCAGCCGGCTGCTCTGCCACTGCGTCCTGCACAAGGGCGAAATAGAGCAGGAATTCAACCTCGGTTCATCGAGGCCCTCGCGGCAATTGCTCGGCGTTCCTTCCCAAACATCCGAACTCTATCGGGGGCGGTCAGTCGGCTTTCCGCAGGCTTTCGATTTCGGATTTCAGCTTTTCGTAAATCGCCGGGTACCAGCCGACCTGGAGGTGGCGAATGATGCCCTCCCTGTCGATCAGGACGTGCATCGGGATCTGCACGATCTGGTAGGCGCGCGCGACCTGTCCTTCGGAATCCAGCAGCACGGTGGAGCCCACCTTGGCCTTCTCCACGTACTCGCGCACCAGGTCTTCGGGCTCTTCGAGGTTTATGGCGAGAAGCACCACATCCTCTTTGTATTCCTTCTGCAACTTCTCCATGAGGGGCATGCTCATGCGGCAGGGGCCGCACCACACCGCCCAGAAGTCGAGCAGCACAATTTTTCCGCGGTGCTGCTCGAGAGAGACGTTTTGGCCTTTGAGATCCTTGAGTTCGAAGCCAGGCGCCGTGAGCCCCACCCCCGCCCCCTCCGGGGGATTTTTGCGGCCCCCGCACGCCGGCATGAATGCGAACAGCAGAAACAGCAGCCCGCTCAGAAGGAACAATCGCTTTGTCATTATGCCCTTGACCTCCAAAACCGAGGTCTCAGTATACCAGTTCCCTCAAATGCAGGGCTTTATGGTTGAAAGGGCCGGAATCTCTCCTTGAAATTCGCCAGGGATCTTCGAATGCAATCGACGTCGCCCGGCTTTCCTTCCCGATCGACCTCCGCCAGGGGCGAGGACATCCCAAGGACCGGGAAGAAACCGCGCTTGAGAATCGCCTCCTGGTACCTGGGCCCGGTTTCGAAGTCGACCGCACCCGTGGGCATAATGATTCGGCCCCGGTGGCGGCTCCGGACAAATGGCGCCAGCAGATCCGCCAGTCCCGCAGGCTGGTGAGATCTGGCCGGGAAGACCTTGATGGCATCCGGTTCCAGGCCGTCGCCGCGCTCGATAAAGTACTGTAGTTCCGTCGGAGTAAAGACTGCCGGAGCGCAGAACACCTCATGCTTCCGGCAGGCCTTCACGAACTCAATACCTTCCCCGTAACCTCCCATGACATTGCCGGGTGCTACGATCAGATCGAAGCCCATCTCGATTGCTGCCTCGAGCTCTTTGGGATTAATGATCGAGCCAATCCCAAGGACCAGAGGTCGCTCTGCCGGCGTGGCGTCCCTGATCTCGACAAGCTCGCACATCCCCTCGCGCAGGATGCCTTCTTCAATCCGAAAGGTGACTTCCGCAACCAAGCCTGCGGCATAAACCTCCCGCACAGTCGCCACCATATCCTGCGGCTTCTTGATGTGGTCCTTGTTCATGACTACCACAACGCCTGAGGCGCGGAGTTGCCGCTCCACCTTCATACGATCACGCACATAGGTTCTCACGTCGATGCCTTCCTCCTACGAGAACGGTACACATGGACCGGTAGTCGGCACACGACTTTCGTCGCCTGTCCAGAAAACCTCTCGACGGCGCCCCAACCCGCTAGCGCAGCGCGCTCACCCCTCCGCCGGCCATGGCCCGTCTCACCTCCTTCTCGACATCCTTCTGGGTAACCATGGTAGTGTCACCCGGCGTCTCCTGGACACAGATGCCGTGCGCAGCTCCCCATTGGACGGCGGTTTCAATGTCGTTGCCCTTCATGAGTGCAGCGGCCACTCCAGAGACGAACGAGTCGCCCCCGCCGGTGCGGTCGGCAATCTCGATGTTTTCCCGCACCGCAGCAGTGCAGAGCCTGTCCTGCTGCACGTCATACAACACTGCTCCCCAACTGATGCGATCGGCCGTGAGGGCGCCGCGCAGCTGGGTGCCGATCAATTTCAGATTGGGATATTCACGCCCGACCCGCCGCAGCAGCGCCGTGTACACATCAAGCCATTTTTCAAAGGGGGCGTCAGGTGCGACTTTTTCACTCTGATAGCCGAGCGCGTCATCGAAGTCGCTCTGGTTGCCCACCAGGAGGTCAACGTGGGCCACGATCTCCTGGTTGACTTTGCGCGCTCTTCCCTTGTCGGGCTCAACCTTCGACCGGTAGTTCAGGTCGTAGGAACGGAAGGTTCCGTGCTTGCCCGCCATCCGCACCGCCTCGATGGCCAGCTCGCAGCTTGTCGCGGAGATCAGATTGAAAATGCCTCCCGTATGAAACCACCGAACGCCCTTCTCGAACAGGCCGTCCCAATCCACGTCGCCCGGCTTGAGCTCGCGCACCGGTGTGTGCGCCCGGTAGTACTCAGTCACCGAGGGCAGCACGCCCTTGCCCGCCCAGGTGAAATTGATGCCGTTGTGCAGCGTCCCCTTATGGTCGGTGCAGAACCGGCCCTCCCCGTCGGTGCGGAACCAGATGATCAGGGAGGTATCCACACCCGCTTCCCGAAGCTGGTTTTCGATATTGCGGCCGACGCCATCGTCGACCAATGCCGTCACAAGCGCCGTCTTCATACGGAAGCAGGCGGACAGTCCCTCGGCCACATTGCACTCGCCTCCGCCGTGCCAGATGCGGGCGCTGCGCGCTCGCGCCACCGGGATGTCGCCGGGATCGATGCGCATCATCACCTCGCCCAGCGCAACCGCGTCATAAAGAACTTCCCGTGCCGTCATAATGCCCAAATGCATCATAGCTTGCCTCCTCCTTCACGCCACGCTAGCACAGTTTCCAACCCCGGGCATCAAAACTCTCCGGATTTTGCAGCAAGCGCTTTATTTGTCGGCAGTCTTGGCAAATAATAGCAGTGGTTCCATTTGCAGTGTCGACGTGTCCGGCCGGAAAGGAGAAATATTGCTCCTGCCGGCGGCAGGGAAATTGGCCGGTCAGGCACCCTGGAAATCGATTCTGCTCCAAGCAAGTCAACAAATAACCGGCATTTCGTGTCTTCTCAATGGAGGCCATACTGTAAATATCCATGCCGCAATGAAGTCACTTGCATTCTTGCTCGTGGTCGTCCCCATCTGTCTCGCCTGGGAACAGCAGGCGCCGGCGCCGATCCGCGCCGACATGATCATCGCCGCCGACCAGCCCGCGAGCACGATCAATCGCAACATTTACGGCCACTTTGCAGAGCACCTGGGCCGCTGCATCTACGAGGGCATCTGGGTGGGAGAGGACTCGCCGATCCCTAACACCCGCGGCATCCGCAACGATGTCATCGCCGCACTCAGGAATCTCAATATCCCTGTTCTGCGTTGGCCCGGCGGGTGCTTCGCCGACGAGTACCATTGGCGCGACGGCATCGGCCCGCGCGGCCAGCGCCCGCAGCGCATCAATACGCACTGGGGAGGCGTGGTCGAAACCAACCACTTCGGCACGCACGAGTTCATGGACCTGTGCGAACTGATCGGTGCCGAGCCCTATGTGTGCGGCAATGTCGGCAGCGGCACCCCCCGGGAGATGATGGAATGGATCGAATACATGACCTCCGATTCCGAATCGGAGCTCGCCAACCTTCGCCGCAAAAATGGGCGCGACAAACCCTGGCGGCTTCCTTATTTCGGGGTTGGAAATGAAAGCTGGGGCTGCGGCGGCGGCCGACGCAGAGAATGCGCAGGAGCTGCCGCAGGGGTCGACGCGCTA
>JBBIMP010000044.1:0-40835 GCA_037444305.1 Acidobacteriota bacterium
CCCCGGGCCTCACGCCTTGATTTTTCCTGCCCGATCCCTTCGGGGTCCCCTCATTTCGGCGCCATCCTCCATGTCGCCCGATTCGTACCACTCCGAAAATCGGTCAACTGCTTCAACGACGTTCCTTTATTACCAAATTGCCCATATCGACTTCGGAATCCGCGCTGGAGCGCTATGGATATCATGCCTTCCCGGAAGCCACAAGAAGAAGATCCGCCGGGGGCGCGGTCACTGCTCCAGCACAAATTCCTTCTCGCGCAGCAGCAGGCACGCCGTTGAAAGGAAGAACACCGCAATCAGCAGGAGTGTGACGATCGACTCCATGGCCTCCGTCGGTCGGGTGGAAGCGCAGCCCGGAGGCGTCGGGATAGCGGACCAGCTCCCGGGCCAGGCCGCGCGGGTCGGAGCAGCGGATGAACATATTTTTTCCGCGCCCCCGTGTAGTTAAAGTAGAATGAGCTGTCCACTGCCTGGACTGGAGGTCGGCATCCGGTGCGTAAAATAGGACTCTCGGCTGTTTTGCTGCTGGCAATGCCGGCGATAATGATGGGTGTGGAGACCGGGCAATTCCGGCTGCTTTCGGTGACGGAAACCAACAAGCTCATCCTCGTCTCGAAAATACCCGACAAAACCAAGTACCTGCTCGACGCTTCCGTCGCCAAGATCACGCTGGATGGCAAGCCGGCCGAGTTCGAAGACCTGAAGCACTACAGTGTCATCACGCTCAAGTTCACGCTCCGCAGGTCGAAAAAAGACGACGTGAACATCGACGGCGTCGCCAACGAGATCCGGATCACGACTCCCGAAAAGACGGTCCAGCCACAGGCCAAGACTCCACCCGGATAGCGCGGCCACGCGGCGGGGCGAACGAACCCCGATTGTGAATCACTCTTCCGGATCGCGCCTGTAGGGGCGGAAGTCCGGGCAGCAGTCGTGCCGTTTGAGAAACTGCATGTGGATAATGTAGTCCCGGTCGGGGATTTTCAGCAGGCGAAAAGCCTCCTTGTAACTGCCCCGCGTCTGCTTCAGTGCGAGGATGATCAGTTGCCGCAGGACGTCGGTTCCCAGCCTATGCCGCACGAACGGCTCCTTGACCAGGTCCTGGAACGTGCCCCTTCCCTGCTGCATCTGCCTGAGCAGGTACTTGGCCCGGTGGTCCGGATCCCAGGAGATTATCCTTGCGCGGTTGGCGGTGCGGAAGACGGCAGGCAGGTGCTCCACGCCGATCAGGCGGCCGGGGGCGGAGTAATAAGAGCTTTCGACCGTGTTGGCCAGTTCGCGCACGTTGCCGGGAAATCTGTACTGCTCCAAAAGGGAGAGAGCTTCCGGCGCAAACCGCTTGGCGGGTCCGCCGTACCTGTGCGCGGTCCTCTCGAGAAACCAGTCCAGCAGCAGCGGTATGTCCTCCTGCCGGTCCCGCAGCGACGGGGCGTGGATTTCCATGGCATTGAGCCGGTGGTAGAGGTCGTTGCGGAAGCGGCCCTTGAGGATTTCCCGGTTGAGATCGGTGTTGGTGGCGGCGATCACCTGGATGTCCAGCTTGCGCGAGACGGCTTCGCCGATGCGCCGGACTTCGCGCTCCTGCAGGACGCGCAGCAGTTTCGGCTGCAGGCGCACCGGCAGGTTGGCGATTTCGTCGAGAAACAGGATGCCGCCCTGCGCCGCTTCCAGCAAGCCGGGCCGGTTTTCGGCGGCGCCGGTGAAGGCGCCTCTGCGGTAACCGAAAAGCTCGCCCTCGGCCAGGGTTTCGGAGAGGGCGCCGCAGTCGATGGCGACGAAACTGCCCTTGGCGCGCCGCCCGGTGCGGTGCAGGGCTCGAGCCACCAGTTCCTTGCCCGTTCCGCTTTCACCCCAGATGAGCACGTCGAGGGGCGAGGCGGCGACGGTTTGGATCCGCTGCCGGAGCGCCTTCATGATCTCGCTCTCCCCGATCAGTTCGGGATACCCGTCGCGTGCGTGCCGCAGGTGCTGCTCGAGTTCCGCCTTTTCCTCCACCAGCTGCTGGTGGGCCATGGCGTTGTCGACGGCCACCGCAGCCATGTGGGAGAAGGCGGCGAAAAGGTCGAGGGTGGAATCCGTGAGGCCCTCGGATGGCCGGCAGCGGTCGGCATAGAGCACGCCGCGCATCTTGCCGCGGACCTTCAGCGGTGCGCAGAAGACGGTGCACCGCCCGGGATCGTGCGGGCAGTCCCCCTGCGACAGCCTCGGATCAAAACGGGCGTTGGCGGTCACAAACGGCGAGCCGCCTTTGCCGACCGTTTCCAGGATGCCATGGTTGGCAAAGCCGGACGCGTCGATGGTGCGCCGGTCGAGAGTCCGGCCGATGGCAGGCGCAAGCTTGCCGGTCTTCTCCTGGCGGAGGAACACGAAAACCCGTTCTACGCCGATGGCCTCCATGAGTTGGTCGATGACGGCTTCGAGCAGCCCGTGGAGATCCCGCGTGGAGTTGATTGCGGCGCTGGCCCTGCAGAGGGTGCGGATCTGGGATTCCTCCATCGACTCCATCCATGCCGTGGAGCCGCACGAGTAGGATTGCCGAAGCCGCGCTTCGCACTCTGCGGAGGCGGCCCGGCGATCCGGCCTCTGGAGGTAGCTGGCTGCGACCTCGGAGGGGAGTGCCGAGGAGATTTCGCGCAGAGCGTGGAGTGCCCGGCCCGCATGATAGGCTGCCAGATCGTTGTCCAGCCGGCGCGCCTCGAGTCGCGACAGTTCCGCGTGAACCCGCCAGCTGAGCTCGCGGGAATCCGATTGCCGGGCCGATTTCAGCGCGAGTTCGAGTTCCGTCCGGGCGCGATTGCAGGCATCGACGGCGTGGTCCGGCATGGGTGCACCAGGGATTGGACTTTCGGACGCCGAGCGCTCATCCGCAAGAAAGCGCCGGCCGGAGAGAAAGCGTGCGTGGGCGCTCAGGTGGATGGCGTTCATGGCCGCGGCCAGGCGGATGGAGGAGCGGACATATTTCTCCGCGCGCTCCGCCTGCCCGGAATCCAGCAGAAACTCTGCAATCCAGAGACGGGCGATGCAGGTGTGGTACGGCCAGCGCAGCTTTCTCAATGTCCGGTCCACGCGGAAAAGCAGCTCCAGGGCCTCAACGGTTTTTCCGTTCACATGCAGAATCCGGGCACGCAGGACATCGGCGAGGTTCTCCTCGTAGACGGGGGCCTCCTGGGATCCCAATTGCATAAGGTCGTGCAGAGCGCGCCTGGCCTCCTCGAACCTTCCGGTTTCTACTGCCAGCCAGGCATTCAAGTAGCACACGTGAGCCTTTGAGAAGAACGACAGGTTTTGTCCTTCGGATGTCTTAAGGCAATCTATGACATTCATCGCCGTTGAATAATCGCCCTTCCCGAGATTCACCTCAATGGAGGTTGCCAGAGCTCCATATTCAATTGACTGATTCTCAGAATTGGCTGCCAGGCGAATTCCCTTATCCGCCAATAGATATGCCTGGGGTAAATAGCCAGACCTACACAGATTTTCGGCTAGATTGCCCACCGCTTGAGCCTGCAACAATACAGATCGCTCGCGATCGCTCAACTGTACCGCCGCTTCCAAATACTGTTTTCCCCTATTAAACCGACCTAGCAACGTCCAAACGATTCCAGCGTGGGAATGAGCGGCAGGCAACACGTTATACGAAGTAGTCTTCGACAGACAGGCAAGGGATTCTGATGCTGAATTTGCAGCTGCGCGAAGATCCCCGGCAACTATATGAAGTGCAGTGCGCATTGCATGAATTCGACCCAGATTTTCTAACTGCCCGAGATCTTCCAAAAGCAAAGATGCTTCCTTGAGCTGGGCCAATCCTCGGTTCGGATTGGAACGTACAACTGAACAAAACGACAGCCTGTGTAGCAGTACAGCTTTGGTAATCCTAGCCGTCTCCGAGGTGAGGTTGGATATTATCTTCAATCCCTTCGATGCCGCCTGCTCCAGAGCGTCCAAATCACCAAGGTATTGGCAGGAAAAGGCCAGTTCCGCATACAGCCTGCCTACGATTTCTGGATCCCGCGGACATCGGCGCAATTCCTCCCGCAGGATCTGAACGGCGCGGCTGGGGTGCCCCAAGGCGCACGACGCTTCAGCGGCGCTGGCAGCCACCTCGGCCATCACATGCCGCGGCAGCAATTCCCGGCAGCCAAAGAGAAATTCGCAAAACCGCAGCCGAGCCTCATTGGCATACTCCACACGGCAGGACCGCATGGCCTGCAGCGCATACCGGACAGCCTTCTCCCCGGCCCGGCCCTCAGTGAAGTGCATCGCCAGCTCCTGCAGGTGGGAGGATTCTCCCAAATGCGGCTCCAGCACCTCGCCGATCCGCCTGTGCATCTTTCTGCGCAACCCTTCGGCCAGACCCTCCTGCAGCACTTCCGAAATCAGCGCGTGCCGCAGCTTGAGCCCTACCTCCCCCTCCCGCTCCACTTCGTAAGCCACCTGCCGCTCCACCAGCTCCCTGCGGCCCCGCTCGAGCGCGGTTGCAGACAGGCCGGAAGTCGCTTGCAGATGCGGCAGCGGCACTCGCCGGTTGAAGATAGCGATCCATTGGGCCATCTCCCTCGCAGTACCCGACAGCCCTGCCAGACGCTGCTTCACGACTCCAACAACACTGGAGGGCAGCCGAACCTCCCGGAGCATTGCGGGCTCCACCATCCAATGTCCCGCTTCCCGGCGCAGTATGCCGCTATCCACGCAGTGCTTGAGCATCTCCTCGACAAAGAAGGGATTGCCGCCACTGCCCCGGCCTACCCATAACCCCAGCAGCTCCGCCACTCGCGCTCCCCCGCCCGTCATTCCAACCACCATGCTCTGCACCGCTTCAGCGCTCAGCGGCGCCAGTTCCAGCTTCCCCGCAGCCCCCTGTTTTACCACTCTCTCCACAAGCCTGCCGATGGCCTCCCCTGCTGCTTCCTCGGAACGCAGGCTTACACATATGAAGACCCTGTGAGCCCGGATGTCGGCCGCAAGGTAGTCGAGAATCGCCGCGGTCGCGTCGTCCGCCCAGTGGAAGTCGTGCAGCAACAACAGGGTCGGCCTGTCCGTAAGCCGCCGCACCAATTCACGCGTGAGAAGATCCCGGAATCGGCCCGCCTCAGGCGCAGTGTCCTCCATCTTCAAACCAACCGCCCGCGGCAGGTCCTCGAAGCGGAAAAGCCCGCTTTCTTCCTCAACCCTGCAGTGAAATGCCTCGGTCTTGGACAGAATCCTGCGAAACGGACCGTAGGGTCTGTCCTCCCCGGGCGGACAGGCGGCCTCGAGAATCCTCCAGCCTCCCAGCACCGCCTCAATCCGGAACTCCTCCATCAGCCGGGTCTTGCCGGCGCCCCGTTCCCCCACGACAAAAAGCAGTCTCCCCTCACCCCGCTGGAGCACCTCTTCCGCGGTCTCCCTCAGGCGCCGCATCTCGAGATCCCGTCCGACGAACCCGCCATCCGCGAAATAGAGCTCCCGCTCCTCGCAGGACGAATCACCCAGCCGCTTCTCAGAGGCAACGCCAAACAACCGCACAACCTCCCCGGCCGAAGACGGCCGCCTCTCCGGATCTTTCTGCATCAGCGTGGCGATCACCCTCGCCATGGCCGGCCCGCCTTCGAGCCGGACGATCCACCGCCAGTCAGGTGTCCCCTGCAGATGCTTCTGCAGCAGAAATCCTCGGTCCTCGTCCCGGAACGGGAGCCTGCGCGCCAGCAGTTGATAGGCCAGCGCCCCCAGGGAATACAGATCCGAGCGCAGAGTCGCCGGATGTCCCAGGAGAACCTCCGGCGACGCGTAGACCATTGCTTTCTCGCTAACAGGCTTGCCGGCACTGTCGGCAAAACACCGCAAGCCATAATCCAGCAGCTTCAAGCCATCGAATTCATGGGCCCCGGCGAGGAGCCGGACATTGTCCGGCTTGAGACAGAGATGAACGATGGACTGCGAATGGAGATACTCCACGGCGCGGCAGAGCGCCGCAAGCATGCGCAGAACCTCCCCGGGATCTCTCCGGGCCGACACCTTCAGCAAATCCTCCCCGCTCACGAGTTCTTCGACTACGAAAGGCACATTCGCCTGTTCACACACGCCGAAATCCACCACCCGGACCAGGTTCGGATGCCGTAGTCTGGCCAGAACGGAAAAGCGCTCCTGCAGCTTCGACAACCGGGCATGATCCGAATCCATGGATTCCAGGAGCTTGAGCGCCACACCGCCTTCACCCTCCATCAGGTCACGGCCGAGATAGACGCTGCTGAACGGTCCGCGCCCAAGAAGGCGTTCCACGCTGTAGCGGTGCCCAACCAGGGCCCCCCTCCTCAAAACCGGAATGGTCACAAGGCACCTCCCCGCCTTCGCGGAAATGTCGCCGGCCGCCGGAAGACAGTCGGCCCCGGAATGGGAGCAGGCTCACAGGGGCGCAACGGACACAGTGACCCCCTGCCGCGCTCCGGAGCGGCCGATTGAATTCAAACAGGGGAAGATATGACGCCCCATTATAAAAACGTAATCCTCATGACTCAATCAAAAGCCGCCGATACCAACCACGGGGCGCAGTCCGGCTGCCGGCAGCCCAGACCCGCTTCCGACCGGATCGCCAGCGCCCGATGCCGTGTGCGCTGAACACAAATCCTGGAGGTCGTCCGGATGAACTTGAAGTTCCTGCCGCCATCCGTCTTTTCCTTGACAGTTCCGAGCCGTTTTCACAAACTTCGGACCATGGGGATAGGCGCCAGGCCCGCTCTGCTCGCAATTGCCGTTTTGGGCCTCGTAGCGCCCCACACCTTCACTGTCACCGCGCCTTCCGTTCTCTCCGACCCTCCGAACCGGCAGGCGGTAACGGGAACCCGCGGCGGCAACCTCGTTGTGGCCGTGAGCTCCGATCCCTCGACGTTCAACCGGATGCTGACTTCGGGCGTGGCCAACGCCATGATCGCCGACCGGCTCTCAGGGGACCTGGTGCACATCAACAGGGTCACAATGGAGTTGGAGCCTGCCCTGGCGTGGAAATGGGAAGCCGACAAGGAAGGCCGGCAGTTTACGCTTCACCTGCAGAAAGGCCTCCGCTTCTCCGACGGCAGCCCGTTTTCCGCCGATGATGTCCTCTTCACGTTCCAGGTGCTGCAGGACCCCAAGTCCGGCGCGGTGCAGGCCGGCAACCTCCGCGTGGATGGCAGCTTTCCGGAGGTGGCCAAAGCAGACGATTACACCGTCCGGCTCTCGTTCAACCGCCCGGTCGGCATGGGGCTCCGGATGCTCGACTCCATCCCTATCCTCCCGCGGCACCTGCTCGAGAAACACTACGCGAACGGAACCTTCACCTCCGCGTGGGGCCCGACCGCAGCGCCGGGAGAGGTCGCCGGCATGGGTCCCTTCCGCCTCAGGGAGTACCAGCGCGGTTCCAGGGTCGTGCTCGAGCGCAATCCGCACTACTGGAAAAAGGACAGGAACGGCCAGGCGCTCCCCTACCTCGACACCATCACCTACCTGATCATCCCCGACAGGAACACCGAGGCCCTCAGGTTTCAAGCCGGTGAAATCGACCTGGTCTCCTCGCTTAACCCGGAGAACTACGCCGGGCTCAGGCGGGCGGCCGCCCGCCAGAATCTCACGCTCCGCGACCTCGGTCCGGGACTGATGATGGACTTCCTCTGGTTCAACCTGAATCCCGGCGCCGGCGCCAACGGCAAGCCGTTCGTGGATCCGGAAAAGCGGGCGGTGCTCGAAAAGGCGGAATTCCGGCAGGCGGTTTCTCATGCCCTCGACCGCCAGGGGATGAGCCGGTCCATCTACCTTGGCCTGGGCACGCCGCAGTTCGGACCCATCAGCTCGGGAAACAAGGCCTGGCACCACACCGGCATCCCCGCCACCGCATTCAACGCTGCACGGGCCCGCGCCTTGCTGAGGGGAATAGGGCTGGTCGACGCTGACGGCGACGGCATCCTGGAGTTCGGTCTCCACCGCCGCCCGCTGGAATTGACCCTGCTGACCTCAAGGGGCAATATGGCCCGCGAAAAAACCGCCCAGGTACTCAGGGAGAATCTCGCCGCCGTCGGCCTGCGCGTGGATATACAACTCCTCCTTCCCAATGAAGTAGCCGCGCGGTTTCTGAATTCATTCGACTATGAAGCGATTCTGTTCGGGATCACCCCGACCGATATCGTCCCGGACCTGCAGACGGATCTGTGGCTCACCAGCGGCAAGCTCCACTTCTGGCATCCCGGCCAGAGCGCACCGCATACGGCGTGGGAAAGAGAAATGGACCGGCTGACCGCCAGGCTGGTCACAAGCCTGGATCCCGCCGTCCGGAAATCGGCTTTCTTCAAGATGCAGGAAATCTGGGCGCGCGAACTGCCGGCCATTTCCATCATCGCGCCGAACATCATCGTGGGCTGGAAAAACACTCTGGGCAACCTGCGGCCGTCGATTCTCGTACCCTATCTGCTGTGGAACGCCGAGGAGATCACCAAGCGTTCCCCCTGAGCGAACGGGAAGAGATTAGCGGAGACGCCTTGAAAGCTCTCGGTTCTATCCTGCGGAAGGCAGCGCAACTGACGTTCCTCTTCCTCAGCGTTACCGCGGCGACCTTTCTGCTCTCCTCCCTGATTCCGGGCGACTTCTACTCGGCGAGCCGGCTCGATCCCATCCCCCAGGAAACCATCGAGCAGCTCCGCCGCCGGCATGGGCTCGATCAACCTCTGCACGAACAATACCTGCGCTGGCTCGGCAGCCTGCTCCGATGGGACCTCGGCTTCTCCCTCTTCTACCGCCGGCCCGTCGCCTCGGTCGTGGGGGAAGCGCTCGCCAACACGCTCTGGCTGGGCCTGCCGGCGCTCGTGATCGGCCTGCTGGGCGGGATGCTGCTGGGAGCCGTGCACGCCCTAGTGCGCGAGCGACCTTTCGGTTACGGCCTCGACCTGGTCTCTACGCTCGTGATCTCGCTCCCCACGCTCCTCCTCGGCTTGGGAGCCCTGCTGCTCGCCGCCGCGTCCCACCGGTTTCCCATCGGCGGCATGAGCTCCTGGGACCTCGTCGACGCGGACTTCGGGATCTGGCTCCTCGACCGCATGCATCACCTCGTCCTGCCCGGGCTGTGCCTCACCCTGCCCATCTTGGCCAGGGTGGAGCGGCTCCAGTGCGCGGCGACATCGAGCACCCTGCGCCGGAACTACGTGAGATCGGCGATGGCGCGCGGCCTTGGCAAAGTCCGTATCTTCCTTCGTTACGTGCTGCGCCCCTCGGTGAATCCCGTTCTGGCCTCCTCCGGCCCGCTGTTCGCCTCGGTGCTCAGCGGCAGTCTCGTTCTCGAGGTGATCTTTTCCTGGCCGGGACTGGGCCAGGCCACGTACAACGCCCTCTTTTCACGGGACCTGCACCTGCTGGTGGGATGCGTCACGGCCAGCAGCATCCTGCTGGTCGCGGGCAACCTGGCGGCGGACCTGCTGCTCCTGAAGCTCGATCCCGGAACGCGCAGGCCGCTGGAGGGAGGATCATGACGCTGCGAGGCGCCGCTGTCGCGCTGACACGAACCACGGCCGTGCTTCTCCTCGCGGCTGCGGCCCTCAGCGATTTCCTGTCCACCACCCGGCCGGAGGTGCAGAACCTTGAGATGTTCTATGCCCCGCCCGCCAGGATCCGATTCCTGGACAGCGAGGGCCGGCTTCATTGGAGACCTTTCGTTTACTCCCGGGAGCTGACCGATCCCCTGGAGGCAAGATACGAGGAGAGAAAGGACCGAATTTGCACGCTCGAATTTTTCGTCGAGGGCTATCCCTACCGCCTCTTCGGATTGCTGCCCGTAAACCGCCACCTGATCGGCACGCAAACCGGCGAGGCCATCTATCCCCTGGGGACGGACGAGCTGGGGAGGGATGTGCTTGCCCGGGCGCTCGCGGGCGCCCGCACCTCGCTCCTCGTCACGTTGCTCGGCATCTTCATCTATGCGCTCCTTGGAACCGCAGTCGGCGCCGTGGCGGGCTGGCAGGGAGGGTGGCTGGACTCCGCTCTCATGCGGATCTCCGAGTTCGTCCTGGCCCTGCCGGCCCTTTATCTCCTGCTGGCGCTCAGGGCGCTGCTCCCTGTGAGGCTTCCCTACTGGCAGGCCCTCCTGCTGACCGTGGGCACCATTGCCTGCGTGGCCTGGCCCCCCCTCGCCAAAGGCGTGCGCGGCCTGGTCCTCCAGCTGAGGTCGGCGGGCTACGTCGAGGCCGCGCGCGGCCTGGGAGCCAACGGCCGGCAGATCTTCGTACGGCACATGCTCCCTTCGCTCGCCCCGTATGCCCTGTCCCAGACCTTGATCGCGGCACCCGTTTTCATCATGGGCGAGGTGGTCCTCTCGTTCCTGGACGTCGGCTTGAGCGCCACAGGTTCCTCGTGGGGCGCCATGCTGAAGAATCTGAAAGATCCCAGGGTGTTGACCGATTTCTGGTGGAACCTGACCCCGCTCCTTTTCATATTCGCAACCCTCTTTTGCCTGAATACGCTCGGCACCCAGGGAAAGCGGGAGCTTCAAAGAACCATGCTTTAGCCGGCAGGTGATTCACAAATATCCCGGATGAGCGGCACCGGGAATGGAAGGGATGCCGCAACAAGTGCGCGGCAGCAGGCTTTCGGGACGCGGAAGAATGCGGGCAGGGCATTCCGGGCCGGGCGGCGTGCCAGGGGTAGCCCGTATTGCGGCAGAAGAAAAAAGGGCCGGCGCCTCCGCAGGCTATCTGCGGAATCCGGCCCTATGATTCTCGGTGCAGGGCAGTCTACTTCTTTGGCGGAACGACGGCGTCCTTAAAGGCCTTGGCCAACCTGAACTTCACCACCGTCTTCGCCGGGATTTTGATCTCGGCGCCGGTCTGAGGATTGCGTCCCTTGCGCGCCTTGCGCTGCGCCTTGACGGCCTTGCCGAAACCCGGCAGCACAAACTGTCCGTTCTTCTTCGTTTCGCTCACACCCGTGATCGCCAGCGTTTCGAGAACCCCGGCCGCGGTCTTCTTCGTCAACCCATGCTTATCGGCGATGAGTGCGACGAGCTTGCTTTTGGTCATCGGTTTTCCAGCCATACCAACCCTCCTGTAACTTGTCGTTCGAACGAATCCACGCACACATGCACTCTAACAAAGACACTGCCATTTTGCGGAATTTCTGCGAAAAAGCAATCCCGTTTTTTGTCGCCGCCGCGCCGGCAGCGGCTTCCGCGCGCCCCAACACTTCGTCGCAGCGCCGATGCGCGCGACTGCCTGCTACCGCCGGGCCTGGAAGTAAGGGTTTCTGCCCGCCGCGTGATCCGTGGTGTCCAGGATCTCGCCCACCCCCGGCAGCATTTCGCGGATCGACTTCTCGATCCCCTGCTTGAGCGTCACGTTGGCAGCCCCGCAACCCTGGCAGCCGCCGCCGAGCCGCAGGTAGACCGTGTTCTTCCTGACCTCGATGAGCTCCACCCAGCCCCCGTGCATGCCGAGCGCGGGGTTGATCTCCCGCTCGAGGAGCTGGTGGATCTTCCCGCGGATCTCGTCCTCGGATGGAAGACCCGCCAGATATGCCTCTGAAACGGCGGGCTCCCCCGACGCCAGGTGCTCCCGGATCCTGGAACCGATCTGCTTGCCGATTCCCGGCCACGGTTCGTAGCCGGACTTGGTGACGGTGATCTGGTTTTCGGCGATGAGTATGTTGACGACTTCCGGTATCTCGAACAGCTTCGCTGCGAGCGGGGACAGGCGGGCCGAATCCTTCGAGCCAAAATAGGCCGAGCCGCCCGCGTAAACCGGCCTGTCCACGGTGAACCTGCAGACCGCAGGATCGCTCGTCGGTTCGCCTATGATGCCAATTTCCTTTTCCACCGGTTCACTCCCCAGAATGATGATCGCTACCAACAACTGCGTTTGAAATTACTCGACCCCTCCGGCATTGTCAAATATTTCACCCGCGCGGAAAACGGCTCCGGCAGCGGGCGCGGCGGCATCGCAGCCCGGCACTCCAGCCCCGATCCGCCCGCCGGCCCCTCCGGCCCAGATAGGGGCAGAAAAGCGCTAAAGCCCGCCGCCGGAATTACGATCAGGTATGACGAGAGTAACGGACAATTCAGCGCCTCGATCCTGCCCTCGCAGGCCGGGGCTGCAGGATGCGCGGCCCGCGCCACCGGCTGCGCAGGAGCAGGGAAAGGCTTTCATGTCATACCAGGCAGCCCAGGGTCGAGTGCTCCCTTTCGAAAGAACCCGGAAATCCAGCCGGGCACGCTCAGGACCTCCAGGAAACGGATTGCCTGCGGACAGCCTCGAGCAGAAAAGCCGCTGCCTCGTAGTCCCGGAGGAGGAGGCGCTGTGCGTGCAGTGGCTCAACGACCGCGTGGACGCCGTCACCGGGTACTACAACGACTACCTCAAGTCGCTGCACAGCAAATACCGTTTGAGTGAACAGGACTGGGAATTCGATATCGGCCGCGGCCGGTTCGTGCGCAAGCAGCGCGCCTGAATCCAGCCGGGATCAGGTAGTCTTTTTTCCGGTGGCGAGGGCCGGCAACGGGACGCCAGCGAGCGAAACTTCGGGTTTCGTCACAGCGCCGGGCCTGACTCCGTTGTCTTCGAGCACCAGCCCGGTGATCGCTTCCCAGGCCAGCTTGCGGGTCACGCCACTGGCCGCCACCAAAAGGTGGGTGCGGCCCGAGAAATCCAGAATGTCCTCGGGACCAAGTTCGAGCGTCTCCTCGCCGGCATGGACGGTAGCTTTGCGCCGAAGCGAGTACAGGCCGTGCCCCTCCCCAACAGGCACCATGTCGGGTCCCTTGATGAATTCAAAAATCCACTCCTGCTTCCTGTCGCCGACCATCCACTTCTCCGGCTGTTATGCTGAACCGATGATTCGCGTATCGGCGCTGGTACGCACTGACTGCGTCAGCCCGGCCTGATCGCCGCCAAGCACGCACACTTTACTCTTCGTCCACTTTTTGGATTGGCACGCGAGGGGTCACGCACCTCCCGGCACGGGGGAATGCCGGGCAATCCAACCACCGCCTTGCTGTCTCCGCCTATGATACCACTGCCGGGGCTTAAATCAAGACCAACGCTGGCGTCACCCTGCGACCTCCCGCATGATCGACGTGATGACCGATTCCACCTCCTCCGCCACGTGCCCCAGTCCCTCGGCGTCGAAGATCTTCAGCATCTGCGTCGGCCGCAACGTGGCAATTTTCACCCTGCCTCCTTCCCGGTAGACCGATACGCGGCAAGGCAGCGCCGAGGAAACCTCCATATTGGCATCGAGCACCTTCTTGGCCTGGTGGGGATTGCAGATCTCGAAAATGTAGCAGTCCTTGTCGAATTCCACTCCCTTCCTGGCCATCGTCTCCCGCAGGTTGTGCGTTGTCATCACGCCGAACTTGTGTTTCTGCACGATCGGCTCCATTGCCGCACACACCTCTTCGATTGGTTTTTTCGATTCATAGACGATCAGCATGATTCCTCCCCTATGCCTTCAGTTCTGATAGAAAACGAGCGTCTGGGCCGGGATCTCGGAGGCGTCCACCTCGTCACCGCTCCGGATGCGCCCGTCGGGGAATCGATAATAGGTGGATGGATAGTTCCACTTCACCCCGGCGATGCTGCGCGGCGACCTGCGCGCCTTGACGTGCCCGCCATAGACATAGCCGACCAGCAGCCGCGTCCCCTTCGGCGGCTTCTCCAGCAGATTGCGCGTGGACTTCTTCTGTTTCAGCTCGAAGCCCGTCCGCACCAGCCCGTCGGGGAAGAAATAGATCGTCGTCTTGTCGGCGTAGGCCGCCCCGGCCAGATCGCGCGGCGTGTTCCCGTCTCTGCCGATTTCCCGGAAGCCCTCGAACCCCTGGTTTTCGCCCAGCTCGGCCAGAACCACGCGCGTCCCCACGGGAATTCTGCTCCAGTCGCCGATCTGATCCCCCCTGAGCCTTTCACCCGCAGGCAGGATGTAGGTGGTGTCCGCGTGATTGTACCGTTCCCGCGCGATGCTCCACGGGGTCACGCCCTTTTCGATCACGGTGGGTTCCGCCGGGATCGGCACGATCGCCGGTGCCTCCTGCGCCACCTTTCCGGGCTCGCTCTGCGCGGGGGCCCGGGCGTAGAGGAACCTGTGGAGCTCGGGATCCGCCACCCTCAGACGGCCCTCCGCCACATCCCTGTCCGCCTCCGGCTTGCCGTTCAAACCGAGGCGCGCCCGGACGTCCGGCCGCGCAAAGATCATGCCGCAGCGCTTCCGTCCCCGGTGGTTTTCCGAATGGAACCGGTTCGGACTGCCGTAGGCCACCATCGAGTGAGTCAGAACGCGGTCGTCGGGAATCCTGTAGAGATTCTTCAACTGCCTAAGCAGCTCCTTCAGCGCGCCGTATTGCGCGGCGGCAATGTCCTTGTTGTGGTAGCCGACCACTTCGATGCCGAGCGAAAAATTGTCGACCGTCCTCTGCCCTTCCCACATGCTGCGGCCGGTGTGAAGGGCGATCTTCTCTCTCGTAATGATGCGGTAGACCTTGCCCCTGAGGGTCACGAAGTAGTGGGCTTCGCCGTAGCGGCGGATCTTGTTGAGCGAGCCGGTCTCGCTGCCCTCGGTTGTGTGGAGAATGATGTAGTCGGTCTTGGGCCTGACCGGCCGGCGGCTGTTGAGCGGGCTGTAGCGGTTGTCGATGTCCAGCCGCGCCGCAACCTCTTCGGCCCATGCCGCATCCCGGCCGGGCACCAGGAGCAGGGCGGCCGCACCCGCGCGGATGAAGTCCCTGCGGCTGCATGGGCCCCCGCAGGCATGCTCTCGGAGATCGGTGTTTTCCGGCCCCATCTTCTCCCTTGACAAATCCCTGCTCAAAACACCTGTCGCCGGCATTGTGAACCGGCCATGCCGATCGTCGCCGCAGAGGCTCCTATTTTGTCAGATGTGGCAGCAAAATTCAAAACCCGCCCGGCAGAGATCCGGATCTTTGTCCTGCGCCGCCCCAGGGTCAGTTTCCTTCCGCGCTGAGGCACGCCTCGTACACGCACCTGGCGATCTGCAGGTCCTGCACCGCCACGCCGGTAAGGTCGGCGACCGTGATCTGCTCCTCCGAGGTCCGCGAGGGAGCCCGCCCTGCGATCACCGCGCCCAGTTCCACCACATCGTCCGATTCGATAATGCCGGCGCGGATCGCGTGGGCAGTTTCGCCCCGCTCCAGGCACTGCCAGATGCTGTCGGCGACCACGAGGTCCGCCATGCCCGTTATCTCCGGGTCCAGCTCCTGCTTGCCCGCCGTATCGGAGCCCATCGCCGTGATGTGAGTCCCCTTCCGGATCTGATCCGCCCAGAGGAGCGGTTCCCTCGCCGCCGTCGCCGTCACGATCAGGTTGCACTCGGCCGCCAGCGCCGCCGGGTTGGGTGCGCCTTCGACCGCAAAACCCTCGGCGGACAGCTCCTCGCAGTAAGCCCGCAGTTTCCCCCGATCCCGGCCCCAGGCCAGGACCTGCCTGCAGTCCGTGACCTCCGCCAGCCGGCGGAGCTGCATCCGGGCCTGGACGCCGGTGCCGACAATGCCGATGCGCCGTATATCCCGCGGCGCCAGGTACCGGCACGCCACGGCGCCGGCTACCGCCGTACGGACATCGGTCAGGTATCCCTGATCCAGCAGGATGCCCAAAGGTTCACCGGTCTTCTGGCTGAACAGGAGCATGAGACCGTTGCCCGAAGGCAGACCCATTGACGGGTTCCCGTAGAATCCCGAGGCGATCTTCACCACGTAGTAGTCGTCGTGCTTGAGATAGCCGTACTTGATGTGCACATCCCCGGGCGGATCCTCGAAGAGAAGCTCACCCACCGGCGGTACCACCGCCCTGCCCTCCGAATAGGCGACGAACGCGGCTTCGATTTCGGGGATGAGATCGATGGCTGCCAGAACTTCGCGAATCCGCTCGATGCCGATGATCTTCATGCGTTCCCCTTCCCCAGCGACACCCGCCGGGAGCTGCTCGAGTTCCGCAAGCAGTACGGCTAGAGAATCGATTTCAGGGTCGCGAGACTGATGTTGGCCCCGCAGAGCACCACCACTGCGCGGGCATCCGCCAACCGTTCCCTGTGCCTCATGCACGCCGCCACTGCGACCCCCGCCGCCCCTTCCACCAGCACGTGATGCGCTTCCATGACCAGCCGCATCGCCGCGGCGATTTCCTCTTCCGTCACCAGCACCCACTCATCCACGAGATCGCGGCACAACCCGAAGGTGATCGATCCCTGCTCCACGCCCCCCGCAGTCCCGTCCGAGAGAGTGGGCTTCGACCCGAGTTCCAGAACCCGCCCTGCCTTGACCGATTCCGCCATCACGCAGGAATTCACGGGAGAACAGCCGATCACGCGTGTTGCCGGCGAGACCGTTTTCAAATACGCCGCAACCCCGCCTATCAAGCCGCCGCCGCCCACGGAAACAAAAAGCGCATCAATGGCCCCGGCCTGTCGGGCCAGCTCCGAACCCAGCGTGCCCTGTCCGGCCACAACCTGCAGATCGTTGTAAGGGGAGATGTAGGTCATTCCGCGGGAGCGGGCATACTCGCGCGCCGTCAATTCGGCTTCCAGCGAATCGGTTCCGTGAATGCGCGTTTCCGCGCCGAGCCTCCGGATGGAGTCGAGTTTCGCCGGAGACGTGCCTTCGGGAACGAAGACAATGCCGCGGATTCCGGCGATCTGTGCCGCGTGGGCGACGGCCGCGCCGTGATTGCCCGTGGAGGCCGCCACCACTCCCCGAACCCTCTCCTGTTCGTTCAGGCAGAGCGTCCTGTTCAAGGCGCCCCGGGCCTTGAACGATCCGGTGTGCTGCAGGTTTTCCAACTTCAGGCGCACGCTGCCGCCCGTTCCGCCTGTCAGGGCGGGGGAATCCTCCAGCGGCGTTTCCCGTATATGGGGCCGTATGCGTGCTTCGGCCCGCCCGACTTCCTCGAATACGGCCTCGCGCGTGGTCATGGTCCGCTCCAGAGCGTCATTAAGCATGCATTCCGGCGCACTGTCAAAGGGAACCATCGACCCAATGGGCAGAGGCTGCACCTGGGCAGCCGGACCCGTCGCTATCGCTCCGGGCTCCGTTCAATCCCGACCGGCAATCAGGGACGGCAGCGGGAGCGGCCGGGCAGCCCAATCCGCCACTGCAGCTCCCATCGACCCAATGGGCAGAGGCTGCACCTGGGCAGCCGGACCCGTCGCTATCGCTCCGGGCTCCGTTCAATCCCGACCGGCAATCAGGGACGGCAGCGGGAGCGGCCGGGCAGCCCAATCCGCGAGGAAGTTCGTGACGTTCTCGGGATTGGGCCGGATGGCAACCGAATTCTGGCGGAACACGGCGTGGTTGCGCCGGATGGCGCCCCCCTGGCTCTCGGTGTATACGGTCGTCCAGTCCGTCGGATCGACCTGCACGTGGAATCCGTCCCCGCTGTGGAACTTGAACCAGTGGTCCGTCAGGATCCCGGTCGACTTGTAGACCCCGTCTCCCCAGCCGACGCTGTTGCGGACGCACGGCTCGCCCGTGCCCACCCAGATGATGTCCGGGTTCTTCTGACAAAGCGCCACGTCGCCGATCGCGGCCGTGCCGTAGCGGTCGAAGATGGGCTCCCAGGTCGTTCCGGCATTCACCGACTTGAAGACGCCGCCGGAGGCCGAGGCCGCGATCACGTGGCGATAATCGCTCTCCAGGGCGTCGATGATGGGAATCTCTCCGTGTCCCTCCGTGTAATGCTTTTCAGTTCCCCGCATCGGACCGGCGGAGCTTTGACGGCCGGTGTCGCGGATATATAATCCCCTGCTGTACCCGCCCACGGGCGGAAAAACCTGACAATCCGGCTGCCATGCCTTCATATAGAAAGGATTTGCTTATATGAAACAGAAGGAAAGAAACAGTCTCTTCCGCTCACTGGGGCTCAAGCCCCGGCTCGCGGGAACCAGCTGCGGAGCGGAGTGGTTCGCCGGCAGCGGCGACCATCTGGAGATCCACAGCCCGACCACCGGGGAACTGCTCGGCCGCGTCGAACAGGCCGGCGAGGCCGACTACAACCGCATGATGCAGCAGGCGGAAAAGGCCTTCCTCCACTGGCGCGCGGTGCCCGCGCCCAAGCGCGGGGAGATCGTCCGGCAGATAGGGCTGGCGCTGCGCGAAAAGAAGGACGCCCTGGGACGGCTCATCTCGCTCGAAATGGGCAAAATCCTCAGCGAGGGGCTGGGCGAGGTGCAGGAGATGATCGACATCTGCGATTTCGCGGTCGGCCTCAGCCGCAACCTCTCCGGCCCGACGCTGCAGAGCGAGCGGCCCGCGCACCGCATGATGGAGCAGTGGCACCCGCTCGGCCCCGTGGGCGTGATCAGCGCGTTCAACTTCCCCATGGCGGTGTGGTCGTGGAATGCCGCGCTGGCCTGGGTTTGCGGCGATCCCGTCGTGTGGAAGCCGTCGAGCAAGACGCCGCTCTGCGCCATCGCCTGCCAGAATGTCGCCGCGGAGGTTCTCCGTATCAACGGCATCCCCGAAGGCGTGTCCTGCGTCCTGATCGGCCGCGGCTCCTCGGTCGGTGAACGCATGGTCGCCGATCCCCGCCTGCCGCTCATCAGCTACACTGGTTCCACGCGCCTGGGCAGGCACATCGGCGAGGTGGTCGGCGGCCGGCTGGGCCGGACGATCCTCGAGCTGGGCGGCAACAACGCCCTGATCATCTCCGACAAGGCCGACCTGAAAAGCGCGCTGGCCTCGGCCTTCTTCGGCGCGGTCGGCACCGCCGGCCAGCGCTGCACCTCCACGCGGCGCCTGATCATCCACCGAAAGGTCTACCGCACGTTCCTGCAGAAGCTCGTCGCCAATTACAGGAACGTGCGCCTCGGCGATCCGCTTGATCCGAAGACGCTGATGGGTCCGCTGATCGACGAAAGCGCCGTCAGGGATTATGAGCAGGCCATCGCCGCAGCGAAGCATCAGGGAGGAAAGATAGTCTACGGCGCCAAGGTGCTCAAGCCGCCCTTCGGCCGCCGCACCTTCGTTCTCCCGACGATCATCGAGATCGCCAACGAGGCGGAAATCGTGCAGACGGAGACCTTCGCCCCCATCCTCTACGTCATGAAATACTCCGGACTCGAGGAGGCGCTCGCCCTGCACAACGGCGTGCCCCAGGGGCTGTCCTCCGCCATCTTCACCGACAGCGTCGCGGAGGCGGAGACATTCCTCAGCTGCCGGGGTTCCGACTGCGGCATCGCCAACGTTAACATCGGAACTTCCGGCGCGGAAATCGGCGGAGCCTTCGGCGGCGAAAAGGAGACCGGGGGCGGCCGCGAGTCGGGTTCCGACTGCTGGAAGAGCTACATGAGACGCCAGACCAACACCGTCAACTGGGGAGGAGAGATCCACCTCGCCCAGGGCGTGAAGTTCGAAACCTAGCGTTCCTCGTCCGCGGATTTCCTGAGCGATCCCTGGAATCCGCGGCTCTGGTTTCGTTTCCTTGGGAGAGATCCATGCCGAGAGATTATTCCCGCCTGCTTTCAGAGCTATCCGCCGAATACGCCGAGCGCTCGCCGCGCTCCCGGGAGGTGAACGACCTGGCCGGCCGCTACCTGGTCGACGGCGGCAGCCACACCATCCGCCTGCTGCAGCCCTTCCCTCCGCGGATAGTTGCAGCCAAGGGAGCCAGGGTGACCGATGAGGACGGCCACCAGATCCTCGACTTCTGGCAGGGCCATCTGGCGAACGTCCTGGGCCACAACCCCGAGGTCGTCACGAAGGTCATGACCCGCTGTTTTGTGGAGGGCTTCGGGCTGCAGACGGGATTCACCGACCGCCTGCAGGCCGAGACCGCCGAGATCCTCTGCCGCCGCACCGGCGCCGAGAGGGTGCGGTTCACCACGAGCGGCGCGCTGGGAACCATGTACGCCATCATGCTGGCCCGGGCATTCACGGGGCGCACCACCGTGCTGAAGGTCGGCGGCGGCTGGCACGGCGCCCAGCCCTGGGGGCTCAAGGGCGTCGGCTTCCAGGCCGCGCCCGACCGGGGCTTCGTCCGCGTGGAAAGCGAAGGCATTCCGCAGCCCTTTCCCGGCGAAGTCCAGGTGACGGGGTTCAACGACCCTCAACGGCTGGAGGACTGCTTCCGCGCCGAGGGCGAAAAAATCGCCTGCTTCATCGTCGAGCCGTTCATCGGCGCCGGCGGGCTGATCGCGGCCGGCAAGGAGTATCTGCAGGCGGCCCGAGACCTGACGCTGAAGCACGGCGCGATTCTCATCTTCGACGAGGTCATCAGCGGTTTCCGCTTCCGCGCGGGGGACGCCGGTTCCCTCTGGGGCATCCGGCCCGACCTGGCGGTCTTCGGCAAGGTGATCGGCGGCGGCATGCCCGTCTCAGCCGTCGCCGGCCGCGCCGATGTGCTCGGCCTCGTGAGCCGGGCCGCGGGCCAGAGAGTGCGCTTTTCCGGCGGCACATACTCCGCGCACCCGGCCTCCCTTCTGGCCGCCCGGACGCTGCTCAACCATCTTGTGGAGAATGAGGCCCGGGTCTATCCACGGCTCGCCGAGCTGGGAGCAATGGCGCGCTCGGCCATCGAGCGGGCTTTCGTCGAGGAAGGCATCCTTGCGCGCTGCACCGGCGGCGGGGAAGGCATTCTGCCGGGCAGCTCGCTCTTCATGGTCCACTTCCCTCACCGTGAAGATGCGCGCCTGGAGAGGCCCGAGGACGTGTACGACCCGGAGCTCTGCGACGTGGCACTCGGCGAGAAGGTGCTGCACCTGGCGCTGCTGCTGGAGGATGTGCACCTGATCCACGCGCACGGGGGCGTGTCTACCGCGCACTGCGAGGAGGACATCGTCTATTTCAACGAGGCCTGCCGCCGCGCCGCGCGCCGCATCCACAAGATGGGGTAAAGACCAGTACACGGAAGAACGCGGGCATATGCGCTCCCTGCTTCGGGCTTTGTGATATGATTCCCCTCCACACGAGCCACACATTCACCCGGTCGGTTCCGCCATCCCGCGGAGGGAGAGATTTATGACCAGAAAAGGCAAAAACCACACGGAGGGCAAAACCGGCGTCAGCCGGCGAGGCTTCATCACCTCCATCGGCGCCGGGGCCATGGGCGCCGCCGCACTCACCCCGCAGGGTGCAACCCGGGCCAAAGCAGCGGAGGTCATCAAGGCCGAGGAGATGGTCTCCCTGTCGCTCAACATCAATGATCGCGTCCACCGCCTGCTGGTGGAGCCCCGTTGGTCGCTGCTCTACGTCCTGCGGGAGAAACTGGGCCTCACCGGCGCCAAGGTCGGCTGCGACCGGGGCGAGTGCGGCGCCTGCACGGTGCTGATCGACGGCACGCCCCGCTACTCATGCCTGACCCTGGCCCTGGAGGCCGACAATTGCCGGATCACCACCGTCGAGGGGCTCATGCAGGGCGAATCGCTCGGTCCGGTGCAGGAGGCATTCCTCGAAAAAGACGGTTTCCAGTGCGGCTACTGCACCCCGGGCCAGGTCATGGCCGCGGAAGGGTTGCTGAGATCGAACCCGAATCCCACGCGCGATCAGGTCCGCCACGGGATGAGCGGGAACCTCTGCCGGTGCGGCGCCTACGTGCACATATTCAATGCGGTCGAGCGAGCGGCCGAACTCAAGAAGGCCGGGGGAGGTGACCTGTGAAGCCGGATGAATCCTACTACATAAACGAGCCGCTGCCGGAAAGCCCCGGGCCGGACAATGCCGCGGAGCCCTGGACGGCGCCCAAAGTGGTTGGCGGACGGCGCTCCCGGGTGGATGCCTACGAGCGCACGAGCGGCACCGCGGTCTATCCTTCTGACGTCATTCTCCCCGACATGCTGTACGCGGCGATCCTGCGTTGTCCCCACCCTCACGCGCAGGTCAGGAAGCTGGACGCATCCAGGGCGGAAAAAATGCATGGCGTCCGGGTGATCCTCAGCGGCAGTTCCCCCGAGGCCAACGTGTCGTGGTCTTACGGCCGCGGCGTCTCCACGAAGCTGTTCGACCCACACTGCCGCTTCGAGGGCGAGGCCGTCGCCGCGGTTGCGGCTGAAACCCCCTACCAGGCGTGGGATGCGGCGAAGGCCATCGAGGTGGAATACGAAGTCCTGCCGTTCCTGGCGGACGAGGCCAGGGCGCTTGCGGCAGGCGCAACGCCGGTGCACGAAGGAGGCAACCGGGTGGGCGCGCCGGCAAAGTACGAGCGCGGGGACATCGCCCGCGGCTTCACCGAAGCCGACAAGATCCTGGAAGAGGAGTACTCGACCAGCGCCGAAATCCACTCGCCGATGGAGATGCACGGGTGCGTGGCGCGCTGGGACGGCGACCGACTCACGCTCTGGGCCTCCACCCAGGGAGTATACCCCGTCCAGCAGAGAGTCGCCGCCACGCTGGGGATGCCGCTGGCCAACGTCCGAGTCATCGGGCATTACATGGGCGGCGGATTCGGCGCCAAGCTGGGAGCGGACAAATACAACATCATCGCGGCGCTGCTGGCCAGGAAGGCGGCCCGCCCGGTGAAGCTCTTCCTGACGCGCGAGGAGTGCTGCCTGTGCGTCGGCAACCGTCCTCCCTGCCACATGAAGCTGAAGGCCGGGGTGAAAAAGGACGGCACGCTTACGGCGCTGGACTACACCTGCCTGGCCACCGGCGGCGCGTACCCTGCAAGCGGCACCTCGCTGGTCGACTGGCCCCTCCGCGACCTCTACACCTGCCCCAACGTGCGGACTGAGGCCACGGATGTTTTTATCCACGCCGGCCCGGCGCGGCCTTTCCGCGCCCCGGGACACCCGCAGAACGCCTGGGCGCTGGAGATCATGATGGATTCTCTGGCCGAAGCCGTGGGCATGGACCCGGTGCAGTTCCGCCTGAAGAACATCCCGACGGTCAGCCAGGCACGCAACAACATGCCGTACACCACGACCGGCCTGGCGGAATGCCTCAGGGAGGGAGCCAGAGCCTTCGGCTGGGAGGAAGCCCGGCGGAAGCCCAGGGCGCAGGGACACATCCGCCGCGGCGTCGGGGTCGCCGCCGGCATGTGGGTTGCAGGCGGCGGAGGCCCTCCGGCCACTGTGATCGTCAAGCTCTTCGCCGACGGCAGCGCCAACCTGAACCTCGGCGCCAGCGACATCGGCACCGGCACCAAGACCGTGATGTCGATGGTGGTGGCCGAGGAGCTGGGCGTGCCGCTGGAACGGATCCAGGTCGAGCACGCCGACACCGGGACCACGCAGTATGCCTCCGCCAGCGGCGGGAGCAAGACCGTGCCGACCGAGTCGCCCGCCGTGCGCGACGCCGCGCTCACCGTCCGGAAGCAGCTGCTGGAGCTGGCCGCGCAGGAGCTGAAGCTCGAAGCCGCAGACCTCACGCTGGAAGGCGGCGAAGTCGTCAGCCGCAGCGATGCGGCCCGCAGGAGGAAGATCAGCGAGCTGAGAAGCCTGCAGAGCCGCGGCCTGATTGTCGGCGTCGGATACCGGGGACCGAACCCCGCAGACAAGGTCACCAATCCCTTCGCCGCGCAGTTCTGCGAGGTGGAGGTGAACACGCGGACCGGCGAGGTCAGGGTGCTGCGTTTCCTGGCAGCCCAGGACAGCGGGCGCGTCATGAACCGCCTCACCTTCGACAACCAGGCCATCGGCGGCATCACCATGGGCATCGGCCTGGGAATGATCGAGGAACGCATCCTCGACCGCTCCCGGACAGGCAAGATGGTCAACGCCAACTGGCACGACTACAAGATCCCCACAGCGCTGGACGTGCCCTCCGAGATCGTCTGCCTGCCCATCGAGCACCCCGACGACCAGGCCAACAGCACCGGGGCGAAAGGCCTGGGCGAGCCCGTCACCATCCCGACGGCCCCCGCCATCGCCAACGCGGTCTACCACGCAACCGGCATCCGGGTGCGCCACACGGGAATCAACCCGGTGCAGCTCAGCCGGCTTCTGGCCGCGCGTGCAAAGGAGGATTGAGCCCATGCTGCCCAGCTTTTCCTACACTCGCCCCGAAACCCTCGAGGAGGCCGTCAAGAAGCTGTCGTCCCCGGGCACCCGGGTTCACGCCGGCGGCACCGACCTGCTCGGCTGTCTCAGGGACGGCACCTTCGAGGCGTCCGCGATTCTCAGCCTGAAGGCGATCCCGCGACTGGCCGGCATCGGCGAGGTCGCCAACAATGCTCTGCGGATCGGCGCCATGACGACAGTCCGGGAAGTCGCCGAGAGCCGGGTCGTAGCCGAACGCTACGCCGCCCTCTCCCAGGCCGCGGCAGTGGTCGCCAGCCCGCAGCTGCGCAACCAGGGGACCATCGGGGGGAACATCTGCCAGAAGCCCCGCTGCTGGTACTACCGCGGGGATTTCCACTGCCTCCGCAAGGGGGGCAACGAGTGCTTTGCCGTCAAGGGAGAAAACCGCTACCACTGCATCTTCGGCGGCGAGCTCTGCTACATCGTCCACCCCTCGGACACCGCCCCGGCCCTGGCTGCGCTCCAGACGCAGGTTCGGGTTACGGGCGAGCGCGGCACGCGCCTGGTGCCCATGGAGCAGTTTCACGTCCCGCCGGGCACCGACCCGCAGAGGGAAACAGTGCTCGAGCCTGGCGAGATCGTCACCGAGATCCTGCTGCCGCCCGCGGCTCCCGGATTGCGCAGCTCCTACCGGAAGGTACGGGCGCGGGCGTCGTGGGACTTCGCCCTGGCAGGCATCGCCCTGGCCCTGCAGTTCAAGGGGGATGTCGTGGAGGAAGCGCGCGTTTTCCTGAGCGGCGTCGCGCCGGTCCCCTGGCGCTCCAGGGGTGTGGAGGATGCCGTCAGAGGCCGGCGCCTGGATGCGGCGACCATGGCGAAGGCCTCGGAGGCCGCGGTGGCGGGCGCCCAGCCGCTCGAACAGAACGGCTACAAGGTCCCGATGCTGCGCGGCCTGGTGCTGGAACAACTGGAGGCCATGGCCCGCCGCTGACCGGACAACAGAGTTTCGGCACACGGATGAACGCGGACAAACGCGGATCGAGCATGACAGAAATGCCATTTCCCTCCAGCGGCTGCGGCGCTTGTTCTACGGAGTATCCCCAGGGGGAAAATGATTTGGCAGCGTCGATCATCCTCAATTCGGAAAAACGTCAATTCTTAAGTTAACGCTTATGGGGCGCAAGCCCTGGGTTGACGGCCGCAGACGCGATCAACCCCGAAGCGGCCGGGAGGGGCAAAACCCCGAAGGGGTGAAACAGGAAAGCCCAGGGCGCAAGCCCTGGGTTGACGGCCTCAGACGCGATCAGGCCCTGAAGGGGCGGCACTGCCAATTCAACCCTCCACCTACGAACCTGTGAACCTGCGAACCTGGCAACAGCAGGTCCCGTCTCCCTCAACTCCGCATCCCGAAGCGCCAATTCACAAAACTACGACCAGCGGAACCAGCGCAGGGCCAGAACAAAAGAGAGCCCTCCCCAGAGCGCGAGAACGGCGATCCTCCACCCCTGCGAAGCCAGCGACGCCCCCTCCAGGATCACCGCGCGCAGGGCGTAGTTCAGCTGGGTCAGCGGCAGCGCCTGCACCAGCGGCTGCACCAGGTCGGGGAACCGGTCCGGCGAGAAGAAGATCCCCGAGAGCAGCCACATCGGCAGCATGATCAGGTTCATCAGGCCCGAGACCGTCTCGATGCGCTGCGCGCGGCTCGCCACCAGCAGGCCCAGGCCCGCGAAGGTCATCGCGCCCACGACGGAAAGCAGGAATATCTCCAGCAGGCTGCCCCGGACGGCAATTCCGAAAAACACCGCTCCGGCCCCGAGGATCACGACCAGCTCCGGCACGGTGAACACCAGCCGGCTGCCGATCATCGACCAGAGGAAGTCGGTTTTCTTCATGGGCGTGGCGACGAACCGCTTCAGCAGCTTCCGCACGCGCATGTCCACGATGACGAAGCCGACGCCCCACATGCCGCTGCCCATGAGGTTCATCCCCAGCAGCCCGGGCACGAGGAAATCTATGTAGCGCGCTCCCGGCGCCACGAGTTGCTCTTCGCGCGTCGCCACCGGGTCGCGCCGGCCCGCAGCCCGCTGCAGCGCGTCGTCCACCTTGCGCCGCGCCAGGGCGCTTTCGGGCCGCGCCGGGTCGTACACGTAGGTGTAGTCCTCTCCGGGGATGACCACGATGGACGTCTTGCCCAGTCTCAGCCGCTCGCGGCACTCCAAGGGCGCCTGGACGGCGACGGCGAACTCGGGGCTTTCCCGCAGGCTCGCGGCCACCTGCGCGGCCGCGGCATGCTCCTGGACGTCCACGAAGATCCTCTCCGCGGGGCGGTTGCGGAAGGCGAGGCCCAGGCCGAGGGCGAGAAGAAGCGGAAATCCGTAGACCCAGAAGACCGCCGCCGGCTCGCGGAGGAAATCCCGGAACCGGGCGATCATGAGCTGCTCAAACGGACGGTATCTCTTCATCGCGCAGGTGCCTTCCCGTGAGATGGACGAACACGTCTTCGAGGCTCGCGTGCCGTGTCGTCAGCCGCGCCAGCTTCGCGCCGCGGGAGCGCAGCAGCTCCAGCAGGCCGGGGATCGCCACGTGCGGCTCCGTGACCGTCAGCGCCGTTCCGCTCCCTTCCCGGCGCACCTCCCGCACGGCCGGCAGAAGCGCCAGCTCTCCGTCCGCCACGCCGTCCTCCGCTTCCAGGGCGAATTCGATGACGTGGTCGGCCCCCAGCGAGGCGATCAGCTCGGCGGGCGAACCCAGGGCGATCACCTTGCCCCGGTCGATCACCGCCACCCGGTCGCACAGCCTCTCGGCCTCGTCCATGTAATGGGTGGTGAGCAGCGTGGTGCGGCCCTGCTCCCCCAGCCGCCGGACGATGTCCCAGATCTGCCGGCGCGACTGCGGATCCAGGCCCGTCGTGGGCTCGTCCAGGAAAAGCAGGTCCGGATTCCCTACCAGCGCGCAGGCCACGGCCAGCCGCTGCCTCTGCCCGCCCGAGAGCTTCACGACCCACGACCGGCCCTTTTCCGTCAGCCCGACCGCATCCATGACATCCTCGGGCTTTTCGCCCGACGGGTAGAAGCTGCGGAAGAGGGTCAGCGTTTCCAGCACCGAGAGCTTTTCCGGGAAGCGCGTCTCCTGCAGAGTGATCCCCAGGCGCCGGCGCAGCACCTTGTCGGCCTTGCCCCACTGCATCCCCAGGACCTCGACGCGGCCCGACGTGGGGGGGAGAAGCCCTTCGAGGATTTCGATCGTCGTGGTCTTGCCGGCGCCGTTCGGGCCGAGCAGGCCGAAGCATTCGCCGCGGCGGACTTCGAGGTCGAGGCCGTTGACGGCGTCGACGTGGCCGTTGCGGCTTTTGTAGCGCTTGTGCAGGCCGCGGCAGAGGATCGCCGCGCTTGCCTGGGCAGCCGGATCATTCACGACGAACAGGTTATCAGACTATCGGCCCCGAAAGAATGGGCCGCGGAACAACGCGGACTTCCGCATTTTCCGCGGCTCCATTCTTTTTTCATTCCCCGCCGTTGCCGGAATCGCGCAGGAACCGCCGCTGCGCCGGCCGGATCGACGCGATCAGCTCGCCCCGCGTCTTGATCCGAAGCGGCCGGCCGAGGTAGATCCTGTGCATCCGGCCCATGAGCTTCTCCGGCAGCGCCCCGGCAAACAGCAGCAGCGGCCAGGTGAAGGCAGGACCGTTCAGCCGGCGCAGCTTGCACAGCCAGAGCAGCACAGAGCCGATGCGCCACGCGGGCGGCCCCCACCAGCTCACCTGCCCCGGGCGCATGTTCATCTTCCAGCACTTCATGATCAGCTGCCACTGCAGCGGGGTCAGGTCGCGCGTTTCGGTCACGCCCCTGCTCTGCGCCAGCCGGGTGTCGTGCAGCGGGGTGAACACCGAAGGGATGAGGAAGGCGAACAGCCCGCGGCGCTCGATCTCGTAGACCAGGTCGAGCGTGGCTCTGACGTCCTCGTCGGTCTCGTCCGGGCTGCCGACGATCAGGGTCATGGCCGGAAACCAGTTGTGGCGGTTCAGGATCGTGAGGCCCTGGATGACGACGCTGGGCCAGTCTTCGATCGAGAAGGGGACGCCCTTGCTGGGCATCAGCTTCTTGGCCATGCGCACCGACCCGGTCTCGAGCCCGATCAGCGGCGTCAGGATCTTCTTCCGCGGGTGGGTGCTGAGCGACGGCAGGTGCACGGGGCTCTTGTCGATGAGGATCTCCGAGAGCTCTTGAATCAGGACCGGATCCACGACCGCGGGCGCGATCGTGCAGTGGCTCAGCACGTGATGCTCGACCCCCGGGGTGTTCACGATCTCGCCGAACAGATCGAGCAGCGCCTCGCGATTCGGGAAATAGAAGGGCGTTTCGGTGCCCACCTGGCCCCAGATGAACAGGTCCTCGGTCGCGAGCGAGATCTGGTTGTTCCCCTCGCGCACATTTGCCCGGACCGCGCTCAGGATCTTCTCCTTGGGCAGGTCCAGCTGCGGGCTCAGGTCCGGGAGACAGAACCGGCACCGCCGGCCGCAGCCGGTCGTCATCTCGACAACGCCGAAGGTGGTGCGCCGGTCGGGCACGAGGATGCTCTCCCGGTCGCCCGGGTGCGCCGCCTGCACGCGTCGGGGCAGCTCCCTGCCCTGCAGCGCGAGCTCGAACACCTCGAAGGCCTCGGCCGACTCGCAGCGCCCTTCGACGACGCAGTCCACTCCCAGCTCATCGAAACTGTCGGTCTGACTGATCTGCCACCCGCCCGAGCCGCCGACTACGACGCGGAAACGGTCGCGGTAGCGGCTGTGCTTGATCCGCGCGAACATCTCCCGCGCGTACCGGGAATTGATGGGCTGCCGGGAGGAGCCGAAGATCGAGGCGTAGACGCCGGCGGCGAAGGTCACGCCCAGCGGATTGTGCGTGGAGACGGCGACGAGCCGCGTGTCCGGGCCGAGGAAGCGGTCCAGGTCATCGGGATAGCACGCCACCACGTCCTCCGGCCGGAAGCGCTGCAGCAGCGCGGCCTCGACCAGCCGGACGCCCGCGGGCATCGTCCGGGCCGAGCCGTCCCCGTTGCGCTCCACCTCGCGCCAGCGCGGGTACTTCTGGTTGATGGCCGGCTCGAGCCACGCCGGCAGCGAAGCCAGGGTCATCTGGATGAAAAAGCCGGGGTGGTCGATGGTTTCGGTCAGCGGCGCCGTCAGGACAATGCGTGCGCCGCCCTGCTCCGGCAGCGTGCCGCTGTGGCTCGTGTTCAAATCCGCCTCCTTGCCGTTGCCCGGCGTGCCCTCTCTTCGGGGTAGTCTGCATAGAGTAGCAGAAGCCAGGTATCGAAACCACGCGCCGACTCACACTCGCGGACCGGGCGGATCCACTCTCCTCCAGGGACGGGGAAAGGCGTCGGCCCCCGGCGGATCGCAATTATCTCTTCGGCAGAGGGGGGACAGGCTACCCTGTCCCTCCTCTGTCCGGTAGGGGGACAGGGTAGCCTGTCCCCCCCACCGGCTAGAGCTTCTGCGGCGAGCAGAGATTTTCCGCCTCGGCGGCGGTCCTGCCGCACTCGCTGCATATATGCTGGGCGTTCTTCACCAGCGGCCTGAGTTCATCCAGCTTTATCCGACCCGGGCAACAGGTCAGGGCGCACAGCTTGTCCTCGTGAGAACCTTCGTGGTGCAGGTGATCGCTCATGCTCATTCTTTCCTTTGATTTCTGCGTTCGTATTGAGTAGCGCTGCTTTTGATGATACGGAACCCCCTGCAGGCTGTCAAATGGGACCGGTTCCGCCCCTTCCTCCCAACGCATTACGAGTTGATCGCCCGCGGCTTGATTTCGCCCGGTTGATGGATCAAAATGCCGCGCAGCAGGTTTCCACTAGGAGAGATATATGAAGAGAGCAACACTTTTCGTGGCATTTGGGCTTTGCATTTTCGCCTTGGCGATGGCCTCCCCGAACTTCAGCGGCACCTGGGTCATGAACGCCGACAAGAGCGATCCGGTCGGCGGCGGTGCGCGTCCCGGAGGGGCCGGCGGCGGCATGGGCGGGGGCGAGATGGTGATCACGATGACCGCTACGGAGATGGTCATTGCCCGCACCTTCGGCCAGAACGCCATCGAAATCAAGTACATCCTGGACGGGGCCGAGCACACCTCCTCCAGCCAGATGGGCGACCTCAAGTACAAGGCGACATGGAGCGAAGGCACCCTGACGGTCCAGGGCACCCGCAGCACCCAGCGCGGCGACATGCCGATGAAGGAGCAGTATTCGATCTCTGCCGACGGCAAGGAACTGACCGTCCTGACGACCCGGCAGGGCCCCCAGGGCGAGTCCGTCCGCAAGGCGGTCTACGACAAGAAATAACCGGCCTTGTTTCCCTCCGGGGACGCGGCGGTCGCGCCTTTGCCGCGCCCCCGGATGGACTCTTCCTTCAGCCTTCCCGCAACCGGCAGGCCGGGGCTACTGCGCCTTCCGCGGGTACTTCGGCAGATCTACCAGGCTCCACTGGATGAACTTCCGCAGGTCCTCGTTCGAGGTGGCCAGGTCCGCCTTCCTCAGGTACATCATGTGCCCGCTCTCGTACCAGGCGAAGCGGAACCGGTCGCGGAACTCCCCGCCCGGCTGCAGGTGCGAAATCGTGTACACGGCGCTGTAGTAGTCGGTTGCCGCATCGAAGTACCCCCCCTGGATCAGCACCTTCAGGTAGGGATTGTCCCGCATCGCCTGCCGGAGCATGTCCCCCACGTTGGCGGTCTCGTCCCGCCGCCACGGCCGGACGTTCCCCCAGACGTTGTACTCCAGGTCGGTGACGTACTTCAGCTCCTCCCGCAGGTAGCGGTTGACGGCGCTGCTGAAAGGGCCGTTCCAGTCGGCCATGGCGGGGTCATATTCGGGATTCTCCCCGGCGGCATCCTTGTCCACGCCGAGGTAGCGGCTGTCCAGCCGCCCGACCGTCAGCCGCTGGTCGCGCAGCAGCTCTTTCCAGTAGCGCCGCGGCTCGACGCGCAGATTGGTGGAGACGACATACTCGGGCTTCAGCCCCAGGTAGCGGGCCACCTTCCGCGCGACACGGTCCCGCTCGGCGTCCCCCAGCCGGTCGCCTTTCACCAGCGCCGCCAGGTACTCGCCCATGGCGAACGCCTCCACCTCCTGCAGGAACTTCTCGAGCGGCAGCGACTGCAGCTCGCCGGCAAGTTGGCGGTGGTACCAGGCCGTGGCGGCGCGCTGTGGGAGTGTCGTGGCGTAGGAGACGTCGACGCCGCGCTCCAGGTCGAGCCCCGTCATCGAGACCAGGATGATCCCGTTGAGGTAGATCTGGTGCTGCCGCGACAGGTGGCCGGCCAGGCCGGACGCGCGCGTCGTGCCGTAGCTCTCGCCGATGACGAACTTGGGGGACATCCAGCGATCCTTGCGCACGAGGTAGAGGCGGATGAACTCGGCCACCGACTGGATGTCGGAGAGCGTTCCGTGGTACTTGTGGATGTCCTCCCCTTCGGCCATACGGCTGAAGCCCGTGGCGACGGGATCAATGTAAACGATGTCCGCGGCGTCCAGGATCGAGTGCGGGTTGTCCTCCAGCTTGCCCGGCGGCAGCGTCGCGAAGCCCTCGTCGTCGTAGACCACGCGCCGCGGCCCGGTGTAGCCCAGGTGCATCCAGACCGAGGCCGTGCCCGGCCCGCCATTGAACGAAAACATCAGCGGCCTCGTGCTCCGGTCCGCCACGCCGTCGCGCGTGTAGGCGACGTAGAAAACCTTCGCCATCAGTTTCCCGCCCTCCCGGATGGGCAGCCAGCCGGCCTCGGCGGTGTAGTTTATCAACTGGCCGTTGATGCGGGCGCTGTGCTGGGTCACGACCGGCTTTTCGGGCAGCAGCTCGTGGTCCTTGCCCGCCTTGTTCGCCGCGGGTTGCGGCGGCGCGGCCGCGCGCGGCTCCTGTGCGCCGGCCGGCAGCGAGCGCAGGGCCAGGCCCAGCAGGAGAAGTAAAAGAATGGTTTTGGTCCTCATCGGCATCCTCCGTCCAAACGGTGTGTGGTTGCCCTGGATCGTTCATGAGTACAGAGGTTCGGGGACGCGGATGAACGCGGAAATAACCCCGTCTGAATCCGCGTGCAGGGCTTTTGCCGCATCTCTTCCCCGGTCCGCCTACCCCGGATAGCCATGAACAATTCAGGTTAGAAATCGACGGGCCGAGTATACACTCGAACCGCCGCGCCGCAAGCGGTCGTGATACCCTGTGCGCGGACCATCACGGCAAAGCCAAGGGAGGCACGATGATGAAGATGATCGGGCCGTTGGGCGGCATGACCTGGCACTCGACGGCGGAGTACTACCGCCTGATCAACGCGGGCGTGCAGGAGCGCCTGGCCGGCAACCACCGGCTGCCGCTTTTCGACACCACGGCGCTGCACGCCGCCGCTGCAATCGAGCCGGCGCTTTAGTCCGAATTCTTCCGCTCCCCGATCGCCTTCGGCCCGGCAGCGATCACCGGCGCACGGCTTCCATCGCCGAGAGGCTGTCCGTGCCGAATATCTGCACAACCGCGAACGGCGCCGCCGAGCGGACCTGGATCCTGCCGTCCGCGTGTCCCTGGGTTGCGGGAATCCACTCGAAGAGCAGCCCCACGTGCGTCTCCCCCGGCTGCAGCACGCGGTGATACATCCCTATGGCCTGCCCGTCGCGCGCCAGCGCGTCCACCCTCACCTCGACCGCCGCGCTCCCCGGATTCGCAAGGCTGAGCCCCGTTAACAGCACCTGCTCGCGCAGCCCCGTCGGCCTGAAGCCCGACACCTGCGTCCCTCCGGGAGTGGTGCCGACCGCGACCTCGTAGCCCGAGGCGGGGATACCGCCTTTCGGCTTCAGCGCCAGGGGCAGCCGGCCTGCCCCGGAGGGGGAGCCTGGGCGGATGCAGGATTGCAGCTGAGCAGGGCGAGCGCCAGCAATGCCGCCGCGCTCGCTGTCCTCGGGTGTTTGCCGGTCACGGCGGACCTCCCATGGCTCAATGACTGCATGTTACTCCTATGAGTGGCGAAGAGACAAACGGGCGCGAATCCCTGCCCTAAAGATTTCCGCCAAACCAACCGATTCAGCCGGCGGAGAGGGGTGACGTGCCGGAACGCAGTCGTGTGGCCAAGGACAGGAGGGAGCTGTCGCGCCTGGTGGCGCTGCTGGGCTGCGAGTTCGTCTTCGGGCAGTCCACTTACGCGGCCACGGTGGTCAACCTCTCGATCAAGGGAGCGTTGCTCTCCGCCAAGGTCCTCCCGCCGGAGGGCAGCCCGGTGCAAGTTCGCCTCCGGTTCCCGAAACTGAAGTCTCCGCTGGTTCTGGACGCCACGGTCGTCCGCGGCGGCTGGGGCATGTCCGACATCGGCAAGGTCGGCCGGTTCGGCGTGCAGTTCACCTCCAGCCCCCTGGACCTGACCACTCTTTTCCGCTCCCTGCTCTGAGTCTCGAGGTCGTGGCGCCTGTACCGAATAGCGCTTAGTTGAGGGTGATCGAAATCACCTGGTAACGTCGCTAAATCAATTGCTTAAGCCCCGAAAAGGCGGCGCGGGAAAGCCCAGGGTGTTGTCGGCGAATGCCGGGATTGAGCCCTGCAAGGGCGGCACAGCCGGTGCCGCCCTTGCAGGGCTCCTCTCTCTCCTTGGCCCGCCTTACCCAGGGCTTACGCCCTGGGCTTTCCTGTTGGACCCTTTCAGGGTCCTCGATTCCTTATTTAAGCGCCATTCGCGCCTGTCCCCGAAACAGGTATGATAGGGGAGGTGGGGATCGAGCCCGAGCCCCGAAACCCGCAACCCGCCATCGGCAGGAGGAAGAACATGTCCCGTCATCTCCCCTTTACGCCCGAGCCGCCCGCGCGAAAGCGCCCCCTGGTGCCGGTGCTCCTCGCGCTGGCCGTTGCGCTTGCGGCCTGCGCGGGCCCCTCGCAGACCCGGGAAGGCTTTCTGCGCCCGCTGAAGATCGCGGTCGCCCACTTCAGCCACGAGGCCACGACGTTCTCGCCCGAAAAAGCCGGCATCGACGGCTTCACAAAACCCAACCCCGCGGGCGAGCGCCTGCTCGGCTTCGGCGAGGAGATGCAGGGCTTCGTGAAGTTCGCGCGCGAGCACGGCGTCGAGCTCGCGCCGCTGGAGTCGTTCGGCAACGTCATCGGGGGCAGCTCGAAAGGCTGGATCACGCAGGAGGCCTTCGAGCACTACACCGGACTCATCCTGCGCGACCTGAAAGCCGCCCTGCCGGTGGATGCCGTGTACCTCTCGCTGCACGGCGCGGCCGCCGTCGAGGGGGTTGCCCGGCCGGAGGCCGAGCTGGCCAGGCGCGTCCGCGAGATGGTGGGCCCCAAGGTGCCGATCGCCGGAACCTTTGATCCCCACGGCAACGAGGACGAGGAGTTCCTGCGCCACGCGAACTTCTCGCTGGTGATGCGGTACTTCCCCCACTACGACGGCCGGCTGCAGGGCGAGCGCGCCGCCCGGCTGCTGATCCGCACCGCCCGCGGCGACTACGCGCCCACGACCGCCACGCGCAAGCCGGGGATCATCACGCCCACCGTCCTGCAGTGGACCGGCCAGCAGCCCTGGATGAGCATCGTCCAGCGGGCGCTCGTCTGGGAGGCCAGGGAGCAGGATGTCTACGTCAGCTACTTCTTCGGCTACCCGTGGAGCGACGTGCCCGACGTCGGCGCCACCTTCCAGGTCATGACCAACGGCGACCAGAAGCTGGCCGATGCGATCGCGGACGACATGAGCGCGTTCATGTGGCGCCACCGCGCCCAGCTCTTCAGCACGCCCATCCTGCAGCCCGGCGAGGCCGTCAGGCAAGCGCTGCAGGCGACCAGGGACGGGCGGACGCCCATCGTGCTGGCCGACTACTCGGACCGCGCGGGGGACGCCACGCACATCCTCCGGCAGGTGGTCGAGCAGAAGCTCGGCGGCGTGATCTACGCCACGCTGCGCGACGGGCGCACGATCGAAGCGCTGGCGAAGGCCGGCGCGAAGGCCGGGGACGCATTCGACCGCGAAGTCGGCGGTTATGTCATGCCGCCTGCGAGCGGCGAGCCGGTGCGCATCCAGGGGCGGCTGGCGCATTTCGGCCGGCCGGATGCCGGGAGGGCGTCCGGGGGCGAGGCTGCGCCGGTCGCCGTCGTGGAGTTCGGCAGCGGGAACCTGCTGGTGATCACCGCGGGGCTGGTGCAGATCACCGATCCCGAGAGCATGCGCTGGGGGCCGATCGATCCCGGAAAGTTCACGACCTGGGTGATCAAGTCGCGGGCGCACTTCCGCCGCGGTTTCGACGACAACGGGTACGCGAAGACCATTCTCATCGTGGATGCGCCCGGGCCGTACCTGGGGACGGTGCATCTCGATGCGCTGAATTATGAGAATTTCGATCTGAAGAAGCTGTACCCGTACAGCGAGGGCGGCCTGGGCGCCATCCGCAAATAGACAATTATTATTGAAAAACAGTCAAGCTGAAACGCAGGTGGGGGCGGATCGATAGTAGTTCGCTTTTCCTGGGCGAGAGCGGAATAGCAGGGGTGGGCATGGAATTCTCCCGCCGCGCCGGCCAAGAATCAGCGCTTCCCGGCAGTTGCGGGGTCAATAGGCAAAAGGGCTGGGAAAAAAGTCCCTAACAGGACGCCGTTTATGGTTCTCCATTGCTCGTGACTATCGTGTGTACTACGAGATGTTGAACTTATGCGAGGTCCGCCCTACCGCACAAATACAGCCGTACTGCAGCAGGCCCTGCTATGAAGCTTTCGTGATGATCCGGCGCAAATCAATCGCCTTTGGATCTACCAATTCTCCCTGAACATAGCGGTGGAGAACGCTACCGATCATTGTTTGATATGGGATCCCCAGCCGCTCCGCTTCAGACCGCAGTTCAGCAAGCACTGCTCCATCCAAACGAATGCTGATTGGGATCTTGGCCGCATCCAAATCGATTTTTGTCTTTCCCGGACGTTTTTTGAGTTTGCCAAGGCTATATTCCTTTTTCATAATCCCTCACCTCTTGCGTCGTTGCCTTTCGGGCGGAGATAATGCGAATCGTTGGTCCCTCCGCCCGCTCGCAAAATACGACGAGAAGAATCCGCCCTCTGGTCGAATGCCCGATTCGAATGAAACGATCTTCGTTGGAACTATGCTCCGGATCATAAAACTCAACGGATTCCGAATCAGCCCAAATGGTTTGGGCTTCTTCAAACCAAACTCCATGTTTCCTGAAATTGGCCCGGTTCTTGCTGTCGTCCCACTCGAATCGCATATTATGACTGTATGCTATAGTATATACAGACGTCAATCCCAGAATGAGAGTGGATGAGGGAAAGCCGGATCAGACTGTAATGAGAGTTTCATTTTTCGAGCAGGAATCTCAGCATTTCCCGAGCGACAACAGCCTCGTCTATTATGAACACAGCGTGGTCCGACATTTGCAGCTCGATTACCCGCGAGTTCGTTACGCCCGCACGGAAGCTCTGCCGAGCGTCCGCCAGCCAGGCTCGGTGCACTGACGCATCCCTGAAAACACTTCAGGGGGCCTCGCAGCCCCCTGATTCTTGATGATTTACGATCGTTGCGGCTTATGATTGCTTGGTTGCGGGGGTAGGATTTGAACCTACGACCTTTGGGTTATGAGCCCAACGAGCTACCGGACTGCTCCACCCCGCGTCACGCAAGGCATTATATGAATCACGCACCGGAGAGTCAAGAAATCCGGCATTGACCCGGACAATTCACGAACTGCGGAGCGGCAGGCAGCGGGACGCGGAAAAACGCGGGTCAGGCGTGCAGCTCCAGGATATCCCCGTCCTCGAGGCAGTGCGTCCGCTCCACCAGTTGCCCGTCGAACTTCACCGATCCCTTCGACCGGTCCGATGTCCAGATCTTCGCGAACTTCAGCGAATTCACGAAATCCTGGTGCACCGCGCGCGCCAGATCGATCACCGTGCTCCCCGACTTCAGCACGAACGGCGGCGTCCCCGGGTCCACCTTCTTGCCCGGCGCCTTGGTGTACACCCTCACCACCTCCAGCCTGCCGAACACCTCCACGCGGAACTCCTCCAGCCCCTGCCCCGTTACCGCCGACACCGGCAGGATGTCGAACCGCTGGCGGAAAAACTCCTTCAGAATCCCCAGGTTGACGCCGCCCTGATCCAGGTCCGCCTTGTTGGCCACCAGCAGCGTCCGCTTGACCCCCTGGTCCGGTTCCTCCTCCGGCCCGGGCGCCGCCACCTCGCTCGCCAGCCGGATCCGCGACTCCTCCATGATCCCGATCACGTCCTCCGCCTGGTCCAGCACCTCGTCGCTCCCCAGATCCACCACCAGCAGCGCCAGGTCGGCCTGGCGCACCAGCCCGCCCATCCACGGCTTGTAGTACTCCCGCGCCACCGGCGGCAGGTCCACCAGCTGGATCTGTATGTCCTCGAACGGCATCATCCCCGGCTGCGGCAGCTGCGTCGTGAATGCGTAGTCGGCCACCTCCGGCGTCGCGTGGGTCAGCTTCGCCAGCAGCGCCGACTTCCCCACGTTCGGCGCGCCCACCAGCGCCACCTGCCCTGCCCCCTCGCGGTGCACGGCGTAGATCGCCGAGGCCTTCGACACGCCGTGTTTCTTCCCCTTCTCCGTGCGCAGCTTCGCCATCTTCTGCTTCAGCGCGGCGCGCATCTTCTCGGTCCCCTTGTGCTTGGGGATGACCGCCATCATCTCCTCGAGCGCGGCGATCTTCTCCTGGGCGGTCGCGGCTTCCTTGAAACGCTGTTCGGCGGAAAGGTACTGCGGTGTAAGGTTGGCGGGCATCCCGTTGCGGCCTCCCGCGGGCTCAGGCGGTTACTTCTTCTTCCGCTCCCCCGCCGGCTTCTCCAGCAGGTAGAAGGTCCTCAGCCGCCCTTCGTCCTCCATCAGGAGGAAATCCGTGGCGCTGAATCCCTTCCTGAAGCAGGTCCGGAAAAGCTGGCGCAGCTTCCCCTGCCACTCGAGGGCCACTCCAAGGTTGCGGTTCTTGATCTCGGGCAGATTATACGGGATTTCGAACAGGAACGGGCTCGAAACCGCGCCCAGCTTCAGCGGCGAGCAGATCGCCATGCCGGGCGCAACCGGCTCGAGCCGGTTGACCACCTCGTACTTCTTAAGCTCCTTCCGGGCGTCGTGCCGCGGCGGGCCGTCTTCCAGGCGCTCCTCGACGCGCTTCGCCTCGAGCTCCCAGCAGGCGTAGAACCGGTCGGTCGGCAGCCCGCGGTCGAGGAAGCTGGTGGTCTCGCCGTAGAAGTCCTCCCAGTGCGTGTTCGACCAGACGGCCAGCTTGCCGAAGTTGAAGTAGGCGTTCATCGGCTGCATCGGGTCGAACGTCCAGGTGATTTTCGCGATCCCCTGCCGCAGAGCCTCCCGGCGCTGCGCCAGCTTGAGCTTGAAGCCGACGTCGAAGTTGCGGTAAGCCTTGCGCACCGCCAGCATGTACGAGTGGTGGATGGGCTCGCCCTTCTCGTTCCCGACGATGCTGGAGGCGAACCCGACCATCTCGCCCAGGCTGTTGAACGCCCCCAGGTTCAGCCCGCCGCAGTGGTCCGCGGCCATGAGCATTGCCGGCGGGATGATCTCCAGGTCGGAGCACCCCCAGACCTCGCGCTGGATGTCGACGCAGGTTTTGTAGTCCTCGGCCTTCTTGAACGGCGCAATGGTGACCTTGAGCTGATCCCGCTTTCTCCGCTTTGCCGGAGCCATCATCCTTCCTCCCGGGGCGCGGGGAGACGCCCTTCAACCGCTCATTCAACGATCGAACAAGTGTGCGGATTATACACCAGGCCGTGGAATTACGGGAAAACAGAGTTTGGCCCGGAGAATACATGAATCCGGGAGGGATAAAGACGGCCCGGGACGCGGAAAAACGCAGACAAACGCTGAAAACGCTTCAGCGGGCGAGGTCCTGCCAGCCGCGGCGGTTCAGGTCCCAGTAGATGTACGCCCCGGCGGCCAGCGCCGCCCCGAGGAATATCAGGCCCTTCGCAGGCTCGCCCAGCAGCAGGTAGCCCGTCCCGAACAGGCTCAGGTAGACGAGCGCCACCCCGGCCATCCAGTCCAGGAACAGGTACCGGTACCCCTCCGTCCCCCGCACCTCGGGCACCAGCCGCGCCACCGGCCTCCAGAGCGCCCCGCCGGGGTGCACGCGCCGGTAGAAGGCCTTCAGGTGCTCGATGTCGGTCGGGCGCGTCGCGTACGTCGCCGCCAGCCACGCAACGGTTGTGAACGCCACGATGAAGTAGAGCGACTCGGGGAATCCGATCGACGTCCGCAGCTTGATGTAGGAGTACGCGGCAAAGGGCGCCACCATCGCGGTGATCTCGCTCCAGGCGTTGATCCGCCACCAGAACCACCTCAGGATCAGCACCAGCCCCAGGCCCGCGCCGCACTCGATCAGGAATTCCCATGCGCCCGAGATCCGCTGGATGTACGCCGTCACGACGATCGAGAAGAACATCACCAGCAGCGTGGTCGCGCGCGACACCGCCACGAAGTGCTTCTCCGAAGCCTCCCGCCGGACGAAGCGCCGGTAGAAGTCGTTGATGACGTAGCTCGTCCCCCAGTTCAGCTGCGTCGCGATGGTCGACATGTAGGCGGCGAAGAATGCCGCCACCAGCAGCCCCTTCAGCCCGACCGGCAGGTGGTCGCGCATGGCCAGTACGTAGCCGAGGCGCTTCTCCTCGGGCCCGAGGTCCGGGTAGAGCACCAGCGTGGCCAGCCCCACCAGGATCCACGGCCACGGCCGGACGCAGTAGTGCGCCACCTGGAACCAGAGCGTGGCCAGGAGCGAGTGCTTCTCGTCCCTGGCCGACATCATCCTTTGCGCGACGTACCCGCCGCCCCCCGGTTCGGCGCCCGGGTACCACGCCGCCCACCACTGCACGCCGACGTAGGCCAGGAAGGCCGAGAGCGTCATCGCCAGCGCCCCGCCGGCGCCCGCCGCGCCCCCTTCGCCGATCACCGGCGTGAAGCTGAACGCCCACGCCGGGAGCTTGTCCTTCAGTCCGGCGACGCCGCCGACCTCGGGGAGCTGCAGCACGACGACGGCCAGAGCGATCGTCCCCGCCATGGCGATCACGAACTGCACGACGTCGGTCACGGCCACGCCCCAGAGGCCGGAGAGCGCCGAGTAGACGGCCGTCACGATCAGCGCGCCGGCGACGTAGAGGTAGACCTGGTTGCGCGGGATCCCGAACATGCCCTCCAGGATCGAAGCCATCGCCAGGTTCACCCAGCCCATGATGACGCAGTTGATGAACAGGCCGAGGTAGAGCGCGCGGAAGCCGCGCAGAAACGCCGCCGGCCGGCCCGAGTAGCGCAGCTCGGTAAACTCGATGTCGGTCATGATCCCGGCGCGGCGCCACAGCCGCGCGAAGAAGAAGACCGTGAGCATGCCGCCGAAGAGGAAGTTCCACCAGAGCCAGTTGCCGGCGATGCCGTTGCGGGCCACCAGCTCGTTCACCGCCAGGGGGGTGTCCGCGGCGAAGGTGGTCGCCACCATGGAGGTGCCCGCGAGCCACCACGGCAGGTTGCGGCCGGAGAGGAAGAACTCGTGCGTGCTGCCGCCGGCCCGGCGGGCGTAGTAGAGGCCGACCGCGGCGCTGCCGGCGAAGTAGACCAGGACGATGGACCAGTCGAGCCAGCTCATGAAGCCCTCCGCGAAAAGGGTTTGGCGGACGAATATAGCACCACCGGTCGGAGGGTTTCATGAAAACTTCTGGGGCTGATCTTTCCGGCTATAAAGTATGGATTTGCCCGCGGAGCACGCGGGCGTTTGAACGCTTCGAGGAGGGTGGAATTCAATCCTAGAACCGGCCTGATAGTAATCCCGAAGGGGTGCAATGAGTAACACTCGAAACCCCGAAGGGATGCAATGAGTAACACTCGAAACCCCGAAGGGGTGCAATGAGTAACACTCGAAGTAGAGTCGAGAGGTGACGCGGTTGTGAAGGCGACGGCCTACGTCCGTTTCAG
>JBBIMP010000045.1:0-38915 GCA_037444305.1 Acidobacteriota bacterium
CGGGTGGGTATCACACCCACGGAAAAGCCAAGCCTTACACAACGCACGCCCTGAATGGGCGACACTTCCTCCCGCTTGCGCTAAAATGACCTGCCTCAGCGGCACGAGGAACACTCGTCTATGAAAGCCGAGATCATCGCCGTCGGTTCCGAGATGCTCACCCCCGCGCACCTCGACACCAATTCCCTCTTTCTCACTCACCGGCTGAACGCCGCCGGCTTCGAACTCCACCTCAAAACCGTCGTCGGCGACGACTCCGACGACATCCGCGAGGCGCTGTGCGCCGCCCTCGGGCGCTCGCGGCTCATCGTAATCACCGGCGGCCTGGGCCCCACGGAAGACGATCTCACCCGCGACGCTGTCGCTGCGGCGCTCGGTCGGCGCCTCGCGCTCGACCCCGGTATCCTGGCCGGACTCCGGAAGAAGATCCTCCGTCGCTCCCTCCCCTCTTCCCGCCTCGTGGAGCGCCAGGCCGAAACCATCGAAGGCGCGCGGGTGCTGCCCAACGACTGCGGCACCGCCCCCGGCATGTGGATCCAGCACGGCGACGCCGTCATCGTCCTCCTCCCCGGCCCGCCGCGGGAGCTGGAAGCGATGTTCGAATCGCAGGTAGAACCCCTGCTGGCCAAACTCAGCCCTTTCCGCCGCCTGGCCTCCCTCTCGTTCCGCGTCACCGGGATGATGGAATCCCAGGTGGACGGCCTCGTCTCCCCGATCTACCGGCAGTACCCCGAGGTGCAGGCAATCGTCCTGGCGGGCAAGGGCTTCATCGGGCTGCAATTCCTGCGCCGGCTCGCCCCCGGGGAGAACTCGGCCGACCTCGAGGAACTGAGCGCGAAAATCCGGGCGGCGCTCGGCGACGCCATCTTCACCGAATCCGACGAATCGCTGGAGGCCGTCGTCGGGAGAATGCTGCGCGAAGCCGGCCTTACGCTCGCAGTCGCCGAATCGTGCACCTCGGGGCTGATGGCGGCGCGCATCACCGCAGTGCCGGGCAGCTCCGACTACTTCCTCGGCGGAATCCTCTGCTACAGTAACGACGTCAAGACCGGCCTCTGCGGCGTCCCCGCGGACGTTCTTCACCGCCACGGCGCCGTGAGCGCAGAGACTGCGGAAGCCCTCGCGCGTGGGATCCGAGAGCGGCTCGGCAGCTCGATCGGGTTGTCCATCACCGGAATCGCCGGGCCCGGCGGCGGGAGCGAGGAGAAGCCGGTCGGGCTCGTCTGGTTCGGCCTGGCCGACGGGGCGGGCTGCGCGACCGAGCGCCGGGTGTTCGGCGGCGGCCGGGAGGCCGTGCGCGAGCGCGCCGCCGCGTTCGCGCTCACGCTCCTCCGGTCGCGCCTTCTCGGCAAAGGAAAGGGCGGGCAACCGTGAGAACGTTCATCGCCGTACCGCTCCCGGCGGAATCGCACGAGCTGCTGGCCGGCATGCAGCAGGAGCTGAAAGCGGCCGAAGCCGAGGTCCGGTGGACCGCCGCGAAGTCGATCCACCTGACGCTCAAGTTCCTCGGCGAGGTGGAACCGGCAGAGATCCCGCGGATGGCCGGCCTGCTGCGGGAGGCCTGCCGGCGGCTGGCCCCGTTCGGCCTGAGCCTCCGAGGCCTGGGCGCTTTTCCCGGCCTGCGCAACCCGCGGGTGGTCTGGTGCGGCGTCGAGGGGGGCCTCGCAGCTCTGGGGGAACTGCAGCGGCGCGTCGAGGGCGTCTGCGAGGGCCTGGGCTTCGCGCGCGAGCAGCGCGGGTTCAGCCCGCACCTCACGCTGGGCCGGGTGAAGGGCCGGAGAAATTTACACCGGTTGGCCGACTGTATTAAAATCGGCAGCCCGCGGGAGCAGAGCTTCGAGGTGAACGCCTTCCACATCTACCGAAGCACGCTCACGCCGCAAGGGGCGCTTTACGACATCCTGGAAACCATCGATCTGGAAGGCTGACGAATGGCAATGAAACCGGAATATCTCATTCCCCTGATCGCCTATCTGCTCGGATCCATCCCGTCCGGGTACCTGATCGTCAAGCTGAAGACCGGCGGCGACATCCGCAAGACCGGCAGCGGGAACATCGGCGCGACGAACGTCTTCCGCAAGAGCAAGGCGAGCGGGCTGCTGACGCTCGCGCTGGACGGGGCGAAGGGCTGGCTGGCGGTGATGATATCTGTGTGGATGGGCGCGGGATTGGAGTGGCAGGCAGCCGCGGCGGTGCTGGCGATCGCGGGGCACATGTTCACGGTGTGGCTGCGGTTCAAGGGGGGCAAGGGTGTGGCCACCGGCTGCGGCGCCTACCTGGCGCTGGCCCCGGCGGCCGTAGGCGCGGCGCTGGCGGTGTTCGTCCTGGCGTGCGTCCTGACACGGTTCGTTTCGCTCTCCTCCATCCTCGCCTCGGCCGCTTTCCCCCTGTGCGCCTGGCTGCTGGGGAGCCCGCCGGCGGTCGTTGCCGGCGGCGCGGTGGGCTCGGCGCTGATCGTCGCCAAGCACCACGAGAACATCCGCAGGCTCCTTTCCGGGACCGAGAACCGGTTCTCGCTCGGCGGCCGTTCATGATAATCTTCGCTCCCTGGAGGTAACGATGGCCATCAGCAAGGAACTGCTGGAGATTCTCGCCTGTCCGCTGTGCAAGACGGAGGTCAGGCTCACCCCCGACGAGAAAGGCCTGAAGTGCGTGCAGTGCCGGCGCGTCTACCCGATCCGCGACGACATCCCGGTCATGCTGATCGACGAGGCGACCGTCGAGGAAGAATAGGAACCGCCCTTGACCCCCTGGCCGCGCGGGAGACAATCTTTCACCACAAAGACGCAAAAGCACAAAGGAATGCAGTACGGCTTTCTTTGTGGGCCGTTGCGTCTTTGTGCTTTCGTGGTCTGTTTTTTGCCATGACTTCCGGCAAATACGACAACCCCGAAACGCTCGCGAAAGAGCTGGCGGCCGTCCCCAGGCTGCTCCTGATCCGCCTGCGCTCGCTCGGCGATTCCATCCTCACGCTGCCGCTGGTCGAGGCGCTGAAGGCCTGGCGCCCGGATCTGGTCCTGGACGTGCTCATCGAGGCGCCGTTCGCCCCGGTCTTCGCCGGGCATCCCGGCGTCGGCGAGACGCTCGTCCTGCGGCCGAAGAGCTCCCCCGATTCCGCGGGCCTGACCCGCTTCGGCGCGCTGCGCGCCATCCGCCGGCGGCGCTACCCCTCTGTGTTGAACCTCCACGGCGGCACCACCTCGATGCTGTTCACGCTGGCCAGCGGCGCGCGCATACGCATCGGGCAGCGGCAGCACCGCTACAACCGGGCGTGCAGCGCCCTCATGCCGGCCTCCTCGCAGGTGTGGGGCCGGGAGAAGCTGCACACGGCCGAGCACCAGCTCACGCTGATGCGCTGGCTCGGTCTGCCCATGCCGGATATTCCGTCGGGCAGGCTGCACCTGGAGGCGGGCGCGGCGGAGAGGATCAGGCGGCGGCTGGGCAACGCCGGGATCGTGTCCGGCTTCCTGCTCGTCCATCCGACGGCGACGCTGCACACCAAGCGCTGGCCGGCGGCTAACTTCGCCCGGCTGGCGGACGCCCTGGCCGCCGAACACGGGCTGCCGGTGGTCTTCACGTCGGGCCCGGGGGAGGCGCAGGTGCTGGTCGACGCCGGGGCGGCGGCCCGGCGGCCGCACCTCTACTGGTCGGACCTGGCGCTGGAAGAGCTTTTTGCGCTGATCGGCGGGTGCCGGCTGTTCGTCGGCAACGACAGCGGCCCGGCGCACGCCGCGGCGGCGCTGCGGAAGCCGGTCGTAGTGGTCTGGGGGTCATCCAGCTACAGCGCGTGGCGGCCGTGGAACACGGAGTTCGAGGCGGTCCGGTCGGAGCTGCCGTGCATGCCCTGCCCGGGGTACGAGTGCGCCGTTTTCGGCGAGCCGAAGTGCATCCTCGAAATCCCCGTCGAGCCGGTGCTCGAGGCCTGCCGACGGCTTATGGCACGCGGATGAACGCATTCATCCGCGTCCTGAAATGCGGTCGATCAGTTCCTTTGGGGTTACGGAGGCGGTGCCCAGCTTGCCGACGACGATCCCGGCGGCGATGTTGGCCAGGACCGCGGCCTGCAGCAGCGGCAGCCCCGCGGCCAGCCCGAGCGCGAGCGAGGAGATCACCGTGTCGCCCGCGCCGGTGACGTCGAAAACTTCGCGCGCCACCGTCGGGATGTGCGTCACGCGCGCGTCCCCCTCGAACAGCGCCATGCCGTGCTCCCCGCGCGTGATGAGCAGGTTCCGGATCCCGGAGTCTTTCTGGATCTTCCTGCCCGCGCGCAGCAGATCCCTCTGCGTGGCGATGTGGATGCCGGAGGCCAGTTCCGCCTCCTGCGTGTTCGGCGTGATCAGCGAGGCCGGCCGGTAGGCGGCGAAGTTCTTCATCTTGGGATCGACGGCCACCAGTTTGCCCCCGGTCCGCGCGATGGGCAGAATGCGCCGCAGCAGCGCCGGCGTGACCAATCCCTTGGCGTAGTCCGAGATCACGACCGCGTCCGCGCCGGCGAGCGCGCCGCTGAACCTCTCTACCAGGCGGGCCGTGACCGCTTCGGAGAGCGGGGTCTTGTCTTCGCGGTCGGTCCGGCAGACCTGCTGGTGGTGCGCGATGATCCGGGTCTTCACGCAGGTCGGCCGCGCGGGATCGGCGACCACGCCCCGGATCGAGGCGCCCAGCCTGCGGAACTCCTCCTGCAGCCGCCTTCCTTCCAGGTCCGCGCCGATCAGCCCGACCGGGATGGGGACCGCCCCGAGGCTGCGGATGTTGGCCGCGACGTTGGCCGCTCCGCCCAGGCAGGTGGTCTCCCGGCCGATTTCCACGACCGGGACCGGGGCTTCGGGGCTGATCCGGCTGACCGAGCCCCAGACGAAGCGGTCGAGCATGAGGTCGCCGAAGACCAGGATGCGCTTGCCGCGGAAGCGGCCGATCGCGCGGAGAAGGTCTTCGGGTTCGCACTTCAGTTTCTGCAGCACCATGGTATCACCGCTCGTTCACATGATATGGGCATCCGCCACTTGGCCGCGGAAAAACGCGGACCAACGCGGACAATCCTGGCTACTGGCCGGGGAGGATGATGGACGGCCCGGCCGTTTTTTCCGCGCGCGGGATGTTGCGCGCCAGGAAATCCACGTACGCGCGGGGCGATGCCCCGCCATCGGTAAGCAGCCGCTGCATTCCCCGGATCCACTCGAGCGTGTCGATCGCGTCGCGGAGCCTGATCCGCGGGTGATCCGCCTCCTGCGGGTAGCGCAGCGCTTCGACCTCCGCGGCGAGCCGCCGCCGGAGCGCGTCCACGACCAGGTTTTCCGAGGTCTGTTCGTAGAGCACGCCGCGCTCCTCGGTCGCAAGCGTTTCGCGCAGGAGGTCGAGCGCCTCGCCCAGCTCGCGGTCGGTCAGATCGCGCGCGGCGCGCCGCTCCTCGGCGATGGCGACCTCGAGGGCGTGGACGGCATAAGCGCAACGTTCCACCACCTGGTATCGTTTCTCCGCGAGCGCGGGGTCGGCGGGCTGCAGGTAGCGTGAGTACTGCAGCCGGCCTTCGTTCCGGCGCCCCTCGACGAGGTAGGTGCAGGACTCCGGACAGTCGATCTCCAGGACCCGCTTTTCGCCGCAGCACTGCGGGCAGATCGTTTCGTTTTCCGCCGGGCAGTACCTTCTGCCCTTGCGCTTGCCGCAAAGATTGCATTTCATGTGCGTGTGCCTTCCCTGCAGGGGCAAGCCGGCTTTATACCACATCGGCGGGCCGCCGCCCGGAAAGATCGCGCTGCCGGCATCACTTTTTCGCGCGCATCCGGGCCAGGAAGCGGGTCGCCTCCCGGTAGCCCGGGAAGCCCCTCTCCGCCTGCCGGAACGCGGCCGGGTGGTGCACCCTGCGTCCCGGCGCCTCCGGGTCCGAGAACAGGATGTGCAGCATCTCGTGGTACACGAGGTATTCCACCACGGTTCCAGGCACGTCCGCGGAGTCGAGCAGCGGGCTGATCGCGATCGTCTGGTGCACCGGGTCGTAGTGCCCGAGGCGGACGCGGCTCCTGCGCTTCCCCCAGCCGATGTGCCGGACCTCCAGTTGCCCGTTGAAATGGCGCTCGTTCAGCCGGGCGAAGATCTTCTTCAGCGAGTGAACCCGACCTGCGGTCCCGGCGAATTCCTTCCGCCCGCGCGCGAGCTTGCGCTCGCTCACGGCGTCTCGGACCTCGGGGCTGCGGCGGTAGGCCTCGTAGAGCCGACGCGCCGCCTCCGGGGGCCGGCGGCGCAGGACCCGGCAGCCGAGCAGCTCGGCGATGGCGCCCACGACCGGTTCCGGCGCACCGCGGCAGAGGTCGCTGATGCGCAGCTTCCACCTGCCGCTCCTGCGCCGGAGCGTGTGCGTGAGCCCAACGTACGGGTGGAACGCGGCCTCCACCGGCGCCTCCCGGAACGACGGCGAGAGCGCGCGCAGGCGCGCCTCGCAGACCCGCTGCAGCTCCGCGTCGGTCATCGGCGGTGTCGGCCCGGCTTCGTGCATCTTGGTGTCTTCGTGGCTGCGGGGTGAGAACGGGAATGGCCGGGACACGAAGACACCGAGGTTCACGAAGAGGCGGGGGGGAGTTTTTGGAGCTCTTCCTCCAGGCGGGCGACCTTCTCCCGCAGCGCGTCGATCTGCGCCTTCATGTCGGGGAGCCGGCCGAAGAGCGCGTTAAGCCGCTTGTACTCGCTGAGCGGGCGCACCGGCACGCCCCAGTAGACGTCGCCGCTGCGCACGATCTTGCCCGGCAGGATGCCGGCCTTGGAGCCGATGACGGCGCCTTTCTGGACCCGCGTGTGGTCGCCGAAGCCGACCTGCCCGCCGATCACCGCCAGCTCCTCGATCACGGAGCTGCCCGAAATCCCGGTCTGGGCTGCGATGACGACGCCGGGCCCGATCTCGACGTTGTGCGCGACCTGCACCAGGTTGTCGATCTTGGCGCCCGCGGCGATCCGCGTGGTGCCGAGCGAGCCCCGGTCGATGGTGGTGTTGGCGCCGATCTCCACGTCGTCCTCGATCACGACCCTGCCCGCCTGCGGGAATTTGACCTGCTTCCTCCCGTCCAGGACATAGCCGAATCCGTCGCTCCCCACGATGACGCCCGCGTGCAGGATGACGCGGTCGCCGATCTCTGCGCCCGGGTAGAGCACTACTCTCGGGTGGAGCGTGCAGGCGGCGCCGATCTTCGCGTCCCGGCCGACGACCACGCCCGCGTGCAGGATCGTTCCGGCCCCGATGCGCGCGCCGGGACCGACGGCGACCAGCGGCCCGACTTCCACGTCCGCCGCCAGCTCGGCCCGCGGGTCGATCACGGCGGCCGGATGCCGCCTGCCGGTCGAAACCGGCGGGGGCGCCAGCAGCGCCGCGGCCCGCGCAAAGTCCACTTTCGGGCGGTCGGAAAGGATGACGTGCAGGCCCGGCGGCAGGGTATCGGGCGGGGCGACGATGCACCCGGCGCGGCCCGCGGCTGCCGGGTCCCACTTCGCTCCCCTGTCCAGGAAGACGAGCGAGGCTCCGTCGGCCTCGTCCCAGCCGGAGATCCGCGAAAGCCGCCTTGCGCCGTCGCCTGCGAAACGCAGGCCCAGGATGGACGAAATCTCTGCGATCGAGTAGCCCTTGGTCATGGTGAATTGAGCGGTTTCGCGCCGCGCCCTACCCGCCGTTCTTCAGCGCGGGCTGCGCCTCCCCGTTGCCGGCGTGCCTGCCTTGGCCGCAGCAGCCGGCCGCGCAGGACTTCCCGGCCGGCGCCCGCAGGTCGAGCGTGTGTTCCAGCGCCGGCAGCTCCACCGCACGGCCCTTGGCGTAGATGGGGTGGCGTCCCTTGCTGTTGTGCCACTCGGCCAGCGTCGCGGTCCGGTGCATAGTCTCCACGATCTGGCGCCAGCCGACGCCCGTGTTGTAGGCGCAGAAGGAGATCTCCCCTTCCTGCGTCCCGTAGGGGATGACGCACATCTCGGTCCGGCGGAAGTCGTAGGTCCACAGGTCCTGGAACCACATCCCCTCGATGCAGAGCACGCGCCAGTCGTCGGCCTCGGAGCGGGTTTTCATCCGGTCGTTCCGGTCGCTGTCGGGCTTGGCCGAGGTCGGCCGGAAGAGCGTGACCAGCTGGGAGACCGGGAAGCCGCGCGGGGCCCTGGCCGCGTCGAAATTCCGCGTGATGGCCAGAGCCAGCTGCGCGCCCGTGAGCCTGCGGCCGCGCGCCGAATCGGTGATCCGGGCCGTGTCGCGGACGAACTGCTCGTAGTCGAAAAAGCGGAAAAGCGGCGTCCACTCGCGCGTGCGCCGGTTCACCGCCAGCAGGCTGAAGATCCCGCAGTTGGGGTGGCAGTTGCAGGCGCTCCAGCCCCAGGAGGCGTCGGGGCCCTGCATGATGTCCATGACGCTGGTGAAGGCGCTGTAGGAGGAGAGCGGGTACCAGTCGCGCATCGGCCGCCACTCGGGGTTCAGCTGCGCCTGCAGGTCCTCGACCATCTGCGTCAGCGTGTAGCGCTGCGCGTAGCGGGTCTCGTCGTCGACCTCCTCGTCGCGGCCGGTGAAGGAAACCGGCTGGAAGGCGATGGTCTGGACCTTGTCGACGTTGCGCAGGGCGAAGTCCACGATCGGCCCGACGGCGTCGTTGTTGATCCCGTTGACGATCGTCGTCACCAGCGTGGTCTTGATGCCGGCCTTGGCCATGTTTTCGATCGCCTGGACCTTCACGTCGAACAGGTTGGCCACGCCGCGGTGGCCGTTCGCGTCGTTGGTCGTTCCGTCGAACTGCAGGTAGGCGCCGTGCAGGCCGGCCTCGGCGGCCTTGCGCGTGAACTCCTCGCTCTGCGCGAAGGCGATGCCGTTGGTGGCGGCGATGACGCGGTAGAAGCCGGTCTTCTTGGCGTAAGCGACCGCGTCGAGGAAGTGCGGCGAGAGCGTCGGCTCGCCGCCGGAAAGCAGGATGATCATCTGCCGCTTCGGCTTGAACGAGACGGCGCGGTCGAAGATGGCCTTGATCTCCTCGAAGCCGGGCTCGTGGACGTAGCCCACCTGGTTGGCGTCCATGAAGCAGGGGTTGCACATCATGTTGCAGCGGTTGGTGAGGTCCACCGTCAGGACCGTGCCGCGGCCGTACTGAATGGTCGAGGAGCCGTGCCGGTGCAGGTGGGCGTCCTCGGCGGTGCGGAAATCGCGGCCGAAGAACAGGCTCTCGATGCGGCGCGTGAAGGCGGGGTTGGTCGAGAGGACGTCTTCGAACGGGCCGTGCCTCTCACAGATCTTGCGCATCAGGATGCGGCCGTTTTCCTCCACGATCTCCGCCGGAATCTCGCCCGGGCTGGAGGCCACCAGCGTGTTCACGTCGGTTTCGCCGGCCACGAGCGCCGCGCGGGCCTCGGGGATGCACTTCGGGCAGAGCGAATCGGTCGTGCGCGGGATGCCGAGCGGGGGCGAGGAGCGTTCGTAGCTCTTTAGTATCTTCCCCGGCGCCCACTTGGGGTGCGGCAGTTCGCCTTCGGGCAGGAGGCGGTTCACGGCCTGGAAGGCATGCCACGCCACGTTCGCAAGGCCCGACGCCAGCGCGGAGGTGATCCTGCCGGTCAGGTATCCTCTGCCGTCGCCGTTGCCGTTGCGGATCATGTGATCTGTATACATACCCGAGCTCCGTCTAATGATTTTGCCCCAAGCGGGTGAGACAGAGTAACTTAACAACTTTCGCCCGCAAGATCCAACAATTTCTCCCGCAGCGGAAAGCGTTCCACGGAGGTCCACGGAGAAGAGCACGCCCTGAGCAGGCCGCGGTTTTTCTCCGTGGAACTCCGTGCTTCTCCGTGCACCTCCGTGTAACAAAGAGGCGTGTCTTGCAGATCAGAGGCTGCGCCAGTAGAGGAACGCCATCACCGCCGCCAGGCCCAGCACCGTCCGGTGCTCGCGGTTTTTCACCACCCGCGCCCACGAAAACCTCGAAGGCGGCGCATCCTGCGCGCGGAAGTTCGGCAGAAACAGCGGCACCCTGCGGGAGTAATCGTCGAACGACGGCCCATGCCCCTGCCTGAGCTCCAGCTCTTCCCGCTTCATCACCGGGTAGTAGACGAGCGCGAAGAAGATCCCGAAGGGGATCAGGAGCCAGTAGCCCTGCCCGGCCAGCAGAACGCCGAGCGCCATGACGAGCGAGCCTAAATAGAGCGGGTTGCGCGTGAGGCTGTAGGGTCCTCCCTGGGCGAGCACCCTCCCTTTTTCGATGTGCCCGGCCGACCAGACCCGGATGAGCGACCCGGCCAGCGCCAGGCATCCCCCGATCCAGAGCGACCGGCGCGACGGGTGCATCAGGACGAGAAACAGGATCCCAATGAGGGTTCCGACGGGAACCCGGAGTTTCTGCGCGAGCATTCCCCAGGAGTTCATCGGCTTATCGCGGCGGCTCCGGCGGTATGGGCGGTTCGGTGTCCATGGTGGTGCGCGCCCGGGTGAAGGGCTCCTCGAGGTATTTCTTCGCCTCCTCCTGCGCGCCGTCGGTTTCGTCTTTCGTATTGATCGCCTTGGTGTATTCGGCCATGGCCCGCTGCCGCTGCCCCAGGATGTCGTAGATCTTGCCGAGGTAGATGTAGCACCAGACCTCGATCCAAGCGGGGTCCTTGTCCCCGTTCAGGGCGTCGCGGAAGGAGTTGGCCGCCGCCTGGTAATTGAACTGCTCGAAGAAGACCTCGGCCAGGCGGAAGTGGGCCAGCGATTTGAGCGGATTGATCTCGAGCGCCTTCTCGTAGGCGCGGATGGCCTCGATGAAGTTCTGTTTCTTCTTGAGGTCGTTCCCCAGCGAGAGCTGCACCGAGGTCTGCAGCGCCTTCGAGTCGCGCAGGATCCGGTTGTCGGGATCGAGGATCACCCGCTTCGGCATGGCGAAGGTCTCGATGTCGAAGGGTGTGGCCAGGCCGCTCAGCTCGAAGGTTCCGCGCTCGGTCCCGTCGCGCGTTTCTATCTCGACTTCCAGCGGCATGCGGAAGAGATCGCGGTCCTGGCGGATGCTGCCCGAGACCCGGAAGCCGTCGCGCGTCTTGTAGATGACGTAGTCGGCGTCGAACGTGGGCACTCCGGTGGAATCGACCCACTGGCCGAAGAACCAGCGAAGCTCCTTGCCGTATTTCCTTTCGGCCAGCGCCTGGAAGTCCACGCTCCGCCCCTGGGGCCCGGCCTCCTTGAGATACTCCTGGAGCAGCTCCGCGAAGGGCTTGTCCCCGAGCAGCTGCCGGAGCATATTCAGCACCCAGGCCCCTTTACCGGCGACGACCGACTCGAACGCTTCGGTGCGGTAGCCCAGCCCCAGGCCTTCGCTGATGGCGCTCTTGCTTTCGAACTTGAGGCCCAGCACGGCCAGCTGGTCGAGTTCCTCCTTCAGCGCTGCCGGGCCGCCGGCCTGGCCGAGGTAGAGCGCCGCCGAGAGGTACGACAGGCCTTCGGCCAGCCAGAGGTTGTTCGCGCTGCGGCGCCCGGCGGTTTCCTGCCACCACTGGTAGGCCGCGCGGCGCGCCAGCTCCCTCGCCGGGGGGTTCGGCTGGGAGATTTCCGACCGCGTGATGAATATGGTGCCGAGGCTGCCGTGCTGCTGCGCGAGCCGGTCATCCACCTCCACCAGCCGGAAGCGGCCGCCCGCAGCCGTAGGGCCGAAGCGCGAACGGTAGAATTCCAGGATCTTCGCCAGCGTCTCCGCGTGCGCCTGGATTGCCTCCAGGTGCTCCTGCCGGACGAAGCAGGCCACCTCGATCTCCCCGTGCGTCACGCTTTTTTCGAAGTAGCGCCCGGCGACGATCGAGTTGGGCAGGATGGCGCGGCGCGCGCTCCAGCCGAAGCTCTCGGTGATGCCTCGGGTCACGACGGGCAGCTGCTCGCCGGGGCCGATGACGGTGATTCCGAGCGGGACCGTGATCTCGATCTCGGCCGTGGCGTAGTCGGAAAAGAAATCGTTGAGCGGGAACCACTTCGACTGGTAGAGCAGGTAGCTGCCGTCATCCCCGATGTAGGAGCTGCTCTCGTCGCGCGTGTAGTTACGGCTGTAGCGGTCCCGGTCGAAGCCCCCCCGGTATTCCACCGTCAGCGAGACGCTGGAACCGGCCTCCAGCATCCGCGGGAAGCGCACCGTGAGCTCCCCGGGGCCGAACTCGTCCTGGCCGAACTCCAGCTCGATCCCCTCGGGGTTGAGCACCTTGGAGACCGAGAGGTTTTCGCTCAGCTGCAGGACGATGAGGTCGGTCGCTTCGAGCAGCCGCAGCCGCATGGCGGCCGCGGCCTTCAGCTCGTGCGCCGCGGGATCCAGTTCCGCCTTCAGTTCGTAGTGCTCCACGTCGATCCGCGGGGGCGCCGGCCGGCCGCGCCGCGCCTGGGCCATGGCGCCCAGCGGCCCGAGGGCCAGGATGAGCAGCCCGAGGGTTGCCCGGCAGCAGATTCTCTTCATCTTCTTTCTCCGTACCTACAAGCAGCGCTGCACAATGCCCGCGACGGTTTCCGAGGCGCAGCGCGCGCCGAGCTTCTCCCTGATGCCCTGCAGCCGCAAACGCATCGTGGCCGCCTTCGCGGGATGGTCCAGGTATTGCAGCGCGGTCGCCGCCAGCGCTTCCGGAGTGGCCGAGTCCTGCAGCAGCTCCGGCACCACCAGCTCGCCGGCAATCAAGTTTACCAGTCCCTTGAACCGGCTGCGAACCAGAATCCGGCCGAGCATCCAGCTGCCCCGTGAGAGCTTGTACGTCACCAGGAAGGGCGTCCCGACGAGCGCGGCTTCCAGCGTGCTGGTCCCGCTCTTGACGAAGCCAAAATCGGCGTTCGCCAGCAGGTCGCGCGAGTTCCCGGCCACGACGCGCATCCGCCCGTCCCAGTCCCTGCCCGGGACGCCGGCGGCGATCCGCTCCACCCTCGCCGCGCCAACCGTGGGGGCTGCCGACACCAGCACCTGGGCGTCGCGGCGCCCCAGGATCACCTTCGCGGCCTGCAGCAGCGTGGGGAGCATGTGATCGATCTCCTTGCGGCGGCTCCCCGGCAGAACCGCCACGGTCAGTTTCTCCGGGTTGAGTCCCAGGGCGCCGAGATACCGCTCGCGGTCGAACACGGGCGCGAAATCCTCCAGGAGCGGGTGCCCGACAAACTCCGCCGCCACCCCCCGCGCCCGGTAGTAATCCTCCTCGAACGGCAGGATCACCAGCATCCTGTCGACCGAGCGGCGGACCTGCCGGATCCGCCCCTGGCGCCAGGCCCAGAGCTGGGGGCCAATGTAGTAGATAACGGGAATGCCGAGACGTTTCAATCGGGCCGCCAGCCGGAGGTTGAATTCCGGGAAGTCCATCAGGACCGCCACGGCCGGGGGCGACTGCCGGCAGCGGCCGAGCAGCGCGCGAAAGAGGTCGAAGTAGCGGGGCATGTGGGAGAGCGCCTCGCGCGGGCCGATGCTGGCCAGGTCGCGAATGTGGCCGAGCAGTTCCACGCCCGCCCGCTGCATCTCCTCGCCGCCGGCCCCGAAGAAGCGGATTCCCGGCCCCGAAGGATTTCCGGCCAGCCGCCGGACGAGGGCGCCGCCGTAACGGTCGGCCGACTCCTCGCCGGCCACGATGAGGACGACGCGGCGGTCAGGCATGGCCGTCCCCCTCTGCACGCGCGGCGGTCCCCGTCCCGGCCGTCGCCGCCCGCGCGATCCAGCCGCCCCCGAGGACCTCCTCGCCGCGGTAGAAGACGGCGGCCTGCCCGGGGGTCACCGCCGGCTGCGGCTCGTCGAACGCTACGTCGAGCGCGCCGTCCTCCCGGGGCGTGATGACGGCCGCGGCTTCCTCGTGGCGGGACCTTATCCGGACCGCCGCCTGGAAGGGCCCCGCCGGTTCGGCCATGGCGACCCAGTTGGGACGAACCACGCGGCAGGCATTCCGATAGAGCTCGGAGCGTTCGCCGACGACTATGCGGTTCGCCCCGGGCTGGATGTCGACGACGTAGAGCGGCGAGCCGCGGGCAAAGCCGAGGCCGCGGCGCTGCCCGATCGTGTAGCGGTGGATGCCCTGGTGCCGGCCGGCAACGCGGCCGTCGGAGTAGACTATGTCGCCGGCGGGAAAGGGGTCGCCGGCGCCGCCCTCCCCGGAAACCTCGGCATAGTGGCGCTCGATGAAGCCGGCGTAGTCCCCGTCGGGGACGAAGCAGATCTCCTGGCTGTCGGGCTTGTCGTAGACCGGGAGGCCGCGGCGGCGCGCCAACTCGCGCGCCTCCTGCTTGAGGAGCCCGCCGAGCGGGAAGACGGCGCGGGCCAGCTGCTCCTGGGTGAGCCCGAAGAGATAGTAGCTCTGGTCCCGCCGCCGGTCGCGGCTCTTGAGCAGGACGTGCCGCCCGGCGGACGGGTCCAGGCGCACGCGCGCGTAGTGGCCCGTGGCCACCCTGTCCGCCTTGACCCGGCGGGCGGCCAGGACCAGGTGGTCGAACTTCAGGTGCGAGTTGCACAGTATGCAGGGGGAAGGCGTGAGGCCGCCCAGGTAGCCGTCGATGAAGCCTTTCACCACCGTCCGCTCGAACTCCTGCTGGAAATTGAGGACGTAAAAGGGGATGCCCAGGCGGGCGGCCACGGCCCGCGCGTCGTGCAGGTCTTCGATGGAGCAGCAGCGCCCGGCCTGGGCCTGCGCCCCGTCCGGATTGCGCCGCCGGTCCCAGAGCTGCATGGAGAAGCCGATGACCTCGCAGCCCTGGTCCCTGAGGATGAGCGCGGCGGCGGAGCTGTCCACGCCGCCGCTCATCGCCACCGCCACGCGCATCGCGCTCATCGGCGGTTCCCCGGGAGCCAGAGAATGCCCGTGCGGACCAGGTGGATGTCCTTGTGACTGGCGCGGACGAAGTAGTCGTCGACTGCCGCGGCCGATTCCCGGAACCGGCGCAGCAGGCCGCGGACCTGCCGGCAGACCTCCTCTTCCACCTCCCACAGCCGCTCCTTGATCTCGTTCCGCGGCGGTTCCGCATCCTGCGCCTGCAGGGCGGGCGCGTCGGCCAGCACGTCTGTGCGCAGGTAGATTTTGGTGATGCGGTCCGCGGCCAGGCGCCAGCGGTTGCGGTTTTTGAGGGCGATTCCCGACATGTCGAATTCGTCGGGCACGGTGTCGTCCAGGTACTTGTTCTTCAGCTGCTCCAGGCGGCGGTGGGCGACCTCGTGCAGAAGATCCATCTCCCGGCGGAAGGGATCCTTGAACCGTTCCAGGCACCGCCGGTGGAAGTCGTCCGGGTGCTCGCCCTGCGTCGAGCAGAGGTTGAGCTCCCGGTTGCGCAGCAGGCGGATCCCGGCGGTGCGCATCAGGTACTGGATGACGTATCGCTCGTAGAACCGGAGCGCTTCGTCGGAAACGAATGGCGGAAGCGGCCGGAGCCGGACGTCCGGGGGCGCCTCGGGCTGGACCCTTTCGGGATCGACGGGTTCCAGCATGTCCGGCGTCCAGAGCATCTCCCCCTCGGGCGGGAGGAGGCGCACGGTTTCGCTGACGCTGGTCGTGTGATGAAACCCCGTCCTGAGATCGATGAAGTCGACCCGCGCCTCGAAGTAAAAGCGCGGCTCGTACTCCGCCTGGGGAGCCTGCTCAGATTCACCCGCGCAATAGAACTGCTTCATTGCCTGGAAACCTCTTAAACCGAGACACTTTGGAGGCGAAGGGCTATATAAGTCCCGCCCGCCGCAACCGCCGGTTGCCCCGCCCGCACCCCTTCGGGGTCTCGGGGCCCGATGCTTGTCACCAGTTCGCCATCGCGGACCGCCGCTTGACCGTGCGCCGGATTCTCCATCCCTTCGATTGAAAGCACCCGATTTTACCACGATTCCATGCGAGACGGCTGGTTGGCGGGGGCCGCAGGCGGCTGTGCGCTTCGCGCCGCTGCTGCCTGCGGCCTGAAGGGAGAGATCGGAAGAACTCAGTGGACGGCCTTCGATCCCGCGGGCTGCGCCACCAGCGCCGAATAGATCGACTTGAACTCCTGCCGTCCATAAAAAAGCCTGGATTTCACCGTGCCGACGGGGCAGCCGATGATGCCGGCGATTTCCTGTATGGTGTAGCCCTCCATGTCGTGCAGCCGCACCACGGCGCGGTGGCGGTGGGACATGCGCGCGAACGTCTTCTGGATGTTGGCTCCCATCTCGCTCAGTGCGGCGCCCCGGTGCGGGTCGCTGCTCGATCCGGCCTCCGCCGGCAGGGTTCGCAGCAGGTCGTCCTCCAGGGCGACCAGCCGCTGCCGGCACCCCTTGCGCAGCATGCCGAGACAGACGTTGACGGTGATCCTGCTGATCCAGGTGGAGAGCTTGGCGTCGCCGCGGAAGTTGGCCAAACCCCGGTAGACGTTCAGCATGGTTTCCTGCAGCGCGTCCTCCGCCCAGGCCTCCTCGCGCAGGATCCGGTAGGCGGTGTTGAAAATGATCCGGTTGTACTTCCGGAGAAGCTCATTGCACGCCTCCGGATCGTTCGCGCGGCACTGCTGCAGCAGGGCCAGGTTGGTTTCCTCGTTGCTGTCTCTGACAAACTCGGCATTCGGCATAAAACCCTCAAAATCCCGTATCGTTTTTTCGCTCCATCCGCGCCGGACTGTTCCGGCAGCCTGTCAAGGTGCAAAAACGGTTCCAATTCCGGGAATTTTGCAATTATCCTCTATTATTATTATTTTCAGCTATTTACAGGATCTTCCGTGCAATACCCTCCGGGGCGCCAAGTGTCCAGCCGGACGACACTTTTGTGGGTATATCTGTAATTTATTCTATTTAAAGAATATATACTGTCTATATTTTGGACAGTACCTGGTCAGGATGTGGACAGATTTTCCATGCGGCGCAGCTTGACGAGCAGCGACTGGCGGCTGATGCCGAGGACGCGGGCCACGCGGGACTTGTTCTCCTTGCAGCGCCGCATCGTGTCGCGGATCATCTCCTCCTCCAGTTCCTGGACTGCCTGCTTCAGGTTGCCTTCGGCGCGCTCGCCCCGGGCTTTCTGACGGATGTAGTCGGAGAGCAGTTCGGGGCCGATCTCGTGCTCGGGATCGGCGAGCAGGACGAGCCGTTCGACCTCGTTCTGCAGTTCGCGGACGTTGCCCGGCCAGGAGTAGCTTTCCAGCAGCCGCCGGGTGTCGCCCCGGAAACCGCGGACGCGGCGGTTGAGCCGGACGGAGAACTCCTTGAGGAAGAATTCGGCCAGCGGGAGGATGTCGAGCCGGCGCTCGCGCAGCGGCGGGATGGTCACGGAAAAGACGTTGATGCGGAAGAAGAGGTCCTGGCGGAAGCGCCCGGTGTCGACCTCGGCCTTCAGGTCGCGGTTGGTCGAGGCGATGAGCCGCACGTCCACCTTCCGGGGCTGGTGGGTGCCGAGCGGCATGATTTCGCCCTCCTGCAGGACGCGCAGCAGCTTGACCTGGAGTTCGGGGGGCGCCTCGCCGATCTCGTCCAGAAACAGGGTGCCGCCGTCGGCCATTTCGAAGAATCCCCGCTTCTCCTGCACGGCGCCGGTGAAGGCGCCCCGGGCGTGGCCGAAAAACTCGCTTTCGACCAGGTCCCGCGGGATGGCGCCGCAGTTGACGGGGATGAAGATCCGGTCGCGGCGGCTGCCGGCGCGGTGGATGTAGCGCGCGATGAGCTCCTTGCCGGTGCCGGTCTCGCCCTGCACGAGCACGGTGGTCTCGGTCCCGGTGACGCGCCGCAGCAGCTGCAGGATGTGCTCCATCTCGGGGCTGCCGCAGACGATGTTGCGCGACGGGCTCTCCTCCACTTCCCGACGCAGAAAGGTGTTCTCGGCTTGCAGCCGCTCGTTGGCCAGCCTCAGCTCCTCGGCCAGCCGCTCGTTCTCGCGCCGCAGGTCGCGTTTTTCGAGGGCTTCCCGGAGGGTGAGGCGCAGGTCGTCCGGGGCCCAGGGCTTGGTCAGGTACTTGTCGACCTCGCCCGAGTTGATCGCCTCGATCAGGTCCTCGACCTCGGTGTAGCCGGTCAGGACGATGCGGACCAGGTCCGGGCGCCGCTTCCGGGAGGCTTCCAGCAGCTGCAGCCCCGTCATGCCGGGCATCTTCTGGTCGGTGATGATGGCGTCGATCGCGTGCGCCTCCAGCAGGGCGAGCGCTTCGTCGCCCGAGCGGGCCTCGTGGATGGCGTACTCCCCGTGCAGCGTGCGCTGCAACTTCTGCCGGTTGGCCGGCTCGTCGTCGACGATGAGGATCGAGTGCTTTTTCACCCTGCGGGCCTCTCCTGGAATATCGGGATTCTCACGGTGAACACGGTCCCCCCGCCGTCGGCGCCGGCCACCGAGATCTTCCCGCGGTGCTGTTCCATGATGCCGTAGCTGATGCTGAGTCCGAGCCCGGTCCCTTTGCCGACGGGCTTGGTGGTGAAGAACGGCTCGAAGATCCGCGTCAGGTTTTCCCGCGGGATGCCGACGCCGTTGTCCCGGATCTCGACCTCCACCACGCCGTCCGCGGCGCGTGTCCGGATCCAGACGTCGCCCTTCTCCTTCACCGCCTGGAAGGCGTTGGCCAGCAGGTTCATGAAGACCTGGCTCAGCTTGCCCGCGCAGCCCTCGACCTTGGGGATCTCGCCGTACTCGCGGTGGATCTCCACCCGGTCCTTGTACTGGTTGCGCAGCAGGTTCAGCGACATCTCCAGCGCCTGGTGGATGTCGACGTTCGAGATGACCTCGGTGTCCATGCGCGAGAACGCCCGCAGGTCGGAGACGATGTTGTTGATCCGCCGCGCCCCCTCGGTGAAGTTGTCGATCAGCGCCGGCAGGTCCTGCCGGGCGAACTCGTAGCTGAGGCTCTCTTTCAGGCGCCCGATCTCCGCCCGGTCGGCCTCGCTGAGGCTGGGCAGGCGCTCGTAGGAGTCCAGCAGCCGGACCAGCTTCTGCACGTAGTCGGCCAGGAAGCAGGTGTTGCCGTAGATGAAGTTGAGCGGATTCTTGATCTCGTGCGCGATGCCCGCCACCAGCTGGCCGAGCGAGGCCATCTTCTCGGTGTGCACGAGCTGTTCCTGCGTGGACTGCAGGTCGAGGTAGGCCTTCTTGAGCGCCTCGTGCGATTTCTCCAGCTCCGAGGTGCGCTGCCGGACCAGGTGCTCCAGGTTGCGGTTCAGGTCCTGCAGCTGGTCCTCCCGCTCGGAGATTGCCTGTCCCATGTCGTTGAATGCCGCGCCGAGGATGCCGACTTCGTCCGCGGAGTCGACCTGGACGCGCCGGTCGAGGTCGCCCCGGGCCATCGCCTGGGCCGTGTCGATCAGGTTCTTCACCGGGACGGTGATGCCGCGGGCGATCAGCCAGGTGAAGAGCACCACCAGCGCGGCCAGGAGCGCGGTCACTCCGGCCAGCCACCCCGTCATTTCGTTTATGGGGCGGAAGATGTCGGCGTTGTCGATCCCGACCCCGACGACCCAGCCGAACGACAGGTCGTTGATCGGCGTCAGGCCGGAGATTTTCCGGACTCCCGGGGGGTATTCGTAGGCGAAGCTGCGCTCCTGCCGCAGGACGGCATCGTGCAGGTTTTTCAGGCCGTGGTCCTCGATCAGCCTCGTGCCGTAAAGGTTGCTCGCCACGGCCGGCCGTGCGCGGGACGGGAAGCCCGGCTCCCGGGCTTCCCGGTACTTGTGCCCGATTACCCTGTTGGCATCGCGCGCAAACATGAAGGCGTAGCCCGAGCTGAGGTTCAGCTCCTCGAGGTCCGATTCCACGCTGTCGAGGATGTTCTGGATGTAGAACCAGTTGATGATGCTGATCCAGACGCCGATGATCTCGTAGGTCTGCGGGCTGCGCAGCGGCTCGGCCAGCGCGATGTTGTAGCGGTGGCTGACGTCCTCGTCCGCGTAGCCGTAGAGGCGGTGCACCAGGCTGGAGGAGTACCAGCCCTGCTGCGACGAGTGCCCGGTGAGCGAGTTCCCGAAGAGCGCGCTCTCCTCGGGGTACGCCGCGATGTTCTCGCCGATCAGCGGAAGGACCGCGTCCGGGAAGAGCGACACGCCGAAGCGGTCCAGCGTGTTGGCCGCCACTACGGTGCCGTTGCGGTCCAGCACCAGCAGCAGGTCGTAGACCTCGTGGTTGAAGCAGTAGTTGTTCAGCAGCCGGACCATCGCGTCGCGCTCCCGGGCATCCAGCGCCGGGTAGATCAGCGGAAACGTGCTGGCCATGGAGGCAACCTCCTCCTTCTTCCCCCGGAGCATGAGGTCGATCTTGTCGGCCGTGTCCTGCGCCATCTTCTCGAGCGAGAGCTTGATGCGGTCCCCCGCGATCTGCCGGCTGCCGATGAAATAGGAGAAGGCGGAAATCCCCGCCAGGGGGATGAGGGACAGGGTGATCATCAGGGCCAGGAGCTTGACCCTCAGGCTGCGAAAAATCACGAACTTCCGCTCTCCGGTCATGGATTCGCCCGGCAGGTTGCCGCCGCCCCGGCCGCTTTCGAACCGCCGGGTATCGCCCGGACAGCCGGCCTTGTGAAAAGGACTGGGTGCGCAATAAAATGGTTCATCGGTGAAACTTTCCTCCGCGTGGAGGATTTAGCTTAGTGGCCGCTAATCCAATGGATTCGCTCGATCCCGATGCCGCGTTGATGGTCGCATTCCAGAAAGGGGACGCGGCGGCATTTGAACAACTTTTGGACAAATACGGCAAGGCTATTGTCAATTTTATTTACAGAATTGTCAACAACGCGGCTGAAGCGGAGGAATTGGGACAGGAGGTTTTCCTGCGGATTTTTCAGGCGCGGAAGACCTATGAGCCGCGGGCGCGCTTTGCGGCCTGGATTTACCGGATCGCCACCAACGTCGGCCTGAAGGCGTTGGAGAGAAGCAGGCGGGCGCCGACGTGGTCGCCGCACGATGCCGGGGAAGATGCAGCGCGGATTCACGAGAACCTGTTCAAGGACGGGAGGCCTGATCCGGAGCGTGTTCTGGCCGGGTCGGAGATGGCCGGGGCGGTGGCCAGGGCGATCCGGTCGCTTCCCCACAACGAGCGGGTGGCGGTGGTTCTGCGGCGGTACGAGGAGCTCAGCTACCGGGAGATCGCGGAGGTGATGAACTGTTCCGAGGGGGCGGTGAAGACCTACATCCACCGCGGGAAGCTGCACCTGCGGGAGAGACTGCTCCCCTATTTGAAACGCGGGGAATGAGATGAACTGCAAGGAAGCGCGCGCGCTGGTCGGCATCGCGGAGGAGGAGCGGGAGGCGCCGGGCGCCGGCGCGGAGTTGTCCCGGCACGTCGCTGCGTGCGCCTCGTGCCGCGCGTTTTTCGCCCAGCTGGACGAAGTCTGGGAAGCCTTGGCAGCCCACCCCGAGATCGGACTCTCCACCGGGTTCCGCCGCGAGGTCCTGCGCCGCGTGCGCCTCGAAGAGGAAAAGCCCGGGCGAGGGCACCCCGGCGTACGCGCGGGCTGGCAGTGGCCGGCCGCGGCCGCCGGCGTCCTGCTGGTGGTCTCTCTGCTCACGTTCCAGCTCGCCGAAAAGCCGCAGACCGCGCTGGTGGGCACCGTGGATCAGTCCGAGAGGTGGGAGGAGGAGTTCATGCGCGACCTGGACAGGATCCTCGAGGTTTCCGCCGCGGACGAGCTGAGCGATTACGACAGCTGGCCCGGCGCGGAGCTGGAGGCCGCGCCGCAGGAGAGCGAAAACCCGCCCCCGGCAGAGAAGAAGCAGAAGAAAGGAGTCGGTGGTTATGAAGGTGCTTAAGACGTTCTTCGTCGCTTTTGCCGCGCTCGCCCTGTTTCCATCCCTGGCGGCGGCGCAGGCGGGCATGAGGGAATTGCCGCCCGGAAAGTGGTGGGAAAACAGGAGGATCATCAACGAGCTGAAGCTCAGTCCCGAGCAGCAGAACGAGATCGATGCGGTCTGGAATGAGGGCCGGCGCAGGCTCATCGACCAGAAGGCCGAGATGGAGAAGGCACAGCTCGACATGTCGGATGCGCTGGGTGCGGACACGGTCGATGAGGCCGCGGCGTTGAAGGCGTTCGACCGTATGCAGGCCGCCAGGACGGCGCTGGAGCGGTCCACGCTGCTGATGCGCATACGGATCAAGAACGCGCTGTCGCCCGAACAGCAGGTGCGGCTGGAGGAGATCGCGAAGAGGCTTCGGCCAGACCGGAACGTCGTCCGGCCCAACCCGCAGCGGCCGGGCATTCAGCCCCCGCGCAACCCGCCGCCGGCGCCGTAATCCCGGGACGCGGATGAACGCGGACCCGATGGCCGCCCTCTTCCGCGTCCGGCAGCGAGCCGCCCGGTTCGCTCCCGCCTTGCACCCCCCCACGAATCCCCCCCGGAAAAACTATTAACCGCCCCTGCCGGCCAAGTCGATAGGTTAAGAGGATTTTGCCTTTGAACGTGGTGGGCGGCCGGCCTGACACCCATCGCAGGCAGCGATGCCGCGCCTGTCGCTCATCCCCGTTGAACCAGCAGACCTGAGGAAAGGTGTTACGTCCATGAAAAGAATCGCTCGCTTCTTTCTCCCTTCGGCTTTTCTTCTTGCCCTGGCGGCGCCGGCGGCGGCCCAGAACCAGAACCGGTTCGAATTCTTCGCCGGGCCGACGCTGCCGCTGGACAGGGACTTCCAGATCTCCAGCCCGCAGTCCACGGCGCCGCTGGACGGGACGCACGAGTTTTCCCCCGGCGCCCGCGTCGGCCTCCGGCTCGGCTGGGACGGCCGCGGCCACTGGGGCCAGGACCTGATCTACAGCTACGGCGCCAACTCGAGCCGCATCGTGAACCGCACCAACGGCGGCCAGTTCGGCTTCACCATGCGGAGCCACCAGATCTCCTACAACGCGCTGTTCTATCCCGCGGGCCTGGACGGGTCCAAGAGCGTCTTCCCCTATATCACGATTGGCGTCGGCGGGACCATCAACACGCTCTCGCAGAAGATCGTCAACGAGGCCCTGGACCCGAACCGCGCCGGGCTCGGCAAGCTGCACACCGACAGCACCTTCACGGCCAACGCCGGCGCCGGCGTCCGCGTCCGGGTCAATTCGCTGTACGGTTTCCGGATCGATGTCCGGGACTACATGAGCCGGGCGGTGCGATTCGGCCTGCCGAAGGAATCCACCGATCCGAACGCTTCCGTCTTCCCGGTGGGGGGCATCCACCACCGGTTGGATTTCACGGTCACGTTCGTTTACCACTTCTAAGGGAGAGCCGCGGCCGCCACGCAGGACACAACTGAAACCGGCCGGGCTCCGCAGAGGAAACTGCATCGCTGAGGATCCACATATGACCACCACTGGCACCACCTGGAAATCCAGGACCATCCTCTTCTTCCTGTGTCTCGCCCTGGCCGGCGCTGCGGCCGGCCTGCAGGCGCAGTCCGGCAACCCTCCCGGGTCGCGCTTCGTGTTTCCGCGCTTCCTCTCCGCCGCCGCCGAAGCCACCGGCCTGGCGCTGTTCAATCCGGGGCCGGCCGATGCCAGGGTGGAGCTGACGCTGCGTTCGCGCGACGGGCTGCCGGTGGCAGGCTTCCCGAATCCGGTTGCGGTGACGGTTCCCGCGCGCGGGCAGATCGCGAAAACCGCCGGCGAGCTCTTCGCGACGATGGCGCCGTTCGACGCCTCGCTCGAGATCACGAGCGCCACAACCGGCCTGGTGGCCTACTACCAGCGCTTCGCCACCGACGGCGCCCACATGGACGGCGCCGACGCGCCGGAAGCGGGCACGGAGCTGATCTTCCCCGTGATTCCCGGACCCGCCGAAGGCTCCGGCGACATCGAGCTGCACAACAACCAGCCGCGCTCCACCGCCGTCGAGTTGCGGCTGTGGAACCGCTCCGGGGTCCTGCTGGGCAAGACCACCGTGCAGCTTCCGGCCGGCGGCACATACCGGGGACACGCCCTGGCCGGTTTTCCCGGCGGCCTGAACCTGAGCGAGGTCTCGCACATCACGACCGTTTCGAGGCCCCAGAACATCTTCATGCAGGCTCAGCCCGTGATGGGTTCCTCCGTCTTCTCGGGCTTTTTTGCAGTTGCGCCCGGCGGACTGCACCCCGACATGGCGGTCCTGAACGCGCTCACGCTGTCACAGACGGCGACCGCGGGGGTGATTCCCTATTTCCGCATCGGAGAAGACCGCGCCTCGATCCTGTCGCTCGCCAGCGTCGAGCCGGCCGCCGTGGAGGTCACCGTCACGGCGGTCGCCAATGACGGCTCGACCTTCGGCAGCCGCAAGCTGAGCCTTCCCGCAAACGGCGGCTACCGCGCGCCGATTCAGCAGCTGCTGCCGGCGACGGCCTCGGGCGAAAAAGAGGGCTGGCTGCTCCTGCAATCGACGGGGAGAATCGCGGGGGCGGTGCTCTTCGGCCCGACGCGCGGCGCGGCGCTGTCGGCCCTTCCCATTCAGAAGACTCCGAAATATGAAATGACCTTCCCGCAGCTGGTCCAGGGCTCGGGTTTCTACACCGAGGTGACGGTCGCCAACCCGGCGTCGGCGACGAGCCACGTGAACATCTACGCGGTCACCCCCGGCGGCAAGACCGTGGGCCGGGACCGCGTGGAGCTGGGGCCGGGCCGGCGCCTGTCGCGCCGCCTGGATCACATGCTGCCCGAGGCGATGGGCCTGGTGGGGGGCGTAGTCTACGTGACCTCGACCGAACCGGTCTTCTCCTCCGTCGCGGTGGGCAACGAGGCCGGGTCGGTGCTGTCCAGCTTCATCCCGCAGAGTTCCCCGGTCGCGTTCCACCCGGCGCCCCTGACCAGCTTCGCCGTCACCGGACGGGTGACGCTCAACGGCCGGCCGGCGCCCGGGTTCGTGGTCGCGCTCTCCGGCCCGGCGAGCGGGCTGGCGGTCACCAACGCCGACGGCCTGTACGCTTTCGCCAACCTGCCCAAGGGGCGGTACTCGATGACCGTCGACCAGTTCGGCTTCGAGTTCATCCCCGGGGCAACCAACTTCGAGATCACCACCGAGAGCCGGCGCCAGGAGTTCCAAGGCTTCACGGCGCCGAACTCCATCGTAGTCCAGCCGTCGGTTCTGCCGGCGGGCAGCCCGGCCACCACGGTGACGATCTTCGGCACGGACTTCACGAGCCTCTCCCAGGCTTTCGTCGGTCCCGTGCGGCTGGCGACCACCGTTGTGGATCCAACGCAGCTCAAGGCCGTCGTGCCGGCCTACCTGCTGGCACTGCCGCTGCGGTTCGAAATCCACGTGGCCACTCCGACGGGCGGAGGCGCGCAGCGGGTCACGCAGCCCTTCCCGTTCGTCGCCTTTCTGGACCGGCCCGTGCTGAGCGGCGTGGTTTCCCAGGGGCTGATCGCGGAAGGACACCCCGGCACAACCCTCACGCTGAACGGCAGCGGTTTCCTGCGCGGGGCCCGCGTGAAGGTCAACGGCTTGGGCGGCGACATCGAGGTGGAATTCCACGATGACACGCGCATGCTGGCATTCGTCCCCAGCCGTTATTTCGAGACCGGCGGCATTTTCCCCGTGACGGTGGAAAATCCCTATCCGTCGAACATCGAGTCGAACATCCAGCTCCTGACGGTCTTCCACCCTGCGCCCGGCATCGAGGGCATCTACCCGATGTCGGTTCCCGCCAGGCTCGAAGGGAACGAGGGGGACCTGAACCTCGACATCTTCGGCTACGGTTTCCGCCGGGGCGCCGTGGTGCAGTTCAACGGGGAGCCGCTTTCGACCCGCTACTGCGAGCACTCCGCCTACTGCCTGGCCACGCGGCTCTTTGCCCGCGCGCCGGCCGGCCTGCTGCGGGAGTCCGGCTTTGCCGAGATCTCCGTCCGTAATCCCGATCCGTCTCTCGCCGGCTCCGAGACCCTCTACCTGGTCATCGAGGGCCTGCAGCCGACCATCAGCTCCGTCCTGCCCGGTTCGGCGACGGCGCTCGACGTGCCCTTCAAGTACGATATCCCCGTGATCGTGGGCGGCACCAATTTCGGGCCGCAGACGGTCGCGCGCATTTACAGGGCCGGAGCGACACCGCCCGCCTTCAAGGACCCGGTGAAGGTGCTGAGCAGCACCCAGCTGCACCTCACCCTCACCGTCGAGTACCCGGGCTCCCTGGGCGAATGGCTGGTGGAGGTGGCGAATCCGCCGCCGGGCGGTGGTCTGTCCCAGCCGTTGAGCTTCTTCATCACCGAGGGCACGTTCGTCGCCAACCCGTTCCTGATCTCCATGAGCCCGGACGTCGTCCCGGCAGGGGGCCAGGCCTTCACCCTCACGCTGAACGGGATCAACTTCAAGAGCGGAGCGGCGGTGCGGTTCAACACGACGCTGCTGCCCGCGACGCTGGTCGGCGACGGCCGGCTCCGGGCCGAAGTGCCGGCCTCGCTGATCAGGAACGCGGGGAAGGTTCCTGTCAGCGTCACCAACCCGGACAACGGAGGGACGTCGAACCGGCTGTTCCTGGAAATCCGTTAGCGGCCGGCGGGAGAGACAAGGACGCGGAAGAACGCCGTTTCTGCTGCAGCCTCAAGATCTGCGTTTTTCCGCGTCCCCGATCTCCGGGTTCTGCGGCGGTTCAGACCAGGTTGCGCACCTTCAGTTCCCGGGCGAAGTGCTCCTCCCCCTGGAACTGAAAGGCGTCGATCCCCAGGCGGCGCGCCGCCTCGACATTCGGCAGCAGGTCGTCCACGAAAAGCGCCTGCGACGCCTTCACCCCGGCGGACTCCAGCGCGTGGCTGTAGATCCGGGCGTCCGGCTTGCGGCTTCCCACCTCGTGCGACAGCACGTAGCCGCGGAAGTGGCGGACGAAGGAATAGCGGTTGCAGATGAAATTGAAATGGGTTTCGTTGGTGTTCGACAGCACCCAGAGCTGGGTCCGCGCCGAAAGCGCGGCCAGCAGCGCCTCGGGCAGCAGCGGCCGGTTCTGAAAGATCGAGTTCCAGGCGTCGGCAAAGTCGTTCCACGGGATCCGCCGGCGGATCCTCCGGCACACCTCCCGGTGGAATGCCCTCTCGTCGACCAGGCCGGACTCGTAGGCTTCGACCAGGCTGCCGCAGTGGAAAACCTCGCGCAGTTTCTCCTGACCGATGCCGGTCACGGCCGCCATTTTCAGGCCGAAAATCTCGTAGTCCAGCCCCAGCAGGACGTTCCCCATGTCGAGCAATACGCAGCTCACCGCGGGAGGGGTCATGCTCGCCTCCCCAGCGCCCAGTCGACGGCGGCCTGGGCGAGGATGCGCGTGGGATTGAGCACGGGATAGCCCGCCCGCCCGGCATCGAACGCCAGCGGGATTTCGGTGCAGCCCAGGATGACCGCCTGCGCGCCCGCGGCCACGAGGCCCGCGCCGGCCGCTTCGAAGGCGCGCGCAGTCGCGTCGTCGTGCGCGGCCGCTTTTATCCGGTGTATGCCCGCGTGAACCGTCTTCTGCTCTGCGTCGTCCGGCACCAGCACCTCGATCCCGCCGCGCCCGAAAACGGCGGCATAGATTCCGCTGCGCACCGTGCCCGTAGCGGCCAGCAGCCCGACCTTCGTGCCGCCCGGAAAGCCCTTCCTGAAGGCGGCCGCGGTCTCCTCGAGCATGTTCAGTATGGGAATCCCGGTCTTTTCCTGCAGCGGCGCCAGGAAGTAGTGCGCCGTGTTGCACGGCATGACCAGAGCGCCCGCGCCGGCGCGCTCCAGCGTCTGCGCGGTCTCCACCAGGTAGGGGAGCGGATCCTCGCCCCCTTCCAGGATCGCGCTCGTCCGCTCCGGGATCTGCGGGTTCGAGTAGATCAGCACCGGGATGTGATCCTGGTCCCTGGAGGCGGGGGTGAGCCGCAGGATCTCCCGGTAGAGGTCCGCGGTCGCCTCCGGCCCCATGCCGCCGACGATTCCCAGAATGCGCTTAGCCATGCACTGCCCCTTTCCGCGTGCTCTCGAAGTCCCGCTCCCGGACTGTGGCCCGCGCGATGCGTTCCAGGTCGGGCTGGTACCCCGTGCCGGGCCCGGGCGGAACACGAATCATACCATCCCCGCCGACCTCCACCGGGGGCCGGACGGTGTCCTCCTCGTAATACCGGCGGCTCGCCGAGATGTCGCCGGGGAGCGAAAACGCCCCCAGGGTGGACAGGGCGATGTTGTGCGCCCTGCCGATGCCGCTCTCCAGCATGCCCCCGCACCACAGGGGTATCCCCCTGCGCCCGCAGAGGTCGTTGATCAGAAGCGCCTCAGCAAATCCACCCACCCTTCCCAGCTTGACGTTGATCACGCGGCAACTGCCCATTTCGACGGCCTTGCGCGCGTCTTCCGCGGTGCGGATCGACTCGTCGAGGCATACCGGCGTCTGCAGCTCCTTCTGCAGGACGGCGTGATCCACGATGTCGTCGTGCGCCAGCGGCTGCTCGATCATCATGAGGCCGAGCCCGTCCAGCCGGCGCAGCAGCGGCAGGTCGTCGAGCGAGTAGGCCGAATTGGCATCCGCCATCAGCGGGATCCCCGGGAACTCCTCCCGGACGCGGCCCAGCGGTTCCAGGTCCCAGCCAGGCTTGATCTTGATCTTGATCCGCCGGTACCCGGCATCCACCTCCCGGCGGACCTTCTCCAGCAGTTCCGGCAGCGAGGCGCGGATGCCGATCGACACGCCGCACGGAATCTCCGTGCGAACCCCTCCGAGGAGCGCGCTCAGGGGAAGGTTTCCGCGCCGCGCCTCCAGGTCCCACACCGCGGTCTCGACCGCTGCGCGGGCCATCGGGTTCCCCCGGATGTGCCGGAGCAGGGGCGCGACGTCGGCGGCGCGGCGGACCGTTTTGCCCAGGAGGGCGGGGACGACGAAATCCGAAATGATGTGCCACGCGGTTTCGGTCGTTTCGCCGTTGAAGAGCGGCTCCTCCTCGGCGGTGCACTCGCCGTAGCCGATGACGCCTTCCGAGCGGACGGTGACCAGGATGATCCTCCGCTCGACGGTCGTCCCCAGGCTGGTTTCGAAGTAGTCGACCAGGGGCAGGCGGATCTCCCGCAGCCGGATGGCTTCTATGCGCATCACCGCGTCTTCCTCTTTTTCTGTTCGCCCCAGCCGCCGCCTCCGGGCGTTTCGACCACCACCCGGTCCCCCGGCTGCAGGGTGAAGCGGCACTTGGAAGACAGGCGCCTGCGGCGCCTGCCCGAAACCAGCGTCGTCCGGCCCGGCCCGCCCGGTCCGCCCCCGGCGATGCCCCAGGGAGCGTGACGCCTCCGGTCCGAGAGGATGGTCGCGTCGGCCCGGGTGAGCAGCTCGAGCTCGCGCACGATCCCTTCCCCGCCCCTGTGCAGCCCGCTGCCGCCCGACCCTTTGCGCAGGCAATAGCGCCGCACGCGGAAGGGGAAGGCGTATTCGAGCGCCTCCACCGGGGTGTTGAGCGAATTGGTCATGTGCGTGTGGATGCCGTTGCTGCCGTCGGCCGTGGCGCATGCGCCCATCCCGCCGCCCACGGTCTCGTAGTAGGAGAACGCCGATCCGTCCGCGGGATTCTCACCTCCGAGCGTGAGGTTGTTCATCGTGCCGCTGCTGGCGGCGGGGATCCGCTCGGGCGCCACCTTGCCGAAGGCCTTCAGCAGGACATCGACGATCCGCTGCGAAGTCTCGACGTTTCCGGCGGCCACCGCCGCCGGGAAGCGCGCGTTCACGACGCTGCCTTCGGGCGCCTCGACGCGGATCGGCCGGAGAACTCCGCTGCCGGCGGGGATGGCTTCGGGCACCAGCGCGCGGACGACGTAGTACACGGCCGAGAGGGTGATGGCGTGCACCGCGTTGATGCTCCCGGCGACCTGCGGATCGGTGCCGGTAAAATCGACCTCCAGCTCGCCGTCGCGGATCGTGAGGCGCGCGCGGATCCGCACGCGGCCCGGCCGGATGCCGTCGTCATCCAGGCAGTCCTCCGCCTCGTAGGCGCCCGCGGGCATCTGCCGGAGCAAAGACCGGACCATGGCCTCCGCGTAGTCCTGCAGGTGGCCGGCATAGGCCGCCGCCTCCCGCGGCCCGTAGCGCTTTGCGATCTGCAGCAGCCGCTTCTCGCCCGTGCGGTTGGCCGCGATCTGCGCCGTGAGGTCCCCTTCGCGCTCCCTCGGGGTGCGCACGTTGGCCAGCAGGATCCGGAAGACCTCCTCGCGGCGGCGGCCGCCCGCGAACAGGCGCACGGGGGGGATTCGCAGGCCCTCCTGGAAAATCTCCGTGCTGAGCGGCATGGATCCCGGGGTCATGCCGCCGATGTCGGAGTGGTGCGCGCGGTTGGCCGCATAGAAGAGGGGCCGGTCCCGTTTGCCCGCGCCCGGCACGAAGACCGGGCTGACCAGGGTCACGTCCGGCAGGTGCGTGCCCCCCTCGTAGGGGTCGTTCAGAATCACGATGTCGCCCGGGTCCATCGCGACCGCCCGGACGGCGGCGAGCACGGACATCGGCATCGAGCCCAGGTGGACCGGCATGTGATCCCCCTGGGCGATGAGCCGGCCTTCGCCGTCGAAGACGGCGCAGGAGTAGTCGCGCCGCTCCTTGATGTTGGGGGAGAAGGCCGTGCGCCGGAGCGTGACGCCCATTTCGTCGGCGACGGACGCGTACAGAGACTTGAAAATCTCCATCCGGATGGGATCGAAACTCCTGCGACGCGACAAACCTGTTCCTCCAGGAAGGTACTAACCCTAATCAAGGAGCGGCGACTTTGCAAGCGATTTGCCTGGAAGATTGCGCGGCGGGCCGGGAGGCTGAAAGAAAGCCCGCCGGCGCCAAACTAACAAACTGGCTTGCAGGTCGGCGGGCACGCCGGGACGCGGAGCAACGCGGGCTCAGGCTGGTTCGTTCCATGTTTTTCCGCGTTCTTCTGCGCACCCAGGGCGCGTGCCCGCGAGGATCGTGAAAAACGAGGGCTAAAAAGATTGTTTCGTTATACTTACCCATTGCCGGACGCAGAATTTGTTCATCAAATGTCTGATCCATGCCGATAAACCTCAAGGACCGCGGCCGCCGGGCGGCGGCGCGGCGGGAACCCGGCGGGATCTTCGATCGGGGAAGGCGGCGGACCGGCTACGGTTCGCGGCTGCCCGTTGGGTGACCTCTTGCTGACAAAACTGAAAACCGTTCTGGAAATGGTCAAGATCGAGCACACGATATTTGCGCTCCCCTTCGCGTTCCTGGGCGCCTTCTTCGCCGCCGGGGGCCTGCCGGGAGCGCGGGAAGCGCTCTGGATCCTGCTGGCGATGGTCACGGCGCGCAGCGCGGCGATGGCGTTCAACCGGCTGGCGGACGCCCGCTTCGACGCCCGCAATCCGCGCACGGCCGGACGCGCGCTGCCCCGCAGGCTGCTGACGAAGCCCTTCGTGGCCGCGTTCATCACCGTCTCGTCGGCGCTTTTCGTCTTATCCGCCTGGATGCTGAACCCGCTGGCCTTCGCCCTGAGCCCGGCCGCGCTCGCGCTCGTTTTCCTCTATTCCTACGCGAAGCGTTTCACCTGGTTGACGCACGTCTTCCTCGGGTTGGCGCTGGCCTGCGCGCCCGTCGGCGCGTGGATCGCGATCCGCGGGGACGTGACCCCCGTGCCGTTCGCCCTGGGCCTGGCGGTGGTGCTCTGGGTGGCCGGCTTCGACATCATCTACTCCTGCCAGGACGTCGCCTTCGACCGCCGCGAGCGGCTCTACTCGATCCCGCAGCAGTACGGCGTGGCCGCCGCTCTGTGGATTTCGGCCTTGCTGCACCTGGCGATGATCGTGCTGCTCGGCCTGCTCTTCTGGTCCGAAGGCCTCGGCCCTCTGAGTCTCGGGGGCCTGGCTGCCGTGGCGGTGCTGCTGGCCTACGAGCACAGCCTGGTGAAGCCCTCGGACCTGAGCCGCGTGAACACGGCGTTTTTCACCGTCAACGGCTGGATCAGCGTCCTGCTGTTCGTCACCACAGGTCTGGACATACTCTTGCTCGGCAGGCGTTAGACGATGGCATCTCAAATCGGCGAACTTCTCATCAAGGACAACCTGATCAGCGGCGCGCAGCTGGAGACGGCCCTGCAGTTCCAGCGGGACCGGGGCGGGCGCCTCGGTTCGATCCTGATCCACCTCGGCTACGTCCAGGACGACGACGTGACCTCGGTCCTGAGCAAGCAGTACGGCGTGCCCTCGATCAACCTGGCCTTCTTCGAGATCGACCCCTCGGTGATCAAGCTCATCTCGGTGGAGACGGCGCAGAAGTACATGATCATCCCGCTGAGCCGCACGGGGAGCACGCTGACGATCGCGACCTCCGATCCCACGAACGTCTTCGCCATGGACGACATCAAGTTCATGACGGGGTTCAACGTCGAGCCGGTGGTGGCCACGGAGTTCTCCATCCAGCAGGCGCTGGAGAAGTACTACGGCACGCCGCACGCCATCGAGCTGAAGAAAGTCTTCGAGGAGATCGCGCAGAGCGAGCGCGAGAGCTACGACCTGGACCTGGAGTCCGATCTCGACGCGGAGGAAGGAACCTCGGTCGACGAGCTGAAGCGCTCGAGCGAAGACGCGCCCATCATCAAGCTGGTCAACATGATCCTCTCGGAATCGCTGAAGCGGGGCGCCAGCGACATCCACATCGAGCCGTACGAGAAGGACCTCCGGGTGCGCTTCCGGATCGACGGCGTCCTGTACAACATCATGGCCCCGCCGCTGCGCCTCAAGGACGCCATCACCTCGCGCCTGAAGATCATGGCCAAGATGGACATCGCCGAGAAGAGGCTGCCGCAGGACGGCCGGATCAAGATTCGAACGAAGTTCGAGTCCAAGCAGAAGGAGATCGACTACCGCGTGTCCACCCTGCCGACGCTCTTCGGCGAGAAGATCGTCCTGCGCATCCTCGACCGCGACACGCTCCCCATGGACATGACCAGGCTCGGCTTCGAGGAGGCCTCGCTGAAGCGGATCGAAACGGCCATCATGAAGCCCTACGGCATGGTCCTGGTCACGGGGCCCACCGGGAGCGGAAAGACCTCGACGCTCTACGCGGCGCTCAACCGGCTCAACACGACCGAGACCAACATCATGACCGCGGAAGACCCGGTGGAGTACAACTTCCGCGGCATCAACCAGGTCCAGATCCGGGAACAGATCGGCCTGACGTTCGCCGCCGCGCTCCGCTCCTTCCTGCGCCAGGATCCGAACATCATTCTGGTCGGCGAGATCCGCGACTTCGAGACCACCGAGATCGCCATCAAAGCGGCGCTCACCGGCCACCTGGTCCTCTCCAGCGTGCACACCAACGACGCCCCGTCCACGGTGTCGCGCCTGCTCAACATGGGGATCGAGCCTTTCCTGGTCGCCACCTCGGTGCACCTGATCTGCGCCCAGCGCCTGATCCGCAGGATCTGCAAGGACTGCAAAAGCGAGGTCAAGACGCCGATCCAGACGCTGATCAACGTGGGCTTTTCGGCCGAGGACGCCAGGAACCTCCAGACCTACAAGGGGAACGGCTGCCGGACCTGCAACGGCACCGGCTACAAGGGCCGGGTAGGACTATACGAAGTGATGGAAGTGTCCGATGAGATACAAGAGCTCATCCTCGTGGGCGCGTCGGCGCGCGAGATCAAGCGCAAGGCGGTGGAGGAGGGGATGCTCACGCTGCGGCACAGCGGGCTGGCCAAGGTGAAGAACGGGCTGACCACGCTGGACGAGGTGCTGCGGGAAACCGTGCTCAACTGAGGGGAAGGGATCCGATGGAAACTTTGGCGGAAATGCTGCGCATCACGGTCCAGGAGGGCGCCTCCGATCTTCACCTGACCAACGGGACGCCGCCGCAGATACGCGTCGACGGGCGCCTGCGGCCGCTCGACCACCCCGCGCTGACGCCGGCCGACACCAAGCGCCTGGCCTACAGCGTCATGACCGACAACCAGAAGCACTCGTTCGAGGAGAACTGGGAGCTCGACTTCTCCTTCGGGATCAAGGATTTCTGCCGCTTCCGCGCCAACGTCTTCAACCAGCGCGGCGCCGTGGCGGCGGCCTTCCGCGTGATCCCCTTCCTGGTCAAGGGATTCGACGCGCTGGGCCTCCCGCCCGTGGTCCAGAAGCTTTGCGGCAAGCCGCGCGGCCTGATCCTGGTCACGGGGCCCACCGGCAGCGGAAAGTCGACCACGCTGGCGGCCATGATCGACAAGATCAATCAGGAGCGCCACGAGCACATCCTCACCGTGGAGGACCCGATCGAGTTCCTCCACCCGCACAAGAACTGCATCGTGAACCAGCGCGAGGTGAACGCCGACACCCGTTCGTTCGCCAGCGCGCTGCGCGTCGCCCTGCGCGAGGACCCGGACGTGGTGCTGATCGGCGAAATGCGCGACCTCGAAACCGTCGAGGCGGCGCTGCGCATCGCCGAAACCGGCCACCTGACCTTCGCGACGCTGCACACCAACAGCGCCGCCGCCACCATGAACCGCATCATCGACATCTTCCCGTCCAACCAGCAGCCGCAGGTGCGGGCGCAGCTGAGCCTGGTGCTGGAGGGGATCCTCTGCCAGTCGCTGCTCCCGCGCGCCAACGGCAGCGGCCGCGCCATGGCCATGGAGATCCTGATCCCCACGATGGCCATCCGCAACCTGATCCGCGAGGACAAGATCCACCAGATCTACGGGATGATGCAGGCCGGGCAGGAAAAGTACGAGATGCAGACCTTCAACCAGTCGCTGGCCCACCTGGTCCTGACCAAGCAGATCTCCGCCGAGGAGGCGCTGGCCAAGTCCTCCAACCGGGACGAGCTGCAGGAACTGATAACGAGAGGCATCGGGCTCATCCTGCCCGGCGCGGGGGCGCAGGCGCGCCGGCCCGCGCCGGCGGCGGTGGGCCGTTAGTCCGGAGAGAAAACCATGCCAGTCTACGCCTTCCGCGGGCGCCACGTCCGCACCAACGAGAGCATCACCGGCGAGCGGTTCTCCAACAACCCGCAGGCGCTGGCCGCCGTGCTGCGGCGCGAGCAGATCGCCCCGATCTCCATCCGGGAGAAGGAGGGGAACAAGTTCAGCTTCGGCGCCAGGCGCAAGAAGGTCTCGCAGGACGAGGTGGCGATCTTCACGCGCCAGTTCTCGGTCATGCTCGACGCCGGCCTGCCGCTGGTGCAGTGCCTCGAGGCCATCGCCGTGCACCACTCCAACGTGGCGTTCAAGAACACGCTCGAGCAGGTGCGCTCGGACGTTGAGGCGGGGACGACGCTGGCCGAGGCCATGAGCCGCCACCCGAAGGTCTTCGAGCCGCTCTACACCAACATGATCGCCGCGGGCGAGACCGGCGGCATCCTGGACACGATCCTGCAGCGGCTGGCCGTGTTCATCGAAAAGCTGGTCAAGCTGAAACGCGCGCTCCGCTCGGCCTTCATCTACCCGGCCGTGATCATGTCGGTCGCCGTGATCGTGGTCGGCATCATCCTGTGGAAGGTCGTGCCCGTCTTCCGGACGCTGTTCGAAGGCTTCGGCGTCCAGCTGCCGCTTATGACGCGGATGGTGATCGCCGCCTCCTCCATAGTTGAGAACTACCTCCTGTTCATCGCCGCTTTCTTCGGAGCGGCGATCTACGGCCTGCGCAGCTACTACAAAACCGGCAAGGGGCGCTACGCCATCGACCGGCTCCTGCTCCGGGTCCCCGTCCTCGGAGACATCCTGCGCAAGATCGGCGTGGCGCGCTTCACCCGCACGCTGGCCACGCTGCTGACCAGCGGCGTCTCGATCCTGGACGGGCTGGAGATCACCGCCAGGACCGCGGGCAACGCAATCCTGGAGGAAACCATCCTCCAGATCCGGAAGAACATCGAGGAAGGCAAAACCATCGCCGAGCCGATGAAGACGTCCAACTTCTTCCCGGCCATGGTGACCCAGATGGTGGCCGTGGGCGAAACCACGGGCGAGCTGGACACCATGCTGGTCCGGATCGCCGACTACTACGAGGAAGAGGTGGACGCGGTGGTGGCCAACATGATGACGATCCTCGAACCGGTCCTCCTGGTGTTTCTGGGGATCGTCGTCGGCGGGATCGTGATCTCCATGTATCTCCCGATGTTCAAGCTGATCCAAGTGATGTCCGGTGGATAAGGCCATTGTCCTGAAACAGGGTCCGCTCCGCGCGCCGTCCTTATCGGGCCGGCTGCAGAGCGGACTGCTGCTCCTGGACAACCTGAACCTGGGCCGCCACCTCGGCGTCATGATCGCCGCCCGGGCGGCCATCCTCCTGCTGGGGATCAATCTGGCCCGGGCGCTGCAGATCCTCCCGGAGAGGATCGGCGCGCTCCCCTTCCTGCCCCTGGCGAACCTGTCCGCGATCGGCCTGACGCTGGCCTACCTGGCGCTCTGGCGGCACGGCCGCCGACTCCCGCTCCAACTGGTCCTCCAGATCGCGGTCGACCTGGCGCTGACCACCTGCCTGGTGGCCATTACCGGGGGGATTGCCAGCCCCTTCGTCTCGTTCTACGTCCTGGTCATCATCGCCTGCAGCCTGACCGGCGGGCGGAGCGGCGGCCTCGCCGGGGCGGCGCTGAGCGCCATCCTCTACGCCGGCATCGTCGGCGCCGAAAACACGGGGATCCTGGCGGGCGCCGGTTCCCCCCTGAGCCTGGAGAACCTCACCTTCCGGGTTTCCCTGAACGCGCTCGGGTTCTTCGGCGTCGCCCTGCTGGGAGCCTGCCTTTCCCGGCGGCTGAGCGCGGTGCAGGAGGAGCTGGAGGAAAAGATCGACTCGCTCACACGGCTGCGGCGGCTGAACGAAAACATCGTCAGCAGCATCCGGAGCGGCCTCATCACGACCAACCTCGGGGGCCGGATCACGCTTTTCAACAATACCGCCGAGGAGCTGACCGGGATCCCGGTGAACGACGTCCTGGCGGCGCCGCTGCCGTCGGTGATCGGCAGCCGGCTCTGGGCCAGGGTCAGGGACGCGGACCTGTTCCGGGACGCCCGGCCGCTGCGCGACGAGTACTGGGTGGACCTGCCGGGGGGACAGCGGCGCTACCTCGGCTTCAGCGTCTCCCCGCTCATGGACCAGGAGCGCGAGCTGATCGGCTACATCGTCTCCTTCCAGGACCTGACGGAAATCAAGCACCTGGAGGAGGAGGTCCGGCTCAAGGATCGCATGGCTACCATCGGCAGCATGGCGGCCGGGATCGCGCACGAGATCCGCAACCCGCTGACCTCCATGCGGGGTTCGGTGGAAATATTAAAATCCCGCTCGGCCCTGTCGGAAAGGGACCGCAGGCTGCTGGAGATCCTGCTCAAGGAGAGCGATCGTCTCAACAAGTTCATCGGGGAACTGCTTCAGTTCGCCGTCCCCACAAAGAGCGCGATGCAGCCGGTGGATCTGGCCTCACTGTTGCAAGACTCGGTTCTGCTGCTGCAGAACGGCAGCGGTTTTCGCTCCAGGTATTCAGTGACACTGCAGCTGGATTCGAACAGCCTGCAAATCGAGGGGAATGCCGACCGGTTGAAGCAGGTCTTCTGGAACCTGGCGCAGAACGCGCTCCGGGCCATGCCGGATGGGGGACACCTTGGGATTTGCGCCGGACCGGAGGAGGGCGCCAAGGTACAGGTAGTGTTCAAAGACAATGGAATGGGCATGACGACTGTGGAACAGGAGCGGCTCAGCCGCCCGTTGAATCCAGGATTTTCGACGGGAACCGGCCTGGGGCTTCACATCGTGTACCAGATCGTGGAGGAGCACCGGGGACAGATCCGCTTCGACAGCGAAAAAGGAAAGGGGACCAGGGTAACGCTCCACTTCCCTGCCATTGCGGGATGAGAAAAAACATCCGCCACAGATTACACGGATTACACGGACCAATAGCCGTGGACAGTTTGATGCCGAGAGGAATATTTCGTGAAATCCGTGGAATCCGTGGCTGGAAAGCCGGTCACTATTTGATATGAATTCGGTACTGATCGTCGACGACGAGCGAAACATCATCGAGATCCTGGACATCGTCCTGCAGGAGGAGGGGCTGGAGGTGCTCAAGGCCTCCTCGGCGCGGGACGCGCTGGCCATCCTCGGCCGGCGCGAGATCGATGTCGTGATCTCCGACATCCGGATGCCGGAACTCTCCGGCGTGGACCTTCTGCGGGAGGCCAGGAACCTCTCCCCCGAAACCACCTTCATCATGATGACGGCCTTCGCCAGCACCGACACGGCGATCGAGGCGCTGCAGCACGGCGCCTGCGACTACCTGACGAAGCCCTTCAAGATGGAGGAGATGCTCAACGTCGTCCGGCACTCGCTCGAACGCAAAAGGCTCAAAGGCGAGGTCAAGGCCCTGCGGAACAAGATGGACACCCAGCAGGGACGGAAGCTCTTCCAGGCGCTCAGCCGCAACGGTCTGGTGGGGCGCAGCCCGCGGATGGTCGAGGTCTACCGCACCATCGGCACCGTGGCCGAGGGGGAGAGCACGGTTCTCATCACAGGGGAGAGCGGCACCGGCAAGGAGCTGGTGGCCCGGACCATTCACGACGCTTCCCCGCGGAAGGATAGACCGTTCGTCTCCATCAACTGCGGGGCCTTTCCGGAGACCCTGCTCGAAAGCGAGCTCTTCGGCTATATGAAGGGGGCGTTCACCGGCGCCGCCGGCAACAAGAAGGGGCTGTTCGAGGCGGCGCAGGGCGGGTCGATCTTCCTGGACGAGATCGGGGACATGACCCCGGCCATGCAGGTCAAGCTCCTGCGCGTCCTGCAGGAGCGCAGGCTCCGGCCGCTGGGCGGCACCGCCGAGGTCGACGTGGACGTGCGCGTGATCGCGGCGACCAACCGGAACCTGCAGCAGGCGATCCGCGAAGGACAGTTCCGCGAGGACCTGTACTACCGCATCGCCGTGATCCAGATCGAGGTCCCGCCCTTGCGGGAGCGGGCGGAAGACATCGAGCTGCTGGCGTTTCACTTCCTCGGCCGCTACGCGCAGCAGACCGGCCGGCGGGTGATCGGGATCTCGCGCGAGGCCCTCGGCTGCCTGCAGAGCTACGGCTGGCCGGGGAACGTACGCGAACTGGAAAATACCGTGGAACGCGCCGTCGCCCTAGAAACCTCCGAAAGCGTGCAACCGGAACGCCTGCCCGATGTCGTACGCCAGGTGCGGCCGCAGGCGTCGCCAGTTCCCCTCCCCGAGGG
>JBBIMP010000046.1:0-38276 GCA_037444305.1 Acidobacteriota bacterium
AAAAACGTCAACTCTTAAGTTAACGCTTATGGGGCTTACGCCCTGGGCTTTCCTGCCGGATCCTTTCAGGATCCTTTGCCTTGGGCACCTCTTCCCTCGTGGCCATGTGTCGCATCTTGAAGCCCACGCCCCTCTCCCTTCTCCTGCCGGATCCTTTCAGGGTCTCTCGCCTCGGGATTCCAGCATTCCTTTGTGGTAATATCTGGAATTATGAAAGCCGCCTTCCTTCCGGTTCTGGGAATCATATTGCTCAATACACTCGGCCATTTCGCGGCCGCCGGCCAGAAGAGGGAATTCGATTCGGCCGCCTATTACAAAAAATGGCTGAACGAGGACGTCGTCTACATCATCTCCGACGAGGAGCGGGACGTCTTCATCAACCTGAACACGGACGATGAGAAGGACGCCTTCATCGAGCAGTTCTGGCTGCGCCGCGACAACATCCCCGAAACGGCCGAGAACGAATTCAAGATCGAGCACTACCGCCGGATCATGTACGCCAACGAAAAATTCACGGCGGGAATCCCCGGCTGGAAAACGGACCGCGGCCGCATCTACATCAAGTTCGGCCCGCCCGACCGTTTCGAGAGCACGCCGCAGGGCGGCTCATACGAACGCACCCGCAAGGAAGGCGGCGGACACACCTCCGTCGCCCCGTTCGAACGCTGGGAGTACCGCAACCTGGCCGGCGTCGGCGACGACATCGAGCTGGAGTTCGTCGACGACAAGGGGGGCGGGCTCTACGAGCTCACCTTCGACAAGCAGCGCAAGGACGACCTGCTGCAGCTCGGCTTCATGGGACCGACCTGGGACGAACTCGAGGCCTACGAAACCACCGGGGTCAAAAGCAAACAGGACCGCGTCGCCGGCCGACGCTACGCGGGCGAGCTGGGCGGTGCGTATCGCAACACCGCCGGATTCGAGACCTCCAGGGACACGACCTTCGCCCAACTGCAGCTCTCCGGCAGGCTGAATGCGCCGCCGCCGATAAAATTCAAGGACCTCGAGGCGGCCGTGGGCACCCGGATCACCTACTCGAGCATTCCGGTCCGCTACAGCGCCGATTTCATCCGCATATCGCCGCGCCAGGTCCTGGTGCCGGTCACCGTAGAGATCCCGAATTCGGCGCTGACCTACAAGCAGCAGTACGGCATCTACACCGGCAAAATGCAGGTCTACGGCCAGGTAACGACGCTTTCGCGCCGCCGCGAGGCGATCTTCGAGGAGGAGATTGCCCGGGACTTCGCACGGGAGCAATACGACGCGGGGCTCGCCGGGGCGTCGCTCTTCCAGAAGCATCTGGTCCTGGCGCCGGGCCTGTACAAACTGGATCTGGTGGTCAAGGACGTCGAGAGCGGTAACATGTCGCATTTGGAAAAACGCCTGGAGGTCCCCGAGATTTCCGGGGAGCAGCTTTCGCTCAGTTCGGTCATCCTTGCCGCCTCCATCCAGCAGGCCGACCAGCAGGCGAAGGATTTCCGCTTTCTCTTTGGCAGCCTGAAGGTGCTTCCCAAGGTGGACGCCACATTCCGGAAGGACGAGGAGATGGGCTTTTATTTCCAGGTGTACGGGCTGGAGAAGGATCCCGCGACCGCGAAGCCGAAGGTGAAGGTGGAGTTCGCGGTAACGCCGAAGGGGAAGGAGCCCGATTATTGGAGGGATGCGTCGGACCTGCTGCTTCCCTTCCAGACGCATGCGACGGTTGCGCGCATCGGAAGCCTCAGCGCGTTTGCGCCGGGGGATTACAGCCTGAGGGTGCGGATCGCGGATCTGATTTCCGGGCAGAACAAAGCCGCGACGGTTCCGTTTACCATCCTGCACCCGCTCCCATAACAAAGGGGGACAGGCTACGGTGCCCCCCGGGGGGACACGGTAGCCTGTCCCCCTTTATTGAATGGTGATGCCGCCAGAGCTGGTCCTTACCTCCACCAGGCTGCCGCCGCCGCGGACCTTCCCGCGCATCTCCGACCGGCTCACGGTCCCCATCACGGTCAGCGGATGATTCACCGTAATTCTTCCCGAACTCGTCCGCGCCCACAGGTCGAAGGAGGCATTCTCGTTGAGCCTCACCGTCGCACTGCCCGATTAGGTGCTGATTCTCCAATCGCCCGACGCCCTGCCGGTTGCCGTGATGCTCCCGCTCGATGTGCGGATGCGGAGGGCCGCGTCCACGCCGTGCGCCTCCACGCCACCGGAGCCCGTTTCCAGGTCGGCATCCCCGGGAGCGGTCTGCTCGGAAAATATGGAGCCGCTGCCGATAGTCGTCCTCCCATGTCCCTTAGAACGGATTCCCGCACCGAAAAGTTCGAAGCATGGCAACCCCCGAGGCTTCCCGCCCAAATCGTGGTAACCTTGCTTCCGAAGCAGCGGCAGGGGCGGCATGACGCAGAAACACCTTACATTGGCGGACCGGGTGGCTGACCTCGGCAGGAGGGTTCTGGCCGACAGGCGTCTCATCGCCGCACTTGGATCCTACCTCATCCTGGCAATCGTGGCGATGGCGGCGCTCGATGGGATCCTGCGAGGCGCCGTGCTCAGCTTTCTCGCAATCCTGGCGGTGAAGACGCTGATCCACTCCGGGCAGGCCGCAGATGACTGACTCCCGGGACCGCACCGGGAATCATGGAATGATAATCGGCCCCGTGCGCTCCGGCAGCGGTTCCGGCGCCGGCCCGGCCGGAGCGGGCGGCGGCCCATCCGGGCCCTTCAGCGCCCAGCCCGACAGGGCACGCCAGACAAAGGCAAGCCCGTTGAACGCGTGCAACGAAAGCACGCCGGCGAGAAGCCCCAGGCAGAAGATCAGAAGGCTGGCTTCCGGGCTCGATACACTCCAGGGGCCCAGGTTCATCGATCCGAACAACAGCGCCAGCGGGGAGGCAAGGAGGCCAATGGTCGCCGACAGCAGGATGATGACCAGCACGAACGAGGTGACGCTTTTCTTGATCCACGCAAAAATCACCCGTAACGGCCCTCGATATAGTCGGCGGTGCGGGAGTCGGCCGGATTCAGGAACAGCTGTTCGGTGCGGGTGTGTTCGATAAGCTCGCCGAGGAGCATGAAAATGCACTCGTCGCTGGTGCGCCGCGCCTGGGCCATGTTGTGTGTGACGATGACGATGGTATACCGCCCCTTGAGCTCGAACATCAGCTCTTCGATCGCGCGCGTGCTTTCGACGTCCAGGGCCGAGCAGGGCTCGTCCATGAGGATGACCTCGGGCTTGAGCGGGAGCAGCCGCGCGATGCAGAGCCTCTGCTGCTGTTCCAGCTGCAGGCTCGTGGCACGGTGCTCGAGCTTGTCCTTCAGATCCTCCCACAGACCCACTTCCCGCAAGGCCTTTTCAACCGCTTCGTCCAGCGCCGTCCGCGTCAGCTCGCCGCGGCCCTGGTGCACCCGCAGCCCGAAGACGACATTCTCGTAGACCGAGATCGGAAGCGGATTGGGCCGCTGAAACACCATGCCCACGGCCTTGCGCAGCTCCACCAGGGAAACGTCGGGGTCGTAGATGTTCTTCCCCAGGATCCGGATCTCGCCCGTAGTGGTCACGTACCCGTAGCGCTCGTTCACCCGGTTGAAGCACCGGAGAAGCGTGGTCTTCCCGCAGCCGGACGGCCCGATGAGCGAGGTGATGATCCCGTGGCGGATGTCGGCGCGGACGCTCTTGAGCGCCTGGAACTCGCCGTACCAGAGGTTCAGGTCGCGGGTCTGGATGCAGTATTCGAGGTTCTCGGTCATCCGATAATCCCGTGGACGTACTCGTATGTCCTTCTGTTCGCAGGATTGCCGGAGAAAATAACATCGTTGGGGCCAAGCTCGACAATCTCGCCGTTCCACAGCAGCATGGTGCGGTCCGCCAGCCGCCGGGCCTGCTGTGTAAGGTTCGTTACCAGGATAACGGTGACTTCCCGGCGCAGTTCTTTGAGCGCATCCTCGATGCGCATGGTGGTCACCGGATCGATGGCGATGGAGAACTCATCCAGGCAGAGAATTTCCGGCTGGTGCGACAGGGCGCGGGCGATGGTCAGCCTCTGCTGCTGGCCGCCGGAGAGCTTTGTGCCGAGGCTGTCGAGCCGCTCCTTCACCTCATCCCACAACGCCGCCTGCCGAAGGCACTGCTCCACCAATCCGTCCAGTTCGGCCTTGTCGGTGAGACCGGCGCAGCGCGGCGCAAAGGCCACATTGTCGTAGATGCTGAGCGGCAAACCGACGGGAAGAGGTGCGACCATGCCGATGCGGCGCCTCAGCTCGTAGACGCTGCGCACCTTGCGCACATCCTTGCCGTCGATCCGGATGACGCCCGACACCCTGGCCTCGGGCTGGAACTCGATGGTCCGGTTGATGCACTTCAGGAGCGAGGTCTTTCCCGACTGAGCGGGACCTATGATCCCGAGGATCTCATTGGCCCTAACCTCGAACGAAATGCCGTGGATGACTTCCCTGGAGCCGTAGGAAAGGCGCAGGTCCTGGACCTCGATCTTTGGCGGCGTCGCATCCATGGGGATCACCACTTCTTACGGTTCCGGAGCCACATGCGGAGCATGATGGAGGCGGAGTTTGTCAGCAGGACCAGGCCGACGAGAACCACGGCCGTCGCGTACGGGAGCGACTCCTTCACGCCCGGCACCTGCGTGGCGAGCACATAGAGGTGCATGGAAAGCGCCATGCACTGATCATTCAGGAAGTACGGGAACAGGTCCCCGCGCTCGACGGCTTTGTAGAAGACAGCGCCGGTGAACATGATCGGCGCAGTCTCGCCCGCGGTCCGGCTCACCTCGAGAATGACGCCGGTCAGGATGCCGCTGACCGAGTTTGGCAGCACCACGCGGCGGATGGTCTGCCACCGCGTTGCGCCCACGTTCCAGCAGGCTTCGCGGAACGCCATCGGGACGGAGTTCAGAGCCTCGCGCGTGCTGGTAATGACGACCGGCACCGTCATGATCGCCAGCGTCAGCGCCGCCGAGATGATGGAGAAACCGAACTGCGCGGCATACACGAAGGCGCCCAGGCCGTGGAGGGCGTGGACGATGCTGGGCACCCCGGCGAGGTTGATCACCGCCAGATTGACCGTGCGGTGAAACCAGTTCTCCCTCGCATATTCGTTCAGGTAGATGGCCGCCAGGACCCCGCCGGGCGCCGAGATCAGGAGGGCCACCGCGATGAGGTAGAAAGTGCCCACCAGCGCCGGCCATACCCCACCTTCGGTCATGCCCTTCAGCGGCACCTCGAGGAGGAAGTCCAAACTCAGCGACGGCCAGGCCTTCACGACCAGGTGGGTAAGCAGAAGAAGCAGCGGGAGGATGACCATCGCGGCCATACCGGAAAGGATCCACTTGGCGGCGCCTTCCGTGCGCCGCTTGCGCCGTACCCCCGGCGTGACCGTGAAGCGGCTGGCGGGATCCTGGAGTGTGGATAAGGCTGGGGTCTGTGCCATGGGACTCACTTCTGCTTGCGCACACCGCGAACGGTTATGTCGGCCGCCAGGTTTACAAGAAACGTGATGATGAAGAGAAAGACGCCGGTCATGAACAGGACCCGGTAGTGTTCGGATTTCGCGGGCGCCTCCCCCAGCTCGGCCGCGATGTTGGCCGTGAGCGTCCGCACCGAGTCGAGCAAGCCGTGCGGGATCTGGACCGCGTGTCCCGTGGACATCAGGACAGCCATGGTTTCGCCGATGGCCCGGCCGACGCCGAGCAGGACGGCCGCCAGCAGTCCGGTCTTGGCCGCCGGCAGGAGAACCCGGTAAACGATCTGCCAGCGCGTGGCACCCAGCGCCAGCGCAGCTTCCCTGTAGGAGTCGGGCACCGCCTTGAGGGCATCCTCAGCGATCGAAGTGATGATGGGAATGCACATCAGGGCCAGGATCAGCCCGCCGTTGAGAACATTCACCCCGACGGTCGCCCCCGCGTACTCCACGATCAGACGGCTGGTGACCGTGAGCCCGATGAAACCCCAGACCACGCTCGGCACCGCGGCCAGGAGCTCAATGACGACCTTCAGCGCCTCCTTGAGCCGGGGGCCGCAGAATTCCGAGATGAAGATCGCCGAGCCCAGGCTGAAGGGGACGGCGATCAGAACCGCCAGCCCGCTCACCCAGGCCGTGCCGACGATCAGCGCCAGGATGCCGTAGCGGACATTCGTGGCCGATGTGGGGTACCATTCGACGCTGCCGAGAAACCTGCCCAGGCTGAACCGGTCGCTCTCCAGTACCGGCGCCGCCTCGCGGAAGATGAAAAAGAAGATCGACATCACGAAGATGATCGCGCTGACCCCCGCAAAGCGGATCAACAGCTCCAGGGCCTTCTCACCCCAGATGGCCCACAGGGGCCTCTGCGGCCGGGCCACGGCGGTCGGCTTAGATGTCGGCGTGTCGGTCATGCGCATGGCCTCGCGGTGCAGCCGGCCCATAGTCGGATAATGCCGCATTGAAGGGCCCCCGAAAACGGAGCCGCACAGGCCGGAGAGCGGTCGGATAGCTCATTTGCCCGGCTCTCCTGTCCGCACCGGCACGTACCCCGTATCGATGACCAGTTTCTGGCCCGCCGGTGACAAGATCCAGTCGATGTAGTCCTTTACCGCACCTTGCGGGTCGCCCAGCGTGTAGAGATGGAGCGCGCGGGCGATCGGGTAGGCACGGCTGAGCGTGTTCTCCACCGACGGCTCGAAGGCGGGGGCGTTCGCTCGTTCGGCCACCCGAATCACTTTCACAGCCGGGGTGGCATATCCCATCCCGCTGTAACCGATCGCGCATGGGGTGCGCTCCACAAGCTCGACCACCTCCTTGGAACCGTTCATGTCGCGCGATCCCAGCTTGAAGTCCCGGTTGAGAAGCACGTGCTCGCGGAAGAACTCGTAGGTTCCGGAACTCGACTGGCGGCTGATGCGGATAATTTCGTCGCCGCTGCAACCGGGGATCGAAATCTTCAGGTCTTTCCATTGCGTGAGCCTGCCCCCCTCGGCATAGATCTCCGCAAGCTGCTCGAATGTAATCACCTCGAGCGGATTTTCCTTGTGCACGTATATCGCCAGCGCATCGTACCCGACAGTGAACTCCCTGACTTCTTTGCCGGTGTGGCGCCGCGCCTGGTCCATCTCCTGCGGCTTCATGTCACGGCTGGAGCTGGCAATCTGCACGGCGCCGCGGATCAGCGCCGCGATGCCGACTCCGGAACCTCCGCCCGACACCTCCACGCTCACCTGGGGCGCAACCTTCCGGTACTCCTCGGCCCACGCCTGCACCAGGTTGACCATGGTGTCGGAGCCCTTCATTTGGATGCCCGCACTTCCCGTCGTTCCGTCGCCGCCCTTCCTGCAGCCGGCCGCCAGGAGCGCGGCAGCCAGGACGAACGCTGCGGCAAGGAAACCCACCGGGGACAGTCTATGATTCCGCATCTTTTTCTTCTCCTTTGGCCTTGCCTTCTCCCAGAATTGCCTTGGCCAGGTCGCGGATGTTTTCGTCCAGGTACTTGCAGGTCTTCTCGTAGGCAGCCACGATTTCCTCTTCCCTGCCGCCCATGCCGGCCGGATTCGGCACATTCCAGCTGAGCGCCACCGCCTTGGTGGGCGCCGGCGGGAAGGCCGCAAATCCCGCCCTCTCCGTCAGTCCGACAATCACCTGGTAGTGCTCCAGGTTGGGTATCTGCTCCAGGGATTTGGAAACATGCCGGGAAATGTCGATTCCCTTGCCTGCCAGGAATCCTATGGCGCGCAGATCGACGGGGCGTGGATCGACGCCCGCGCTGCTGAAATAGAGTTCGCTGATGTTGAGCGAATTGCCGATTCCCTCCGCCATCTGGCTGATGCAGGAGTTGTCGTCATCCACAAACAGAATTCGGAACACCTCCGTCCCCTTGTGCTTCATGTACTCTCCGGTGCACATGTAGAGGACTTCCTCGCAGATGTTTCTGGCCTGGTCGGAAACCCGTTCGAAGCGTCGCGCGATCATCATGAGCGGGATGAGGTCCTCCACCGGAATCCTTCCCTGGTGCCCTGCCCGCAGGAATTCCGAAATGATCGCATGGCAGACGTTGTCCACCCTGTCCTCGACGAGACTCGTCTCGCGCGCCAGCCGTGCATCCTGTCGGACAAACGACTGCACCGCATCGTGCACCATGGGAATGGACATGTTGGCGATCTCGGCAAAGCGGTCGCAGTATGGCCTGGATTCACTGTTGTCGATCAGGAGCAGATGACGCGCGATGTTTTCCGCATAATCGCCGATCCGTTCCAGCTCCGTATTTATCTTTATGGCGGCGTACACGAACCGCAGGTTCCCCGCCACCGGCTGCTGCCGGACGATGAACTCGAGACAGAGCCGGTCGATCTGCTTTTCCAGCTCGTCGATGTGCGTGTCCTGCAGGATCACCGAGTAAGCCAGTTGCCGGTTCGGGCCGTGCAGCGCCTGCAGGCAGAGCTTGAGCGCGTGCTCGGCCCGCTGCGCCATCTCGAGCACCTTCTCCACGATGAGGTTTATGTCACGCTGCAGACTCTGTTCCAGATGAGTGGTCATGGGCACCTGCTTTCGATTGGAGGATACCGCTCTCCTGTAACGCGCGGATGACAGGAGTGTTACAAAAGCGAGACATCGGCCGGGAGGGGCACGAACTAGGACCTGGTTCTGCCCGGTGGGCCAACGGAGCATCCCGAATCCGGCGCGCGCGTATTGCCAGGCATTATATTTCAGCCTGCTTCGCGAAAAAACATGGGCTGCCGCGGACGCACTTCGTATAAAGTTGGGAGATAACGTTCGGTTTTCCGATGCTGGGCTTCGTGCTGGGCGCCGCTTTTGCCTCGGGGCTCAACCTTTACGCCACCGTGGCCGTGCTTGGACTGATGCACCGTTACGAGGTGTTCCGGTTGCCGGCGTCGCTGGAAGTCCTGGCCCATCCCGCGGTCCTGGTCGTTGCGGGCGTGCTCTACCTCGTGGAATTCGCCGCGGCCAAGATCCCCTACCTGGACAGCATCTGGGATGCGATCCACACCTTCATCCGGCCTCCGGCCGCGGCCCTGCTGGCCTACGCCGCCGTCGGCGAGGTCCCGGAGGGATGGCGGCTGGCGGCAGCCTTGCTGGCGGGAACCGTGGCGCTGACGTCGCACGGCTTGAAAACATCGGCGCGCGCGGCCTCCAACGTGAGCCCCGAGCCGGTTTCGAATTCCGTGCTCAGCATCGGCGAGGACGGGGCGGCGCTTTTTCTGGCATGGATGGCCGCGACGCACCCGCTGATCACCCTCGTGCTGGTGATCATCCTCGTGGCGTTGTCGGTCTGGCTGCTGCTGAAGCTCGCACGGTTGGCGAAGCTCGGCGCACAGAGGATTGCGCGAAGGTTCCGGGCAGGCAGCTGAACGCAGCCCGCCTGCCGGCACGCATGCGCCTACATCCCGAACCAGTTCCTCATCTGCATGAGGACGCTCATCGGGCCGTCCACCTTGAATTTGCCGGTCATGTACGCGAAGGTGCCGTCGATTTCCCCCTTCAGGATCTTCAGCCAGACCTCGGAGGCGCTCTTGATCGTTATCGTGGCTTTCTCCGCCTCGCCCTCCTCGACCGTGCACTTTCCATCGGCGATCCTCACCACCCAGCTTCCGGGCTCGTCCCCGCTGAAGCGGTATTGGATCGTCGCATTCACCCCCTCGGCCTTTTCCGGTATAAAGGCGGCGGGCGTCTGTTCCATCACTTCCCTCATCGTGCCGGGCAGCGGTTGTTTTTCGGACATGGGCATCTCCGTGGGACAAGGATTGAAAGCGTGAAAAGGCCAGTGCCAGAATAGCAGAACCGTCCGAATCCGGCTACGCCGAAGGCTCTGCCTTGGCGCACTGGCGCCGGCAGGGGGGCGATGCCTGTTCCCCGTGGGGATAGACCGGCAAGAAAAAGAAGGAGGCCGCGAACTGCGCGCAGTGATGTGCGTTTCGCGGCCCCCTGGCACTCCAGGTTTGAACCTTCCTCTACGGCGAGCGCCGCTGGATTACCACCAGGACCGTCTTGGCGTTTTCCAGCTTCGCTTCGTCCTTGCCCAGCTTCAGGTATTGGTTGAGCAGTTCCTTGGCGCGCTTGTCGTTGGTCTTGGCGTAGTAGAGCAGCATGCCGAGTTCGAAGTGGGCGTCGGCATGGTTGGGATTCACCGCGAGCGCCCGCTCGAAGGCCAGCTGCGCCACATCGGTGTTGCCCTGCTGGCTCTGCTCGCGTCCGAGGTTGAACAGGGTCTGGTCCGCGGCCGCCCCGGCCGTCCCGCCCTGGGCGTAAAGCTCGAGCGCTTCGTTGTATTTCTTCTGGCTCATGTAGTACTGCGCCAGCGCCTTCCTGTGATCGGCGTTTTCCGGCGCGAACTCGATCGCTTTCTTGAAGGCGGCCTCGGCCGCGGCGTCATTCTTCAGCGAGGCGTTCGCCCGGGCGATGAACGAGTACACCACCGCCTTGCTCCGGTCCGGGACCATCGGCATGGCTTCCTCGTATTTCTGGAGCGCTCCTTGGATGTTCCCCTCCTTGTGGAGTTTTTCGCCCGCTTCGAGGATCGTTCTCGCCTGCATGAGCAGCTCGTTCTCCTTGTAATCGGCGATCTGCTGCTTGAGGTCGGTGTAGGCCCGCTCGGTCGGCTTCAATTCGATGGCCTTGTCGATCGAGCCGGCGGCTTCGTCATACCGCTTGGCATTCGCCTGGGCCAGCGCGATGTTGTAGTAGGTGTCCGGGTCGTCCGGGAAGCTCTTGAGGCTTTCGTTGTACTTGGCGATGGCCTCCTCGAACCGCTTTTCGGCCAGGTCCGCGCTGGCCTCGGCGCGCAGCTTGAGGCCCGGCACCCTGGGGATGAGGTCAAGCAGCCTGGCGTGCAGCTGATCGTAGCTGTTCTCGGTGCCCGGATCCCGGGAACGCATGAACTCCTTCAGGCCGGCAGTGAGCCGTTCCGCCCGGCGGAGCGAAGCCTCCGCCTCGTCCCATTTCTGCCCCTGGAGGTAGGTGATAGCCAGGTTGAAGTGGGTCTCCGGATTCGACGGGTTGAGGCTGATCGACACCCGCAGCTTGTTTTCGGCATCGTCGAAATTACCGCTGCGCAACGCTTCCACCCCTTCGTTGAGGGCTTCGAACGCCTGCCGGCCCACCTGCTGGTTTTCGAAATATAGCTGGCGCTCGGTGGGACCGGGCTCGAACTGGAGCTTCACGGTTTCCTTCGCAGCGCCCTTTATCAGGATGAACTCGTAGAACGCCGGGGCAAAGCCCTCCTTGCGCGCCAGTGCACGGTAAACGCCGTCCTCTACCTTGTCGAAGCGCGCGACACCGCGCGCATCCGATTTCTTGTCTTTCCACTTGGGATCACCCAGCTTCTGAACCTGAACCTTGATGCCGGACATCGGTTTTCCCGCCGTATCCACGCAGTGGACCTCTATTTGGCCACCTGCGGCTGCAAACGCAGCCGTCGAAAGCAGCAGAGCTGCCGCGGCGATCACTGCCGCAAATAAATTCCTGCGAAGTTTTTTCATTGGAACACTTTCCGTTAGTTATTGTTGTTCGGGGCCCTCAGCCTCCTGCCGCCTTCGGGATTACTTAGAAACTTCCAATCCAAAGAGGGCATATTATGTCACAGGACCACGGCACGGCCAAAAATAAGATTGATCAGCGTGCGCGGTGATTGTTTCACGATTTCTCATTGGGGCCCCCGGTGACTGCGGCGGATAGAAAAGGCGCCGGCAACGCCCAGTATGACGCCCGCCGGCGAAAGCCAGGTCAGATGCTTGCTGATGGTGGTTTTCCTGCTCAGCACTTTGCCGGACTCTTGGGCAAATGGATCCCGCGGCACAAGCAGAGTTGGCGATCCTCTCCGGGTGAACCCAAGAGATCTCCAATCACGAGCAGCACCCGCATTTTGAGTACCGCGAGAAGAAGGGTTCCCTAGGGCCTAGGGACGGAACTGGCCGTCGATCTTCCACAGATAGATCGTCCGGCTCAAGCCGTCGTGGTCCAGGATCGTCTCCACCTTCAACGGCTCCCAGTCATCCATATCGAATGCGTGGGATACCACCCGGGAACCGGGGCGCAGCTGGCTGGTGAGCCTGGGCCTCAGTTTGAGGTTCGATTCGGGAAGAAGGTAGATCGTCACCACGCTCGCCGGCGAGAGATCCACATCCATGACATCCTGCTGCACAAAGTTCACCAGGTGTTCCACTCCGGCCGCCTTGGCGTTCGCCCGCGACTCGTTGATCCGATCCTGGTCGATGTCATACCCGGTTCCCCTGGCGCCATACTTTCTGGCGGCGCTGATCACGATCCTGCCATCCCCGCAACCCAGGTCATACAGCACATCCTTGCCCGTAACCTCACCCATTTCGAGCATGCGGTCCACCACTGCCTGGGGCGTCGGGACGTAAGGCGCCAGGCTGTTCGGGGGAAATCCCGGCCAATTCTGCAGCGCCCTTGCGCCAGGCAGTAGCGACTCCGAAACCGGGGATGCCAGTAAAACGATGGTCAGGCAAGCCAGAAAAAGCAACTTCGCCCTCATTTTCTTCCTCCGTGCATTAGATCCCCCGCCTGCCGCTGGCTGCGGACGGGGGAGCGATCCTGCGAAACAATAGCACAGTGCGTTTATACTAAGGTATTCCTCATCACAAGCCGCTGCGGGCGATCCCGCCGGGGGTGGGAGAGGGGGGTCTTGCGGTAGTCTGGATTGCAGGGATTGGAACGCGATGCTTGGTGCCGAAGGGGGGACTCGAACCCCCACGGGTCTCCCCACCACCCCCTCAAGATGGCGTGTCTGCCAGTTCCACCACTTCGGCACTGGAAAAGTTCGACCTGGCCGGCGTAGTCGGGCGGCCTCGTCCTTGAGGGGACCGCTCCGGGGCCGGCCGTCGGCCTATGGGTTTTGTTTCGGCGGAGCCGGGGGCTTCTCCCCGCCTTCGCTCTTCACGGGAGGAGGCGCCGCCTGCTGCTTGGCCTCTGCCTCCTGCTGCATTTTCCTGATCTCCTCCGGCGTGGGGGGGACAGCCTGCGGCTGCGCCTGGCCCGGAACCTTGGAGACCGGCGCCGCCTTTGACTTGCCCGAATCCAGCACCGACGCGCCGGAATCTTTTTTCACGATGCCCGAGAGCGAGATGCTCGTGATCATGAATACGACAGCGGCGATCGTGGTCAGCTTGGAGAGGAACGATGCCGGGCCCCGGCTGCCGAATGCGGTCTGGGTCCCGCCTCCGCCGAAAGCTCCTGCCAGGTCCGCGCTCTTTCCCGATTGAAGCAGCACGACCAGGATGACGATCACGCAGACGATGACGTGGAGCAAAAGTAAAATATAGTAAAGCATTTCTTCAGTTACCTGCCTTTGCCGGCGACTGCCGGTCGTATCGGACGATCGCCAGAAAGCTCTCGGCGTCCAGGCACGCCCCTCCGACCAGAGCGCCATCGATATCCGGTTGGTCCATCAGTTCGGCGATGTTGTCCGGCTTCACGCTGCCGCCGTACAGAATCCTCACCTGTTTTGCCGCCTCACCGCCGAACTTGTTCGCGAGCCATTCCCGGATTGCCCGATGCACTTCCTGAGCCGTCTCAGGGGAGGCGGTCCGACCGGTACCGATGGCCCAGACCGGTTCGTAGGCGAAAATAATACGCAAGAGGGTCTGGGGTGTCAAGCTGTCCAAAGCTCCCGCAAGTTGGTGATAGATCACATCATGGAAATCCCCTGCTTCCCGCTGTTCCAGCGTCTCTCCCACACAGACGATGGCTTGGAGGGAGGATCGCATTACGGCCTGAACCCTTCGGCCGACGGTCTCGTCCGTCTCCCCGAAAAGCTGCCTCCGTTCGGAATGCCCCACGATCGCCATCCGGCACCCGAGATCTTCAAGCATCGGCAGGCTGATTTCCCCCGTGAAAGCCCCTTTGGCTTCCCAGTGTACATTCTGCGCAGCCAGGACCAGGGGGCTGTCGCGGATCTCTTCCGCCACCGCCGCAAGCGCGGTAAACGGCGGCGCCAGAACGACCTTGCGGTCCTCGGCATACCGCACCCCGGCAACCACCGCCCTGGCCAGCGCGCGTGCTTCCCGGGTGTTTTTGTGCATCTTCCAGTTGCCCGCAATCACAGGGACTCTCATGATCCGTTCCTCTCTAATCCTTCCTTTTATCGGTCAGGGCGGCCACGCCGGGAAGCACATCTCCTGCGAGAAACTCCAGCGAGGCGCCGCCGCCGGTGGAAATATGGGAGATGCGCTCCTGCAGTCCCGCCTGGGCGATGGCGGCTGCCGAGTCCCCGCCGCCGATGACAGAAAGAGCTCCCGAGTCGGCCACTGCTTTTGCCACCTCGAAGGTTCCGACGGCAAAGGCAGCCCGCTCGAACACGCCCATCGGCCCATTCCAGACGATTGTTCTGGCGCGGCGCACGATCCGGGAGTATTCGGCGACCGTCCGGGGGCCGAGGTCGAAGCCTGCCTGGTCCTCCGGAATCTCGCCAATCCCGACGGCGCTGGCCGCCGCCTCCTGATCGATGCCCGGACTGACGACGACGTCCACCGGCAGGAGGATTCTCGACTCTCCGTCCGGAAGTGCGGCCCGGTCAAGCAGGTCCCGCGCGAGTTCAAGCTTGTCCTCCTCGCACAGCGACCGTCCGACGCCTTTGCCCTGAGCCCGCAGGAAGGTAAACATCATCGCCCCGCCGATGAGCAGGCGATCCACCTTCTGCAGGAGGTTTTCGATCACCTGAATCTTGTCGGAGATCTTGGCTCCCCCGAGGATGGCCACAAACGGCCGCTCCGGGTCTTTCAGGACCCCTCCCAGATACCGGAGCTCCCGCTCCATCAGGAATCCGGCAGCGGCGGCCTCGACATGGTGCGTGATCCCCTCGGTAGAGGCGTGAGCCCGATGGGCGGTGCCGAAGGCATCGTTCACGTAGAGCGGCGCCAGGTGACCCAGCTTCCTGGCAAAGTGCGGCTCGTTCGCCTCCTCCTCGGCGTGGAAGCGCAGGTTCTCGAGCAGGAGCACGTCTCCGGGAGCGGCGGCGGCGGCGGCGTTTTCCACCACGGGCCCGACGCACTCCGGCACGAATCGGACCTCGCGCCCGAGCAGGTCGGAAAGGCGGCGGGCGACCGGGGCGAGCGTATAATCGGGATTGGCTTTGCCCTTGGGGCGGCCGAGATGCGACGCAAGAATCACGGCTGCCCCCTTTTCCACCGCGTAGTGGATTGTGGGGAGGGCGGCGCGGATGCGCAGGTCGTCGCCCACCTCCATGTTTTTGACAGGCACGTTGAAATCCACGCGCACGAACACGCGCCGGCCCTTTAGCTCCAAATCAACAATAGTCAGCTTGTTCATCGGTTTCTGCCTGAGGTTCATCCGCGGACTCCAGCTGCGACCGCGGAGCGGGTTGCACATTCTCCGGATTGCGGTGGCGCTGCCGGGCGCTCTAGAGCCGGGAGCCGACGTACTTGATGAGATCCGCCATTCGGCAGGAATATCCCCACTCGTTGTCATACCAGGCAAGAGTCTTCACCAGGCTGCCGTTGACCTTGGTCTCCAGACCGTCCACGCACGACGAAAGCGGGCTGCGCATGAAATCGGTCGAAACCAGCGGTTCCTCGGTGTAGCCCAGGATGCCCTTCATGGAGCCCTCGGCGGCCTTTTTCAGAGCGGCGTTGACTTCCTGGGCGGAGGTCTTCGCGCGGACATTCACGACCAGGTCCACGAGGGAGACATTGGGGGTGGGCACCCGGATGGCGATCCCGTCGAGTTTTCCCGAGAGGTTCGGCAGCACCAACCCGATGGCCTTGGCCGCCCCGGTGGAACTCGGCACCAGGTTGATCGCGGCCGCACGTGCCCGCCGGAGATCCTTGTGCCAGAGATCGAGCAGGTTCTGGTCGTTGGTGTAGCTGTGGATCGTGGTCATGAAGCCGTTCTCGATGCCGAAGCTTTCATCCAGCACCTTCGCCACCGGGGCCAGGCAGTTGGTGGTGCAGGAAGCGTTGGATATGATGTGGTGCGCGGCCGGGTCGTAACCGCCGATGTTGACACCCATGCAAAAGGTTCCGTCGACGTTTTTCCCCGGGGCGGAAATGATCACCTTCTTTACCGTACCTCTCAGGTGTGCCTTGGCCTTCTCCGCTTCCGTGAAGATGCCGGTCGATTCGACCACCACCTGCGCCCCGAGCGAACTCCAGTCCAACTGGCCGGGATCGCGCTCGGAGAAAACCTTGATCGGTTTTCCCTGCACGAACATCGCATCCCCTTTCAATTCCACGCTGCCGTGGTAGGGCCCCAGCACGGAGTCATATTTTAGGAGGTGTGTCAGGATCTCGGGCTTGGTGAGATCGTTGATCGCAACGAACTCCAGTTCGTTGTCCTGCGCGGTGCAGCGAATGATGTTCCTGCCGATGCGTCCGAATCCGTTGATGGCAACCTTGATGGGCATTGAATATTCCTCCTGCGATTGAATTCAGTCCGGGATAACGGCGGTAATTCTATCCGATAGAGCCTCTGTCCGCAAATCGCCCGAAAGAGCGAGGAAAGATGTCTTTTTCACGCGCACGCCCCGGGCGCACCCATCCCGGGCGGTTTCCGGGCGCGCCGAGCGTCCGGCTGTCTCCAAAGAAGGTCAGCGTTTCGTTTTGGCGATGGCGGCCTCCAGAAACCGGACCCCCTCCTGGGAAGCATCGATGGATTTTCCCAGGGCCTCCCTGGCCTGGGCCGGATTGTGGAAGCCGTCGGAGTTCTCGGCCGTCCACCATTCCCAGAGCGTATGCGCTTCGTCATGGAAGCGGCGCGACTCCGCCAGCTCGGGTTCCGGCACACCCAGATCGCGTGCGCGCTGGAAGGTGTCGATGAACTGTCCCAGCCAGAACTCGGCCTTTTTCATCTTGCCCCGGGTGTAGTCCTGGATTGCGTCGATGCGGTATTCCGCGTCCGCCTCGGTCCAGCCCTCGTGACAGGAAAGACAGGTCTCGCGCGGCATGTACCGCGCGCTCTTCTGGCCATGCCAGGTAAAGGTCTTGCCGCCCTGCGTGACGCGCGGCATGTGGCAGTGCCGGCACTCCACCCCGGCCCGCTCGTGGCTGCTGCCCCAGAAGACTTCGGTTTCCGGGTGCTGTATCTTCGACAGCGACGCTCCGGTCACCGAGTGCTTGAAATCCTTGAAGTGGAACTGCGCCATCTTCCGGTTGTAGTCGAACACGTTCACCCACTGGAAGATGTTCGTCCTGGGGTCCGCCTTTCCGATGGCGGCGCCGGTGCCGGGATCGTGCCCCGGATTGCAGTTGTATTCCACGTGACACTGGGCGCACATGAGATTGGAGTCCTTGGTTTCCAGGATGCCGATGGCCCGGAAATCGCGGAACGTGATCTTCTTCATGCCGGCCCGCGCGCTCTTCTCCCTGTCGTAGGGGTAAGTCCCCTCCCCGCGGTCGACTACCGCCTGGATCAACGCATCCCGCACCACCCTCGGCTGCGCGCCGTGCGGGTCGTGGCAGTGGATGCACCCGGCCGGCTGCTGGATGGCGCGGGCCATTTCGACCACATTCGAGGTTCGCGACCAGCGGGCCTCCGGCGCCGGATCGCCCAGGTACTTCCACGTGAGGATGTGGTCGCTCGATTTGCACGAGAGACAGGTCGGATTGGCGGCGGTGGCCGTCTGGGGCATGAAGGCCTTCTGCTGGCTCGATGACGGATCCGCATCCAAGAGCAGATCCCATGCCTTGCCCGGCTTCGCAATATCGATCCAGCTCCGCAGCTGAAAGCGGCCGCCGTAGGCGCGATCCACCAGGTAGTGGTCGATCAGCATGAAGGCATGGCTCCTCGGTTCCGCATGTTCCTTGGTGAAGCCGTGCGGCATCATCAGCTTGTCGAACATCGGGGAGCGGCTGGTCGTGGTCGATTTTTCCACGCGCGCCCTGGACTCGTAGTTGAAGTGGAGATAGGAATCGAGCTGTTCCTTGTGGCACGCGCCGCAGGTGTCGGGTTCCAGGCTGGTTGCCGGTTTGCGGCCGTAATCCTTCAGGTGGGCCTCCAGGTCCGAGTGACACGTCCCGCACCCCAGCTTGGCGTCGCGCGCGTGCCGGCCGGCCGAGTAAAGTTCGCCGACCTCGGAATGGCAGGCGAAGCATTTTTCCGGCTGAACGGCTGCCTGGGATTTCGCAAAGCTCCAGCCCATGGTCCCGAACACGCACAACGCGGCTGCGGCGCCAAAACCCAGAAACAGCAGGCCGGAATTCCCCACACTTGGAGCCTTCATTCTTCACCTCCTTAGCCTTTGATTACGCCCACCGGCCTCAATCGCGCCACCTTCCGGCTGATGCCCGCCTGAACGATGGCATCCACGACCGAGTGAATGTCCTTGTAAGCGTCGGGCATTTCCTCGGCAACCGTCCGGCGGCCCGCGGCCATCAGGGTCACCCCGAGATTGCTCATCTCGCGGAACAGGTCCCTGCCCCGTCCCTGCTTCAGTGCCTGCGTCCGGCTTTTCACCCTCCCGGCGCCATGGCAGCTGCTGCCGAACGTTTCCTCCATGGCCCGCTCCGTGCCCACCAATACATAGGATCCGGTTCCCATGTCCCCGGGAATGAGCACCGGCTGCCCGACAGCCCGGTAAGCGGCTGGAATGGCCGGTGACCCGGAGGGGAAGGCGCGCGTGGCGCCCTTGCGGTGCACGCAGAGCGTCTGTTCCCTCCCCTCCACGGCGTGCCTTTCGAACTTGGCAATGTTGTGGCACACGTCGTACACCAGGCGGAAGGCGAGCTCCCGCGGCGTGGTCCCGAGAACCTCCAGCAGGCATTCCTCGGCGAGCGCCATGATCACCTGCCGGTTGGCCCACGCATAGTTTGCGGCGCAGGCCATGGCCGCCAGGTAATCCCGGCCTTCGCGGGATTGGACGGGGGCGCAGGCCAGCTGGCGGTCCGGGACCTGGATGCCGTGCGCCCGCATGGCTTTTCCCATCACGCCCAGGTAATCGTCGCACACCTGGTAGCCGAAGCCGCGCGACCCGGAGTGGATGAAAACGGCGAGTTGCCCCTCGTGCAGGCCAAAGATCCCGGCCACGTCGGGCTCGTAGACCTCCTCGACAACATCCAGTTCCAGGAAGTGGTTCCCGCTCCCGAGCGTGCCGATCTGCGTGGCGCCCCGCTCGAGCGCCCTGTCGCTCACGGCCCCGGGATCGGCGCTGTCGAGAACGCCATTTTCCTCTGTGAACTCGAGGTCCGCCGCCTTGCCATATCCATGCTCTACGGCCCAGCGCGAGCCCGCTTCCAGCAGGCGGCGTTCCTCCGCGCGGGACAATCGCTTCACTGCGCCGGAGGAGCCGACACCGGCGGGAATCCTCTGGTAGAGGCTCGTGACAATGTCGGGGATCTTCCGTTCGATTTCCTTGCAGACCAGACCGGTCGCAACCAGGCGCACCCCTCAATTGATGTCGTAACCTACACCTCCGGGCGAAATGACGCCGTCGGAGGGGCGCGTGGCCGCCACGCCGCCGATGGGAAAACCGTACCCCCAGTGGATGTCGGGCATGGCAATCGAGTATTTCACGATCCCGGGAAGGTGAGCCACGTTGCGCACCTGCTGAAGGCTCTCATCGCTCTTGGGATCTGCCAGAAGGTCCCGCGTGGCATAGACCCTGCCCGGCACCCGCATCTCCCCGGTCTGGGGAATCTCCCAGAGATAGTCGTGAATCCGGTTCATTTCCATGATCCCCTCCATCCGGCAAGGCCGGCGCAACTTGCCCCGCTCTGCCGCTGTCCGTCGCTTCGAGGGACTATATGTCGAGTATAAAACTGGCTTCCCAACCCCGGTCTTTCTGCGTGACCGAGAGCTGGTGATAGGTTACCGCTTTGACTTCCTGATAGGAACCGTAATCGGCCTCGTCCCAAACGGCGAGGATGATTTCGGCGGAGAGGCAACGATCCGAGCAACGCATGTCTTCGGCGCGCAGGAAATACCCGTGTCGGGCATGGAAGAGAAAGAGCAACTCCTGCAGCCAGCGCACCAGGAGTTCCTCGACGCCGTCTCCCGCCACCTCCGCGGCAATCCGCAGCTCGGCCGCCCGCCGCGGCGGTGGGCCAATCCACGCCATCAATGCCCTGCCGGCCGTTTCGTAAAGGGAGGCCAGGGAGGGGGCGCCCGCGCGAATGCCCACGTCCGCGACATGGTCAAACTGCTCGAACCAGGATTCACCCATTGCCGGCCTCCTCACCCAAAGACCCCGTGATCGCGCAGAATGTCGAAGGCTATCGCGATCAGAACCATTCCGCCGATGATCTCGGCGGACCGCCGCAGCCAGGCACCCTTCCCGAGGATCCGTCCCAGCTGCATTCCCGCCGCGGTAAAACCGCCTGCAACCAGGCCGATGACCAGCGCCGGCCACCAGACGGACACTTCCAGCATGGAGAGGCTGAACCCCACTGCGAAGGCATCTATGCTCGTGGCGAAAGATAGAAGTATGAGAGTCCTGCCCCGCGTCGGATCCGAATTGATGGGAGCCTCATGGGACCCGCGGGCCGCCTCGCCCAGCATCTTCCCCCCGACAAAGACAAGAAGCGAAAAGGCGATCCAGTGATCGATCTGCGCAATCATCCCGTGGATTCCTGCCCCGGCGGTCCATCCAGCGATCGGCATCACCGCCTGGAACAAGCCGAAGTGCCACGCGAGCCGAAAAGTCTGCCGCCCGTCCACCCGCCGCAGCCGGATGCCGGAAGCCACAGCCACCGCGAAAGCATCCATTGCCAGAGCCACCGCAGTCGCAAAAATTGCCAGAGTGCTCATTGTGCGCGTTCCACGGCCAGGTCAACCGCCGATAAATCCACGGAAAGCGATCCTCTCATTGAGTGCTCCCGCCGTCAAGGAGCGCAACGATTACCGGGTAGAAGATCTTTGCTCTTGGTGCGGGATCGGGGATCTTGTTAATTTAATTGGCTGGATCCGCGCGGCAGGAGTCTGAATGGTTTTCGGAACGGACGCTTCGGGAGGCAACTCGAGCGGGTTTTGGCTGATCTGTGCAGCCGTCTGCCTGCTCCTCCTCCGCCCGGCCACGCTTCTCGGCCAGGAGGATCCCCAAGCTCAACCGCCCGACCGAGTGCGCACCGAGATCCTCTATCGCGACGGCAAGGTGGTCCTCCTTTCGGAAACCCAGGAGCGCCTGACCAGGTCCCGCTACCGCGCCAGCGGAAGGGTAGAGCTCAGCTTCCAGGACATCGTCATCACCTGCGACCTCGCCGAATACGACGAGGAGACCCGGGAGGGTTTTGCCGAGGGAACCGTCCGGTTCAGCCAGGGGAATCAGTGGCTCGTCAGTTCCCGTGCGGAGTTCAACTTCGCCGACCAGACAGCCGCCTTCCACGACGCCACCGGGTTCACCGACCAGGAGTTCATGGTCCAGGGCGAACTCCTGCGCAAGACGGGACCCGACACCTACGCGCTCACCAAGGGCACCATCACAGCCTGCAACGAAAAAAACCCGAAGTGGGCTTTCGGCATGGGCGCCGCCACGGTCAACGTGGACCGCACCGCGCGTCTCAAGAGCGTGGTCTTCAAGATCAAGGGGATTCCGGTTCTGTACACTCCCTACCTGGTGATCCCGATGGAGCAAAAACGGCGGAGCAGCGGGCTCCTCCCCTTCCACTCCGGGGATTCCACCTCCAAGGGACGGATGTTCAGCCAGGGGTATTTTCAGACGCTGGGGGAAAGCGCCGACCTGACGCTCTACGGGGACTATTTCACCCTGCGCGGACTGGCCATGGGCGGCATATTCCGCGCCCGCCCCAACACTCAGTCACGCCTTTATCTGCAGGCCTACGGCATCCAGGACCGGCTGAACCAGGGGGGAGCGCAGCTGGCCGTGGATGGCGAGACCCGGCTGCCGCAAGGCTTCCGCGCCGTGGCCAGCGTCAACATCACGACGAATTTCAGGTTCCGCCAGGCCTTCTCGGACAGCTTCCGCTCGGCGACGATTCCCGAGGAACGCTCCGTACTGTTCCTGACGCGCAACGAGGGGAGCTATTCGACCAACATCTACTTCCAGCGGGACGAGGCGCTGTTCCCCGGACGCTCGCTCGTGATCCGGAAATCCCCCGCCATAGATTTTTCCTCGCTGGGAGCGCCGCTCGGAAACTCTCCCTTCATCTTCAGCTTCACGGCCGCCGCCGAAGGGCTGTCGCGCACCGACAGCCAGATCGAAACCCCGCGGATGATGCAGCGCCTGGATTTTCACCCGCGCCTCGCGTTCCGCCTCCCGTCCATCGCCGGGTTTTCGCTGTTCCCGTCCGCCGGATTCCGGACGACCTACTACAGCGCCCGGCTTTCCCCCGACGAGAATCCCGTGGTGCTATCCAGCAGCCTTCGCCGGGAGTATTTCGACTTCGAAGTGGACGTCAGGCCTCCCACGCTGGAAAAGGACTACCAGTCGAAAATCCTCGGCAAGTTCCGCCATGTGGTGGAGCCCTATGCCGTCTTCCGCAGAATCGACGGGATCTCGAACCTGAGGGAAACGATACGATTCGACGCCGGCGACGCGATCGCCGAGACCACGGAAATCGAATACGGCATTTTCAACCGCATTTTCCGAACCCGGGAAACCAGCTCGGGGTCGCACCGAAGGTTCGAGTTCCTCTCCCTCGGCATCATGCAGAAGTATTTTTTCGATCCGGACTTCGGGGGCGCCTTCCGGAACGGGGAATTGAACAGCTTTTACCCGCTGAACACGCTGACGGGTCTCTCCCGGACGGGGATTCAGCGCATGCTGGCGCCCGCGAGCGCGGTCCTGCGACTCTCGCCGGCCGAGACTATCTCCTACGACATCCGCGCCGATTACGATCCCAAGCTGCGCCGCCTGAGGGACACGAGCGTGTCCGCGCACTGGTATCAGGACGGGATCGCAATTTCGGGCACGTACTTCAAATCCCATGCGCTCGAACCCGGGACCCTCGAGAGCCATCACGTGCAGGGCCAGGCCGGATTCGGTTCCGTCAACCGCGGATTGTCCGGCAGTGTGACCTTCAGCTACAACATCCGCACGTCCAACCTGCTCAACAGCCACTCGCGGTTGAACTATGCCTGGGATTGCTGCGGCGTTTCGCTGCAGTTCCAGCAGTTCGACCTGGGACTGAGGACGGAGAGCCGCCTCAGCTTCTCTTTCAGCCTGAAAGGGATCGGGAGCTTCGGCACCATCAAGCGCCCGGAAAGCCTCTTCTGATGCTGTGGGGAAATTCCCGTGGACACCTGATCCAGATACCCGGTGAGCTTGCTGAAACGCCGGATCACAGGCCGGCCATTGCAGCCAACGCGCTGCCGCGAGATTCGAATTGCCAACCATACCGTTCGGGCTTAGGATCGTGTTCAGAGGAGCGCGCAGATGAAACCCGGGCACACGGCAAGCCCAATCGCCTACCTCTCCGCCGGTTCGAACCTCGGCGACCGCAGGTCGAACCTGGAGAGGGCAGCCGCTGCCCTGGCCGCAACCTGCGTCGTGCGTCGCGTCTCCTCGTGTTTCAGCACAGAGCCCGTGGGCTACACGAACCAGCCTTGGTTTTTGAATGTCGCCCTGGAACTGGAAACCGCCCTCGAGCCGATGGGGTTGCTGGACCTCTGCCTGGAGATCGAGTCATCGCTCGGCAGGGAGCGCCCGTTTCCGGAGGCCCCGCGCACGCTCGACCTGGACATTCTCCTGGTTGGCGACCTGATTATCGACGAGCCCAGGCTCCGGATCCCGCACCCCCGGATGGCGGAGCGGAAGTTCGTTCTGGTGCCGATGGTGGAGATCGCACCGGACGCCGTCCACCCGGTGCTGCACAAGACCATGCGCGAGCTGCTCGATCACTGCACCGACAGGTCCACGGTTCTGCCCTACTCGCCCGGAGAGCCGGCCTGATGCCATCCTATATCGCCGTCGAGGGTCCCATCGGCGTCGGCAAGACGACGCTGACGCAACTCCTGCAGGAAAAGCTGAGCGCCCGGGTGTGCATGGATGTTTTCGACAACCCGTTCCTGCCGGACTTTTACCGCGACCGGCCCCAGGCTGCATTCCGGGCGCAGATGTACTTCCTGATTTCACGCTTCCGGCAGCAACTGGAGCTCGCCGAGAGCCTGCGCGGCAAGGGACTGCTCGTCTGCGACTACCTCTTTGCCCGGGACAAGATTTTCGCCTACCTGAACCTCGACGACCAGGAACTGCTCATCTACGACAGGTATTTCGAGACATTCAGCAGCCTGGTCCCCAGCCCCGGCCTCGTCGTCTACCTCAAGGCGCCCAAGGAAGTGCTGCTCGAGAGGGTCAAGCGCCGCAACGTGGATTTCGAGGCCAGAATTGCCGAGAGCTATCTCGAGGCGCTCATCGAGGCCTACGACCACTTTTTCTTTGGGTACAAGGACACGCCGCTGCTCATCGTCAACACGGCGGAGATCGATTTCGTGGAGAGCGAAGAGGATTTGCAGGGGCTTCTGCAGCGGATCACGGGCAGAAGCGTTCGCGGAACCCAGTACTATCATCCGGTCCGGCGGAAATAGCCGGTTGCGCGCGGCGCGGCCAAGGTCACGGGCAGGCTGCGCGGCTGAAATCATTCGTTTGCTTGCGGATGGATTTCCGCTATCATTCGGCCTCATGGAAATTGTCAACCGCATCGTGCGCATGACCTCCATCAGCGCGAAGATCCTCTCGGGGGACATGAAGATAGGACTTGTCTGCACGATGGGCGCGATTCACCCCGGCCACGTCAGTCTGATACAGGCCGCGCGCAAGATGGCAGACCTGGTGGTCGTGTCCATCTTTGTCAACCGGCTGCAGTTTCAGACCGACAAGGCCTTCGCCGAATACCCCCGGGACATTATGAAGGATGTGGACCTGCTGCGCCCCGAGGGTGTGGACTATGTTTTCACGCCGGTGGAGAAGGAAATGTACCCCGACGATTTCTCCAGTTTCGTGCAGGTCGACCGGTTCGGCGAAAAGCTCCCGGGCCTGGACCGCAACAGCCTCTTCCGGGGCATGACCACGAGCTACCTGAAGATGATCAACATCGTCCGGCCCTCGTTCGTCTTCCTGGGACAGAAGGACGGAATCCAGGGGGCGATACTGCGGAAGATGGTCCGCGATCTGAACATCGGCACGGAGGTGGTGGTCACGCCCGTGGTCCGGGATGCGTTGGGCCTGGCCTACGCCGCCCACAACTTCTTCCTCGACGAAGAGGAGCAGCAGGCTGCCTCGGTGATATTCAGAAGCCTCCAGGCTGCCGATAAGGCGGTCGGGGCGGGGGAGACAAGCACAAAGAGGTTGATCGCCGAAATCCGGAATGTGATCTCCAGCGAGCCGCTGGCGGCGTTCGAGTACGCCGTGATCGCAGATCCCGATACGCTGGAACCCGTCAGCAAGATTCAGCGCAGCGCGCTGATCGGGGTTGGAGCACGGATCGGCGCTGCCACACTGAACGATTCACTGCTGGTCGAGCCGGCGGCAAAGTAACGAAGTCGGGTCTTGGCATGAGTTTGCAGACACAATCCCGGATGCGCACCCGATTCCTCCGCTCTCGGAGTGCGCTCGGGTCGATCGGCCAGGCCCTGCTCGCCGCGGCGCTGCTTCTGGCCGCACCGGCCGGAGCGCCGGCTCAGTCCCCGGAAGAAATTCAGCCGAAGATCAACCAGCTTCTGAAGCGCGCAGGCATCCGGTCAACCGACTGGGGGATGGAAATCACCGACCCGGACAGCGGGCAGACCCTCGTTTCCGTCAATCCGGACAAACCCTTCCTGCCCGCCTCGGTAATCAAGGTCGTCACCACGGCCGCCGCCCTCGAAAAGCTCGGGCCCGAGTTTACCTTCCGCACTGGCGTCTACACCAACGGCGTGCTCAATCCGGACGGCACGCTGGAGGGCGACCTCATCCTGGTCGGAAGGGGTGACCCGAACCTGGGGGACGGTACGGGGGAGCTGCTGACAAAACCGGCACTCGCCCTGCTTGCGGAAAATCTCGAAGCCCTGGGCCTGAGAAGGATCCAGGGGGACATAGTGGGGGACGACAGCTATTTCGATCACACGACGAAGGGGAAAGGGTGGACGGCGCGCGACCTGCGCCTGCCCTACGGCGCGCCCATCAGCGCACTCAGCTACAACAACAACGTGTTCTGGGTGCACGCCCGCCCCACCAAGGCAGGTCAACTGGTGCGGGTCAGCCTCGAGCCCTCGACCAGCTACTTCCGCATCCGCAACCTGGCGACGACGTCCAAGGCGCAGGCAAAGAAGACCATCGGCGCCAGGGTAACCCCGGGGACCAACCGGCTGGTCGTCTCCGGCATCCTGCCGGCCTCCAGGACCTACAGCGGCCACGTAATCGTGGAAAAGCCTGCCGAGGCGGTCGCGACGCTCTTCCAGGAGGAACTCCAGAAGAGGCACATCGCGGCCACCGGCAAGGTGAGGGTGATCCGCTGGGGCGACCTTGCGCCGGAGTCCCGGAACGAGTGGACCCCGCTCGCAGAGCACCAATCCCCGCCCTTGATCCGGGCACTGGAGATCATCAACAAAACGAGCGAAAACCTGCATGCGGAGATGCTCCTCAGGGTGCTGGGCGCAGAGTTCCGCGGCGCGGGCACCGACGAAGCCGGCCTGGAGGTTGTGCGCGAATTTCTGCTCGATGCCGGCATCGAGCAGGAAAAGGTGAGCCTGAGCGACGGCTCCGGCCTCTCGCGCGAAAACCTGTTGACGCCCCGCTTCCAGACTTCCCTCCTCCTCTTCCTCTCGTCGCGCCCCTACTTCAATCTCTTTCTGAACACGCTTGCGGTCAGCGGGACCGACGGCACACTTAAGAACCGCCTGACCTCGGAGCAGGTGAAGGGAGTGATCCACGCCAAGACCGGTACGCTGAACGGCGTGGCTACCCTGTCGGGCTTCATGACCACACAGTCCGGCCGCAACCTGGTCTTCAGCATATTCGCCAACAACGCGCGGACCTCCATCAACCGCATCCGCAGCACCATCGACGAGATCTGCGCCTTCCTGGTGCGCTTCTACTGATGAGCATCCGCGTCCTGTTTCACGCATCCCTGGCGGAGATCACGGGGTTGGCGGAAACCGAGGTCGAAGCCGGGGAGTTCGCCGACGTCGCTTCCATCTTTGCCCGCTTCCTCGCGGATCACCCGCGTTTGGCGGCGCACCGCGATTCGCTCCTCTACGCGGTCAACCGGGAGTTCGCCCAGCCCCAGACCAGGGTCGAGGATGGAGACGAGGTCGCCTTCCTGCCGCCCGTGAGCGGAGGCTGACGTGCACAGGCTCGTACGCGAAGCCATCGACGTCCAGGCGCTGCGCAAAGCCATGGCCGACCCGGCAGACGGCGCAGTGGTGGTTTTCGAGGGGGTGGTGCGCGACCACGCTCGGGGAAAAACCGTGACCCGGCTCGAATACCACGCCTATGAAAGCATGGCGCTGAAAAAGCTGGGCGAACTCTGCGATGAGGCGCGCGCCCGGTTCGCGATCCGCGACATCGCGATCGAGCACCGCCTGGGGATGCTTAGGCCCGGGGAGTGCAGCGTCGCCATCGTGGTGGCTTCGGCCCACAGGGCGGCGGCTTTCGATGCCGTGCGTTTTGCCATCGACACGCTCAAGCAGATCGTCCCTATCTGGAAGAGGGAATTCTACGAAGACGGCGCAGTCTGGATCGAAGGCGGCAACTGAGCGCAGTGCCGCCTCCTTCCCCTGACCCGGATTGCTCATAAATCGGGCGACTGCAGGCCTCCTGGGACGCGGATGAACGCCGACAAACAAACAGGCAACCGGACCGAATCCGCCGGCAAGGCATCTGCCGGCACGCCGGAACGGCGCGTGGAGGGGGAAAAAAGGCTTTTTCATGGCTGGATTCTGGTTGCCGTCGCCTGGATTTGTTACGGCTTTGGGATCGCGCCCGGCTACTACAGCTGGGGCGCCTTTTCGAAGGAGATGATCGGGGAGTTCCACCTGTCCCGGACCGCCTTCAACTCGGTCTGGGGGCTCTACACTTTCCTGCAGAGCGCCATCGGCCCCCTGGCGGGCCTGGCGATTGCCCGTTGGGGCGTGCGCAACACCATGGTCGCGGGCTCACTGGCTGCCGCCCTCGGGTTTTTCTGGCTGAGCCAATCCAAGTCCCTGGCGGAATGCTACCTCGGGTTTGCCGTCCTCGGCGGCGCCGGCATCGGACTTTCGACCTTTCTCCCCACGCAGACACTCGCCCAGAACTGGTTCATCCGCCGGCGGGGGCTCGCCATCGGCATCATCATGACCGCCGGCGGGATAGTGGGCCTGGCGGTGCCGCTCTTCGACGCGTGGATCCTGGAGCGCGGCAGCTGGCGTCAGGGTTGGCTGATCATCGGATTCACCTCCGCAGCCGTGGCGTTGCTCGCCGCCTGGATGATCCGGGACACCCCCGAGCAGATGGATCTGCGGCCCGACGGTGCCCACCCGGTCGGATCGCCGCAGGGGGTCTCCGCGGTGACCTCACCGGCCGAACCCGAGTGGACAGCTGCTGCGGCCATTCGGACAATGCCCTTTCTGCTCGTAACAGCCGGCAGCATAGCTTACACCGTGCCCTGGGCCGTCCTGGCGGGAAACGGGCGACTTCACCTCGAACAGCAGGGGTATACGACAGCGGCAGCAGCGGCGCTGATCTCGTTCATGATCCTGGTCAGCGTCCCGGGCCGTCTCGGGGGCGCTCTCTGCGACCGGTGGCCGGCTCAGAAGGTCCTCGCTCTGGCGCTCGTGCTCGAAGGCGCCGGCACGCTGCTGCTCCTTCCCGCGGCGGAGGCCGCGGTTTCCTACGCAGGGGTGACGCTGATCGGCCTGGGATTTGGAACCGCCTACAGCAGCGTTCCCGCCGTGCTTTCATCCTTTTTCGGACGCCGGGCCTTTGCCACGACCTCGGGCACAAGGCACCTCATCGGCGCCTGCGTGCTCCTGGCCGCATCCCCCTTGGCCGGATGGACCTACGACCGGACCGGATCCTATGACGCGGCCCTAACAGGTCTGGCTGCCGTGGCTTTTCTCGGTTCCCTGGCTGCACTGCTCGCCCGCGCCCCTGGCCGAGGAGTCTCGTTTCGGGTTAGTGGTTGCGCAAACAGAGCCGCGAACGACAGTGAGCGGTCGGGTCACATAGTCAAGTAACGCCACCCGTCGCTGCCGCTCCGGGCTCCGTTGACTCCCGGCCGGCAAGCTGGATGGAGTCGCCTCGCACCTCGTGGGTGATTTGTGTAAACCGAGCCGCGAACGACAGTGAGCGGTCGGGTCACATAGTCAAGTAACGCCACCCGTCGCTGCCGCTCCGGGCTCCGTTGACTCCCGGCCGGCAAACAGGGTCAGACAATAGAGCGGCATTGAAGCCCTGGTGGGATTATCTTCTCACGCGGGAGTAGCCTTGCGGGTTTGAAGTAGCGGACAGGATCCCGGTCGGCGGCAATCAGACTATTTCGCGCCGGCCCTCGAGGGCCTTGGTCATGGTGACTTCGTCGGCAAACTCGAGGTCGCTCCCCACCGGCACGCCAAGGGCGATCCGGGTGACCTTCACGCCCAGGGGCTTGAGCAGCTTCGAGAGGTAGATGGCGGTCGCCTCCCCTTCCACGTTGGGATTGGTCGCGACGATGATCTCCTTCACGCTGCCCTCCCGCAGGCGCTCGAGCAGGTTCTTGAGTTTCAGGTGCTCCGGTCCGATGCCGCCGATCGGGGAGAGCGCCCCGTGGAGCACGTGGTACTGCCCCTGGTATTCCCGGGTCTTTTCGATCGGCAGGATGTCGTTCGGCTCTTCGACGACGCAGATCACGTCCTTCGACCGCGACGGGCTGGAGCAATATCGGCAGGGATCGCGATCCGAAAAGTTGTTGCACTTCGAGCAGTAGCCGATCTTGTCCTTCACTTCGAGGATTGCCCGGCTGAGCCGCTCGGCATCCTCGCGCGGCCGCCGCAGCACCGAGTAGGCTAGACGCTGCGCCGTCTTCTGCCCGATCCCGGGCAGCTTGCGGAATTCCTCCACCAGTCGTTCGATCGGCTCCGCGAAGTCGCTCATCAGTCTATCTTCTCAGCCTTGACCGGTCCCGGGAAAAGTTCGAGGAACGACCGGACCGCAGGGTCCTGTTTCGCCCGCTCGAGGAGTTCGTCACCGGAGGGGGCCGAAGATGCCGGCCCGGCATTCTTCGGAGGTTTCGCCGGGCCGCTCCCCGAATGGGCGATAAAACGCACTCTCACCGTTCGACCCGCAACTTGGGAGGCGGCGGCCGTAATGAGCGCAAGGTTGTCCTTGATCTGGCGGCGGACGAAGTCGTTGTCCTGTTCCAGTTCGATGGTCACCACGTCCTCCTCCAGCCGCGCTCCCAGGAAGGAATGCAGGACCGGGGCCAGCGATTCCTTTTTGACGGCGGCGGCGATGTCGAGCAGGAATCTGCGGGCGTTGGGCTGCACAGCCGGCTCCGGCGAGGGCTGGTCTGCGGGAGGGGCCGCGGGCCTGGAGGCCGGAGGCGCAGGGGAGACCGGTGCGGCCCCGCCGCGAACCAGTTGCCGGAAATCCTCCACCAGATCCTCGAGCGCGCGGAGTCTCGAAAGGTGCGCGATCTCGATCAGCCCCATCTCCAGGTGAAACCGCAGCTGGGTGGCGTTCTTCAGCCCCGCTTCGATTCCGATCAGGGCATCGAACATCCGCAGCAGATCCTCGCGCGAGAAGAGCCCCGCCTGTTCCTCCAGCTCAGGCACAAGGCTTTCCGGCACCCCCAGGATTGCGGCCTCGCCTGCACCCGACTTGACCACCATGAGATCGCGGAACCGCGCCAGCAGGCGCCGGGCGAAATTCTGCAGGTCCTGCCCCGTCTCCACGAGCCGTCCGACGATTTTGAGCAGGGTCTCCGCGTCGTTTCCGGCAATGGCCTTGACCGTCTCGCCGAGAACGGCGGGCTCCACGAGCCCGAGAAGCATGGCGACGTCCTCGTCTCTGACGGTCTTGCCGCTGAAAGCGATCACCTGGTCGAGGGCAGACATGGCATCCCGCATGCTCCCGCCGCTGGAATAGACGATCTGCTCCAGCGAGCGTTTGCTGATTTGAAACTCCTCCGCATCCGCGATGAAGCGCAGGCGCTCCTCGATCAACGGGTAGGGGATCAGCTTGAAGCTGTGCTGCTGGCAGCGGGAGAGGATCGTGGCAGGAATCTTGTGGTATTCGGTCGTCGCCATGATGAAAACCACGTGCGGCGGCGGCTCCTCGAGCGTCTTCAGCAGGGCATTGAAGGCCGAGTTGCTGAGCATGTGGATTTCATCGATGATGTAGATCTTGTTCCGGTCGCGCGCAGGGCGGTACTGCAGCTCCTCTATGAGGTTGCGGACGTTGTCGACGCCCGTATTCGAGGCCGCGTCGATTTCCAGCACGTCCATGCAGTTGCCGGCGGCTATCTCGGCGCACGCGACGCACCGGCTGCAGGGCTCTCCCGGCGCACCCTCGTGGCAGTTCAGCGCCTTGGCCAGCAACCGGGCGGTAGTGGTCTTTCCGCTGCCCCGCGGCCCGGAAAAGAGAAACGCGTGCGCGACGCGCCCGCTCTGCAGCGCGTTCAGCAGGGTGCGGGAAACGTGCTCCTGCCCTACGAGGTCACTGAAATTCTGCGGGCGCCACTTCCGGGCCAGGACTTGATATTGCATAGGAAAAGGGGTCGAGCCCCGGGTGGCCTGCGGCACATATAACGATCCTCTTAATGCTGCTTCCTTCCGGACCTGACATGGTTCGAGGGTTATATTGCACAGGGCCCGGGGCCCGGCACTGGTAGGTTTCCTACCGAGGCATCATCTTAAGGCATCGCGCGCACACTGACAAGGTGAGTTTTCCCGCGAAACGCAAGTGGAGAGCAGGACGGCAACCGTCAAAAGCGTTTCGCGGAGGCACAACGAGAAGCCCGAGGGCTCAGGGAGCAAGACTGACAGCGAACCAAGATCCTTAATCCTTAGGAGGTTGACCCTGCGCACTCGGGCTCGCTGCTCGATAATTGTGGCGACGGGGGCGCGACAGGAATAGAATCACGGCGCTCAACCAGGCTTTCACCCTTAGCTTCACCACGGAGGACTCATGAAAAGGCACACCATGACCCAGATTGCCACCCTTGCGATCTGCTTCGTGCTCGCTGCGGCAGCATTTCCCGGCGCGCAGGCTGCCGGGAAAAAACCGATATCCTACGACGCCTACGACGGGTGGCGTTCCATCCAGGGCACCCAACTGTCCAGGGACGGAGCCTGGCTTTCCCATGCCCTTGTAGCCCAGGATGGCGACGGCGAGATTGTCGTCCGAAACCTGAAGACAGGGACAGAACACCGTCATCCGCGCGGACGCGACGGCGTGATCACCGCCGACGGCAAATACGTCGTCTTCACCATAGTCCCGGCCAAGGCCGAGGTCGAAAAGGCGAAAAAAGAGAAGAAGAAGCCGGAGGATCAGCCCAAGAACTCGCTCGGCATACTCAACCTGGCGACGGGCGAAACCGCCACGGTCGAGCGGGTCAAAGGCTTCAAGGTTCCCGAGGAAGGCTCCTCGCACATCGCCTACCTGTGCGAGCCGGCCCTGAAGAAACCGGAAGCCAAGCCGGCCGATGAGAAAAAGGAGCCAGAGGTCAAACCGGAGGGAGAAACCAAGCCGGAAGCCGCCAAGGAAGAGAAGAAGCCCGAGAAGAAGAAAGACCCGGGGACCGACCTGGTCGTGCGCGAACTCGCCACCGGCGCCGAGGCGCGGATCGCCGAAGTCCTGGAATACGCCTGGAATGAGAGCGGCTCGTGGCTGGCCTACACGGTATCTTCGAAAACCCCGGCCGGCGATGGCTGCTTTGCCCGCAAGACCGCGGACGGCACCACGCTTGCGCTCCTGGCGGGGGAGGGGAACTACAAGGGACTGGTCTTCGACAAAAAGGGCGAACAGGTCGCCTTTGCCAGCGACCGGGACGAGTACAAGGAAAAGATATCTCCCTACAAGCTCTACCATTGGTCTGCTGAGAACCCCGGCGCCGCCGAGATCGTTTCAGCCGGCACACCCGGAATCCCCGCGGGCGCCTCGGTCAGCCCCAACGGCCGGATCGAGTTTTCCAGGGACGGAGCCAGGCTGTTTTTCGGGACGGCCCAGACGCCGAAGCCGGAGCCCGAAGATGCTCCGGAGGCGATCAAGGTCGACATCTGGCATTACCGGGATCCCGAACTGCAGTCGATGCAGAAGGTGCGGGCCGAAGAGGCCAAAAAGCGCAGTTTCCGCGCGGTCTACCACCTGAAGGAACGAAGCTTCATCCAGCTGGCCGATGAAAATATGCCCGAAATCGCGCTGCAGGAAAACGCCCTGGCCGGGCTGGGTTCTTCCAATGTCCCCTACCGCATGCTCGTCTCCTGGGATGGCTCCTACAACGATTACTACGTGGTGGACCTGTGGAAGGGAACCCGCAAGAAGGTCGTCGAAATGGCGCGGTTCGGCGCCACGATGTCCCCGGGCACAGGTTACGTGCTCTACTTTGATCCTGCAGATAACCACTGGTACACGATTCACACCGCCAGCGGGGAAAAAGCCAACCTGACGGCGAATCTGGGCGTCCGCTTCGAGGACGAGAACTGGGACACGCCGGACCAGCCCCGCGCCTACGGCACCGGCGGATGGACCGCGGACGACAAGTCGGTCCTGCTCTACGACCGCTACGACATCTGGGAAGTCCGCCCGGACGGCAGCGGCGGCAGGATGGTCACCCGCGGAGTGGGCCGCAAGAACGGGATCGTCTTCCGCTACCAGCGTCTCGATCCCGAGGAGCGGACCGTCCCGTCCGACAAGCCCATCCTGCTGGACGCCGTGGATGACAGGACGAAGGCATCCGGATTCTACCGGACGACGCTGGGCCAGGATTCCGATCCGGCGAAGGTCGTGATGATGGACAAGGCGTTCGGCCGCCTCATCAAGGCGAAGAACGCGCAGACGGTGGTGTTCACGCTGTCGCGCTTCGAGGAGTTCCCCGACCTGTGGGTGAGCGACCTGGGCTTTTCCGGCATGAACAAGGTCAGCCAGGCCAACCCGCAGCAGGCCGAGTACAACTGGGGGCGCGCGGAGCTCATCGACTACCGGAACGCCGACGGGAAGATGCTTCGGGCCATGCTGATCAAGCCGGAAGATTTCGACCCGGCAAAGAAATACCCGATGATGGTCTACATCTACGAGCAGCTGACGCAGGGCCTGCACCGCTACGTGGCCCCGTCGCCGGGAACCAGCATCAACCTCACCCGGTACGTGAGCAACGGCTACATCGTGCTCCAGCCCGACATCGTCTACGACATCGGGTACCCGGGCGAAAGCGCCTTGAAGTGCGTGATCCCGGCCGTGCAGAAGGTTCTCGACATGGGATTCGTGGATCCGGCCCGCGTTGGCATCCAGGGCCACAGCTGGGGCGGCTACCAGATCTCCTACCTGATCACCCGCACCAACATTTTCCGCGCGGTGGAGGCCGGGGCTCCGGTGGTGAACATGATCAGCGCCTACGGCGGGATCCGCTGGGGCACGGGCATGTCCCGGGCTTTCCAGTACGAGAAGACACAGAGCCGGATCGGAGGGTCGCCCTGGAACCGGCCGCTGCAGTTCTTCGAGAATTCCCCTATCTTCTGGATCGAGAAAATCAACACGCCGTACCTCGTCCTGCACAACGACGAAGACGACGCGGTGCCCTGGTACCAGGGAATCGAGTTCATCACGGCGCTGCGGCAGCTGGGCAAGGAAGCGTACATGTTCAACTACAACGGGGAGAGGCATGGGCTGCGCCAGCGCGAAAACCAGAAGCACTGGACCGTGCACATGGACGAGTTCTTCGACCACCATCTGAAAGGAGCGCCGAAGCCGGAGTGGATGGAGAAGGGGATTCCGTTCCTCGACCGCGGGACGCGCGACCTGCGCCAACTCTTCGGCAAGGAGATCCTGACACAGGAGAGCGAGAAAAAGTAAGAACTCCACACTCGGGGGCAGCAGGCTTTGGGACGCAGAAGAACGCGGAGCAAAGCCTGCTGTCGGGAACGGATCGTCGCAATTCACCGCCCCCCCGGCCACGACCTTCAAGAATGATTCGGGCTAGGGTTATTGCATCGGGAGTTCGAGGCGGAAGGTCAGGCCCCGCTCCGGATTCTTCCGAGCCACGATCCTTCCCCCATGGTTCTGAATCAACTGGAAGGAAATCGACAACCCCAGGCCGCTCCCCTGCGCCTTAGTGGTGAAAAACGGATCGAACACGCGCTCCAGTTCTTCGTCCGATATCCCAATCCCGGTATCCGACACTTCTATCACCACCCAGGGCGGATCGCCCGCCCGCGCGGTCACAATCCCGAGCCTCCCCCCGTCGGGCATGGCCTGGATGGCATTCAGGAGGATGTTCAGGAGCACCTGCCGGATCTGGTCCGGGTCCACTTCAATAACGGGAGCCGCGGGATCCAGGTTGCACTCGATGCCTATCCCCGCCTTGCCGGCCTGCTTGCGCACCAGGATCAGGGCCGACTCGGCCAGCCGGTTAACGGATGTCGGCCGGATCGACGGCTGCGGCGGACGTGCGAACTTGAGAAACTCCATGACGATCGAGTTCAGCCTGGCCACCTCCTCCTGGATAATGTCGATGAACTCCCGCTTGGGATTGTCCGCGGCGATTTCGCCCGCGAGGATCTCCACCGACCCCTTGATCGATCCGAGCGGATTACGGATCTCGTGCGCAATCCCGGCGCTCAGTTCCCCCAGCGCGGCCAGCCGGTCCGCCTTCCGCAGCTGCTCGAACGTCTCCTGCAGCTTCCGGTAGGCTTCCGCCAGTTCGCCCGAGGTCTGCTCGAGTTTGCGCGTGCGCCGGCGGTCCTTGAGCGAGAGCAGCCCGATGACCAGCGCCAGGGCATGAAAGAGGAATATCTCGGCATACTGGTTGAAGGCATAGAGCGGGAACACGGTCCAGTCCCGCTGGATGTGGTAGGCATAAAGCAGGCTCGTGAAGGCCGCCGCCAGGACGCCGGCAATGGGCCCATACCAGTAGGCTGCCAGGAGGATGGGGATGTAGTAGGCGCGCTGGTAGATCTCGTGCAGATAGCGATGATGTGTGCTGGTCGTGTAGTGGAGCAGCGAGATCACGACGATCGCCAGGAGGAGAACGGCGTACCTCAAGGCGTCGCGGGTGCGCACGCTCATTGCGGCGTCCCTTCCGCTGGAATCCCTTCCCGTATGCCGTATTTCTGCATCCGGTAGAGCAGCGTGTTCCGGGTGATCCCGAGATAGCTCGCAGCCCGCGTCTGGTTCCACCCGTGCTTTTCGAGGGCGGCAACCATGATGTCGCGCTCGACCTCGTCCAGCGAAAAACCCTCTTCCGGCATCTTGACGACGACCTTCCCCAGCGTCTGCCTTGGGCTGCGAATTCCCGGGGGAAGGTCCTCGAGCTTCACGGACCCCCGCTTGTCGAACACGACCAGCCGCTCGATGATATTCTCCAACTCGCGCACGTTTCCGGGCCAATGATAGGCCTGCAGCGCATCCACCAGGCTCCCTCCCATTTCCACTGTCTTGCCGAACCGCGAATTGAACCGCTCCAGGAAGATGTGGGCCAGGAGGGGGATGTCCTCCCGGCGTTCCCTGAGCGGAGGCATGCGCAGGGGCGCAACCGAGAGGCGATAGTAGAGGTCTTCACGGAAGTTCCCCGCCTGCATCGCCTGCTGCAGATCCTGGTTCGTGGCAGCGAGGATCCGCACATCCACCGGCCGAGGCACCGGATCGCCTACCACATCGATCTCCCGCTCCTGCAGAACCCTCAGGAGCTTCACCTGCATCTGCGGCGGCAGTTCCCCGACCTCGTCCAGAAAGACGGTGCCGGAATCGGCGGTCTCGAATTTCCCCTTCCGGTCGCTGGAAGCCCCGGTGAAAGCCCCTTTGCGGTAGCCGAACAGCTCGGACTCCATCAGATCCGGCGGAATGGCGCCGCAGTTGATGACAACGAACGGCTTTCCTTTGCGCTCGCTGTTGAAGTGTATGGCGCGCGCCAGGATCTCCTTCCCGGTCCCGCTTTCGCCCAGGATCAGGACCGTCGTGTCGACCGCAGCCAGCTGGTCGGCAAGGCCAAGCACCTCCCGGAACTTTTTGGAGGAGCCGATCAGGCCTTCAAACTCGAACTTCCGTCGAACGACCTGGGACAGGCGGCGATTTTCCTCCTCGAGCGAGGCCAACTTCAAAACGTTGGCGATGGCCTGCTGGATCTCCTCCTTTTCGAACGGCTTGCTGAGAAAATCGGCAGCGCCGGCCTTCACGGCTTCGACCGCCTTGTCGATGGACCCGTGCGCCGTCAGGACGATCACCGGCAGCTCGGGGCTGGATTTCTGGATCTCCGCCAGCAGCTGCAAGCCGTCCATTTCCGGCATCTTGAGATCGGTTACCACGAGGTTGAATTTCTCGGCCCCGAGGCGCGCAAGCGCTTCACGTCCGGACGGCACGGGGACGGCGCGGAAGCCGAGATCCTGGATGTGATAGGTGAGGACGCGAAGAAAATTCCTGTCGTCGTCCACCAGCAGTACGTTCGCGTTTTTCATCAAAGTGGTCCTAGCAATCTCGAGGCCACGCGCTTCGATCCTTTTGCCCTGGTGCCCTCGTAGTGAATGGCGCAAAAGCAGACCACCAAGACACAAAGGCACGAAGACACACCCAATGAGTGTACCATATCAAGCAGAGATTGATTGATATCCAACACTTCTGCGCTTTCAATGCCGGCGCCGGTCGAAGGCGAGGATCCGGTTAAAGCATCTTGCGATGGGCACTCTAAGCCCTTCATGGCCGCCTTCCCCGCCCCGCGGCCCCGGAATTGCAGCTGAAAACTGCGTCATGCTGCATATGAGGAGACGCATGAGATCCCTGATCTTCACCAAGACGTGGCGGGCGGCAATCGCGATGGTCGTCCTGTGGTTGGCCGCCCCACCGATACCGGCACAGGAAAGGACGACCGAGTTTCACTCCGCCGATGCGCGGCTGGAAGCCTACGTCCTTGAAGCGCTGGAGCGGAATCCGGGCGGCTGGCACTGGGCGCACCGGTTGGTATCCGCGCTGCATCATGCCCCCGCGGCGCCTGCCGTCGAAAAGGCGGCGCAGCTCTGGACCTGCGGCATACACCCGCAGGTGCTGCAGGACGAACCGTGCGACTGCCCCATATGCTTCATGAAACTGACACCGTTGAAAGGATCTGCAGCCCCCGCCGCCGAGGCTGCCCAAACGACCAAAGAACGGAAAATGGTTTCCACCAATTATGTGGACACAGGCTATGTGTAATCTTATAACCTACATTCCGCAGTTTCGACAGGGGGGTGGGGTGAGGAATTTCTCCACGTTCTCAGCAGATTCGAATTAGACGTAGGCGTCCGGATC
>JBBIMP010000047.1:0-37296 GCA_037444305.1 Acidobacteriota bacterium
TGTTCAAACCGGGGTTGCTGACCGGCAATGCCTCGCCCAAGATAGATCTGCGCTCGAAAGACATCTACAAGCGGGATTTCAATAATCCGGCCCCCAGTATCGGACTGGCATGGAATCCCCGATTTGAAAATTCGCTGCTGAAGTTGTTGTTTGGAGAAGAAGGCAAGTCGGTCTTCAGAGGCGGTTACTCCATTGCCTACACGAGGGAGGGGATCTCCCACTTCCGCTCGTTTGCCGGATCAAGTCCCGGTCTGACGCAGTCCATCTCGCTGGCGCCCGGCGATACGGGCTTCGAGCCGGGGGGGCTGCTGCTGCGCAATCCTCTGCCGGCCTTCCGGGAGTTCCCGACGAGCTTCTCCTTCCCTGCCTCCATGTCCCTGTTTACCTTCGGCGCCAGCAGTTTTCTGGCGTACGATCCCAACATCCGCACCCCGTATGTGCAGTCCTGGTCGATCGGGATACAGCGCGAGCTGACCAAAGACCTGGTTATCGAGGCGCGCTATGTCGGCAACCACGGCACAAAGCTGTGGCGCTCCTACAACCTGAACGAAGTGAACATCTTCGAGAACGGATTCCTGGCGGAGTTCAAGAGCGCCCAGAACAACCTGGCCATCAACCGGGCAGCAGGCGTTACCAGCTTCGCCAACATGGGGCGTACGGGCCAGGTGGCGCTGCCGATTTTCGACGCCCTCTTCGGGGCCCGCGGCGCGATGCCGGCTCTGGCTGCGGCATCCGGCTTCGCGAGCGGCACATTCATTACACAACTCGATCAGGGGCAGGCGGGCGCGATGGCCAACTCCCTTGCCACGTCGGCCACATTCCTCTGCCGCGGGGTGGGGAACAAGCTGGCAGGCTGTACCGACCGCGGCTACAATGCTGCAGGACCTCTGGCGCCAAACTTCTTCCAGGTCAACCCGGACGGTACGGGCACAGGAAGCGTTGGGATGCTGACCAACGGGTCCAGCTCCACTTACAACGGATTGCAGCTGGAGGTGCGGCGGCGGCTCTCCCGCGGCCTGATGCTGAACGCGCATTACACCTGGAGCAAGTCCCTCACGGATCTGTACGCCGATGCAGCCGATTCCTTCTCCAACTTCCACACCATCAGGAACACCGGCCTGAACAAGGGTCCTTCGCCCTGGGACATCCGGCACGCGTTTGTGGCCAACTGGACCTATGAGATGCCGTTCGGTCCGGGCCAGCGCTATGTAACCGGCAACCCGGTGGTCAACAAGATCATCGAGGGCTGGCAGCTCCTCGGGATCCTGCGCATCCAATCCGGTCGCGTTTTCCGGCTGGCCAGCGGCCGGGCCACGGTCAATCAGTTCGATTCAGGCGTGATCCTGAAGGGCATGACGATCAAGGAACTGCAAAAGAAATTTAAGCCGCGGACGGACCCCGCTTCCGCCGATGCCTTCTTTGTTTCCTCGGATTTGATCGGCGCCGATGGCCGATCCAATCGGGCGGTTCTCGACCTGCCGACAACTCCGGGCGAGCGCGGCTCCGACATTTACCTGTACGGGCCACGCTTCGTGAAGCCGGACCTGACGGTCATCAAGAGGACGCGCATCACCGAACGGTCCAACATCGAGTTCTGGGCTGAGTTCTTCAACGCCTTCAACCACAAGAACTTCCTGGTGGGCAGTCCGACGGGTGCAGGTTTCACGCACAGCATCGACTCGACCGCCTTCGGCCGGACGACCGACTTTTTCAACGACCTGGGCAACCAGGATCCCGGTCCGCGAATGATCCAGTTCCGGATCCGGATCAACTTCTGAGAAGCAGTGATTCGAGCGGGGGAGAAGCTGTCTTGGCTTCTCCCCCTTCGACAGGCGTGGCCCGCGGATCGGCGGCTCATGGAGCCGGGAATCTGGCCATCAGCAGGCGGATCTGTTCGGCATTCGGAGAATTTGGATCCATCTCCAGGTAGGCATTCCAGGCGGTGCGCGCCTTCGCAAAATCTCCCGTCTGTGCATACAGCTTCCCCAAGTACAGGAATGCCAAGGCGCGGTTGTGTCCCTCAGCCTCGCAACCGCTGACCAAGTGGGACTCGGCCTCATCGGGTGAGTCCGTTTCCAGCAGCGCGATGCCCAGGTGGACGCGGAGGTCGGGGATTTCGGGGGCCAGTTCGACCGCTTGCCGCAGCGATTGCAGAGCCTCTCGATGGCGGGCTTGATGATTCAGGACCACTCCGAGATTGAGCAGCGGGAAGACGGCCTGGGGATTACTCTCCAGTACCCGCCGCAACATCTTCTCCGCTGCCGCATAGTCCTTTTTCCCCATCTGCAGCACCGCCAGCTCGTTCCAGGCCTCCACGTATTCCGGATCCCTGGCGACCGCCCGGCGGAGCTTATCCTCGGCCTGTTTGAGGCGCCCCTTTCTGATTTCCTCCAACGCCTCGCCATACAACTTCTTTACGCCGGGGGCGAGTTCGTGGACGGCGACTACGCCTCCCGCGGGAGGGGAGGCTCCTTTCACTCCCAGCAGGCTAACTGGAACGTATCCCCGGTGCTGGGCATAAAAAAGCACGCTGGTTGTGGCAAAGCGCACATCGTCTCCTTCGACGGTGATAGTGTAGGGCTTCGTCGCTCCGAGACCTCGAAGCGTGAAACGTCCCTGGCCGTCGGTGAAGTGGTACTGCGTTCCGAACCGCGCATCGTCAGCGCTCAAAGTGAAGCGCACTACCTCCTGAATCGGCTGGCCGGAGGGCAGGAAGATCTGGCCGTGCACCGAGACCCCTGTTGCCTGGGAAAAAGCGAAGACCTCCATCGCGGCGGCGAGCAGAAGAAGCGGAGTATAAATTCGTATCCGGTGGATCATAGCGGCTCCTGCAATGAGAGGATACAGCCGCAACAGGCTTTGGGCAAGCGGCTCAGGGAGATGGTATTTTAAAAAGACCTCCGGACGCGGATTGCGCGGATCATATGGATGAGCCTTGCGCTCTTGAAGAGTCCCCAAGCAAGGATCTGGCGGCAGCCAGGCCGGACAGCGCGAACACGACGGGATAGAGCGCCTCGCAATACCAAAGGCGGGCGAAGTACAGACCTATCGGGGCCGGCTCGATGCTTCTCCCGCAGTCAGTCCGCTCGATCAACCACTGTACGCCGCGTTGCAGAGCGATGCCCGCCTCAACCTCGGCATATCGCCCTCCCGCGGCCGCCAGACCGGAAAGAGCGAGTCCGGTCTCCTCGATGGATGACGGGCAATCTCGTCCACCGCCCCACCCTCCGTCCCGATTCTGCGCCGAAAGGAGCCATTCGCAACCGCGGACGATCATGCCCGTTACTCCGGCGCGCCCGGAGCTGAGCGAGCAAAGGCTCCTGACGACTCCCGCGGTTCCGTAGGTCGGATTCTCTTCGGACTGTTCGGTTTCGTTTCCGAACCACAACGGAATCCAGGCGCCGTCGCAGCGTTGAGTGGAGCGAAGATACTGCACTGCTCGATCGATGCCGCGCGCAACGTCCTCTTTCAAGGCTTCCGGAAAACGATCGCGCCAGGCATTCCAGGCCTCGAGCGAGTGCGCGGTAAGATCCGGGCAGCTGCGATCGAAAGGGAGCTTGCCCCATCCCCGGCAGAATGTGGGCATCCCTCCATCCCGATTCTGCAGGCCCAGGAGCCAACGCGCTCCGGCGCAGGCGGCCTCCTGTACGCGCAAATCCTCCCGATCCAGGTTGTGCAGAGCGAGAAGCGCTCCGGAAGTATCGTCGGCATCGGGAACGCCGCCGGGAAGATCGGTCCACGCCCAGCCTCCGGGCGCGGCGTTCGTATACGGATGCCGCACCCGGTACTGCTGCCCGAGCAGCCACTCCAATACCTTTCGGCGATCGGTTTCGCTCAGTATGGAACTGAAATGCGGCATCCGGGACAGAGCGTTGACCGCGTGCGTCGTCACCCAGATGGCCAGGTTCGTGTCGATGGCCCAGGATCCGTCTTCCCGCACGGAAGACACCAGAAACTCGATCCCCCGCTTCGCTGCCGCAGAATTCGTTCTGCCGACGGCGGCGAGACTCAGAACGACGAAGCTCGTCAGCGGAATGGCCTCGAGATAGCCGCCGCTCGCGGGCTGAATCTGCCCGAGAATTCGCAGTGTGCGCTTGCGGAGCAGGTCGCGGGCTATTCGTGCCGGGATATTTCCGGAGGGACGACGGGCGTGGCGCACCTGGCCGATGGCGATCAATGCCGGGAGCGCATAACTGACGACGGGAAGCCGCAGCCATCGAAACCATTGCCGGGGAAATGCGGCCAGCTCAAACGGCAGCTGAGGAACTCGCCGCCAGCACTCCGTTTGTGGGCCGAGCCTCCCGGCCAGGGCCAGGGCCGTCAGAATGGGCGCGGAGAAAGTCCGGTCTCCACCATACTTGGCGGCAACCGCGCTGGCGATCTCATCGGGACCCAGACTTCCCGCGGCCTGCTCGAGCCACGCCTGGACGCGATGAAGCGCCTCGCTGTCCTGTCCTGACGACCTGCCGGCCACGGTCAGCGCCGCCCAGCACAGGGCGCTCGTGCTTATGTTGCTTCGGCTGGCGATCGTGTCGCCCCACCCGCCGTCACGGTTCTGGCGCCGCACCAGCCAGTCCAGGCCGCGGGACACGAGATCCGGAGAGTCCGTTCCTGCGGCGAGGAGAGCCAGAACCGCGGTCGCCGTCGAGAGCGCGCTGGAGGAAAGCTCTCCTTCCCAGCGCGAGTCCGGCGTGCGCCATTCGAGAAGCCTTTCCGTCAACCGGTTCAGCGTTTCGTCGAGCACGGGAGAATGCATGTGACCCTCAAATTCCTCCGGGCTGTCGCCGCCTTGCCCCACGGCGTTCCGAGTTCAGCCCCATGCACAGGGACATCAAAGGCTCAGGTGGCCGAGGGCCAGAAGCCCGTAGTACGTGTACTCGCAGTCGAGTTCAGTATCCTCCCAATGCCCGTAGAATCCGCCGCGATTGGTCCAGAGGGAGTCGATGAAATCGAGAGAGATCTCCCTAATCGGATCGATCGCGGCCCGGAGCCCGGACAGGGCGTGCAGGGCCGTCGCCGTCGAAAGCAGGTCGGGAATAGGCGCTGCCGGAGAGGCCGAAAATCCTCCCTGCCGGTGGCTGCGGTTCATGAGCCAGCGGCTCAGCTCGGGTCGGGGAATCTCACCGAGATGTCTCAGCAGGGTGACGGCCGCCGCGGTTGCGGGTGTCAATCCGACCGGAGCGCCCGGTTGATTGGCGAATCCTCCGTCCTTCGTCTCGAGAGCGGCAAGGCAATCCCTCATTTGACTTCTCGCAGGAATCTCAAGGCCCAGATCCTGATATGCACCGAGCGCCAGGAAACAGCCGTAGACGGTCCCATGTCCCTGCCCCCCGGAGGGGTCGTAGCCCCCGTCCTTGCTTCGATAAGCCTCGATCCTCGCGAGTATGCGTTCGCGCGGCACTTCCTGGAGAAGGTCATCGGGCATGGTTGCCCAGGAGCGGGCCAGGCAGGCGAGATGGACGAAGTCGAGCGACTCTCCGTCGCCGAAGCTGCGGAGGTAAGTCCCGACGGAGGCCGCCGGGATGTCGGCAGCCAGGGCTGCGAGGCACTCGAGCCCGAAGACCGTGTAATAGAGGTCGCTTTTCTCTTTGCGGCCTCGAAAGCCTCCATCGAGATTCAGCCGCCCAAGCGCAAAGTCGACGATCAGATCGGCAGAATCATGAAGCTGCCGGCGCGCCAGCCTGGCGACCTGCAGCATCTCGCGTCTCAAACTCACTGCACCAGCCCCTCACTTCGATCGCAAAGATTTTGCCGACGACGCGCCGGAGCAGGCTTTTGAGGCCCGTGTGTTCCAACGCGGTCAGGGAGCGAACCGCTTCTTCTTTGTAAGAGAACAGGAGACCGCGCATGCGCTCTGCCACCCCCAGCTCGTCCATCAGGCGGCGGAGATCGTCGACATTCTCGAAAGCCGATTGCTCGCGGCGCCACGCGCTCTCCACCATGGAGCGGCGATTTCCTTTGGCGCTCTCATAGGCGATCGCCAGGGGGAGTGTCGGCCTGAGCGCAAGGAAGTCTGCGCTTTCCGCGCCGGCTTGCCAATCGTGCAGGTCGTCCCGGATCTGATACGCGATGCCGAGCGCTTCGCTGTACCGGGTCAGCGTCTCGAAGACATCCGGACCCGCCCCTGCGTACGCTGCGCCCAGTTCGAGCGCAACCTGGAATGCAGGCGCGGTCTTCCTGCGGAAGATGTCGAGGACGCGGCGCAGCGCGAGAGGCTCGGGGGAACGCGCCCAGAGAAGCTCCGCTCCCTGGCCCAGACAGAGCGTGCGGTGCCCCGCGGCGGCGCTTTGAATCATCCGGCCGCGCACGTCCGCGCCGGCGCCGCATTCGGCAAGGAGCCGGTATCCCTCCCCGATCAGCAGATCGCCGACGTTCAACGCCACCGGGACGCCATACTCCGCGTGCAGCGTGGGCGAGCCGTACCGGACTTCGTCGCCGTCTTCGATGTCGTCGTGAACGAGGGACGCCTTGTGGAAACACTCGACCGCGACCGCTATCTTGCGCAGATCGGGAGGCATGGGCAGTTCCGGGTCGTCCTGGAGCGCTTTCCAGGCGCACGCGGCCAGAAACGGGCGCCAGCGTTTCCCTTGCCGGGCGATCCAGTCGCGGGCGATGCAGCCCGTGGCGTCGTTTTTTTCGAATGCAGAGATTTCATCGAGCGCCGGCCCCTCAAACCAGGAGGCGACCTGCTCTCTCAGTGCATTCAGGTCGAGGCGCCTGGTCTTGTCCTCCCGCGTAAGGTGAATGACATCCCGGATCCAGTCGAGATCCACAGTCGTGTCTCTGCAATCATCCTGCAGCAGAGGGATCGCCGCGCCCGGGATGGCTGCAGACTCCATGTAAGGAAACGCGCGTTCGAGCACGGAGAGGCAGCTGACGCCGACGATGGCGTCGATCTTGCCCGTCTGGATGAGGGCCATGACCATGGCCGAGCCTTCGGCAACGAGAACGGCATAACCGAGCCGCTCGGCCTCGGTCTCGAGATCCCGAATGGAACAGAGCCCGCAGCGTCTGCACAGCAGGCCGAATTCGTCGACCCGGGCCGCGCACTTGTCCTCCACCCGCAGACACTTCGAGAGGAGAAGCAGGCGCCGTTGGAAAGGCACGGACGCCAGCTGCTCGCGCCAGACTGCGTTGTTCACCAGAACCGAAACATAATCGCGATATTTGCTTTCGATCCCGTGCCGGGACATGAACGCATCCGCATGATGGCGCAACTCGTCGAATTGAAGCGGCGGAACGGGGCGCACCACATCCACGTATTTCTCGAGCAATGCCCTGATCCGCTCCCGCTCCGCCCGCGTCTGCGGAATGTTCTCATTCGGTTGCCGGCATCGAGGCGGGGGCGCCAGCGGCGGGATGTGCAAAACCGGCAATTGCATGTCACTCCTTTCGGGCGATCCGCGGTTGAGTCCTCGCCGTTGGCCGAAGCGGGCCGCCTCATCCGCGTTCAACTTCTTACGTGTAGGCGCCGAAGCCGAAGAACCAGTGTTTCTTGGCGAAGCGATACGCCCAGTGCTCCTCCGGAATCTCATGCCCCGGGTCGTGCTGACTGTTGCGGACTTCGAGGCGCTCCAGCTCCGCCAGCGCGCTCTGCCTCTGCGAGGTGTCGCGGGCCCCGTGCTTTGCCACCAGGTCGCGGACGAGATCCGGTCTCTCCAGGACTATGCATCCGCGGGTGGCGCGCGCCGCAGTCTCCCGGAAGTCCCGCAGAAACTCCGACTTTGTCATGGTCTCGTAAATGCCGGGTCCGTCGTGAACCGATTCTGCGGCGAACTGGATGATCGGGCACGGTTCGACGTCCCCGTAGGGACTGATGTGGTGGCTGACACCGGTGGCCATCGGGCAGAGCGCCTCCCCGCGGTCGTCCCAGTAGGTGTCCACGATGGCTATCGGGAGCCGCGCTCGCATCTCCACCACGAAGCGCCGCAACTTCCGGACCTGCTCGGGCCGCAGTGCCAGCTCGGGCGCCGCATTGGGACCGACGACGCGGTACGTGTAGAACCAGACGTAATGCACTCCCATCCCGATCAGCCGCCGCAGCCAGGACTCCTGCACCAGATCGTCGATGTTGGACTGGCAGACGCTCGTGGAGACGCCCGTGATCAGGCGGCTTCGCCTGCAGTTCTCCAAGCCGGCGAGGGTTTTGGAGTAGACGTCGGAGCGGCCTCGCCGCTCATCGCTGACGACCGCGTTGCCCTCGATGCTGAGCAGAGGGCTTGCGTTTCCGAGCCGGCGAAGCTCGCGCGCGACGCTGTCGGTTATCAGATGGCCGTTCGTGAATATCTGAAAGTAACAGTCGGGATGCGCCGCCAGAATGTCCATCAGCTGCGGGTGCAGGAGCGGCTCGCCTCCCAGGATTCCGAAGTGGCTGTTCCCATGTCTCTTGGCGTCGCCGACGATCCGGTTCATGGCCTCCAGATCGAGGTACCGGCGGGGCGCCTCGACATCGACCCAACACCCCTGGCAGCGAAGCTGGCAACTGTTGATCACGGATATGAAGAGGAAGGGCGGGAAATGCACGCCGCGGCGAAGTCTGCGCTTGTATGCCTCTATGGAACGCATTCCCTTGTAGCCGGAATTGTAGACAAACTTGCCGAGCAGCCGGGGATCGGTTTCCGTGAGCATACGTTGGGCAAAGCGCATCAGCATCGGCGTTTCCTTCAATCCGTCTTCGGCGGGGCCTGTTGCAGCGCCTGCCGGGCGCGTTCCTTGGCGGCCGCCGCGCGCGCCAGAATCTCCTGCTGCGAGGGCAACGACTGCAGAACCTCGCGCGGGATGTCCATCCGCTCGTTCAGGCGCGTCAGGCATCGCCGGCGCTCCTTCAGCGCCCACTCCTCATCGCGCTCCTCGGAAAAACGCGATCGGGTGCGCTCGCCGCGATCGCGCAGGGTCCGGTCGATGTCTCCTCCCAGCAGCGCCGAGATATCGGCCTTCATTGACTCGCGCCGGAGGTCGTCCGCGCCGATCTCTCCCCCGTGGATGGGGCCGTGGCGATACTTCGGAAACATGATCGCCACCTCGGGGCAGACACGCGAGCAGGCGGGGCAATTCGTCTTGCAGTGGTCCTGGTTCCGGACCTCGATTTTTCCTTCCGGGGAGACACCGTAGACATCGAACAGGCAGAAGGAAAGGCACTGCAGACAATTGGTGCAACGGGAGTAGTCGATCACCGGGAACCAGGGATGCCATGCTCCGGGCTCAGGGACCTGTGCCTCTTCTCGAATGGACTCCACGAGAGGAGGGACAGATGCCGCCTCGACCCCCTCGATGTCACGGAACAGGACTTGAACCTGTCCGCTCATGTCGGTCGCGATCGCCGGCCTCTCCCCGAGGAAACGCCCGAGAACCAGCAGCGTGCCGGATGCGAGCCCGCTCACTCCACCGTCGGCGCGCCTGCTTGAAACCGCGTACCCGCTTTCGAGCAGGTTTCGCAGGATCGCCGTTCGGTCGGCATCGGCCAGGGGGCGGCTCCCGCCGCCCTCGTAGAGCACCACGCGAAGAGAGGCGTCGCCCGGGGCTGTCATTGAGGCCTCCTCTGCCACTGCGTCCTCTTTGAGCATCTCCTGCAGGATCGTTTCCGCGGGATCGGTGCGCATGTTCAGCACTCTGGCGTTCTCCGGCAGCGGTGCGGCGGCAGCGGAAAACAGCCACCGGACGGCCCGAGGATAGCAGGCTGCGATCTTGACGGCGCCGCCGGCGGACAACTCCCGGAGTTTTGGATCCTTCCGCGCGGACAGCTCACACAGATCGGGGACGACGTCGAAGTCGCGCCTCGAGGCAGAAAGGCGATCCAGCACCTCCTCCTTTACCTTGGAGGACACCACCTGGGCATATTTGCAGTGGCAGTAGAGAATTCCGGCCGTCATGCCTGCTCTCCTACTCACGCTCCGCTGCCGTCCTGGTTTTGAAAAATCTCGCCACCATCCTTTGCCTGTTCCTGCAGCCCCGCCATCCGGTGCGTCGGAACCGGACGTGCCGGCCGGAAATGCTCCATGTGCTCTATCCGGGCGTCCACTCCTCCTGCCCGGACCGCAGATTCCTGCAGCGACCGGAGGACGATGCCACGGAGCTCTTCCGGATCCGACTCCGCCCGCAGGTTGAGAATGAGCTCTCCTCTCTCCAGCGGCGCCTGAAGGCGATGTGACTGTTCCGGCTCAGCATCGCCGCGTACGAGATTGCAGACGCCGATGTCGCCGCCGTCCTCGTCCGGAGACAGTGTCATTTTCAGATGCGCAACCTCATAGTCCCCGGCAAGGAGGCCCCGGCCTATGCGGTGCGCAAGGTCGCACAACAACGCGTTCCCGTCGAAGGCCGCACTGCCCGACAGGAGCACCGTGCAATTCAGCCAGCCTAGCAGCGCCTCCCCCTCGGCGTATAGCTCGTAGTCGAGCTCTGGAGCATTGACCGAGCCCAACTCGCGGCCCAGGATGCGATCGAACCATGGCTCCAATCCGTTCCCGTTGCGCGCGGAGATCACGAATATTTCGGCTTGCGGGTGCTCGCTCGCCAGCACCGATCTCAGGCATTCCAGCCGATCGGGAGCCAACAGGTCCGCCTTGTTGATCACGATGGTCTCCGCCTCCTCGAGCTGCTTCCGATACACGTAAAGCACCTTGGACGAGAACGCCCTGCCTTCCTCCAGTCCCAGGATCCGAAGGGCGCGCAGCGGATCGACCAGAACGGAAAGCGGGGCGATCCTGAAGCTGTCCCCGTACATGCGGCGGAGCGGGTAGCTGACGGTGGCCTTGAGATCGGTGCAGCTGCCGACCGGCTCGGCGATAAACGCCTCGGGCCGGGCAGCAACGGACAATCGTTTGGAAGCCTCCAGGAGCGAATTGAACTTGCAGCAGAAGCAACCGCCGGTGATCTCCTCCACGGGGAATCCCCGCGAGCGGAGCAGAGCCGAGTCGACGAGGCCGTAGCTCTGATCGTTCGTGATCAAACCGACTCGGAGGCCGGAGCCGCGCAGGCGCCGGGCGAGTTTGAGGATGGCCGTGGTCTTGCCCGCTCCGAGAAAGCCCCCGATCATGATGTAATTGGCTTTGCTCAATCCGCTTGCCCTCCGGATTGCTGCTCGAGCATGCGGTCGATCGTCGCATCGAGCATCCCGATATAGCCCTCTACGCCGACGCTCGCAGACTCCGGCGCCCCTTTCACCCGATAAAGCCAGCCTCGATCATAGGGCTCCGTGTCGATCAACGCCACATCCTCTTCCAGCTCGGGGTTGGTTCCGGCGAATTCACCCTTGAGGATGCAGAACAGATCCGTCACGGCTTTGAATCCTTCCACCCAGCCGATCGTTTGGCCGATCTCGACCGGATCTCCTTCGCGAACGTCGAAGCCGAAGTCGACCAGGTCTCCCAGCATCCTGGTGGCGAATTCCGTAAAACCCACTCGCCACACTCCCGGAGATTCCTCGGCGAGCCACTGATGCGATGCGGTATACCGGCTTCCGGCCGGCAGCCGCGTCGAAAAGCGACAGCGTTTGTAGTCAACTGTCTCCTGCGTCTTCGGCATCGGATCTGTCAGCTTCGGAGTTCCCGGATCGAAAAGGCAGTAGTTTTCTTTTTCGTAGTGAAAGAGAATAGCACAGGACAGCCGTGGACGTCATGCGGAATCCCGCGCGGCAAGCCGGATGGATGGGGCTTTTTCCGCCCGGTGGGCGCTTCCGCCCCGCGCATCAAGTCAAACTGGCCCAGGCGCGCCACAGAAGGATTGATCTCCAGGTTCTTCAGCTGAATCTGGGGGTGAAATCACTCCGCAGAGGCCTTCAGGCTTACGGGATTCATCGTTTTCGTCCCAATCCCGATGTCGTCCAGGAAATCGCTCACGCCAATAAAGCCGCCAGGGAGGTGATAAGGCAGGTATGCCACGGAGCTATTCCCCGGTTTGGATCTTGCCAACTTCGTTGGGACGGTGCAGGGGACGGTGTCCGGCGGATCGCAGGTGGTTGTCACGGCCGTGCGCTTCAACGCCGATCTGAGCGTCCTGTCAAGTCTCCCTGTGGGACGCCGGTAACAGGTCCCAGAGTTTGAGGCGCCGCCGGACTCTCTCCGATGACGCCGGGTGCGTCGATCAGGCTCACGAACTTCAGCCGGAGGAAGCAGCACCGGCAGAGCACAGGATCGGCTTCATCTTATCGATCCATTAACTTGCCCCCAATGCGGCAGCTGTTTACGCCTCATCAGTTTCATCGACAGCCCGCGCATCATCGAAAAGATCCTGCGACACCTAAAGCTCTGGGATCTCCCCGGGCGCTCACCCCCGTTTCGGCGTTGCACCACCCGTGTGCGCGTACATGAACCTGTCACTGGCTAGACCTTCCGGGGCGGGCTTCGCACCCGCCAGGCAGACACGACCTTGCTCGGTCGCTTCCGTTCATCCGCGTTATTCGCCGGCCCGTCTTCAATCCAACCCTTCCTGCACAGTCGCGCCTCAGCGGCACTGTGACCATCCCGTGACATTTGGCGACTCCAGTTATGCTAACTTGCCTTCCGTGTCGAACCCAGGTTGCAGCAACACAGACTCGTCGGCGCTGCCGGCCAGTACCCTTGAAGATGGAACGATGAATGCCCGGGAGCGTTTTCTCACTGCCTGTCGGGGCGGGATGCCCGATCGACCGCCGGTTTGGATCATGCGCCAGGCTGGACGCAGCTTGCCCGAATATCGAGAACTCCGTTCCCGCTTTTCCTTTTGGGAAGTGTGTCGCGCTCCGGAACTGGCTGCCGAAGTCAGCCTTCAGCCCCTGCGTCGCTTTCCCCTGGATGCGGCGATTGTCTTCAGCGACATCCTGGTGGTGCCGGCAGCCATGGGACAGACGGTGGAGATCTTTCCCGAGATGAGTCTGGACCCACCGGTCCATGGTCTCACAGAAGTCGCCCGATTTCGGAGCCCGGAGACAACGCACGCGCTCGGCTATGTAGCCGAGGCCATTCGCATCGTACGCCGTGAACTCGGCCGGGAAAGAGCTTTGCTCGGTTTTTCGGGGGCGCCTTTTACCTTGGCTTGTTACATGATCGAAGGTGGAAGCAGCCGATACTTCCGGCGCACCAAGGAAATGATGTACCGCGATCGCGTCTCTTTCGACACCTTGATGGACAGAGTCTCGGCCGTCGTCGCCGACTACCTTGAGCTGCAGGTTGAGGCTTCGGCAGACGCCGTGCAGCTTTTCGACACCTGGGCCGGTGAACTCTCGGCCAGGGACTACCGGGAATACGTCCTCCCGCATGTACAGGGCATTGTAGACCGGCTTCACAAGAGAGGGACTCCGGTCATTTACTACATCAACGGCATGAGCCACCTGCTCGAAGCCGCGCACGACTGCGGCGCTGACGTCCTCGGCCTGGATTGGCGAATCGACCTCATCGAGGCTTGCAGCCGTCTCGGTTCCCCACGGCCCGCCGTGCAAGGGAATCTGGATCCGGGAGTGCTTTTCGCTCCGGAAGCCACTATCCGAATGAAGGTATTTGACATGGTCGATGCAACGCAAGGTCGTGGGCACATCGCCAATCTTGGGCACGGGCTTCTGCCCGACACGCCGCTGGAAGGGATCGACGCTTTCGTTCGGGCTGTCGTCGACACGGGCAAGGTGCCTCGAAACTCGATGGAGAGCTATGCAGGATAGTCGATCCCGTCGCATCGACAGCCGCGAATCTGCGGTCGTCAGTCCCTCCACGATTCCACGGGAGCTGCTGCTGAGATATCAGCGGAGCGGACCACGCTATACCAGCTACCCTACCACCCTGCAGTTCAGGGATGATTTCAAAGAGGCCGCAATCCTGGACTGCTGGAGAAAGTCAAATGGACCGCATCGAGGCCTCTCGTTATACGTCCACATCCCGTTCTGCCGGACACGATGTCTGTATTGCGGCTGTCACACGACAACCGGCGCAGACACCGAAGCCGTGGATGTCTACATCAAGGCGCTGCAGGCCGAAGCCGACAGCTACGCAGGCATGCTGGACTTTGAGCGACCCGTCCTCCAGTTGGCCGTCGGCGGGGGTACACCGACGTTTTTGAGGCCGGTGCAGATGCGCCGGCTGATTGAGGCCCTGTCGCGTCTTCTTCATCTCGCACCGGAGGGTGAACGTTCCGTCGAAATCGATCCCCGGCGGGTGGACTGCGCGTACCTGGATTTGTTGATCGAGCTCGGGTTCAATCGTTTCAGTTTCGGCGTCCAGGACCTCGATCAGGAAGTCCAGCGCATGGTAGGGCGTCAGATGGCTGAGGAGCACCTGGCCCGGCTTCTCTGCCATCTGCATCGTCGGGCTGCCGATGCCGTCAATCTTGACCTAATATATGGACTTCCCGGCCAGTCACCGGAGTCGTTCGCCCGCACTGTCGATCGTATCGCGGCGCTTCGGCCGTCGCGGATCGCAATCTTCGGCTACGCCCACGTCCCCTGGGTGAGCCCACATCAGCGCGCCCTGGAAAGCTACCATTTGCCCGACGCTGATGAACGAACCGCTTTGTTCGGCGTGGCGTGCGACCGGCTCGCCGCGGCCGGCTACGTTCACATAGGGATGGACCATTTCGCCCGTCCGGAAGACGAGCTGGTCCAGGCGCTTGAGGATGGCACACTTACGCGGAACTTCATGGGCTACACTACCCAACGTGGTTTGGATCTGTTGGGACTGGGAGCCTCGGCGATTTCCTCCGTCGGCGGCACGTATACCCAGAACGTGAAGGAAATCGACGAGTACATCCGCCGAAACGGCCGATCGAAGTGGGCCAAGGCTCTCGTGTTGACGCCCGAGGACGAGTTGCGCCGCGCTCTGATCCTGGACCTGTTCTGCAATCTGTGGTTGGACATCCCCGCCCTCGAGAGCGCGCGCGGGATCAATTTCTTCACCCACTTCGAGCGCGAACTTCAGGCGCTGCGACTGCTGGAACAGGATGGCCTGGTCTCCATTTCTACGCACTCGATCTCCGTGACCAGGATGGGCCGATTCTTCATTCGCAACATCTGCATGTGCTTTGACGAGTACCTCTCGTCAGCGGAAGGCAATGGGAGGTATTCGAAGACCATTTGAGATGTTGGGTCTGAGCCACAAAGAGAACCTTATGCACGCTAATGGGGACAACGCTCGTGGAGTGTTGCTCCTGGCCATGGGTGGGCCATCCTCTCCAGACGAGGTGCAGCCGTATCTGACCGAGCTGTTCTCGGATCCCTGGATGATCCGCCTGCCGTTCGGGCGGCTTTACCGGCGATCCTTGGCTCGATGGATCGCATCCCGCAGGGCGCCTGCGTCACGGGAACGCTATCGCATCATTGGAGGAGCTTCTCCTATCTTGGCGGAAACCCGGCGCTTGGCCGGCGGCTTGGAGTCCAAACTGGCGATGCCGACGACTTTCGCCATGCGCTATTCGAAGCCTCGGATCGGCGAAGCACTGGCCGATCTGGCCGATCGAGGGGTCGTCAGACTGGTGGTTGTTCCACTCCATCCCCAGTATTCATGGGCAACCACGCGATCTGCGCTGGACGATCTGAGTCGTCAGCTCGGAGGACGTTTCTCCCACGTCGTGGTTTCGGACCATCACGACCATCCTGGCTTCATCCGATCACTGGCTCTGCAGACGAAGAAAGCCCTGCGCGGAGTTGAGTCCGTGAGCCAAGTGCACCTCCTTTTCTGTGCTCACAGCATTCCGTTGCGGCAAGTCGCGAAGGGCGATCCCTACGTCCCACAGGTCCGACGCACTGCGGCGTTTTTGGCTCAGGAGGCCGGCGATGGACTTCCCTGGACGTTGGCTTTCCAGAGCCGTGTCGGCCCCCTGCGCTGGCAGGGACCCAGTCTGGAGGAAGCCCTCGCCGATATTCGGACTTCCAACGCAGATACACTGGTCGTCCAGCCCATCACCTTTTCAACCGAGAATCTGGAGACGCTCTACGACCTTGACGTCGATTTTCGGGCGCAGTGTCTCGAAGCCGGCATCCGCTCTTATCGACGGGCGGCCGCGCCGGGAGCCTCATCCGTCTATCTGGACGCCCTGGCCGACATGGTTCGGAAGGCCCTGGCAAGCTGGGAGGGACAGTGATGTACGACGTCATCGTCATAGGCGCCGGAGTCGCCGGTCTCACTTCCGCGCTTCAGCTCGGGCGACAGGGGCTCTCAGTGCTGATCCTGGAAGCAAACGAGATGCCCGGCGGAAACGTACGCACCTTGCGGCAGGACGGGTTTTGCCTGGAGACAGGGCCAAGCAGCTTCATGGGCTCTTCTGAGAGTATCTGGAGGCTGGCCGAAAAACTGGATCTTACAGAAGCCGCTGAACCCGTTTCCGCTGCCTCCTCCAGCCGCTACATCCTGCGCGATGGCCGGCTTTTGCCGCTGCCGATGGGGCTGGTCTCGTTTGTGCGCACTCCGCTGCTCAGCTTGCGGGCCAAGCTTCGACTTGCGATGGAGCCTCTGATTGCCGGCGGGGCCAGGGAGGAAGACACAGCCTGGGATTTCTTCTGCCGTCGATTCGGTATTGAAGCCGCCACCTACATCATGTCGCCTTTTGTCTCAGGCATCTACGCTGGAGATGTGCGTATGCTTGGCGCCAGGGCTGCCTTCCCGAAATTCTGGAGATTTGAACGCGAGTCCGGTTCGATGATCCTGGGCGCCATCAACTATTTGCGCGCCAAACGTAAACGACTGGCACGGGAGGGACGAAAACCGCGGCGCGGACTGTTCAGCTTCCGAGGCGGACTGGGCAGACTCACAGAGCGCCTGGGTGTCGAGTTGCGCGACTCCCTGAGGCTCGGAGTTCGGGTTCGGGCAGTTGCGGCCGCAGCCGGTGGACTGCGCGTGAGAGCCGAAGTGGGTGAATGGGAGGGCCGCTCCGTCGTAGTGGCTGTCCCTCCGCAGGAAGCCGCAGCACTTATGGAAGGATGCGCGCCCAGGGCAGCGGACCTGCTGCGTTCGGTGCCCATGGCGCCCGTTACGGTGGTGCACTGGAGCGCTGCGGACGGGGAAAAACTCCCCAGCGGTTTTGGCTTCCTGGTGCCGCGTCTTTGCGGACTGCGCACCTTGGGCACCATCTTCAGCTCGCAGCTCTTCACCGACCGCACCCCCCAGGGGATCCCCTTGCTCTCCTCCTTCTGCGCCGGAATGGCCGACCCCGAGGCGATGAAGTTGACGGACCAGGAACTCGCAGATCTGGTGGTCAAAGAACATCGACTCATCTTCGGCATACCCGTGGACGGAGCACGTCTCTTGCGAGTCTTGTGCTATCCCCACGCCATTCCGCAACTACTCCCGGACCATCCGGAAAGAATCGCAGCCTTGACCGCTGACCTGCATCGACTCCCCGGACTTTTCTTGGCCGGCAACTACCTGACGGGAGTGGGGATGGAGCATGCCGTGGAGAGCGGATTCTCCGCTGCAAGCCAGGCTGCGTACTTCCTCGCGACGAAACCTGGTGAGAAATCCAGGCTGCGGGAGGGCGCACGATGAGAGCAGCGTCTCGTCCCGACATCCCGTTGGCCGTCGTCGCCTGCGATTTCCGGAGTGCTCCAACCGCGTTGCGCGAGTGGCTGGTGAGTACGCGCGAGAGTCGGCAAAGCCTTTTCGAGGCGATTCGCAGAATCGATCCTTGTGCCGGATTCATGACCCTGGAGACTTGTAACCGCGTGGAGTGGATCATTTCCACGGAACAGCCGTCTTGGTTGGCACAGATGCTCAAGGCGAGGATGGTAAGCCTATGGGAGCAGGCGTTGCTGCCTCCGGATGTTTTCCCGACGCCCGTGGTGTTCATGGGCGAAGCGGCCGCAGCTCGTCTTTTGCGAGTAGCAGTGGGCATGGAATCACTGGCTTTGGGTGAAGCCCAGATTGCCGGCCAGCTACAGGCCGCCCTGAAGTCGGCGCAGGAGGGAAACACGGCTTCCGTGATCCTGAACCGTCTTGGCAGTGCTGCGGGGAGGTTGGCTAGGACCGCGTCTCGCCTCGGTTTCCGCTCCAACCACAAGCAGGGTATTCACGGCCTGGTGGCTCAGTACCTCGAAGCTCGACTGGGCGGTCCGGACACGAAGACAATCCTGGTCGCAGGTATGGGCAAGATCGGTCGAAAAACGGCTGCGGTTGTATTTTTTCTCGAGCAGGTAGGCGGCCAGGAGCGCCGGCGGCGTCAGCGCGACCCAGAGCAGGATCCAGAACAGGACAAAGGGGAGGCCTAGAATTCGAGGCTCGATCCGGTTGACGAAGGGGAGCGAAAAGACCAGCGTCACAAACGGAACTGCCCCGGAAAGTAGCGCTAGCCTGGTGCCTTTCTGCACGGTGTCCTCCTAGTATTGGCCGGCGCGCGCGCCGCGCGCTCTCATCAGGTTGTTCAGTCCGAACAGGATCGCGCCGGCCGCAAGCGCAGCCAGGCCCCCGTAGATCTGTTCGGGCTTCGCCCCCACCAGGATCAGCATGGATGTCAGCAGCGCCAGCACCGGTATGATGCTGCCAAAGGGGATCGTGAATGTCGGCGGATTCACCCGACCGGAGAACCGGGGCGATCTCAGGACCAGGGTGGCGGCGCAGGTGCCCGTGTAGGTGACCAGGCGGGCAATGGCGCTGACCACCGCCATGAAGACGAAGGAGCCCGTGAGCGCCAGGACGAGGGCGACGGACGCCGAGAAGAGCACCGCGTTGGCCGGTGTGCGGAACCTCCGATGCACGCGCCCGAACCAGCCGGGGAGCTCGCCGTTTTCCGCCAGGGCAAAAAGCATCCTGGAACCGGTCAGAATCTGGCCGGCGTTGTTTCCCGTCATGGAAATCACCGACCCGACGCCGATCATCAGGGCGCCGCCCGCTCCCATGAACAGGAATGCCGAGTCGGCCAGCGGCGTGCTGGATGCCGCCAGGCCGGGCAGGGTTCCCATCGAGACGAACTGGCCGAGGGTCATGATCACCGTGACCGCGGCAATGGTCATTACCATGGCAAAAGGAAGATGGCGCCGGGGATCGCTGGCTTCGCCCGCGGGCACGGTGATGACGTCGTACCCGCCGAAGATGAAAATCAGGAGAAGCGCCGCGGTGGATGCCTGCAGCCAGCTGACGGGCTCCAGCGGGGGCAGCAGGTCCGGGTTGACGAAGAAGAGCCCCACGGCGATGAAGATGCCGAGCGGGACGAGCTTGCCTATGGTCAGGGCGTTGACGACCCAGGAACTCTGGCGGATTCCGGCGACGTTGATCGCGGTCAGGACAGCGGTCAGCCCGATGATGACGGCGGCCCGGCCGCCGCGGGAAGAGGCGGCCGGCCAGTAAAAGGCCAGGGCAAGCGCGATGCCGTTAACCACGGAGGCATGGCTGCTGACGCGTGTAAACCACTGCATCCAACCGACTTCGAAGGCGGCGAAGCGCCCGAAGGCAGCCCGCGTGTAAAGGTAGGGGCCGCCGGTCCGCTCAAACCGGCTTCCGACCTCGGCGAAACAGAGAGCCACGAAGAGCGAGGCGATTCCTGCCAGGATGAAGGCGATCCAGCCCCAGCCGCCGACCTGCGCCGCGACCTGCGAGGGCATCAGGAAGATGGCCCCGCCGATCACCTGGTTTATGCCGATGGCGGTCAGGTCCCAGGGGCCCAACGCGCGGCGGAGGGCAGGCTGCGCGGCCTCATCGCTGGTGGAAGTCATGGGCCGAGGTTTTATCACGCCCGGCAGGTCCAGGCCAAGCGCAAATCCCGGGCGGGACAGCGGACAACACGCTCCCGGCGCCTGCGGCAAAGTTGAAACAAGGGCATTAATTGCTTTAATTCGCGCCAGTAAAATAATAGTTGTCCCAGGTATTAGTTGTTCTGGTTTGACTGCCCGGATCCACCCTGATATTCAAGTAATTCTGAAAGAGGAGACTGGAACGATGCTATTCAGAATTCTTGACAAGAACGAATTCCAGAAGCTGGTGGCAATCATCCTGGAATCAAATGAAGTAATAGCTCCGAAGCGGGTGGGGACGCGCGAAAACGGGACCGCCATCCATCAGTATCTCCCGGTGAAGTCCTTCGAGGAGATCGACCTCGCCTACGAGACCACCGAGTACTCGGCCAAGACCTACTTCCTGCCCTATAAGGAAAACCTCTCCACGTACAGGTTCGACGAGGAGGGATGGAAGCAGGATATCTCATACCGGGTCTGGCCGCGCGCGATCATCGGGATGCACGCCTGCGACATCGCGGCGCTGGTGAAGCTCGACAAGGTCATGGCGAAGAACTCCTTTCCGAGCCCTTACTACGTCTCGCGCCGGAAAAACACCTTCATCGTGGGTATCGACCACGAGCCCTGCGAAAAGGGCTTCTGCCGCTCCATGGGGACCGACACGGTGAACCACGGGTTCGACCTTTTCCTAACCGACCTTGGCGACCGGTATTTCGTCGCGATCGACTCGGACAGGGGCTTCACCACGCTGCAGCGCGTCAGGGTGCGCGAGGTTTCGGAGAAGGACACGCAAAAATATCTGGAAGTCCGCAAGGGCATCGCCGCCGGGTACAAGATCGAGGTCGACCTGCACAACCTGCCGAATCTGCTGGATCTCGAGTTCGAGTCGGAAGTCTGGAAGAAATGGGGAGGGAAATGCCTCAGCTGCGGCAGCTGTGCCATGGTGTGCCCGACCTGCTACTGCTACGGCATCACCGAACGGGTCTCCATGGACAACTCCGAGGGCGCGAAAGTGAAGCGGCTCCATTCCTGCAACCTGGTGGACTTCGCCATGGTGGCCGGGGGGCACAATTTCAGGCCGCACCGGACGACCCGCCTGAAATACCGCTACTATCACCAGCACCGCGGTTTTGTGGAGGCGTACGACGAGCCCAAGTGCGTCGGCTGCGGCCGCTGCAGCCGGGTCTGCCTGGCAGGCATAAACCCGCCCGACATTATCAGTGATCTTCACGCGGAGGAGAAACAATGACGACTCTGCTGCACCCTTACGACGTAACCAAAGAGAGCGCCATGCTCCTGCCGCTGGACTTCAACCGGCGGAGCCGCCTGCAGAACGTGGACAAGGTTTTCCAGGCTGAAATTTCGAACGTGATCCGCCTTACGGACAAGGAGAAGCTGTTCCACATCCGGATCATCGACGAAGCCGAGCGGGAGCGCTTCACCTTCCTCCCGGGACAGTTCGTGATGCTCGAGGTGCCGGGCTACGGCGAGGTCCCCATTTCGATCTCCAGCTCCATTTCGCAGAAGGGCTTCATCGAGCTCTGCATCCGCAAGGCCGGGGTGGTGACGAGCGTCCTGCACAAGGCGAAACGGGGCGCACGCGTCGGTCTCCGCGGGCCGTTCGGCACCCATTTCCCGATGGAGCAGATGAAGCAGCACAGCATCCTGCTGATCGCCGGCGGGCTCGGGCTGGCTCCCCTGAGGGCGCCGATCTACTATGTCACGGAAAACCGCTCCGACTTCAACAAGGTGCACATCCTCTACGGGACGGCAGAGCCGAGCCAGCTGCTGTTCGACTACCAGTACGAGCAGTGGCGGCGCATCGACGGCGTCAACCTGTCCATCATCGTCGACAAGGCCGACAAGAACTGGGTGGGGCCGGTGGGGCTGGTCACGAAACTGCTGGACGGCCTGGACGTGTCGATGGCGGACACTTATGCCATCGTCTGCGGCCCGCCCGTCATGTTCAAGTTCGTGTGCAACAAGCTGAGCGACATGGGGATGCCGCGACACCGCATGTTCGTGTCCCTCGAGCGGCGCATGCACTGCGGGATGGGAAAATGCTGCCGCTGCAACGTGGGCTCCACATACGTCTGCCTGGACGGCCCGGTTTTCGACTACTGGACCGTGATCAACCTCAAGGAAGCGATTTAATCAGGGTGGTGCGATGAAATATCTCGGCATTGAACCGACCCGGCCACGGGTGGCGGTTTTCGACTTCACGAGCTGCGAAGGCTGCGAGCTGCAGCTGGCCAACAAGGAAGAGACGCTGGTCGATTTTCTGAAGGCGATCGAGATCGTCAAGTTCCGCGAGGTCTCCTCGGCGGACGGCGGCGACTACGACATCGCCTTCATCGAGGGCTCGATCAGCCGGTACGACGAAGTGGAGCGCCTGCGGGAGATTCGCAAGCGCGCCAAGGTGCTCGTGGCGATGGGATCCTGCGCCTGCTTCGGCGGCGTGCACAAACTGAAAAACGCCTACGACCTCGAGGAGGCCAACCGCGAGGTGTACGGCAAGGATCCCAAGGAAACCCTCCCCGTCCGGTCGCTCAAGGAAATCGTGCCGGTCGACCTCGAGATCCCCGGGTGCCCGATTTCCAAGGCGGAGTTCGAGCGGATCGTGCAGCACGTCGTCTGGGACATCCCGTATGAGTTCCCCAGCTATCCGGTGTGCTACGAGTGCAAGCAGCGCTACACGACCTGCACCTTCGAGAGAGGCATGCTCTGCCTGGGATCCATCACCATCGGGGGCTGCGATGCCCCCTGCCCGGCCGGCGGCCTGGGCTGCTGGGGGTGCCGGGGACCGGCGCCCGACCTCAACATGGAGGAGTTTCTCGCGCTCGCGGCGGCCAAGGGCTTCAGTGACCGGGAGGTTTCCGAGAGGCTGAACTTTTTCGGCGGTTTCAAGGCTTAAGAAGGTGCAAGCATGAAGATCAATCTGAACGTAGATGTCCACCATCTCACCCGGATCGAGGGGCACGGAAACATCAAGGTCGTGGTCAAGGACGGCCAGGTCAAGGAGGCGCGCTGGGACGTCGTCGAGACGCCGCGGTTCTTCGAAGTCATGCTCAAGGGCAAGCACTTCAGCACGGCCGGCATCCTGACGGCCAGGATCTGCGGCATCTGCTCCATCGGCCACTGCCTGGCCAGCCTGCGGGCCACGGAGCACGCCCTCGGCGTGATCATACCGGAGGCCGCAGCCAGGCTGCGCCTGCTCGCCAAGCACGGCGAGACGCTGCAGAGCCACTACCTGCACCTGTTCTTCCTGGCGGCGCCGGATTTCGTCGGGCTGCCCGACGTGTTGCCGCTGATCGAGTCGAATCCCGAGGTGGTGCACATGGCGCGCCGGCTGAAGGGGATCGGCAACCGGCTGTGCGACCTGGTGGCCGGCCGGACCACCCACCCGGTTTCGCTGCAGGTCGGCGGCGTGGCGGCCATGCCCGACAAGGAGAAGCTCCTGGCGCTGGCCGACGAGCTGAAACGCTCGGTGGCGGACGTTGAGGCCACCGCCTCGCTTTTCGCCACCTTCGAGATCCCCGGCTTCAAGCGGGAGACGGAGTTCGTGTCGCTCAAAGGGGAGAAGGAATACCCGTGGATCGGCGGGAAGCTGGTTTCCACCGACGGCGTGGAATATCCGGAAGCCGACTACCTGAGGATGACCAACGAGTACGTCGACAAGAACAACACCTCCAAGTGGTGCCGCCTGTCGCGGGACTCGTTTGCGGTCGGGGCCCTGGCGCGCTTCAACAACAACTACGACCTGCTCCACCCCGAAGCGGTCCGCGTGGCCAAGGCGATGGGCCTTGCCCCGGTCAACCACAATCCGTTCATGAACAACGTCGCCCAGCTGATCGAGGTCGTGCACGTGACCTACGACGCGATCCGGCTGATCGAGGAACTGGCGGAGATGGAAGGGGCGGAGACCATGGTGAAGGTCGAGCCCAGGGCCGGCGAGGGCGTCGGCGCGGTGGAAGTTCCGCGGGGCATCCTCTACCACCACTACGTGTACGACAAGGAAGGACGGATCGAGCGTGCCAACTGCATCATTCCCACGACGCAGAACAACGCCAATATCCACCAGGATCTGCCGGCGCTGGCGAAGCAATTCGCCGTTAAGGGGATGACGGACGAGAAGCTGGAGTTGCTCTGCTCCATGCTGGTGAGGTCCTACGATCCCTGCGTCTCCTGCTCCGTCCACTAAACCACCGGTGTCAGGCCTTGAAAATTTAATTTCTGGCGCCCATTCCTCGGCGGTTGTATCGGCGATGCAGCGCTAGAAATCCGCAATGCGGCTGCGTTCCAGCTGGCGTTCGATTGTGGCAATACAATCCCGTGTGCCCTCAATATATTTGCGATCGCCGTATCCGAGATGCTGTACCCGAGATTCCGTATCGCGCCCTGGATATGTTTATAACCCCAGCGAGGGTTCTCCTTGGCCAGCCTCAAGACCAAGTGCGCAGTCTCCTTTGGAACCGCTGGCCGACCAACCATTTCCGCAATAAGTTGCGGTGCGGTGTAATTTATCTACCATACGGGGTGCTGATCCGCGTTTTGCCCTTCTCCATAAGTCGGAGTTTTCGCGCTAAATCACGTTTTGGGCGCGCAGGCCGAAATGGGGAGCGGCGGCAAGCAGGTTTTGGTCATTGGAGTAAATCTCGGTAAACCGGTTTTCCGCGGCGCATGCCAGATGCACGGCGTCACTCGCCCTGAGATTCACGGACTTGGGGAGGTTTGCATAAGTAGTGTGCAGCCCCGCCACGAGGACATGGGAAAACGGCAACCATTGAAAAGCTCCTCGATCGCATTCCATTCCGAACTGCTCGATCAGGATCCGGAGATCCCGATGATGGATCGCTCCCTCCCGGAGTTTCCGGTGGAAGGCTGCCAGGACTTCGGCGCGTCCCAACAGGCTGCAGGCGATATGATCGGTCGCCGCGAGCCGGCGGATCTTTTCCCATCCCGGATCCTCGAAGTACAGGCGCACGATATAGCTGGTGTCAAAATAGATCACGAGACAACCCTATCCCTGTCCGCGGAGATGCCGTGCGTGCTGTCGGTACCGCCCCGCAGCTTCCCCTGGTCCATAAGCCTTCGAAATGCGCGCGAAACCGCCCGCCGCGAAAAATAAGGCTTTCCGGCTTGGCCGGCGTGGGGCACAATCCTGGCCACCATCCGGCCGCGGTCCGTGACATAGATCTCGCCATGCTGTTCGGCCCTGCGGATCCAATCCCCGGTCTTTTCGTGAAGTTCGCGAATCGATATGCTTTTCATGTGACACATTGTGTAACAATGAACTCTTCCTGTCAAGCCCAAGCGCGGCAAAGGACGCGGACGCCGTCGGGATCCCGTAAGCGCGGGCGCCCCGCTCAATGCCGCATGATTCTTCCCCCGAAGGCCGCAATCGGGACGAGAAGCGCGTTTTAAGCTTCGTGCGGCCTGCGCTTGCAATGTCCTCCCACCGGAACGCAAGGAAGTTTTTTGTCCCTGATGCCGGATGGCGAGCGCCGTGGCCTGGAAGATGTTTCTGAAGCCCATACAGAGCGTACCCGAAGCGAAAAACACCAGGCCGACGGGGAGAAGCTCAAACATGGAGAATGCTCCTTCAGCGGTGCGCTTGGCGATGGAGCTGACCAGGATGTTTCTCGAGGGAGGCCCGCAGCACATGGGCTCGTTTGATAAGGAAAATCTTCGAGGCTGACCCTCTCTTGTGCTCTTGCGGCGGCCGCATGCGGATTGTCTCCTTTATTACGGATCCCCGCGTGGTTGACCGCATCCTGCGCCACCGCCAGAGCGGTCGCTGCAGGACAGAAGATCCTTTCGCAGCTCGCGACCCTCCCCTCTCCCGGCCCCGCACTGTCCAGTAGTGTGATAGCGACGATTCCGAATGCCGGCCCATAGGCCGTCCGGTCGAAGGGTGTCCGGGACTGATAAGCGCAGGCGCCTCGTGCCGCCGGCACACGGGGCAGGCAGCGCATTACCGGGCTCCCAGCCTCCTGAAGACCCTTTGCCTGCCCGGCAATGCACTGCCTGCCCCGCGTCTCCCGCCCGGCTTTCCTCCTGCATGCCGCTTCGCACCCTCTTTCCCTTGCCTCCCGGGATAGAAATGCTTATAAAGCACGCACCACCGCCACGACGGGCACGCCGCGATAGTCCACGCCTTCCGTCGTGCCGACCTCGCCGCGCGCACCCATCGCCGCCGGCAGGCGCGGTTCCTTGGCGGAACCACGCAACGCGAGCGCGGCGCCTTTCTGGTGGCGGAGTTCGTTCAGGAAGAGCACGTCGTCACCGTCGCGCCGCACGAGCAGCGTTTCCGCGGTGCGGCTCGGCGTGGGCCAAGACTGCACAAGCGGATAGAAATAATGGTTCGGGTCGAGTTCGAGCAGGACGACGGCGATGGGCGTTTGAGCGGCCGGCGCGAAGACCGGGAAGTCGATGTTGAGATGGATGTCGCCGGCATCGCCGCGATGGATGTCAGTCATCTGCACGCGCGGGTCGCGCAAGACATCGGTGACGTGGCTGTGTTTGATCGGGCCGGTCGGATCGTCTTCGGGCGGCAGCATCAGGAGCAGGCGGCCTTGCGCGTCGAACAAGGAGATGCGTTTGTAGCGGTCGCCGGATTTCAGCAGCGTGAGCCAGTGGAGGAGGTCCGCCTTGGCGGCGGCGGGGTTGTCGAGAAACGCCTGCACGTCGCGGGCGACGAAGGCAGCCTGCCGCAGGGCGTTTTGCAAAGCAGGTGGAAGTGATTGCACATAAGGCAGAATGAGTAGACGAGAAGCAGACCGCGGTGTGTGAGCCGCTCCAGTTTTTCCAGGAAGAGCGTGCGGTCCAAGTCATCGTGAAAGGTCGAGCTACCGTTCAAGCCCCGGGACATGATGTGGTAGGTGGCGCCGGGAAATTCGATACGTATGCGTCTGCCCATGCCTTCCCTCCATAAATCAAACGAGCAGGAGGGATTTTGAGCGAAGGAATCTTGGACAATGGACGTCGATGAAAAGCAGCCACCTGGGCTTTGGGGTGGCGGAAAGAGCAGTCAGGTAAAGGGGGGCACCGCCCGGATGAGAGCGCTGCCCCGACCTAAAATTAAATTTTCAAGGCCTGACACCGTCGTTACTGAGGACGTCGTTCATGTAGTGGAAGAGGGCGGGGGAGCCGCCCGTGTGAACGAAGAGCAGGTTTTCCTCCTGGCGGAAAAATCCTTTGCGGACCAGGTCGATTAACCCGGCCATGGTCTTGCCGGTGTACACCGGGTCCAGCAGGATGCCCTCCGTCCGGGCCAGCAGCTGCACCGCCTCGGCCATCTCCGGGGTCGGACGCGAGTAGCCGGGCCCGACATAATCGCCGAAACAGAGCACAGCCTCTCTTGGAATTTCAGCCCCGATCCCCACGTGTCGCGCCGTTCTCCGGACCAGGTCGTAGACCATATTCTCCTGGACCTCCTTGGGCCGGCTGACGTCGATCCCGACTACCGGTATCCCGCTGCTGGTGCCGTGGAAGCCCACCACCAGCCCTGCGTGGGTGCCGGTGCTGCCGCTGGCGCAGACAACGCGGTCGATCCTGAGCGACCGGTCGAAGATCTGGGCCATGATTTCTTCCGCGCAGGCCACATAGCCCGTGGCGCCGATTTCGTTGGAGCCGCCACCGGGAATGACGTAGGGTTTGCGCCCTTCGGCGGCAGCCTCCTCGGCCACCGCCCGCATCTCCTTCAGCATCTCCGACCCGCCCGGGACGACTTTGATCCTCTCTACGCCCAGCAGCCTGTACAGGAAGTTGTTGCCGCTGGCCTCCGGGTTGTAGCTTCCGGGCACCCGTTCCTCCAGGACGAGCCTGCACTTGAGCCCTTCCTTAACCGCGGCTGCCAGCGTGAGCCGGCAGTGGTTGGACTGGACCGCGCCGCAGGTGATGAGCGTGTCGGCACCCTTCGATAGGGCGTCCGCAACGAGGAATTCCAGCTTTCTCGTCTTGTTTCCTCCCGCGGCCAGCCCGAGGAGGTCGTCGCGCTTTATGAATATTTTGGGCCCCCCGAGCGCGGCGGAGAATCTCGGCGCCTCCTCCAGCGGTGTGAAGCCTTCCGTGTAGCGTCTTCGGGGAAATCTCGCCAGGTTCATAATGATTCCTCCACTAAGTCGTGTTGGTTCGGCGCCGCATTCTGCGGGGATAGACTCGAGCGATGGTAATGCGTCGTCACACATTATCCAAGCGGAAACCGGGAGCGGCGTAGACATTTGACGTTGGATCACATGCCGCCACGGGTGGTAGTGCGCGACCTGGAGATCTACCAGGGTCAAACGCGGTTCCGAAGCATCAGCTCGGCGGGGTAGGGGTGGAGGTAAGTCTGCTCGCTGACCCAAGGCACCGGATGCCTTCTCAGGTGGTGGAGGATCAAGGTCACGGGGACCACGAGCGGGACGAGGCGCTTGCGGTAGCTTTCGATGCTCTCCACAACTTCCGCTTTGTCATCGGCCTGCAGGTTTTTTTTCAGGAATCCGAGGATGTGGTAGAGCACATTGGAGTGCTTCGAAGGGGTGGCCATCACGCGCAGCCCTTCCATGAAAATCCTGCCGTACTGGTCCAGGTGGTCCTTCATCCGGGCGTTTCCGGCCTGCGCCACAAGGCGCCCCAGCTTGCGGTAGTGGGGCTCGCTGTGCGACTGCAGCGTCAGCTTCTGCCGCGTGTGAAACCTCACCAGGTCTGCCGGGCGCGGGCTCGATCGCAAAAACTCGCGCCAGCGGTAGCATGCGAAAACCCTCTCGACGAAGTTTTCGCGCAGCAGCGGGTCCTGCAATCGTCCCTCCTCTTCGACCGGCAACAGCGGAAGGCGCCGCATGAGGACCTCCGTCCAGACCCCCGTCCCTTTGCGCTGCGGCATCCCCTTCTTGCCGTAGACCTTCACCCGTTCCATCCCGCAGGAGGGGGAGTCCTTCTTCAGGATGAAGCCGTGCAGGTCCAATGGCTCCAGTTTCCGCGCGCGCTTCTCGGCCCAATCCTTCATCGCTTCGGTGTAGTCCTTGCCGGATTTCTGCGTGACGAGGCGCGGGGAATCGGGTGAGCCGATCAGCCGCATGCTCTCGCGGGGCGCGCCGAGCCCCAGTTCGACCTCGGGGCAGACCGGAATCCAGGTGAAATGCTCGCCCAGCAGGCCCGTGATGAGCGTGTTTAGTTTGTGCCCCCCGTCGAAACGGACGTTTTCGCCCAACAGGCAGCTGCTGATCCCCACGCGGATGGAGTCTGTTCTGTCAGAGTGCGCGGCCAAGTGATATTTCTCTTTATCAATCCACCAGCTGGTAGAGCGTGTTCCGCCGGCGCGGCTCGAAGCCGGCCTCGCGGATCCGTTCGCGGATCTCGGGCTCGTTCATCCTGAAGCTGGCGCCGGCGGCCTTCACGACATTTTCCTCGAACATCGTGCTCCCGAAGTCATTGGCGCCGAAGCGCAGCGCCTCCCGGGCGGTCTCGGCGCCTTGCGTCACCCATGAGGCCTGCAGGTTGTCGATGTTGTCCAGCAAGATCCGCGAGAGCGCGAGCATTCTCAGGTACTCCTCCCTCGACGTCCTGGCGCCGCCCAGGGCGGTCCCCTCGGGCTGGTAATTCCAGGGGATGAAGGCCGTGAATCCTCCGGCATCATCCTGTAGTTCCCGGATCCTGAGCAGATGCGCGATCCGGTGCTCGATGCGGTCCACCGAGCCGTACATCATCGTGGCGGTGGTTCTCATGCCGAGGGAGTGGGCGTCGCGCATCACGGCGAGCCACTCCTCGGTGGTGTCCTTGTTGGGGGCGATCTCTTTGCGGACCTCGTCGTCCAGGATCTCCCCGCCGGCACCGGGAATCGTGTCCAGGCCTGCGTCCCTGAGGCGGGCGATGGTCTCTCTCACCGTCAACCTCGCCGTGTGGGCGATGTACATGATTTCGCTCGTCGAGAGGCCGTGGATGTGGACCCTGAAATTCTGCTTGATGGACCGGAACAGGTCCTCGAAATAGTCCAGCTTCAGCTTCGGATTCAGACCGCCCTGGATCAGAACCTCGATGCCGCCGGCGTCCACCATCTCCCGGATCTTGGCGAGGATGACCTCCTTGGGCAGGACGTACCCCTCCGGCGATCCAGGGGGGCGGTAGAATGCGCAGAAACCGCACTTCACCCAGCAGACGTTGGTGTAGTTGATGTTGCGCCCGACGATGTAGGTGACGACGGGCTCCGGGTGCTTTTGGAGCCGCATCCAGTGTGCCATCTCGGAAAGCAGCGGGAGGCCCGCCTTCAGAAAGAGCTTCGTCGCATCCAGGGGACCGAGCCGCTCTCCGGAGTAGAACCTCTTCTCAATATTCGCGAGGTTTTTGCGTGCACCTACCTGCACCATTTGCCTCCCATGCGCTCGAAAGGTGAATTCTACCGTGTGCGCGCGGCGGAGTTCCAGTGGGTGAATCCGGGCCTCCTGTGGGCCGGCAGAAGCCCTGCGCGCGGATTCAGTCCGACTCTGTCCGCGTTCTTCCCCTCCCTACGTCACGACTGTGGCAAAATGGTTCCGAACTCGATATGAGCACTGCAATCGACAACCCGGCATCGCTGACGGCACGAATTCGCCGGGAAGCGCGCCGGCTCGGCTTTTTCAAAACGGGCGTGGCGCGCGCCTCGCAGCTTCCCCATGCCGACCGATTCGACCAGTGGCTGTCGGCGGGGATGCACGCGGAAATGATGTACATGGAGAGACAGGCCGAACGCCGGAAGGATCCGTCGCTCGTCCTGCAGGGAGTGCGCTCCATTCTCGTTCTGGGCATGAACTACCATTTCGAGGATGGCGGCACGAACGATCCACTCAAGGGGGAGATCAGCCGGTACGCGCGGGGGGATGATTATCACATTTTGATGAGTGCGCGGCTGGCGGCGTTGTCGCGGTTCATCGCCGACCAGGCGCCCGGTGTCGGATCGCTCTGGTATGTGGACATCGGCCCGGTGATGGAGAAGGTCTGGGGCGCTCATTCCTCGCTTGGCTGGATGGGAAAACACAGCAGCCTGGTCACCCGGGAGGCGGGATCGTGGTTTTTCACCGGGGTGTTGCTTCTGGACATCGAGCTTGAATACGATGCTCCCGCAAAGGATTACTGCGGCACCTGCACCCGGTGCATCGAAGCCTGCCCGACAAAGGCGATCGTGGGGCCCTATGTCGTTGATGCGCGGCTGTGCATATCCTACCTCACAATCGAACACAGGGGCTTCATACCCCGCTCCCTCAGGCCGCTCATCGGGAGCCGCATCTTCGGCTGCGACTGCTGCCAAGAGGTATGCCCCTGGAACCGGTTTGCCAAACCCTCCGGGGAGAGCGCCTTCGTTCCACGCCACGGCCACTGCGCGCCGGACCTCGAGGCCCTGGCCGGGCTCACGCCCCGCACCTTCGCCGCGCTCTTCAAACACAGCCCCATTCTGCGCGCCAAACGGGATGGATTCGTCCGGAATGTCATGGTTGCGCTCGGGAATTCGGGCCGGCCGGAGACGGCGGAAACGCTGGAGACCCGGCTGAAGGACGAAAGCCCGCTTGTACGGGGGCATGCCGCCTGGGGATTGGCCAGAGTTGCCGGTGCCGCAGCCGCGAAAGCACTTAGTGAGGCCTACTGGAAAGAAGCGGATCCGGCGGCCAGGGAGGAAATCGATCTCTCCCTTCGCGAGCTCAGACAGAAATCGGCGCCGTGATCGCCGGATGCGGGTTGTAGCCCGTAAGTTCGAAATCCTCGTATTTGAAGTCAAAGATTGAATCGACTCTCCGCACGATCCGCATTTGTGGCAGGGGCCTCGGTTTGCGGCCAAGCTGAGTTTTGACCTGCTCGATGTGATTGAGATAGATGTGGGCATCTCCCAGGGTGTGGACGAACTCGCCCGGCGAATAGCCGCAGACATGCGCCAGCATAAGCGTCAGCAGGGAATAGGAGGCGATGTTGAAGGGGACGCCGAGGAAAAGGTCGCAGCTCCGCTGATAGAGCTGGCAGCTGAGCTGCCCGTTCGCCGTGTAGAACTGGAACAGGCAGTGGCAGGGAGGGAGCCGCATTTTGTCTATCTGGCCCACGTTCCAGGCGCTGATTACCAGGCGGCGGCTGTCAGGGTTGCTTCTCAGCAGGCGCTCCAGACCGGCCATCTGGTCGATGACGCGGCCGTCCGGAGCCTCCCAGCGACGCCACTGTGCTCCGTAGACCGGGCCCAGCTCTCCGTTCTCGTCCGCCCAGGCATCCCATATGCCGACGCCGTGATCCTTGAGGTACCTGATATTGGTGCTCCCCTGGAGAAACCAGAGCAGTTCGTGAATGACGCCCTTCATGAAGAGCTGCTTGGTGGTGGTGGCAGGAAATCCCTCCTGCAGGTTGAAGCGCATCTGCCGGCCGAAGACCGACAGCGTGCCGGTGCCGGTCCTGTCCTCCTTGCGGGCGCCGTTGGCCAGGACGTCGCTCAGAAGATCCAGGTACTGTCTCATGGGATACACCCCGTTTGGGACGAACACACAATGGCCTAATGTATAACCCGAAACAACGGCAGGGGCGAGATTTTCTTGTTGGGTGAAATCGCTGATGAGCCAGGCAGACGCCTCGGCAAAAGGGAATCCCTCTTGACCCGGTCAGGGACCGGGTTCTGCTCCAGATTCTGCGAGCGAAAAAGCTTGTCCAGGGTATTTCTATTTCCGTATCGGACCGGAATCTCATCGTGGCCGGTGAAGTTGACTCGGAAGAGAAGATGAAGCATTGGTTTCAATGAATGGATTTACGCCGGTTCGACCACGTTTGAGTTTGCGTGGGTACTTGATTCTTCCTGCAGAAAAACCGAGAATTTGACGAACAGAATGCTATCTGCCCGCTTTTGTGCGCCCTGCATCCGAATGGATGCCGGGCCGGCGCCAAAATGGCGCCTTAGCGGAGACGATGGCGGCTTGTCTCGGACGAACGGTTGGCTTCCGCGTCAAGGTGATGAAGGCTGAGCTGTCGCACCGATACTGGCGGTGAGAGGATGTTCAATCTCGGACTGGGTCTTCAGGAAAGGGAACAGATCCCCCGAGACGAAGATCCTCCGGTGTTTGCCCCCACCAGCCTGAGCCGGGTGTATTTCCCTGCCCGCGGACTGCTCTATTCGCTCCTGATTCACGAGGTGGTGATTCTTGGGCTCTTCCTCCTGCCCGCGCCCAGCCACCGAAAGAAGCTCGAAGAACAGTCTCGCCGGTCTGAACGAATCACCAGAATAATCCGCAGCGATCCCAGGACCGTGCTTTGGCTGCCGATCCTGGGGGGCGGCAGAGAGGGCCTGGGCAAGCCCGGCGGCGGCTCGGGATCGGGGACCTCCCGCGACAAGGGGCCGTCCGTCGCCTCGAGTCCCGCATCCAAGGGGATGAGTTACCCTGGACCGCAGCCGATCCTCTCGGATCCTCCGGATCCGACGAATCGCATCCAGACGATTCTCCAACCGGATCTGCCGAATCTGCCGATTCTCCCGCCGCCGATACCTCTGCCGAACATCGTCCAGGTCGCCGACGCAGGTCCTCTTCCCCCGGTGGAACCCCCGGCCCCGCCTGTAAATCCTCCCGAAGCCGCCAGGCCCCCGGAGCCGCCGGCCGTGGATCGACCCGACACGCAGGCGCAGGCGAGGGAGGCAACCGTTCCTCTGCCTCCTCTGAAGCTTGCGCCCCTGAATCCGATTGATGCACCGAAAATGGTGCTGCCCGACGGCGTTTTCAGAAATGACGCGGTTCAGAATCAAGAAACACCACCTACCGCCGAGCTGCCGAGACAGCTGAAGGCCGCCCCCCCTCCGCCCGAGCCCAGGCCGGTCCAGGTGGTGGAGCCTCCGAGGCTGGAGCCTCTCAACCGGCAGCTGTCATCGGCCAGCAGCCGCGGGCCGGATTCCAGGAACCTGGCGGCGCTGACCCCCATGCCGGCGCTGTCGACGACGCCGTTCGATGTTCCGCCCGGCGAAGCAAGGGGGCGTTTTGCCATATCCCCCCAGCCGAACCTGACCACCACCGAGACCGAGCCCGGCCTGAAACGCGAAACCCCTTCGCCGACGGTCGGGATTGGGAGTTCCGCCGAGGCTTCTGCCGGCAAAGCCACAGTTGCGCCGGCAGCAGTCGCCGGAAGTGGTGCGGGGCGGGGAGGCGAGGCCTCCGCTGGCGGCACCGGGAGTGGCGCGGGCAGCGGCGCTGGATCAGGTCCGGGCGCGGGCTCCGGAACCGGCGCGGGATCGGGAACAGGTGCGGGGACCGGCCCCGGGTCAGGACCGGGCTCCGGGACAGGTTCCGGTACGGGCCCCGGAGCAGGTGCGCGCTCCGGAGCGGGCGTGGGGACAGGTTCGGGTACGGGTACCGGAACAGGATCGGGCGCGGGCTCCGGGCCCGGCAGAGGAGCCTTCTCGGGGATCACGATTATTGGAGGGGTGTCGGATACCGGGACGGCATCGGGCACATCTTCGCCGACTCCGCCACCCCGCCCGGTGAAAACGTCCTACGGGCTGACCGTGATTTCGACAGAGTCCAGCGGCGGCGGTCTCCCATATTTCGGAGTGTTTGCCAACGCCCAGGTCTACACCGTTTACCTCGACATGAGAGAAAACGAAACGGATCAGGCTCCGTCATGGACGCTCGAGTATGCCTTGGCCGAGGGAGCGACCGGACAGGGCGGGGTAAGCACCGGCCAGAGCAAGCAGGGGATTGTCCTGCCTTACCCGGTGGAAAAACAGCAGCCTCCGTTCCCCGCCGACGTCGTCCGCAAATATCCTCGCCGGATGATCATCGTGTATGGGGTTGTCAACGTCGAGGGGAAGATGGAGCAGATGTCGATCAAGGACAGCCCGGATCCGGTGCTGAATGAACCCCTGCTGAACTCGCTGGGCAAGTGGGTGTTCCGCCCGGGACAGCTCCACGGTGCACCAGTGCCCATGAAAGTCCTCATGGGAATCCCTCTTTGGCTGCCCCGCTGAGATCGGCCCGGGCAGAGCCAGGCCTCCTCACCTCTCCTTGAGCGCTTCCAGCACTTCCTCCGCATGGCCGCTCACCTTCACTTTGGGAAAGATCTTCTTGATCCTGCCGTCCATTCCGATGATGAACGTCGTCCGTTCGATTCCCGCGAAGGATTTTCCGAACAAGCTCTTCTGCTTGAGAACTCCGTAGGCCTCTGCGACCTTCTTCTCCGTGTCCGCCGGCAGCGGCATGTTCAGCGAGTATTTGTCGCGAAACTTGGCCTGTTTTTCGCTGCTGTCGGCGCTGATTCCCAGTGCCACCGTATCCTTCCTGCTCAGTTTTGCCCTTGCGTCGTGGAACCCGCTCGCTTCGCGAGTTCAGCCGGGCGTGTTCGCCTTCGGGCAAAAGAACAGCACTACGTTTTTCTCGCCGGCGAATTCCCGCAGACTCCGCTTCTGTCCGCGGTCGTCGAGGAGTGAAAAGGCCGGGGCCTTGGAACCTTCCTTCAGCATCGATGCCTCCCTTGTGTGACCATGTTTCCTGGCGTATCTGTGGTCAGAAGAAAATCGACCGCGCAGCGCGAGTTGCACCCGATTGGACGGAATGCGTTTGCGTTTGTTCCGGGGGGAGGATGTCACCTTGATGAATACACGGGCAATTTATAAGATGGTGCCGAGCATTGCACAGGAACCGAGTCCGCAACGGAGGGAGCAGTGGCCAGGATCAGCCGCCGCAGTTTCGGGAAGCGTTTCATTGCGTCTGCCGCGCTGACCCCGGCACTGAATTTTTCTATGCCGAATAACCTCGACAGCCAGCAGGGCCGCAGGCCTTCTCTCACGGACATCGACGGCATTCTCGTCGGCCACTTCACGCACGGGGCCCGGCCTACGGGCTGCACCGTTGTCCTGACGCGCGAGCCGTGCCGCGCCGGCGTCGATGTCCGCGGCGGCGCGCCGGGGACACGGGAGACGGATCTGCTCCGGCCGGAAAACGTGGTGGAGAAGGTGGATGCCATATTCCTCTCCGGCGGCAGCGCATTCGGCCTGGGAGTTGCCGCCGGAGTGGAGAAGTACCTCGAGGAACAGGGGCGCGGCTTTGCCGTCGGGAAGATCCGCGTGCCCATCATCTGCGGAGCGATACTATTCGACCTGGGGCTGGGGGATCCTGCGATCCGTCCCGGGGCGGAGGCGGGTTACGAGGCGGCCAGGAATGCCGGCGACGACGCGGTGGCGGAAGGAAACAAGGGAGCCGGTGCGGGCGCCACCGTAGGGAAACTTCTGGGCATGGAACGGGCCATGAAGGGCGGGCTGGGCTCCTGGGCCATCCGCAGGCCCGACGGCCTGCAGGTCGGCGCCCTGGTGGCGGTGAACGCAATGGGAGATATCGTGGATCCCGCCACCGGAAAGATCGTTGCCGGGGCCAGGAACGCCGACGGCACCGGATTTGCCGACTCCATGGCGCACCTGCGGCTGGCGAAAGCGGCCCCGTCGGGCGAAACCGGCAACACGGTCATCGGCGTCGTGGCCACCAATGCGCCGCTCAGCAAGGTTCAGTGCCACAAGGTGGCGCAGATGGCGCACGACGGTCTGGCAAGGTCCATCAATCCCGCGCACATGCCGTGGGACGGGGACACGGTCTTCGCCATCGCGACCGGCGCCGCCGGCGCCCCCGCAGATCCCGGAATCGTGGGCGCGCTGGCGGCGGATGTGCTGGCTACAGCCGTCCTGCGGGCTGTGCGGGCCGCGGAATCATGGGGAGCCTATCCGGCGGCCCGGGATTATCCCGCGCGCCCGTAGAAATGCCGCGCATACCCGTGCAGGGGGATTGGTGAAACATCCGGCCCCATGGGAAATGAAGCGGTGGATGTTGCCCCGTCCGGCCGGCGGGATTCTGCCACGAAAGGGACCAGGCGATGGCGTTCTGGCATCTCCGGCGCGTGCAGGCGCCCGAACTTCTGGATGACGAGTGCGAAGCTGAAAGCAGCGCGCCCGCCGAAGTGCAGAGACATCTCGAGGCCCTGGAGGATGCCTTCGTCGAACAGGCGCTCAGCCTGGGGGTGACCGAGGGGGTGGCTCTCGATGTCGGGACGGGCACGGGCCTTGTGCCGATCAAGCTGGCTCTGCGCGCGCCGGGTCTGATCATTCACGGGATCGACCTCTCGCAGCCGATGCTCCGCCAGGCGGCGCTCAACGCCGGCCGGTGGGGCGTGGACATGCGCATTATCCTGAACCACGGGGATGCGCAGCAGCTGCCTTTCGACCCGGGCCTGTTCGACCTGGTCCTGTGCCACCACGTTCTCCACAGGATTTCCCGGCCGGTGCAGTTGATACGCGAGCTGGGTCGCGTCGCCAAGCCCGGTGGCGCGATTCTGCTGAAGGATGTGCGGCGGCCGAACCTCCTCGGCTGGGGCGTGGCTGAAATGCGGGCAAGGATGCGGGAGGGTGGCAGGATGGTCGAGATATACGAAGCCGGAGTCCGCTCGGCCTACACGCTTGCCGAACTCCGGCAGCTTGCCGATGGTTCGGGCGTGGCCGGAATCCAGGCGGCGCGGATGGGACCCGGCCAAATCGGCCTGAGGCGGAAACGGGGACACAAGGGAATGGCGCTTAATTAGTTACTGTCGCGAAACTCCCAATTTTGGCGAAATGAACACCTTGGGTGGCGTATAAGCCCTTTGTTTTCAATGCGGCCATTGTCCCCGCATTGCCGAATACCGAGTTTCGCGACAGAAACTAGTTAAGGGCGGTCGAAATCACCTGGTAACGTCGC
>JBBIMP010000048.1:0-36696 GCA_037444305.1 Acidobacteriota bacterium
CTCCGGCCGCAACCGAACGCTCGATGAGTTTGTCGAGTTCGCCGCGGTCCAGCCAAACGCCTCAACATGGCGGACAATAATCCACCTCGATGCCCTGGCGGTCGGCCATGACCAGCGGGACTTCTTTACAGACGGGACACTTCATAGCGTTACCTCCTCTGTCCTGTCCGGCGAATCGCCGGGACGCAGCCATCTTTGCTGATGTCTTCTGGGCGTTCCACGAGTACTGTGCGTGGCTGGCGATCCGGTCTTCCCAGATCAAGCAGTGCGCGCCCGATGCGAAGAAGCCCAAGGTGAATCCTCTGCCGCTCTAAACAGAGGAGATACTCGGCCACTGGGCTGGCCCCGTCCGGATCGGCTTCCTGCTTGCATCGATGAAACATGCGAAGTACAATACACGAAATACGGGTCGCCTGTCAAACTCGTTTCGTGAGAGGAGATTGCCCATGCCGATGATTCTTGTGATGCACAGTGTGGACGAGTTGCGCTCGGCTCTCGCCGACGCCAACGAGTTCCTCGCCGTTCAGCGGGGGACCAAGCGACGGCAATCAGGAGAAGGCAATCAGGAGGAGGATCGCGTCCTCGGTGTTTGGCTGCGGGAGGACGGCGACGCCGGTTTACTGCGAGGCAGGTTCCTACAAGACTTTTGCGGCACAGGATTTGCTGTTTTAACGTATGATGCATGCATTGGATAGCCGCCAGCGGCTGTTCCGCTATCCAGATGTCGCGTTCCACACATAGTAGAGTTTGCGGTCTGCGAGTTGTTGGGAGCGCTATGACTGAGAACGAGCCGGAGTGCCATGTCGTTGACTTGAACCGCCTCCCTCACCAGTTTTCGACCCACAAGCATGGCCGTGCATGCCTAAGGGAGTGTCAGCGCGATGCTTCATCGCACAACAAGCCGCCGCTCAGACTTTCCCCTGATAGATGGAGTTCTTGAGAATGCCGATGCAGCGCAGGGTCCGGTAGCGCTGGTCGAAATCGAGGCCGAAGCCGACCACGAAACGGTCCGGGATGTCGAAGCAGCGGTATTTCACCGGGATCTCGACCAGTCTCCGGGTGGTCTTGTCCAGCAGAGTGCAAATGCCCAGGCTGCGGGGCTGGCGGCCCGAGAGGATGTTCAGGAGGTAGCGGAGCGTCAGGCCCGTGTCCACGATGTCTTCCACGACCAGCACATCCATTCCCTGGATGTCCAGGTCGAGGTCCTTGGAGATCCGGACCACTCCGGGCAGGGCCTTACCGGGGGAGAAACTGGCAATGCCGAGAAAATCCAGGCGCGCCGGGATCTTTAATTCCTGCGCCAGGTGGGTCATGAAGATGACGGCTCCCTTGAGCACCCCCACCAGCATCAGGTCGCTCCCTTTGTAGTCCCGGGAAATTTCGTCGGCGACCTCCCGGATTCGCGCCTGGACTTCCTCCTCCGAAAACAGCACTTTCTCCAGATCCTCGTGCATGGCCAGGAATTACTCCTCCTTCGGTTGCGGGGCGGCGTATTTGAAGAGCAGATCCTCGAAGTCTTTCTGGTACAGCAGCTGAATCTTCACATCCGGATAGAGCTCGCGCAGCTTTTTCACTTTTCGATTTTTCTTGGTGACCAGCGACTGCTTCATCGTGGTCAGCTCCACGAACAGGTCGCTGTCCGGCAGGTAGAAATCGGGCGTGAAACCCTCGACGATGTTGTCGTGCTCGTCGTATTGGAGCGGAAACGTCCTGGGCTCGTACTGCCAGCGGATGCCGTAGAAGTCCAGCAGCCTTGCAAAGACGAGTTCGCTTGGGTGGGCGAACTGCTTGAGTGAATCCGCCTGCTCGAGCGACAGCTTGGTCAGGGAGCGGACGAGGCGGATCTGATTCCGCATCCGGGTTCGCTCCACGCTCTCGCTGGAGACCATCCCGTAGGTGGCGAGCTGCCGAAGCTGCGCGGCGGAGACGATGAGTGCCACGGCCTGGTCCACCTCGAGGCTGCCGGTGTTCAGGACGAGGTCGTAGCGTTCCGGCGCCTCGGTGGGACGGCGGAAACTCGCCCTCAGGAAGCGGGCGTGCCGGAGCGCCTGTTCGTCGATTTCCGCCAGCGCTTCCTCGAAGGCCGCGCCGGAATCCTCCATGATGTACTGCGCCCGTGTGTCCTTGGGTGCGACGATTCTCACGCGCATCGCGTTGGGAAACGCGCGGAAAATGAACTGCCCTCCGCACTCGAGCACCACGAGGTCGTTCAGCACCGCCATGTCCGTGAGAATGGCCGAAATCAGGTTGGCGAAAATCTTGCTCATCCGGGAATCGCGGGGTGTCTGCCCTATATCGCCGGAGAGGGAATAGTCCAGTTGGTAGCGGTCGTGGATGATCTCGTCCACCTGCGCGGGGGTGACGAGGGAGTAGCCGAGCCGGGCGGCCAGTCCGGCGGCAATGGACTCTCCGCGGCTTCCATGCTGATGCGAAAGGGTGATGATCGCCAATTCAGACACGCTCCCCGGGGCGATGGGCCCCGCTCGGTCATTCGCTCCGGTCCAATTCTATTCCAGGAGGGCGGAAGTGAAAAGTCTCGCGATCGTCCCGGAGGGCAAAGACGGCAGCCAATGCCCGTGCCAGCCACTCGCCGATCTTGCGGCGCCGGCAGGGTCCGCGTTCGTCGGCTTTTTTCCGTGTCCTGATTGCTTTGGCGCGCTACCTCTTCTCTGCGTCCCGCGATGCACAGCACTGTCCCGGGGGAGGGGACTGTGCGGGGCAACGGTACGGCGAAGGCTCTTCTGCATTCCTTTGTACTCCTGCTGCGTTGTCGTGATGATCCGTGCGCCTCCCTGCAAAGGACGCCTCCGGGGCAGCGCGGTTGATCGGGGAGGGCCCGGGTGATAGCATGCGGACGCCCGCTCGGAGGAGGCATTCCCGTAACTTGCGAGGACGCGATGATTACCGGCATGAGGCGCAGTTCGCTTTACGTTCCGGGTGACAGCGAGAAGATGCTGGGCAAGTCCGCCGGGGCGGACGCCGATCTCATCCTGCTGAACCTGGAGGATGGCGTCGCCGCATCGGTGAAGGACCGGGCGCGGGATAACGTGGTCCGCGCGCTCGCCTCTCTTGATTTTGGGTCCAGAGAGGTTGTGGTCCGGGTAAACGGCATCGGCACCGAAGCGGGCGCCCGGGACCTGGCTGCGGTCTTGCCCCTGAAGCCCGACGGGATCTGCCTGCCGAAAGTGCAAGGCGCCGCAGAGATCCGGGCTGCCGGAGAGACGCTCCGCGCGCTGGAAGCGGCGAACGGCATCGATTCGGGGAAGACCGCGATCCACGCGATGATCGAGTCCGCCGCGGGGGTGCTGAAATCTGCGGAGATCGCCGGGGCCTCGAGCAGGATGGCGTCGCTCATTTTCGGATCTGCGGATTACGCGATGGATGTCCGGTGCCGGCCCGGGGAAAACCGGGAAGAGCTCGCCCTCGCCCTGCAGGGACTCGTGCTGGCGGCCCGGGCCGCGGGGATCGACGCCATCGACGCCCCCTGCTTCGACATCCGGAACGAAGAGCTGTTGCGGCGCGAGTGCACACAGGCGAGACGGCTCGGCTTCGACGGCAAGAACGCGCTCCACCCCGGGCAGCTGAAAACCATCAACGAGATGTTCGACGCCACTCCCGAGGAGGTCGCGTGGGCGACTGAAGTACTCGCGGGAATGGCCGAGGCGGAGGGGCGTGGGCGGTCCGTTGCCCTGCTGGACGGGCGGTTGATCGACGACCCCCACCGCGCTGTCGCCGAGCGGATCCTGCGGCGCCATGCGGCGCGGCGTACCGGGAGCGTCCCTCGCTGAAGGGTTCAGGCGGCCCGGGGAGCGATGCGAAATATCACGACGTGGCGGATGGTCTCGAGGCAGGCGCCGTCGGAAAAGAGCGCAATATCGAGGACCGCGAAGTGGTGCCCCTTGCGCTCGAATTTTTCCACGACCTTACCGCGCGCTTCCACCGTTCCGCCGTGGCTCTTGCAGCGGAACTTCTGCACCGAGCTGGCGACGTGGATCCAGGCCGGCAGGTCGAAGTTCACCGGGAGGATCAGGTTGGCCCGGTGCAGGAGCCAGCCGGGGTGGACGTACTCCAGGTAAAGGGGATTGTGATCCCGCACGATCTTGCGGCAGTAGGCCCACTGCTCGGTTGCATCGACGTCGAAGGCGGCTGCCGCGAGGGGTTGCCCGAGCGCCAGGGTGTCGAAGTTGATGGGGCGGCGCACCTGGTCCCCTGCGGGATAGTCCTCGAGCGTCGGCGGAGAGGAGGGTGATTCCGCCGGCAGCCGCGCGAATCCCGCCGCGCACACGACTCCCTGGGGATTGGACGCGGTGAAGTCGACCTGAGGGGCCGCGTCGGCCGTGGCGGGTTGCAGGCCGCCCGTTATGCGCAGTTCCTCCCCTTCGTGCACGGGATGGACGAACCGGATCTCCGCATAGCCGCGCCGAAGCCATTCCTGACCCATCTGCTGAACCAGGCTGTTGGCGATGTACGCATAGATCGAGGACCCGGGCACGAGAGCCATGCGGAACCCGCAATGCCGGGCAAAGTCATCGCTGTGAATCAGGTTGGGCGAACCCGCGGGTTCGCAGGAAGCCTTGACGCGGTATTCCGGAAGCGCAGTCCACACGGTAGGCTTCATGGGCGGCAGAATAGCACTTCGGCTACGGGGTGCGGAATCACAAAGTTTCGCCCGTGCCTGCGTGGACGCCCGGGCTCTTCGCGGGGCGGGCGCAGCGCCGACGCGCAGGGCGCACATCGAATTTCGGGGACGGCGGCCGGTTTTGTATTATGATCCTTTTCCAACCCGACCGACGGCAAGGAGCGGCGATGCAACGAAGGGCGCTCGGGAAAACAAACCTGCAGGTCTCCAGGCTCTCGATGGGCGCGATGACCTTCGGCAGCCAGGTGGCGGAAGCCGACGGTATCCGGATGATCGACCGGTGCCTGGAAGCCGGCATCAACAGCTTCGACACCGCCAATGTGTACAATGCCGGTGCGGCCGAGATCATCCTCGGCAAGGCGCTCCGGGGCCGCCGGCACGAGGTCATCCTGGCGACCAAGGTTCGGGAAAAGGTGGGCGAAGACCCGGACGACCAGGGCCTCACGCGCAACGCCATTCGCAAGGCCATAGATGCCAGCCTGAAACGCCTGGGCACCGACTACGTCGATCTCTACTACCTGCACCAACCGGACTGGGATGCGCGCATCGAAGATACGCTGGCGGCGATGGATGAGCTCGTCACCGAAGGGAAAGTCCGCTATCCGGCGACGTCCAACTACGCCTCCTGGCAGATCCTGCAGATGCTCTGGCAGTGCGAAAACAGGGATCTCCGGCCCCCGCTCGTGTCCCAGCAGATGTACAACCTGCTGGCGCGGGGGATAGAACAGGAATACCTGGCCTTCTCCCGGGAATATGACCAGGGGTTGGTGGTCTACAATCCGCTGGCGGGAGGATTGCTCTCCGGAAAGCATGCAGCCGGTGAATCCCCTTTAAAGGGGACGCGCTTTGACGGGAATACGATGTACCTCGACCGTTACTGGCACGAAGCCTTCTTCGGCGCCGTCGAAGCCCTGGCCGAGGTCGCAGCCGCGGCCGGCCTGTCGCTGATCCAGCTCGCCTTCGGGTGGCTCCTGGCACAGGAACCCGTGGACAGCGTGATCCTGGGGGCGTCGACGATGGAGCAGCTCGAGGAGAACCTTCGGGCAGCCTCCGGCGCGCCGTTGCCGGAGGATGTGCTGCACCGGTGCAACGACGTCTGGGCCGGAATCCGCGGCGTGATACCCATGTACAACCGGTGAATGGTGTTCCAGTGGACTGGGGAGCGGAGACTCAAGCGATGACCCAATTCGAGCGCCTGGCCGCGGGGCTGACGTTTGAGCGCGCGGTCACTGTGGATGAGATGCACACGGTCGGTCACACCGGCGTCCGGGTGCTCTCCACCCCCATGATGATCGGGATGATGGAATCGGCCTCGTTCCACATCGTACAGCCGCTGCTGCCGCCGGGCTATACCACGGTCGGCTACGAGGTGCACGTGAAGCACAAGGCGCCGGCCTTCCTCGGCGCGGAACTGAAGGTCGAGAGCAGGCTGGCGGTGGTGGATGGCCGCAGGCTTCTCTTCGAGATCCGGGTGACGGAAGGCGAAAACGTCATCGGCGAGGGCACGCACCGCCGCACCATCATTCAGCTTCCCGGACGGCCGCAATGAGCGAATTCTGGGCGCGCGCCGCGGCCTTCGTCTGGGGCCCCTTCACCGTCGTCCTGCTCATGGGCACCGGCATCTATCTCACCGGCCGGCTCCGGCTGTCGCACCTCCGGCAGTTCCGGCAGGCGTGGAAATTCGCGGCGCAGGGCGCTTCCGAGCCGGACCCGGATCCGGACCGGCGGGAGCGCGCCGCCGGGGACATATCCTCCTGGCAGTCGATGATGACGATGCTTGCCGGAGCCATCGGGAACGGGAACATCGCGGGCGTGGCCACGGCGATCGCCACCGGCGGCCCGGGCGCCGTCTTCTGGATGTGGGCCAGCGGGCTCTTCGCCATGGCGACGAAGTACTCGGAGGCGATCCTGGGCTTCCAGTACCGCCAGGTGCAGGAGGACGGCACCATGGGCGGCGGGCCGATGTACTACCTGCGCGACGGGGTGAAGTCCGGCTCGCTCGCCTGGATCTTCGCCTTCCTCGCGGGCATGGCGGCCATGACCACCGGTCCCCTGGCGCAGACCAACTCGATGGCCTTGGTCCTGAATTCGGAGTTTCACATCCCCAAGTGGGTCTCGGGGGCCGGCATCGCCGTCGGCGCATGGCTGGTGGTGATCGGGGGGATCAAGAGCATTGCCCGCTTCGCGGAAAAGCTGGTCCCGGTGAAGATCTTCCTTTACGTGGGCGGCTCGCTCTTCGTGATCCTCGTCAACATCCGGATGCTTCCGGAGACGCTGCACCTCATTATCACGCAGGCGTTCACGCCGGCGGCCGCCGTCGGAGGGTTCGCCGGGGCGTCCGTGGTGCTGGCGGCGCGGCTGGGCGCCGCGCGCGGCCTGTATGCCAACGAGGCCGGCCTGGGGACCGCGGGCATGGCTTACGGGGCGGCCCGCAGCCGCAATCCCGTGCGCCAGGGCCTGATCGCGACCGTGGATGTCTTTGTGATCACCTTCATCACGTGCACGATGACCGCGCTGGTGGTGACCATTACCGGCCAGTGGTCGAGCGGGCAGACCAGCACGGCGCTTGTGGCCTCGGCTTTCAACACCAGCGTGCCCGTGTTCGGGGGCGCGATCGTGGCCATCAGCTCGTTTCTCTTCGGCTACACCAACCTGGTGGGCTGGTCGTACTACGGCGAGCTCTGTTTCCGCTACATATTCAGCGCCAGAGTCGTCAAGCTCTACGCGTGGATTTACTGCAGCCTGATCTTCGTGGGGGCGGTGGCGGAGGTCCGGACGGTATGGGACTATGCCGACACTATGAACGGTCTGCAGATCTTCCCGAACCTGCTGGCTATTCTCGTGCTGGCGCCGCAGGTGGCCGCCATTTCCCGCGAGTTCCGCGGCCGGGAATCCGCGCGATAGTCGAGCACCCAATGCGCCCTGCTGCCCGGTGTCCCTGGGGAGAAAGATGGAGAGGGCACGGCAACCCGGCTGTGACCCGCCCTGGAATTGCCTCTCAGGCGCTGTCTGAACCGCGGAACATCATGCTCGCAGCGTAGCCGACCCCGAAGGTGATCGCCGTGCCGATCAGCACGTACCACGTCCAGGCGATCGTGCCGTCCTGCCACACGGCCAGCATAGTCACGAGCCCGGCCGCCATCCCCAGGATGGCACCCCTGGCATTTGCCCTCCGCGTCAGGATCCCGAGCAGAAAAACCCCTGCCATGCTGCCATAGGTGATGGAGGCGATCGTGAGTCCGGCCTCCAGGACCGAGGTGATGCCGCGCGAGAGCACCGCCACGAAGACCAACACCACTCCCCAGAAGAGCGTCATCCAGCGGGAGATCTGGAGTTGCTCTTTTTCGGTGGCGCTCTTCTTGAGGAAGGGAAGGTAGAAGTCCACGACGGTGGTGGAGGCGAGCGAGTTCAGCGAACTGCTGATCGTGGACATGGCCGCCGCGAGCATGGCGGCGATCATCAGCCCCGATATCCCGTGCGGCAGGTGTGTGACGACGAAGGTGGGGAAGATCCGGTCGCGCGCCGCCGGCACCGCCTCCGCCGGATTCTGCAGGTAGTAGCTGAAGAGCATGATGCCGACGACGAGGAAGAGGGCGAACTGGAAGAGGACCACGACACCGCTCGAGAGCAGGGCGAACCGGCTGGCGCCCTGGTTGCGGGCCGCCAGCAGGCGCTGCACGATCAACTGGTCCACCCCGTGGCTGGCCGTATTGAGGAAGGCGCCGCCGATGATCCCGGCCCAGAAGGTGTAGGGAATCCGGTAGTCGGCGGCGAAATTCCAGACCGCGAACTTATGGCCTGCCGTCGCCATGACCCCGTCCCAGCCCCCGGGGATCAGGTTCCACAGGACGAAAAACGAGATGAAGGTACCGCCGATGTAGATGAACAGCTGGATGACGTCGGTCCAGATGACCGCCGTCAGGCCGCCTTCGAAGGTGTAGATCAGGGTCAGGGCGGCGATGATCAGGATCGACCAGACGTCGTCGGTCCCCAGCACCACGCTCACGACGGTGGCGATCGCGAGCATCCGCACGCCGTCGGCCAGCGCCCGCGTGACCATGAACATGCTGGCGGTGGCGTGCTTGACGACAGATCCGAACCGCTGCTTCATCAGCTCGTAGGCCGTGTACATCTGGCCCCTGAAGTAGGCCGGGATGAGGAGAGCGCTGATAACGAGGCGGCCCACCAGGTAGCCCATGACCAGCTGCAGGAAGGTCATATCGCCCGCATAGGCGATGCCGGGGGTGCCGATGATCGTGAGTATGCTGGTCTCAGTCGCGACGATCGAGAGCGAGAGCGCCCAGGTGGGAATCTCGCGCCCGCCGAGGAAGTAGGTGTGGATGGACTGCTGCCGGCGGCGAAACTGAACGCCGAAAAGCGTGATGGCGACGAGATACACGACGACGACCAGGCCGTCTATCCAGTTGAATCCCAAGCGGAGCCTCCGGTTCGAACCCGGTCACGAATAGCCCAATCGCCCGCCGATTGCAACGGAATTGTGGGAAACGCGCGGCGCGGGGAAAAACCGGTTTGCAATGGCGAATCGCCGCGGTTATCATTCCCCGGTTAAAGACCAGCAAAGGAGCGTAACGGGCACCGTGAAAGCCATTTGGAAGAAAACCTCGATTATTGGGGCGTTGTTGTTCGCCGGGTTCTGCTTCGGCCAGAGCCGGCAGCCGGCCCAGACACAGCAGACCGTCCAGGCGCCGGCCCAGGCCGCCAAGCCGGCGGCGAAGCCCGCGGCCCAGGAGGAGAAGATACCCGAGGCGGCGCCCGATGCTCTTTTCCCGGCCGTGGTCGCGCGCGTAAACGGCAAGGCCATTCTCGGCCGGCAGCTGGAGCAGCACGTGCGCGATGAACTGGTCTCCATCGGCAACCCCCAGTGGAAGAATCTCCGGGCCGAATACCGGCAGGAAATGATCGCCGAATTTATGGGCTCGCTCGTGGGCGAGGAACTCATCTACCAGCACGCCCGCGGCGGGGGTATGAAATTGACGGCGGCGGAGGTCAAGGCCGAGTTCGAAAACCTCAAAAAGACCTTCGCCAACGACGCGGCCATGAATGCGGCGCTCGCCGCGCGGGGAATGGACCGGGATGCGCTGCAGCGGGATCTGGAAAAGAGCCTGACCGTAGCGAAGTACATCGCCAATACGATCGACGGCAAAATCGCGGTGGCGGCGCCCGAGATCACGAAATACTACAATGAAAACACCGATGAGTTCCGCCACCCTGACCTGATCCGGACGAGCCACATCCTCATCATGGTCCCGGAAAAATCCACGGCCGACCAGGACAAGGCGGCACGGCAGCGGGCGGAAGGCCTGCTGGCGAAGGCCAGAGCCGGCGAGGACTTTGCCAAGCTTGCGCGGGAGAACTCGATGGACCCCTCGGCGTCGAACGGCGGGGACATCGGCTACACGGAGAGAGGCCGGCTGGCCTCCGAGTACGAGGACGCGGCCTGGGCCCTGCAGACGGGGAAGGTCAGCGGCGTGGTCCGCACCCAGTTCGGCTATCACGTCATCAAAACCACCGACCGCAAGAAGGCCGGGCTGGCGACGCTGGACGAAGTGCGCGCGCAGCTGACCGAGTTCCTGAAGGCCCAGAAAAGGGAAGCCGAAATCGACAAGCTCGTGAACGGCCTGCGCGAGAAGGCCGACATCCAGGTCTTCATCAGCGCGCTGGGTGAGAGCATCGCACCGGCGAAACCCTGAAAGATTCTGCGCGGCGTAACTGCCGGTAGAGACCGGGCGTGAACGTCCGACGCCCGGGGATCAGTTCGGCTCCTGGGATCCGGGTTTCCTCTTGAACTCCAGCTCCGTGAACCAGAAGTCCTCGTTGGGCACATCGATCTTCATTTCGACGACCTGCCCGGCGGCATCGAGCAGAAACTGCACCTCCCTGCGAAAACTTCCGGCTACGCGCCGGCGGCCTTGAAGCGCGCCTCCACCGCCTTCCAGTCGATCGCCTTGAAGAAGGACTGGATGTAGTCCGCCCGCTTCAGCCCGTAGTCCGAGATGAAGGCGTGCTCGAAGACGTCCATCACGAGCAGCGGCACGGCCCCTGCCGGGTGTCCCACGTCATGCTCGTTCACCCAGACGTTGAACAGGCGCTCGCCCTGGGCGTCGTAGTAGAGGATGGTCCAGCCGATGCCGCGCAGGGCGCCGGTGCCCCTGAAGTCCTTCTCCCAGTTCTCGAAGCTTCCGAATTCCGCCTCGATGGCGGCGGCCAGGCCGGATGCCGGATCGGGGGCCGCGCCCCCCTTCTTCATATTGCCGAAGTAGTGTTCGTGCAGCCGCATGCCGTTGAATTCCCAGCCGAAGCGGCGGCTCATCTCCGCGTACTCGGGCGAACCGGTCTTCCCCTCCTTCAGGAGGCCGTCCAGCAGTTCGAGGACCTTGTTCGTGTTGGCCACGTATCCCTTGTAGAGGGTGAAATGGTTGTTCAGGAGCGTGTCGCTGAATCCCTCGGTCCCGAGCAGGTGATCAAAGTTCTTTGCTTCGTATGCCATTTTCCTCCTCTGTGCTTTGAATGAAGTGGTTTGCTTTGCTACCGGCTAATGTTACTACTCCGCACGGCGGCCTTGAATGGGTTTCTTTCTTTCCGCTCCTGCCTCATCCCCCTATAATGTCCTGTCCGGCGGGCGGCATAAGCCCTGCACGCGGATTCAGCGCGGCGTATTCCGCGTCGGCCCGCGTTCATCCGCGTGCCAAGATGTCTGCCTCCACGCCTTTCATGACCGATCCTGGCTAAGGCCTCATGAGCACACAGCTTACCAATCTCTCCCGGGTCATCATTCCTCCTTCCCGCCGGGACACGATGTTCCGCGCGCTCCGCCACCGCAATTTCCGCATATTCTTTTCCGCGCAGCTGGTCTCGCTCGTCGGCAGCTGGATGCAGACCATGGCGCAGAGCTGGCTGGTCTACCGCCTCACGGGCTCGCCCGTGCTGCTCGGCGCGGTCGGCTTTGCTTCGCAGATCCCCGTGTTTTTTCTCGGTCCCCTCGCGGGCATGTTTGCCGACCGACACCCCCGCCGGCAGATCGTGATCGCCACGCAGTGCGCCATGATGATCCAGGCGCTCCTCATGGCGGTCCTGACGATGACGGACACCATTACGGTCGGGCTGATCTTCTTTTTCGCCCTCTGGCTGGGCGTGTGCAATGCCTTCGACATCCCGGCACGGCAGGCTTTCCTGGTGGAGATGGTGGGGACCGAAGACCTGATGAACGCCATTGCGCTGAATTCCTCGATGTTCAACGGCGCGCGCATCGTGGGGCCCGCGGTCGCCGGGATCATCGTGGCCCTGGTGGGGGAAGGGCCCTGCTTCCTGATCAACGGACTTACGTTTACCACGATGATCGCCGGGTTGCTGATGATCCGGGTGGCCGCGCCCGCGCCCGACAAGGGGAAGGCAGGAAAAATGCAGCAGTTCCGCGAAGGGATTCGCTACGTGCTCGGCAATCCTGCCATCGCCTCGCTTCTGGTCCTTCTGGGAGTAGTCAGCCTGCTGGGGATGTCGTACATGGTGCTCCTCCCGGTTTTCGCCGCCGAGGTTCTGGGCGGCGGCCCCGAGGCGCTCGGATCGCTGATGACTGCCGCCGGGGCCGGCGCGCTCGCCGCGGCCCTGTGGTTGGCCGGCCGAAGGAGCGTGCAGGGCCTGGACCGCGTGGTGGGCTGGGCGGCGGCGGGATTCGGCTTCAGCGTCATTCTGTTCGGGCTCTCGCGGAGCTACGGACTCAGCCTCGCACTGCTCGTGCCCGCCGGCTTTTTCATCATGGTGCAGATGGCCGCCACCAACACGCTCATCCAGTCGATCGTGAGCGACGGGATGAGGGGAAGAGTGATGGGGCTTTACACCATGATGTTCCTCGGCGTGGCTCCGTTCGGCAGTCTCATGGCAGGATTCCTGGCCGACCGGATGGGGGCCCCGGGGGCGGTGATGTGCGGCGGGCTGGCCTGCATCGCGGGAGCCCTGGTCTACAGGTTGCGTCTCCGCCGGCTGGGAATCGACGAGCAGCTGCTGGCCGCGTTCCGCCGGGCCCGGCAGGAGTAGGCTCGAAATGGCGGAAGCAAAGGCGATGAACAAAGGCATCTATCTCATCGGTTTCAGCGGTTCAGGCAAGTCCACAATCGCCCGGTTGGTCGGCGAGCGGCTCGGCTGGCCGGTCTACGACCTTGACGGCGAAATTGCCGAGCGGAGCGGCATGACGATCCCGCTCATCTTCGAGCGCGAAGGTGAGGCGGGATTCCGCGCGCGTGAGACCGAGGCCCTGCGTGCCGTGTCCGGATCGGGTCCATTCGTTGTGGCCACAGGCGGCGGCACACCGGTCCGTGATGAGAACCGTCTCTTCATGGCAAGCAGGGGATGGATTATCCGTCTCGAGGGGCGGCCGGAGATACTGGCGGCTCGGATCCGACGCCAGCTGGAGGAGTCGGATCCCGCCGCCGTCAGGCCTCTGCTCGATGCCGTTTCGCCCCTGGATAGGATTCGCGCACTCAAGCAGAGCCGGCAAGCGGCATATGCGCTGGCCGATTGGACGGTGCACACGGACCATTTGACAACGCAGGAAGTGGCCGACGAGGTGGTTTGCGCGGTCCAGGTCCTGGGCCGAGCCGGGGGGACTGCCCCATCGAAGGAAGGAAACGCATGAGATGCGGACGCTTCGACGGTTGACCGTTGCCGGGGTGGTCGCCCTGCTGGCCCGTGCCGGGTTGCGGACGCCGGAGCAGCGGGCCTGGGCGATGTACGACTGGGCCAATTCCGCCTTCATCACCGTCATAATGGCCGCCGTTTTCCCGATCTACTACCGTGAGGTGGCCGGGTCCGGTCTGCCGGCCGGCGCGGCGACCTTGCGTTTCGGTCTCATCACCACTGTCGCCCTGGCCGTGGTTGCGGTAATCGCACCTATCCTGGGAACGCTGTCCGATTCCGCCCCCATCAAGAAGCGGTTGCTGGCGCTGTCGCTCGGCGTGGGCCTCTTGGCGGTCGGCCTGATGTTTTTCATCGGAGAGGGCGACTGGCTGCTGGCGTCGTTCCTCTTCGTGCTTGCGAACATCGCGATGAACAGCAGCCTGATCTTCTCCGACGCGCTGCTCCCCCATGTCGCCGGGGAATCGGACCTGGACGGTGTTTCCGCCGCGGGCTACGCGCTGGGCTACGTCGGCGGCGGCGTGCTGCTGGCGGCCGTGCTCGCATGGCTCGTCCATCCCGGCATTCTCGGCTTGCCGGCAGGTCCGGAAGCGGGCCCGGACGAGCGGACCTTGCCCACGCGGCTGGCGTTCCTGGCGGTGGCCGCCTGGTGGCTGTTGTTCTCGATTCCGCTGTTCCGCGGCGTCCCGGAACCTGCCGTCTCCGCGCCCGCGCGCACGGCCGGTCGCGGAAGCGTACTGACCGATTCCGGGTCGCGGCTGCGGGAGTCGTTCGCGGAGCTGCGGCGTTACCCGAACGGCTTTCTCATGCTGGCGGCGTTCTTCCTGTACAACGACGGCATCGGAACCATCATACGGATGGCCGCGATTTATGGCTCCGAACTGGGATTGGACCGGACGGTCCTCGTGGCTTCGATCCTCGTCACCCAGTTCGTCGGCATCCCCTGCGCCGTTCTGTTCGGAAAGTTGGCCGGCAGAATCGGCGCGCGCAACGCCATCTACCTGGCGCTCGCGGTCTATTCGGGCATCAGCCTGTTCGGCTATTTCATCCGCGCGGGGTGGCACTTTCTCCTGCTGGCGGTTCTCGTGGGAACGGTGCAGGGCGGGGTGCAGGCGCTGAGCCGCTCTCTCTTTGCCAGTCTCATTCCGCGCCACAAATCGGGCCAGTTCTTCGGATTCTTTGCCGTGGTCGAAAAATTTGCGGCGATTGCGGGGCCGGCGGTTTTTGCCCTCACCATGGCCTGGACCGGATCGAGCCGCCACGCGGTGCTGTCCGTGGTCGTCTTTTTCGTCGCGGGCGCGGCGCTGCTGAGCCGGGTGGATGTCGAGCAGGGGCGCCGGCAGGCAAGGGAAGCGGAGGTTTTACGGCGGGTCGCAGCGACGGATGCGCCGAGGTAGGACAGGCACGGATGGTCGGGCCTTCATTCCTTCCGTCCGTGCCGGTAGAAAATCAGGTCGATCAGGAATCCTGCAGCCTCTCCCTGTTCCGGAAGAAATCCTTTGTGAGCTTCCGGACCGTCCCCGCCAGGAAGGCCAGCCCTATCAGGTTCGGGAAGGCCATGAATCCGTTGAGCAGCGTTCCGATCGCCCAGACCAGGGGCACCGAGGCAACCGAGCCGATCATGATCAGCGTCGTGAAGATCACCCGGTAGGGCACGATCATCTTCGATCCGAAGATGAACTCGAAGCACTTCTCCCCGTAGTAGCACCAGCCGATCAGCGTCGAGTAACCGAACAGGAACGAGCAGATCGCCACGATCACCGAGGCAAAGGGAATAGTGGTGCTCAGCGCCGCCGACGTAAGATCCCCGCTGGCGCCCTGCCAGGCGGCTTCCGTCCACATGCCGGAAGAGAGGATGATGAAGGCCGTCATCGAGCAGACCAGGATCGTGTCGGTGAAGACCTCGAAAATCCCCACCACGCCCTGCTCCGAAGGATGGCGAACCTTGGCGATGCCGTGCGCGATCGGGGCGCTGCCGAGCCCAGCTTCGTTGGACAGCACGCCGCGGCTGGTGCCGATCGCCACCGCCTGGGCGAAGGTGGATCCCGCAAATCCGCCGATGGCCGCGGTGGGGGTGAAAGCCTCGGTGAAGATCAGGGCGATCACCCCGGGGAGCTTTGCGGCGTGGACAATGACGTACACGACAGCCGTTGCCAGGTAGAGCATGATCATGCTCGGAACCATCTTCTCGGCGACCGCGGCGATCCGCTTGATGCCGCCCAGCAGCACCAGCCCCACCGTCACCGTGATGAAGATGCCCGGCACCCAAAGAGGCACGTTCCAGCCGAAGATGGTCTTGCAGGCTTCGGCGAAGGTGCGCGCGGCGGTGTTCGACTGGGCCATGTTGCCCGTGCCGAGCAGGGCTGCCACCGCCCCGAAAAAGGCAAAAGCATACGCCAGGATTCTCGCGAAGCTCTTGTGAGGAATCCCGTTCAGGATGTAATACATCGGCCCGCTGGCCAGCTCGCCCGCCTCGGTTTTGACGCGGTAGTGCACGCCGAGGACGGCTTCGGAGTACTTTGTGGCCATGCCGACAAAGGCCGTCACCCACATCCAGAAGATGGCTCCCGGCCCGCCGATGAGGATCGCGGTGGCCACGCCGCCGATGTTGCCGTTCCCAACGGTGGCGGCCAGTGCGGTGGAGAGGGCCTGGAAGGGGGTGATGGTTCCCTCCCCCTTGAGGTCCTTCTTGAACATACCCCCGAGCGTCGTCCGGACGGCAAAGGGGAAGCGCCGGAACTGCACCAGCCCCGTCATCACCGTCAGAAGTCCGCCCACGATGACCAGCACAACGGGCATGGCCAGGGGCTGCCAAACCAAGTGGTCCAGGTGCTTTATTTGTTCGGTAAGCGCGTTTACATCCATGGGTACTCCCGGGAGTTATCCGCCCTAGTCTGTGGCTGGAACGATGCTGCAAACGGGAGGCATTCTAGAATGAACCGGTCCCGCGAGCCAACACCTATTCCTTTCTAATCGCAGACCAGACACCCGGGGTGCGGTCTGGGTAGGCCGAATGTGTTCCATGGAGGCCAACCCGGGATCTGTTCCCGGCGGCAGACTTTGCGGCCGCGGAAGAACGGAGGCAGAGCCGATGCCCTGCACACGGCTTCACAAGGCTGCGTTCAGCGCTTCACCAGCTCCACACGGCGATTCAGCGCCCGGCCTTCTTCGGTGCCGTTGGAGCCCACGGGTGCGAGCGGGCCGATCCCGGCGGCGGCAAGCCTCGCGGCGGATATCCCCGACTTGGATATCAGGAGGTCCCGTACGGCGGCGGCCCGCGCCTCGGACAATTTCATGTTGTGACGGGAGCCGGGTTTCGCTCGCGGGGATGAAAGGCATATCGGCAGCTCGAATTGCAAGGGACCCCCCGGGTGGTTATAATCCGGCTCTTTAGTGCGAAGGGGCCCGATTTGAAGAGCCGACGGAAGTACCTGCTGCTGGCCGCGAAACTGGCGATCGCCGCCTTGCTCCTGACCTGGGTTTTCAGCCGGGTCCATTGGCGCGACTATGTCCAGGCGGCGGATGACGGCAGGAGCTACTCGATTGTGCAGGCTCTGCCCGACGGGGAGCGTCCGGCCGGATTTGTGGTTCAGCGAGGCTATTTCGGGACCGGCGCAAGGCGGAGCCTCACCGTTGCGGAGCTGGAACCGATCCCCGGCAGCCGGGAGGTCGTGCGCAAGGGCTTTGCCTCCAGCCTGCGCGGCGTGCGCCTGCCGATTCTCTTCGCCGCGGGCTTCGGTTTCGGGGGCGCGCTGCTGCTGATGGCGCTCCGCTGGTGGTTCCTCCTGCGGGTGCTGGACATACGCATCCGCATATGGGAAACGATCCGACTGACCTTCCTCGGCCAGTTTTTCAATACCGTCGTCCCCGGCACGGTGGGCGGCGATGTGATCAAGGCCTACTATGTGGCGAAGCACACGCCGAAAAAGGCCGCCGTTCTGGTAAGCATTTTCATGGACCGGGTCCTCGGACTGACGGAGATGACCCTGCTGGCCGGCGTCATGCTCGGGGTGGTATACGCCGGCGCATCCGCCTCCGGGAGTGCAGCGGATCTGGAAAAGCTGCACCTGCCGGCCCTGACCCTGGCCGTCGTCGTCGCCCTGGTTGTGGCCGCTTTCCTATTCGTTTTCAGTGCCCGGCTCCGGGGCCTGCTGCGCCTGGAAAGGCTCTACGGGCGGCTTCCCATAGCGCACTACTTCGACGAGGCGGGCAAGGCGGCAGGTTTGTACCGGAACAGGATCGGCGTCATGGCAAAGGCGGTCCTCATCACCTTCGGCGGCCACATCCTGTGGATCGGCTCTCTCGGCCTTGTCGGGATCAGCCTCGCGCTGAACACGCCCTGGTACAACTTCTTTCTCTATATCCCGCTCATCTACATCCTCGGGGCCGTGCCGCTCACGCCTGGTGGCGTGGGGCTGATCGAGAAGCTGTACGTGGTATTTTTCGCTTCGCCGGTGTGCAGTCCCAGCGAGATCATGGTGCTCGCCCTGCTGGCCAGGCTCATCCCGGTTTTCTGGGGTCTGCCGGGCGTCGTTGTGGCGATCACCGGGCCTCGGATTCCTGCGGCGGAGACCATGCAGGCGGAGCTGGGAATCGAGCAGGCGGCGAAATGATCCGTGAAACGGGCGGGTTGCCACACATGGCGGAAGCATTCCTTTTGAGCACGGAAGAGATCGTTGCGGCTGCGGGCGGAGAGGTGCTGCGCGGCACCCCGGCGGGCGCCATCCCTCCCAGTCGCTTCACGTTGGATTCGAGGACGGCACGATCCGACAGTATCTTCCTCTGCCATCGCGGCGAGCAGGCGGACGCGCACGATTTTATCGGCCCGGCGGTCGAGGCCGGCTGCCGCTTGGTCATGGGCGAGGACCGGGACAAGATGCAGGCCGCCGCGGCGCGCCACCGGGGAGTCCTGTTTGTCTTGGTGGCGCAGGCGCAGGCAGCGGCGCAGCGGATGGCGCGGGCCTTCCGGGAAAGCGTGGATATCCCGGTCATCGCCATCACCGGCGCCTGCGGCAAGACGACCACCAAGGACCTGGCAGGCGCCATATTGTCCTCGGCCGTCCCGGCGCTGGTCACGCCGGTGAATCACAACAACCTCTGGGGCGTGCCGCTCACCCTGCTGGAGCTCCGGGCTTCGCATCGCGTCGCGGTTCTGGAACTGGGAACCAACACTCCGGGCGAAATCGGCCGGCTGGCGGAGATCGTCCAGCCGACCATCACCTACACCACGAGCATCGGCGCCAGCCACATGATGAACTTTGGAAGCATCGAGGGGGTTCTGGCCGCGGAAACCGAACACATCGAGTGGCTTCTCGAGCAGGGGAGGAGCGTGACCTGCCTGGCGAATATCGACGATCCGATCCTGCGCGAGTTTTTTGGGCGGAAAGCCGCAGCCCTGGAAAAGGAGGGAACGCTCTTCCGCCTTTCGAGTGCCGGGGACTCGCAGGCGGATGTCCGCATCACCTCTTCCGCAACGCTGGACGCCCGCGGCAATTTCGGCACCCGGTTTGCCTGGACTTCGCCCTGGGGGAGCGGCGAGGCGACGCTCCCTGTGCCGGGAGGCCACAATGTGCAGAATGCGCTCGGGGCGATCGCGCTGTCGATGGCCACGGGGCTTGCGTCTCCGGACGCCGTGGCCGGGGCGCTCGCAAAACCCCGGCTCTCCCCGCTCCGCTCCGAAATCCGCACCCTCGCCTCCGGCGTCACCCTCTTCAACGACTGCTACAATTCTAATCCGCTGAGCTGTGCGGCGGCGCTGGCCACCGCGGGCGAGATCAGAGGGAATCCGCATTCCGGGGTGATCCGGTTGATCGCGGTCCTGGGGGACATGCTGGAACTGGGCGCCGGCGCGGCGCGCTATCACTACGAGACCGGCAGGGCAGCAGCGCTGGCAGGGGTGGATCTGCTTTTGAGCACGGGAGAATTTTCCCGCCAGTGGACGGATGGATTCCGGTCGGAAGCGGACGGCGATCAGGCCGCGCAGTCTTTCGAAAACAAGAACGATCTGTGGGCCTGGCTCGAAACCGAGCTGGATGCAGGGGAGGCGGGGATCCTGGTTCTGGTAAAGGGCTCCCGTGGTGCAGGGATGGACCAGGTCGTGTCCATGCTCGGGCGCAGAAATGAAAAGGGAGGACCGTCGGAATGAATCCTCCGTTTCACACCGGCCTCCGCCTCGGGATCCTGGGGGGAGGCCAGCTGGCGAAAATGCTGGTGGAGGCGGCCCAGGCCATGGGGCTTTCGCCGAAAGTGCTGGCGCCGGAGTGGAATGACCCGGCGGCGAAGATTTCCGGCAACGTCAGCCGGGGCGAACTCAGCGATGTGCCGGCCCTGCGCGCATTCCTGAGGGGGGTGGACATTGCGCTGTTCGAGAGCGAGTTCGTGCCGTGCGAGTCTCTGCGCGCGGCGGCCCGGGGGCTTGCCGTGCAGTTCCACCCCTCGCTCGATTGCATGGACCACCTCCAGGACAAGCTGCGCCAGAAGCATCTGCTGGCAGGGCAGGGCATCGCGACGGCCCGCTTCGTGGAGTACCGCCCGGAGGAGGGTCTGGTGCCCTGGATAGAGCGGGTGATTGAGGAATTCGAACGTCGCGTGGTCTTCAAGTGGTCGACGCTAGGCTACGACGGCAAGGGCCTCTACGTGCTCCCCGCGGGCGAGCCCGACCTGCAGGCCGTGGTGGCGTTCTGCGAGCAGCCGCTGAAACGGGGCATAGGGATCTACGCGGAGGCGCGGATCGATTTCGAGCAGGAACTGGCGATGGTGGGGTGCAGGAAACCCGACGGCGCTTTTGCGGGCTATCCGCTGGTGATCTCGACGCAGGCCGACGGTATCTGCCGGAGCGTGCTCGGCCCGGCCACGAGCTTCGGCGTCTCCGAAACCCTGGAGCGCCAGGCGGCGGGGATCCTGCGCCGGATCGGGGAAGCGGCGGACGTGACGGGGACTTACGCCGTGGAATTCTTTCTCGATCCGATGGAGGGATTGCTGGTCAACGAGATTGCGCCGCGGGTGCACAACACCGGGCACTACACGCAGGATGCGGCGCTCACGAGCCAGTTCGAGAACCACCTGCGCGCGGTCCTGCAGCTCCCGCTCGGATGCACGCGCGCGCCCATGCCGTTCATGATGCTGAACCTGCTCGGTCCCGAGGGCGTGCAGCGGTGCGGCAAGGTCCTGCCCCTGCCGGTCGTGGATCTCAGGCTGCACCTCCATTGGTATGGCAAGGAGGAGGTGCGGGAGGGGCGGAAACTGGGACACATCAACGGGTGTGCCGACACACCGGAAGAGACAGGAGGACTCCTTCATGAAGCCAGGGAATGCGAAGAAAGGTGGATCGAAGAGCTCAGGGCGTTCAATTCGTGACAACGGGTCCCCGGTGGTCGCGATCATCATGGGCAGCGACTCCGATCTCGCCGTGATGAGGGCGGCCTCGGAAGTGCTCGAGAAGCTCTCGGTCCCTCACGAGCTGTCGATCGTTTCGGCACACCGCACCCCGCGGGAGATGGCCGCTTTCGCGCGCAAGGCGCGGGCCCGGGGGATACGCGTGATCGTAGCCGGCGCAGGCGGTGCCGCTCACCTGCCGGGCATGGTCGCGGCGCACACGGAGCTCCCGGTGGTGGGCGTGCCCGTGCCCATCGGCCCGCTGCAGGGACAGGACGCCCTGCTCTCCATCGTGCAGATGCCGAAGGGGGTGCCGGTCGCAACCGTGGCCATCGGGAACGCGTGGAATGCCGGCATCCTGGCCGCCCAGATCGCCGCCGCGGGGGGCGTGGAGCGGGATGAGGAGTTGCTGGACGCGATCCGGCGATTCAAGGATGACATGCGCAGGGAGACCCGGCGCAGGAGCCGGAAAGCCGCCACCGTCTACCCGGCCGTGAAAGGCTCGTAGGCTTACGGAGGGATGGCCGGCGAGGCGTGTGACGACTCAGGCGGATTTTACTCCTGCGGGCCGGGGGACTTTCGCGCGCTACCTGCGAAGTTGACCAGGTAGTGCCTGCGGCCGTCGAGCGGGGCCAGCCGGTTCAGCGTCTCGATGAATCCGGGCCCCAGGCTGCTCAGGAGACAGGGAGCTCCTAGTTCCCGCTCCTGCAGGCGCCCGTTCGGCAGAAACCGGTTCATCAGGTAGGCGGCATCTTTGAGGACGCTCTCGTCCCCTTGCGTCTCCAGCCGCAGCGCCCTCCCGCGAAGCCTCCCGACGTTGTGCTGGATCTTCCTCTGTACGGTGTCGAGCGCGGGCCCCAGCGATCCGGATGTTCTGACCATGGTCGGGCGCAGCTCTTGAAGGCCGTGCCGCACCTCTTCTTCCAAGTCCTCGAGCAGGGCTGTGAGACACGGTCCATTGCGCCGTGCGCCCAGGATTTTTTCTTGCACCAGCTCTGCGCCGGAGATGCAGTCGGCAAAGGATATGCCGTGTTTCACCATGAGGGCGTCGGTTCCCGGCTCGATGAGGGTGAAGCTGTTTCTGGGCCAGATTGCGGGCATCGGGCGTTGATATATGCGGTACAGGGGCTCCAGTTGAGCGAAATAGCTCACCTCCGCCGGGCCCCCTACGTACACCAGCGTGGGGAAAAGGTGGTCCTGCAGTATCGGCCGAAGGCGGACGTTGGGGCTGAACCTTTCGGGGTGGGACTCGGCGAAGCGCAGCAATTCGTCCCGCCCGAATGCCCGGTGAGTGTGCTTCAGCGCGAACGTATCCTCCTTGTGAGTCACGGCGCGCCGTTTTCCGCGGTAGCTGTAAAAGAGCACCGTGGAGTCCTCCTGGAAGCGGATCTGGGTGTGGTACCCGGCTTTCACCAGTTCCTCATCCCGCTTTCGCGTGGCCTCTTGGATTTCCCAAGCGCAGGAAACCGCCTTGGCGAAAACGCCGGCTGCGAGCTTCTTGACCTCGGGGTCGTGGGGATCGAAGAGGACGAGTCCCAGGTTTTCGAAGAGGCGGCTCATCATGATGGCGAAGGCATCGGTGAAGGTGCGGCCTGCACGGTAAGCCTCTGCGAGCAGGGTTTTCGTCTCACTGAAATGCCGGTTGCCGCGCAGCAGTGCCATGTATTCGTCGACCACGGCGTCTATGGAGTCCGGTAGCCGCACCGTCCCCACGGGCCGCGCGCCGGAGGGCATGCGCTGGAACAGCCTGGTCCGGTAGTCGGCGCTCAGAAATCCGCCATCCGGGCCGGGCACGGTCAGGAAGGTGACTTCGGCCAGGTCGTGGTCTTCCGTATCCATCCAGAAAACCGGCACCGCCTTGACGCCCCGGTCCCTGAGCTCGCGGGCGACCTGAACCGCGGTGAGTGCCTTATAGACCGTGTATAGGGGACCGGTGAAAAGGCCGACCTGTTGACCCGTGACCACCGCGACGCAATCCTCTGCGGTCAAATCCCCCATGTGCTCCAGGGTTCGATCCCCGCACCCGAACCGACGGTTCTGCCGCTCCAGGATCGGCGCCATCTCCCGCCGCGGGGCGCGGTTCCACTCGCGAAGGTGCGGGACGGCGGATTCGAGGCTCGCCATGTCGGGCAGGACCTGGTAGAAACACAGCGCCTCCGGGGCCTGATCGGTGTAGGCCAGGAACAGGTCCGACTGCTGGGGCAGGCTCTGGTACGGGATGGGTTCAATCGTCGGCATGGTTACCCTTGGGCAAGCAGGTCGCCGCCGCGACCGAGTGGAATACTACTCGTTCCGGGAGCCGAGAGCGGCCACCAGGCGCTTGAGGTCGGCTGCCCTGTCCTTGGGGCAGACAAGAACCTGGCCCTGTGCGTGGACCACGACCAGATCCGAGATTCCGAACGTCGCAACGGTTCCGGCATCGGAGTAAAGGATACACCCTTCCGAGTCGACTGTCCTGCAACGGCCCTGCGTGATGTTGCCGTCGGTGTCGGAACGCATGGCTCTCTCCAGCGCAGCCCAGCTGCCGATATCGTCCCAGCCGAACTCGGCAGGCACAAGGCGGAGCCCACGTGTCTTTTCCAGGATGCCGAAGTCTACCGAAACTCGCTGCAGGGCCGAGAAGATGCGAAACCTCTCGGCCGCTGCATCGGCCCCCAGGAGAATCGGCCGGATGCTCTCCAGTCCCTGCCAGGTGTCGGGGAGGTGGGTGCGAATGAGATCCAGCAGGGTTCGGTTCTTCCAAAGAAACATGCCGCTGTTCCAGAAGTAGTCGCCCGAACTCAGGTACCTTTCCGCCGTCGAGGCGTTCGGCTTTTCGATGAAGCGCAGTACCGGCCATGCGTGCGCGCGGACCGGGGGTTTCTCCGCCAGGACGTAGCCGTAGCCGGTTTCCGGCCTCGTCGGTTGTATGCCGAAGACGATGCCGGTTGCGCCGGCCAGGCTGTCGATCCCTTTCTGCAGCGTGCGGTGGAAGGCTTCCCTGTCGGAAATGTAATGATCCGCAGGCAGAGCCAGCATGACGGCCTCCCGGTCTCGGCGGTCCAGGTGGAGGGCGCTGAAGCCGAGGCAGGCGGAGGTGTCCCGGCCGCAGGGCTCGACGATGAAGTTGTCCCGTGGCAGTTGGGGAAGCTGTGCCGCGGCCGCGCCGAGGTGAGCTTCGCCGATGGAGATGAGGATCCTCCCGGGCGGAATCAAGGGTTGGAGCCGCGCCACGGAATCCTGTAGGAGCGTGGTTTCGCCGACGAGGCGGACAAAGGGTTTGGGCAGATCGTCGGTGCTGAGCGGCCAGAAGCGCTCGCCGCGCCCTCCCGCCATGATCACCGCATAAACATCAGCCATACCTCCCTCCACACATTGGGGTCGGACATGGATAAGTTATGATAACCCAATGATTTGTCAAAAATATCTTCGAAAAAAAGATCTATAACCCTCAGTAATTCCCGGGATTATGTGGCTCGGTTTCAGCTTTCTCGCCCGGCGCGGGCATTATACGTCATCAACGTGCCTGCAGGTCCGTGTCAAAGCTCAAATCGGGCTTGGATCGTGCCGGCGAAACTAGCGGACCACGGCGGCCAGCTGGTAGAGGAATTCGAACACTCCGGTCGCCGCTCGCACCTGCTCCCATCGGCCCAGCGGCTTTTCCATGGGGTGCGTGTGGGTCAGGAAAGGGCTTACCAGCAGCCAGGATTCGGCCCCAACGAGCCGTTCCCTCAACCGGCTGCTTTGCCCGGAAGGGATCAGGTCGTCGTGAGCGCCGTGGGCAAGGAAGACGGGGCAGCGCAGCAGCGGGGCTGCCGGAGCCGGGGACAGCTGTCGATAAAGGCCGGGTGCAAGATGCGCCTCGATCTGTGACGCCAGCTCAGGATCGGACTCGTCCTCGGGCCCTGTTGCAAGCCGGAGCCACCTCAAAGCCTCGTCGGAAAGCTCCTGCGGCGCGGGCGGTCTCTCCTTCTGCAGCAGCAGGCTCATCAGCGTTCCGCGCAGGAATTCCCGCTCCTCCGGAAGCGGGAGCAGGTCCAGCGCCGTCATCATGACCACCCAGCGGCCATAGTAGCGGGTAGGGAAGTAACCCGGGCTCATCGTCACGGGTCCCGCCTCGAACCAGCTCCGGCTGCAATCCAGCAGGTCGTCGTAGCAGCCGATGCCGAGGATGAAATCCACCGTGTCGATGTTTTCCGGGCGCGCAGCCGCAATGATGGCAAGCGTCCCGGAAAAGGAAATGCCGGCCAGGCCGAACCGGCGAACGCTTTCCGCTCCTTCCACCCGGGGCATCTGCCCGTGCCAGAACGAAATCTCGTCAACGACCTCCGGAGATATCCGGAACTCACGAAACATGCGGATGTCGGGCGTCAGGACGAGGAATCCCTTGTCGGCGAGCGCACGGGACAGCGCGACCAGGCGGGGGTGATAGCAGCCGAGCTCGCTCACGCCGGCCGCGAGCACGACCGCCCGGGTGGCCCCCGTCCCGGAGGGACCGTAGAGCAGCGCTTCCACTTCCCGGTCTCCGAACCGCCGCCGGACACGGGTCTCGGTAATGCTCAGGTTTTCGCCCGTGTCTCCTGCGGCCAGGCTTCGGAGGGCCTGCATCAGCCTTGCCGCCAGCACGAGATCGGCTGCGGGAGCGTACAGGAGAAGGGCAATGAAAACGGCAAGGGTGAGCCACAGCCATTTTCGTTTGCCGTTCCTGAAAGGCATGGCAGCGTACCTGACGTGGTCTCTCCTCAGAAGGTGGTACGGTAGCTTACGGATACGCCCCGCCCGGGCGCATCCACTCCCCAGCTTACACCGCGGTAGTTCCGGTCGCCGATGTTTTCGAAGTTCACCAGGATGTCATGGCGCTCGCCGAGGCGGATGCCGCCGCGGAGGTTGAACGTGACGTATCCCGGGATGGCCGTGACGCTCACCTGTTCCCACGGCGGCTGGATGTCCAGCACGACCGAAAGGCGGTCCACCCCGCCGTCGGTCAGGGCGACCGGGATCCTGCGCTCGAGGAACCCGCGCGACGAAACGTGGAGCACGTGGTTCCCCATCGGCACCTCGAGAAAGAAAAACCTTCCCTCCTGGTTCGTGTGTACGGTTCCGATGACAGCCTGTTCCGAGGTGTACAGGGTCACCCTGGCGCCGACGATCACGGCTCCCGTGGGATCCTCCACCACGCCTGAAACACGCGGTTCCTGGAGAGCGCACAAGGGCGGCGCCGCAAGGGCCGCTGTAATTATAAATATAAGAATTCGACCGGCTTTCATGCACTTAAGCTACCGTCCGATCCGGCCAAAGTCAACAAACGCATCGGGGACATAATCCCTGGGATGCGATCCTCCTCCTGAGGCGCAAATGAGTATTGTGCCCCGGGGAGAAAAAACGATATCTTGGCCGGGCGGGCCTTCGCGATCGCCCGGATGAGCCGAAATCGACCGACCAAAAGGAGCTGCGGAAACCATGAAAGCTGTCAGGTTGACGGAACCGGGAAAGGCGCTCGAGTTGCATGAGATCCCTATTCCTTCGTTCGGCGCCCTGGATGTGCTGGTGCGCGTGAAGGCTGCGGGCATCTGCCACTCCGATGCTCACTACCGCGCGGGGATCTCGCCGGTCCGGCCGCTTCCCATGACCCTGGGGCACGAGGTGGCCGGGGTGGTAGTGAAGGCGGGCGCCGAGGTCCGGCATCTCCGCGACGGGGACCGTGTCTGCATCCACTACATGGCCACCTGCGGGTGCTGCAATTACTGCAACATGGGCAGCGAGCAGTTCTGCCCCTCGGGGAAGATGATCGGCAAGTCCCGCGACGGCGGGTACGCCGAGCACATCGTCGTTCCCGGGAGGAGCGCCTTCCTCCTGCCGCAGCAGCTCTCCTTCGAGCAGGCTGCCGTCATGATGTGCTCCTCGGCGACCTCGCTGCATGCTCTGAACAAGGCCCGGCTGAAGGTCGGCGAGTCCGTGGCGATCTTCGGCGTCGGCGGACTGGGGATGTCTGCGGTGCAGTTGGCGAAGGCGCTCGGCGCACAGACGATTTTCGCCGTGGACATCCGGCCCAACAAGCTGGAGATGGCCGCCGCTTTCGGGGCTGTTCCGGTCTTCGCGGGGAAGAACGATCCGGTTGCGGAGATCCGCAAGGCGACGGGTGGCCGCGGCGTGGACGTGGCCATGGAACTGGTCGGACTGCCGATCACGATGAAGCAGTCGGTCGCCTCGCTGGCCGTATTCGGCCGCGCCGTCATGGCCGGTATCTCGGACCGCTCCTTCGAGGTCTCTCCCTATGACGAGCTGATCAACCGGGAAGCGGAAATCATCGGGGTCTCGGATCACCTTGCCTCGGAAATCCCGCAGCTCCTCCATTGGGCGGTAACAGGGCAGCTGGATCTCTCCCGAGCGATCACCCGGAGGGTCGGCCTGGATGCCGCAGAAATCAACGGCGTACTCGATGACCTGGACAGCTTCAGCCGCGACGTCCGCGCGGTGATCATGCCGTGAAGGAGCGGGAAGGGAGGAGGAGGCAGCCATGCTGAGCCTGCGCGAACTGCAGCGGGCTGCCGGGATTCTCTCGGGGAGATTGGCCGGATCGGTGCTGCAGCGGGCGGTTCAGACGGATGAGCAACGCCTGGGGCTCTCCTTTTACAAGCCCGGCGATACCCTGACCGTCCTCCTGAACTGCGAGCCGGATTTTGCGCGCGTGAGCCTCCTCCGCCGGCTGCCGGCGTCGCCGGCAACACCTCCTCCATTCCTGCAGTACCTCCGCGCCCATCTGGGCAGGGCGGCGTTCGCCGGAATCCGCCTGCTCGAGGGAGACCGGCATGCAGGCTTGCAGTTCATCACCCGCGAAGGCACCTGGGAACTGGCCCTGTCGATCTTCGGGAATCGGAGCAACATCTACCTCATCGATCCACAGGGAAGGCTGACCTTTGCCATGCGCCCTCTTGCCGGAACACGGGAAGAGCTGAAGATCGGCGAGACCTGGGCTGCTCCGCCCGGCAAGCTGCGCTCGGCCGGAGACGACCGGTGGGAGGATCTGCCGGACGATTCCTACCTGGAGGCCGTGGAGACCGCCTATGCCGAGCTGGAGAGAAAAAGGCGGATCGAGGGCCTTACCCGCAGGATCGAGCAGGCACTTGCCCGGGAAGAGAGCTTTCTTGTGCGGAAGGCGGGGAACCTGCGGGAAGATCTGGGGAAGGCGCTCCATGCCGGGGAGCACCGGAGGAAGGGAGAGTTGCTCAAGTCGGTTCTGCACAAGGTGCAGCAAGGCAATGAGAAGGTCACGGCAACCGATTTCGAAACCGGCGAAGATGTGACGATCCCGATCGATCCACGCCTGTCGCCGGCCGAAAATCTCGAGGACTGCTTCCGACGGTACCAGAAGGACCAGCGCGGCGTGGAGATGCTGCGGCAGCAGATGGCAGAGGTGGAATCCGCGCTGGCGAAGGTGGAGTCCCTGCAGGGGAGGTTGCGGGCGATGGCCGCAGCCGCTGCAGATTTTAAGGATTTCGAGGCATTCACCTGCGAGCCCCTGCTGCGCAGGCTGTTGTCCCGTCACGTTTCCGCGCGCCCGCGCGCCAGCGCAGCGAAGAAGCCGAAGCAGGCAAAGCGGGATATCCCGGCACGTCTCCTGCCCAAGCGGTACCGGACCGACCAGGGGTTGGAGATCTGGGTGGGGCGCAGCGATGAGGGGAACGATTACCTCACGACACGGCTGGCCCGGGGGCACGACCTTTTCTTTCATCTCGAGGGGTACCCGGGAAGCCACGTGATCCTGCGAACGGAAGGCAGGGAGGACCCGCCGGCCGAGGCCGTGCTGGACGCCTGCGAGCTGGCGGTGCACTTTTCCAGACTGAAGAACGCCACGCGCGCAGACGTGCACGTCACGCCCGTCAAAAACGTCAGGAAGCCGAAGGGGGCGAAATCTGGGCTGGTGTACGTCTCGCGGGGAAAAACCGTGCACCTGCGGCGCAGCGCCAGGCGGCTGGAGAACATCCTCGCCTCGCGCGCCGAGGACTGACGCTCAGTTTTGCCGCCGGGCCGGTCCGCGGTCCGCTTTCGGCGCGAACAGCTGGCATTCCATTCCGGAGGAATCGTACACGACGCGCGCGGGATTCTGCCGCGACTTGAAGCCGTGGGCGGAGCAGCCGTACGGCAGCTGCGCGTCCCAGGTCACGCAGTAGAAGCGGCACTGGAAGCAGGCCGGCAGCTTTGTGCGGTTCGAGTTTGATCTCATCTCTTCTCGCCAACCTCCTCGCGGCTCATATCGTCCGGCATGGAAAGAGAATTCACTTGCTCGACGGCCGCTGTTCACTTGCCGGATGCGTTGTGGCAATATTTCGGTCATGTCGCCCATATCGGGCCAACATCCTATCGGGTTAGCAACCCATGATAGAAGCCAAGGAGGTATCAGGTGAAAAAAACGCTTACAGGAATGATCGCACTGGGACTGCTGCTCGGCACACCGGCAATCACGATTTCGCATCCCCACTTCAACAAAACGATCACGGCCAACCTGCCGGGCGGAGTGGCGGTGACCATCGCGTATACTACCGTGCCCGCGAACGAGGACCACACCAAAAAGGCTGCGGTGGGGGCTTTTCTCACGCCGGGTCGTCCCATGCTGAAACTGTCGGGCGATCTGAAGGCAGGGGAGATGACGATCCCAGCCGGCGATTACCACATCGGGGTCATGAAGAAGGCCGAGAACGATTGGGTGCTGGTTCTCCACCCCGGACAGGTTCCCCGCGGCCAGACGCCGGACACTGAAAAATTGATCAAGCTGGATTCCATGTTTTCAACGGCGCACGGCGTTGCCGAGCACTCGCTGATCGACCTGACGCCCGGCTCAGGCAAGTTCGAAGGCAAAGTGGTACTCACCATTCACTTCGGCTCGCTTTTCCTGGCAGGCCTGGTTTCCTAGCTGCGTTCCGCTATTTGGGGAAGAGCGGCGGAGGGTGCGGAACCAGACGCCCGCGCGGAACCGGTTTCTGGATTCCCTGGCAGGGGTGACTCCTGCAGCGCTTCATTCCCGGCACAGGCGCCTACGATAATCAAGGCGGCGGATTTATCGGCGCCTGGCATGGTGTCTCGAGGGTGATGTTTCTTTTTTTGAGTTCTCCGACCGCCATTTGCCGGCGCCGCCATGATACACTGGGCCTCAAAATGACGAACAAGACGATTGCTTTGAAATGGTATCGCCAGGCGCGACATGACCTGGAAATGGCGGAGAAGAACATCCCCATCGGTGGATATGACGTCGCAGCATTCCTGTGCCAGCAATCGGTTGAGAAACTCCTGAAAGCGATTCTGGTCCTGGAGACGGGAAACATGCCCAGGGCCCACTACTTGGACGAGCTGTCGAACCTGCTCGGAATCGAAGGGGAAATTCGGGCCGACATTCTTGACCTTGCTGCGGATTACACATTTACCAGGTATCCCGACGTGTCCGCCAACGTACCTTTCGAGGAATATGATCGCGAGATTGCGTCTGACAAAGTTGAACGCTGCAAGAGCATCTTTTCCCGGTTGGCGCATAAAAGCCGGCCGATCCACAAGGGCGAATCGTGAACGGCGATCCATGGCTCGACCGTTTTGTAAACAAAGTCCTTCCGATCTTGCAGGCAGAGTTAGATCCGGAGACGGTTCTACTCTTTGGCTCACGCGTGAACGGTACGGCAACCGAACACTCCGACATCGACGTTGTGGTTCTCTCCAGGAAGTTTCGGGAGATTCCGCTGCTCAAGCGGATGCCGATGCTTCTTCGCATGATCCGGTTTGAAAAGCATGTGGACTATCTCTGTTACACCCCGGAGGAATTCGCTCTGCTCAAGGATCAGTCGGTAATACTCCGCGAAGCAGCAGAGCATGGCATCCGCGCAGTCTGAGGCATTACGCGCAAAACCCTTTCATCAGGCAAAATCGGCGGGTTCGATAACCGGCGCCTCCGGATTTCACAAAGTCTATGCCGTGAATCATTCCCGGCGGTGCTGATCGAACGCTCCCAATCTTTGCTGCCGGCATGAAACTGGATCGTGCGCCGGCTTGTCAAACAGCGGCATCGGCAGCCTGCGGCTGGAGCGCCATCCACGCAATCAAATGGATCTCCTCTATCTCGATGGGCGGCAGAGGATCGGGCGCGCGAAACGGCTCCGCACCGATCCGCTCCACCTCCTCGACAAGATGGCGCGCTCTTTCGGCGCCGCTCTCGAACTCCCGCTCCCAGGCCGGCCGCAACAGGTTTTCTTCGCGGCGCGGCCAGGGAGACTCGACCGCGTCGAGGCATCGGTTCAGCCGCTCCTGCTCGATGTCGGCAGGGGGATTCGCGCGAAGAAAGGCGGCGACCTCCCGGTTGAGCTTCCTGATCCTGGGCTGGAGATTGGCCGGATCGGTTTCGAAAGCCCACGCTTCAAAGATGCTCCGGCGAGCCCTGGCCCAGGCCTCGTAGGCCGCCAGAGCCATCTCCCGGTTCAGGATCCGTTGCGTATCTTCCGTACACTCGAGCAGCCGAAGGCAGGTTCCGAGTTCGCTTGTGATCTCCGCTTCAGCCTCGGCCGGCACGAAGCGAAGATAGATGCGATCGCCCACTGTCGCGCAAAAGATATGGCCCGCCTGCTCGCCCTTACGCATGCCGGAGCCGGCGCGCCAGGGAAGGTCAGGGATTGCAGCGCCATATTTCTGCAGCGCCTTCCGCAGCTCCTGGCGATACTCCTCTCCGGTCTGTGCAGCCCCCTCGGTTCCGCCCGCCTCGTAGATCGAGGCGTCCTCGCGGTGCAGCTTTTCGATCTCGGCGCGAGTTTCGGCGAACGATTGCTCCCCGGTCGCGCCCCGCTCGATCGGCGCCTCCTCCACTCCCACGGAAGCCGCCGCCTGCGCCAGCTTCCGGCGCACACGCGCCTCAAGGTTCAGCAGGCCGTCGAGCTGGGCATCGGGAAAGAAAGTGCGCAGATACACCTTGGAGTGCGGACTTCCGATCCGGTCCACCCGGCCGTGCCGCTGCACGAGACGCATCGGGTTCCACGGCAGGTCGTAGTTCACCACGTTCCGGCACTGCTGAAGGTTCATTCCCTCGGCGAGAACATCGGTGCACAGAAGAAGATCGAAGCGATCCTCGGTGTCCGGAGGCAGCGCGCCCGTAGAGACCGGCGCGAAACCATGCAAAGCCTTCTGCCTGGGTATCCCGTTGCGCGCATCGGCGCCGCTCACCGAGGCGACACGGCCGCGGTAAGGATGCAGACGCGGATCCCGCTCCACCACCCTGCGCAGGTGTTCCTCGATCCAGTCGACCGTGTCCTCGTAGTGGGAGAACACCAGCGCCTTTCTCTTCTGGCGGGCGTCCTCCTCGTCGATCGCCTCGTCGGCGGCCTGCTTCGCGGCCGCGGCCAGCGCCTCAACGAGCGCGGCGAGCTTCGGATCTCCTTCGGGCCGGACCTTCGCCGCCTCGGCAGCCATCTCCCGAAGCAGCTCCAGGTCCGAGCGTACGTCCGCCTCGAGCCGCTTCACGTCAAAAAGCGACGCGTCCTCCGCATGCTCGCTCGCTTCCAGGATCTCCTCGATATCTCCCTCGCTCTCGGCGGCCGACAGCTCCCGGAAGAACTCCTTGCGCACGACCCGCCCGCGCGCCAGCGCTTCCAGAAAAGTCTCGTGCTCGCGGATCATGCGGCCGGCGGTTCTCCGGAATGCCTCCGCCGAGGACTCGAAGCGCTTGAGCAGCGCCGAGCGGATGAGCCCGACCAGCGCCGTGTCCTCGCCTTCGGCTTTTCCGCCCACGGGATATCGTTCGGGCTGGTATCGGGCCATCCGCAGGAGCGGATGGCCATCGTCGGGCATCAGGATCTCTTCAAGGCGGGCGAAGAAACCTGGGAGCAGCCTGTCCAGGTCGTAGCCGATCGAGGAAGCCACCGGTTTCGGGAAACGAATCGGCGTCATTCTTCCATCGGGGCCGCGGATCAGGTCGCTCGCATAGTGCTTCTTGATGAACCGCCGGGTGCGCTTGACCGTGGTGGCGTCTATGACCGGGTAGAGAAGATCCGGGCTCAGGTTGAAGGGATCGGCGCGCATGGCGTGCTCGAAGCGCTCGCGGATCGAGAGCACGCCGCGGTCGGAGAGCCAGGCGTCCTGCTTCATGAAGAAGCGCAGCATATGGTACAGGTCCCAGAGCGAGTTGTTGACCGGAGTCGCCGTGAGCAGCAGTAGGTCGCGCCGCTTGCCCGCCAACAGCCGCCGCAGGATCGCGGCCCGCTTCGGCGTGTCGGGATTGCGGTAGTTGTGGGCTTCGTCCACGACGACGAGCGCGTAGTCCTCGAGCGGATTCTTGAGGTGGGCCTTCTCCCCGCCCAACTGAGCGTCATTCGCCAGCTCCTCGTACGACAGGCACTCGACCAGGAGCTGGTAGTCGTTCAGAAAGCGCTCCCAGGCCGTGTCGCGCAGGCTGGCGGGACACACCAGGAGGACGCGCTGCCGGCGCTCGCGGTAGTCGCGGATGATCTCTCCGGCTGTGAAGGTTTTTCCGAGGCCGACGCCGTCGGCAACCATCACGCCGCCGTACCTGGCGAGGATCTTGCGGGCGCGCCAGACGCCGTGCTTCTGGAAGGTCGTAATCGGGATCTTGCCCGTCTCCTTTTCTTCCTCCTCCAACTCCTGGCGGTACAGGTGCCAGAGCACCTTGAGATAGACGAGATAGGGAGGGACCTCGGCCAGCAGTTCCGCGTAGATGGCCGCAAGGTCGAACGGGACTGCCCCCTGCCACAGCTTCTCGAACCACTCCTCGACCTGCGCGACGAGCGGGTCCTCGTGGTGGCCCAGCATCAGTTCGAGGTTCGTCTTGAGCCCCGCACGCGTGAGATTCGCGGAGCCGGCCAGGATCCCCCGCTCCGCGCCGCGGAAGAGAAATGCCTTGGCGTGCAGGAAGTGCCCTTCGTATCGGCGCACCTCGATCCGGCCGGAGCGCAGAAAGTCGAGGAGGTTCCGGATCGCGCGATCCTCCTCGAAATCGAACGGCAGGAGGTCGCGGTCGTGTTTGAGCCCGCGCTCGAGCTGGGCCAGTCCTTGAGTCACGCGCCGGCGCGTGAATTCCGGCTCTGTCGGATCGTAGGGCGTGCGGCGGGGGCGAAGCGCCTCGGGTGTCGGGTCCGCGCCGAGCAGAAGGCGGATGCGGGGCACGTGGCGAGCCTCGGCGGCAATCAACTCCATACCTTGAGGGTTGAAGTAGCAGCTCGCGACGCACAGCTCGTCGGGGATGCGGCCCTGGCGCCGCAGTTCGCCCAGATGGGCGGTGATCGCTTGCGCGAGCGTATTCCCGTCGCGGTTGTCGATGAAGAGCGGCTTCCGGGTCGGAGAGGCTTGCTCGGTATAGCTCATTTGTTTTCTTACCGGTGCTCGTGCAACCAGGTCAGCAGTGCACCTGAATCTGCGTCTCCAGCCGCAATCTCTTGTGCCAGAGGGATAATACTCATGTCGAGCGCTAAAGGCACCTGATTGCTGCGAAGAAACTCCCAGCAAATGTGAATCGCAGTTCGCTTGTTCCCGTCAAAAACACGTGTCGGGTGATGATATGGTAAGCCAATTCCGCGGCTTTCTCTTTTGGCGACACATAGAGATCCCGGCCCATTAAAGTCGAAGAGATTGCCGCCAGGATGTAGTGCAGGGCAGCCTCGTTCTGGAGATTGTCGGGTGGTTTGAAATGGCCGCCGAATGTTTTCACCATTCGGCGGTTCACTTCACAAATCTGGGCGGCGGACGGATACACTAGCTCTGGGCCAGAGTCTCCCATATTCGGCTGTATTTCGAAAGGCTTTCATCCAGAAGCTTCTGATGGATGCGCGAAGCGATTGGATCAGTTTCGCCGGAAGGGGCAAGAAGCTCAATGGGCATCGAGAAATCATCCACATCCCAGGCGACCAGATTGGTTGCGGCTCGCGGCGGTTTCACTTCCACTGTAAACTCCAGTGCCGTGATGGCCGGTTCAGACTGGGATTCGGTGTTTGCAGTATCAGTCAGCGGTACGAACATAACTCCCCCTTACTGACGTTCTCCGTGAGGTTCTTTGATCTGGATGGGTTGAAATCCTCCGGTTCGATTGATGACCGCAACGTCAATAGGTCCTCCCACACCACGCACTCCTACTCCCATATCCAACGCAGTCATTGTGGCACGAATGAGGAAAATCGCCAAATTGATGCAGTCCTGTAACGGCAGAACGTCATAGGGAATCGGAAAACGAAGCCTCCCGAGCGCCACTTCCAACGCATCGGACTGTGGTGGCTGTAGGTTTAGTGTTTGTATGATGATGTTGAGTGCTTCAGGGTCGATCCCATTGATTATGCGGCTCGCCACATGCAACTGTCCTCCCCATGTCATGCCGAATTCGTTTCCTGGATTTTTGGGTTCAGGTTTCGGCCCGTGGGGCACCTGGACGAGAAACACCTTGCCATAGGCGTCATCGGGATCATATCCGCCAACAATGAAAACCATCCCTGGCCCGACATAATCCGCCGGCATGGCTTCATTCCAGCGTGCAACATAAAAGCCGGACAGTCTCTGCGCAAACTCCTCGACTTTCAACCGCTCTTCCTTTTTTCCGTCCGCAGTCAATTCCGAACGAAGAGTCACTTCGAATTCAGGAAGGAAACTGTGTGCTGTGCGCCGGCCTATAACCGCCACTCCGTAGGTGACAGCAGCCACATAGGTGTGTGGCGCTGAAAAGGATAGCAATTTTGTCGCGTTATCAAAATTCACCGCCAAAGATTGTCCCGGCCCTGCTTGAGCTTTCAGCGTAACCCGACTATCGGCGGCCAACACAACTCCTTCGGGTCCTTTGATCACAACTGCCAAGGACATCGTTTCCTCCTTAGATCGGGCTCGAATCCACTCCAGACCCGGGCCGGCCGCCCGTTTTTGCGCACGCTGCCGCGATCATAAAGCAAAGCATAGTCGCCGGATACGGGATTCTCTCAGCGCTTTCGGTCATCCAATATGCGCGGGCTGAATTGCATTTATTGCATTTCCATTGCGCGCAAATGTTTTTGCGGCCCGGCCGGCGATGCATTTCGTGCGCTCATGTCCCTTTCCGCCCCTTCCTGGCACCCCTGGTGGTCAGCCGGTACTTTTGCCTGCTGCTGCGCGGTTTGTCGGGAATTGTCATCTCAATAAGGCCCGCCTCCAGTGCGGGTTGCAGATAGACATTCCTGAAGTGCTTATCGTCCTTTAGTTCCAGCGCCTGTTGCAGTTGCTGACGACTCATCTCGCCAACCAGGACCCGCACCAGCCGAACTTCGGGGGTGACTTCGGGGGTGACTTCGGGGGTAATCCCGACGCGAGGCCGACCAAGGGTCTGGATGAACTGCCCGCCACTCTGGCGGAACTCGGGCGCAGACAATCCCGCTTCGTGGCAGAGCGCGATCATGTCGAGAATGCCAGTGCCGGCCTTCTCGGCGTAGCGAGCCAGAAACATCGGCTCGGCGATAAGCGGATTCCGGGGGATCGATGCGTGCGGTCGTCGCAACTCGTCCAGCGTGAGCGAGGGCGGCAACTCGCCGGGATTCCAAACTTCGAGCCTGTCGGCGAAGAGCATCACTTGCACGCTGGCATTGCCGGCATAATCACGGTGTGCCACCGCATTGACGATGGCCTCCGCGACCGCATCGCGCGGCAGCTCATAGTCCACCGGCGCCTCGGGTCCCATGCTGCGCGTTCCCACGCGCCGGGCGATCTTCGACATAACGAAATCGAGCGCCTGATCCACGAGCTCAAACACGGCACCCTCCACAAATGCCTTCACTGCACGACGCTCCTCAGCCAACTCCTTCTGCACGCTGCTGACGAAAATCGACAGGATAGTCACAAGGCGCCCCAATCGTTGCGTTGCTGCTCTCCGGCTCTGGACATTATCCTTCCTCAAAGTAGTCGGAGTCGATGCGCTTAACCTGAAACGTCCGCGCGGTGTTGACGCCCACTTCGAAATCGATCATCAGCTCGGCGAGCCGCCGGCCGTCGATGAGCACCACCTTGGGATCGATGTGCTCGACATACGCCGCTGCATCCTGCGAAAAACCGCCGGTGGTGATGAA
>JBBIMP010000049.1:0-35741 GCA_037444305.1 Acidobacteriota bacterium
TCGAAAACGAAACGGTGTACGCAAAAGGCGCTTGACATGCAAAATTGCCTAAACTGCAGGGCTCCTCTCTCCCCTTATCCCGCCTTACCCAGGGCTTGCGCCCTGGGCTTTCCTGTTGGACCCTTTCAGGGTCCTCGATTCCTTATTTAAGCGCTATTCGCGCCCGTCCCCGAAACTACTGCTTCAAGGTCACGTTCAGGTAGACGGAATGCCGGCCGTACGTCTCGTAAAACGGCTTGAAGGCGACGCCGTCTATGCTGAAACGGAGCGTGCCTGGATCCCCCGTGACGGACTTCCCGATGTCCGCGGCATCGAGCGTCACCGAACGCCAGTCGGTCCGCGGCCCGGACTCCTCGGCCGCCAGCAGAACCGGACCGTAGAAGATGCTGGCCACATTGGGCTGGTCCACGACCGGGTCCAGGTAGAAGTGGAACGGCATCCGCAGCTCGATCGTGTCGTTGTCCCGCCAGGTTCTGCGGAGCGTCAGATAGGTTCCCGGCACGGGCTTGACCGGCTCCTCGCGCCCGTTGATCTTGACGAAGAAACCGCGGGCCGCCCAGCGCGGCACGCGGACCTTGATGTCGAACTCGCCGCCGCCCTGCAGGATGAGCCGGGTCGTGTCCGCGTAAGGGAAATCGGTGCGCTGCTTCACCACCAGTTTGCGTTCGGTCCAGTTCAGCGTGGATGGAATGAATAGGTTCACGTAAAGCGTCCGGTCGTCGGCGCCCTTGAAGTAGATGGAGTCCTGGAGCTTGGTGCTGCTTTCGAGCGCCGTACCGTTGCAGCAGGTGAACCCACTCATGTTGGCGTTGCCGAACCGCTTCTGCGAGCCGGGATTGAGCGGTACATGGTAGGTGTTTCCCGCATCGTTTTCGGCGACCGAAGCGAGAATGTGGTTGTAGAGCGCCTGCTCGTAATGGTCCATGTACCTGGCGGTCTGATCGTACATGAAGAGCTGGCGGTCCAGCTTCAGCAGGTTGTAGGTGGCGCACGTTTCGTTCTGGCCGCCGTTGGCGAACCCGTTTTCCCACAGCGAATCGGGCTCGGCGGTGAAGCATTCGGCGTTGTTGGGATTGCGCGCACCGGCGACGCCGCCGATGCTGTACATGTAGCTGTTGGCCACGATATTCCAGAAATTGTCGGCAATCCGGTAATAGGGGAGCTCCTGCGTGTTGCGGAATGTCTCCAGCGCTCCCGTGATCTGCGGGATGTGCTGGTTGGCATGCTTTCCGCGGATCGTATCCACGTTCTTCGCCAGGCCGTGCTCGTGACCGGCGTTGCCGAAAAAGAAGCTGATGTTGTCGAACAGCTTGGCGCATTCCAGGAATTGCGGCTCGCGGGTGAGCCGATAGATGCGGGCCATGACTTCGTTCATGCCGCCGTATTCGCCGGCAATATAGCTGTTCCACATCTTTATGCGGGTTTCGGTCGGGAGAGCCTTGAGCCTGGCAAATACCCAGGCGCCCATGTCCTTGGCGATTTCCAAAGCCTTTACGTTGCCGCCGACCTCGTAGCAATCGAGCAGGCCGGCCAGGATCTTGTGCAGTGTGTAGTATGGGGCCCAGACCTGGGTGTCCTGAGTGCCGTAGGTGGCGCCCTGTTCGAGCATGATGAACTGATCGGGGGGGTAGGCGCTGATGAATCCTCTGCCCCAGTTCCAGTAATCGGTCCGGATGGCTTCGGCCCGGAGATTGGAATCGTACCCGGCACGGCCCGGTCCGGGCGGGACGGCGGTCGGGTCGGCGTTGAACGCGCCCCCTTCCTGCGCAGGCCTGCCCGACTTCCGCGAGAGATCATAGAGCGTGTCGATCATGGTGTTCATTTTCTGGAGGAAATTCGCCCGCAGTTCTTCATCGTAGGTTGTGCCGGCGTAGGCCTGAGCGATGGCAGACAGGTAGTGGCCGCTGGCGTGTCCGCGCAGGCGTGTCGTCTGATTGTCCCACCCGCCGAGCTGCTGGGCGCCTTCGGGCTGCGGCTGGCCGAACGCATCCCTGAAATTGTAGAGGAAGCTGTCGGGATTGGACGCCGCGAGGCCGCGTATGAACTTGTCGCGGTTCCTGATGAAATGAGTGTCGCGCCCCTGTGCGTCCCGCTCCAAAACGACCTGGCTGAGAGGAAACGCCTCCACCAGGCGCACGGGAGTGGGCGGGACGGGGGAAGTTGCTCGAACGGTGATGGTGGCCTTTGGCTGGAATGAAGTGCCGGGCACCTTGCCGGTAACGGTGTACGAGCCCGGCTCGAGGACCTGGCTGTTGTCCTTGGGCGAGGGCCAGATGACTCGGACCTCCGGGCCTGCAGCTTTACTGCGATACACGGCTGGTAGGGAACGCGGCAGCCGCGGAAGCTGGCCTACGACCGTTTCGATCTGGATATCGGGGATGCGCTCCAATTGGGACGCCAGCGGGGATTCCCGCGGGATCGCATCGCTCGGCAAAACTGCCGTGGGCTGCGTGCCTCGGCCGCCGGATTGACGGCCCGACAGAGCGTTGTTGCGGATCGCAGCCACCTGCTGTTCGGTCAGCGCGACGCGGTAGATCCGGACATCTCGCACCCTGGCGTTGAGCGTTGGACCGGCGTCGCTCTGCGCGCGGCCGATGTAGAGGCGGTTGGCATCTCCCACAGTCTGGTGGATGACGTCGGTGGCGTCCAAAGCGACATTTGTGGCCTGGCCGGCCCGGGCGCCGTTGAGATACGTGGTCAGGGTACGGCCGGCTGGATCGAGCACAACGGCCAGGTGGACCCACTGATTTGCGGGGATCGGGGCGCCGGTCGTTTCGCTGCGCGCCCCAGGGCTCGCCGCCATGGAAGCACGGAAGCCCATGGTGGAGCCGGCTCCGGTCACGACTGCAAGGAAGCTGCCGGCGGCGTTCTGTCCAAAATCGAAGAACGGCTGCCCGGGAGCATCGGAATTGAGGAAAAGCCAGCCCGTAACGCTGATGGTGTCCTCGCCGCTCAGGGCGTTGCCCGGCAACAGGAGATGACTGCCGTTGCCCGGCAGGTGAAGGACACGGCCGAAGCGGCTGTCTTCGACGAAGGCGGCTCCGTCTCCACGCAACGTCGCGTGAAAGTTGTTCCTGGAAGAATCCTCTGCGTTGGCATTGAGCGCGTACCGGGCGATGAGGGCGGTTTCGCCTATGCCGTCGAGAAACTGGTCCCCTCCTCCGGTGGCTTGAGACGTCTCACGCTCTGAAAAAACCGGCGTGACAGATAAGATCGGCAGGACCAGAGCAAGGAAGATCCGGATTATTCTCATTTTGGTGACCCTCTGATTGATGGCTTCATGAAACAATGTGCGCCCTGCGACTATAACCAAATGATCGGCTTGGCTCCATACCATTTCCTGCATAAAAGCGAAATTTCGGGACAGGCTCGAATGGCGCTTAAATAAGGAATCGAGGACCCTGAAAGGGTCCAACAGGAAAGCCCAGGGCGTAAGCCCTGGGTTGTCGGCGAATGCCGTGATTGAGCCTTATTCCGTCTTACCCAGGGCTTGCGCCCTGGGCTTTTTTGCGCTGCTCCTTCGGGGCTTAAGCAATTGATTTGGAAACGTTAGCAGGTGATTTCGATCACCCTTAACTAACTTCGGGACAGGCGCCATAACCTCGAAACTCACACGCACGACACAACCAACCGCAGGATGCCGCAGCACCTCCGCACCAATGGAGTGCAATTTTCGTGGGGGGGATCTCTTCGGAGCTTCGAGGTTATGGCGCCTGTCCCCGAAATTGGAGCGGCAGGCGGCCATCTCCTCGCCGTTGCGGACCAGCAGGATGTCGCCGGCCGGCACGGGGTGATTCCAGGTCTTGCCCTCGATCAACCGGAACCTTGCAAGCTCGGTGAATCTGGCGGGATCGGCAGCCACCACACGAGGATGGATGCCATGCCCAGGAGGCGGCCAAGCGCACTGTAGAGCATGGCCCCGGGTAAAGCCATGGGCAGGCCAAACCAGACCAGCAGGAGCAGCAGGGCGGCGACGACGCCGGGCCACAGCCGCAGGGACTTTGTGGGAGGAATCATGTCTTCATACTACGCTTTCCGCCAGGTGTTTGTTCATACTTCCGGGCGGAACCCGGTTAAGGGCCCGCACCTCTGCAGAGATTCCTGTTGATGATGCGCATCAAATGTGTATGATGTGTGTGGCATACACAGATGGAGGATGCGCTGTGAGAACCAACATCGTCATCAATGACGACCTTCTGGAGGAGGCATTCTCGGTCAGCTCAGCGAGGACCAAGAAGGCCCTGATTCACGAAGCCTTGCGCGAGCTCATACGCATCCGAAAGGTCAAGGATCTTACCGAGCTCGCCGGCCGGATCGAATTTTACAGGGGATACGATCACAAGAGGCTGAGGAAAACCCGGGGATGATTCTCATCGACACTTCTGTGTGGGTGGAGATCCTGAAGGACAAGCGCGGCAAGATCGTGCAGGCATTCAAGGCGCGAATGAGCGGCGAGGTTTGTGCGCTGACCCGCTTTACCCAGCTGGAGTTGCTGCAGGGGGCATTGAACGACACGGAGTGGCGGCAATTGGATGAATACCTCTCGACGCAGTTGTACTTGGAGGCGTCGGAGGGCACGTGGAGCAGAGCGGCGAGAATTTATTTTGAGCTGCGAAGAAAAGGGATGACAGTGAGCAGCCCCATAGACTGTTGCATTGGGCAAATAGCGATCGAATCGAAGGCTCTGTTGCTGCACCGGGACAGGGACTTTGACCGCATTGCGCAAATCCGACCTTTGCTTTCAGCATGGTTCGAGGCCGGCAGCTGAGACCCCTGCCTATGCGCGCCTCGGCTTCTGGTCAGCCTGCAGCGCCCACACGAGCCCCTGCGAATATTCGGACAGGGCCGCCTCGCCTTTCCGCGTCAAGCGGCATACGGTCAGCGGCCGCTTGACTTTGAACTTCTTTTCGGTCCGCGCCTATCAAACCGGCTTGGCGAGCCTGGCAGCCAGCTTGGCCACGTTTCTGCCCAGGTTCAAGCACTCCTCGCGGGCGCGGTCATCCATGTCGCCGATGGCGACGGGGCCGTAATGGTCGCCGCTGGAAGATCCCTGGATCACCATGCCGTGAATCAGCATCGCCTTGAGGATATCCAGGACAGTCGTCTCGTTGCCCCCGCCGACGTTGGCGCTGCTGGAAAATGCTCCGCCCACCTTGCCCGCCAGCTGGCCGTGGAAGACGATGGATTCGTCGAAGAGGGTCTTCAGCTCCGCTGCCATCGTGCCGTAGTATGTCGGCGAGCCGATGATCAGCGCGTCATAGCCAAGCCAATCCCCGGCTTTGACCTGGCCGGCGGGTTTCAGGTGAACCTGGGCCCCCTGGACCTGCTTGACCCCCTCCGCCACGGCCTCCGCCATATGCTCGGTGTGATGGGTTCGCGAATAGTAGCACACCAGGATTTTTGCCATGTCCCCTCCTTTCCTTGAGGACTCGGATGTCGTTTGCGATGGCCTCCCGGGGCGCATCACGCTCCGGTGCGGCAAGTAATAGTGCGGTATTCAGTTGGGTCCATTATAGGCGGCGCCTTCCCGGCACGAAAGCGGAATCTCGCCGCCGCAGTTCCGGTGAGGCGTCTAGCCGCAGCATTTCTTGAATTTGAGACCGGAGCCGCAGGGACAGGGGTCGTTGCGCCCCGCACGGAAAGGCCGTGGCTGCACGGCCGACGTCCGGACCGGGGTTGCCCGCCACAGATGATCCAGCCGGCGCAGATGACGCCGGCTGTGAGCGAAGAATTTCCTGAGGCCGGCGCACAGGTGGTTCAATCCCGTCTCGCCCTCCGGCGTACGGTCGAACCGGTCCTTGGGGCAGCCGCCGTTGCAGTGGGCGCGGAATTCGCATTCGATGCAGCAGCGCGGCAGCGCATCGAGCTTCGCGCGCCCGAAAGCGATCTGCGCGGGACTGTCGATGAGATCTGACAGACGGGTCTCAGTGATATTGCCAAAGCGGTGCTCTTCGTCGACGAAGTGATCGCAGGCGAAAAAGTCGCCATTGTGCTCCACGACCGGGATCTCCCCGCAGGTCTTCCGGAATATGCACAGCGAATGGTCCAATCCCCTGTCGGGCCGGGAAGCCTCGTCAAAGATCTGCACCATGATCCGCCCGGTGTCGGCCGCCATCCACTCATCGAAGACCGTGCAAAGGAATTCCCCGTAATCCTCTGCCGGAACGGCGTGAGGGGTTGCGATGCCGTCGGCTTGCTCGACAACGGGAAGGAATCCGATATACCGGGCGCCGATCTCCCTGAAAAAGCGGTAGACCTCGGCAGGATGCCGGACGTTGTGGTCACCCACGACGCACAGGATGTCGCAGGGAATCGTGTGCCGGTGCAAAAGCTCGAAAGCGCGCAGCGCCGCGTCATGACTCCCCCTGCCGCCGCGGGTCAACCGATACCGGTCGTGCAGGTGGGCAGGACCGTCGAGGCTGAGCCCGATGCTGAATCCGCCCGATGCCAGGAACCGGCACCAATCCTCGTCGAGGAGAATCCCGTTGGTCTGCATCCCGTTGAAAACCTGTCTTCCACGGGGGCAGTGCCGGCGCTGCAGGTCCACGATCTTCCTGAAGTAATCCAGGCCGAGAACGGTCGGTTCGCCGCCGTGCCACGAAAACTGAATGGCTGGCCCCGCGGCCGCTTCGATGTGCTGGACGATGTACTCCTCGAGCAGGCTCTCGGGCATGCGGCATGAATCCTCGCCCGGATAGAGGCGGCTCTTCTCGAGGTAGTAGCAGTAGCGGCAAGCCAGGTTGCAGGCGGCGCCGGCGGGCTTGGCGAATATCTGAAAATCCCTCGTAGCAGGCGCCACCCTTGTCGCTCTCCAATCCCGGAACTTGAAGAATTGCCCTTGTCCGCCAGGCACTCCCGCGCTATGTATAATCATCATATCCAAGGACAAGCCGCAACGAAAGCGCAGGAGCGACGGTCTGTTCCTGCCGCGAAAAGGAGGGTGCAGTGGATCAGAAAATCATCGATCTGTACGACGAGTTCACGCACGGAGGGATGAACCGGAGGGAGTTCCTCGACCGGCTCTCGAAGCTGGCCGGCGGTGCGGCTGCAGCAGCAGCCGTGCTGCCGCTGCTGCAGAACGACTACGCCAAAGCCCAGATCGTCGCTGAAGACGATGCCCGCCTGGAGATCTCCCGGGTCGAGTACAAGGCACCGGGCGCCACAATGGGCGGCTACCTGGTGCGGCTCAAAGGTGGTGCGAAACGGCCTGCCGTCATCGTCATTCACGAGAACAGGGGACTCAACGCCCACATACGCGATGTGGCGCGTCGCGTCGCCGTGGAGGGCTTCCTGGCGCTGGCGCCCGACATTTTGTGGCCCCAGGGCGGCACGCCGGCCGACGAGGACAAGGCGCGCGAGATGGTGGGTGGACTGAACGCAGGCGACAACGTGGCGCGCATGGCCGCCGCGGTGCCTTTCATGGCCGCGCACCCGGAGTCGACGGGCAAGGTCGGCGTGGTGGGCTTCTGCTGGGGGGGCGGCATGGTGAACAGGATTGCGGCTGCCGGCACCTCTCTCAACGCGGGCGTGTCGTATTATGGCTCCCAGCTTCCCTCGGAAGAGGTGCCGAAGATCTCGGCGCCGCTCCTGCTCCACTATGCCTCGCTCGACCAGCGGATCAATGCCGGGATCGAGGCCTTCGAGGCGGCGCTGAAGGCGCACAAAAAGCACTATGAGATATACATGTACGAGGGCGCAAACCACGCCTTCAACAACGACACCAACGCCGCGCGGTACCACAAGGAGGCCGCATACGAGGCCTGGAGCCGAACCATCAGATTTCTGAAAGCGCACCTCGAGTTCGGGGCCGCACCCGAAGAAGCCCCGTAGCTGTTCCATCGAAAAGGAACAGACCAGCCGGCGCAGCCGCTTCCTCCAGCTCGCTCGCATCGGGCTCCGTTTGAATATTCACCCAAATCAGATAGATGGGCAGGCCCATGGTGCGCTCCAGGCGGGGTTGATCGTTGGCTTTCATCCGGGCGCGGGCCTTTCCCGTGTGGCGGAATACACCTTATGGGGTCACGAGTTTTGATTCTGGCATCGCGGATGCGGTCCCACGAGGACAAACTAGGGTGGGTAATGGCTGGAAGTCAAGAATTTACCCAATGCCCACCGTGCGTCGCCCGACGAGCTCGCGAAGGTCGCCGGCGCTGATGGCACGGATCCGTCCGGAAAGCCCTCAGGTTTACTGCCACCTGGCGAGAGCCCATGCGCTGAAAGCCGACCGGAAAGGGGCTCTTAATGCGCTGGAGAAGGCGGTGGGCCCGGGCTTCGACGGCGTGGCGGAACTGGAAAGCAGCCCGGACTTCGAAGCGGTCAGGAGCGATCCCGCCTTCCAGAAAATGCTGGAGGTCCTCAGAAAAAGGCCGGGCGAGGGCTCAAGGGTGGAGCTGCGACTATTTCAAGTTTGAGTTGGGCTGGAAAGCCGGCCCGGTGAGTTCGTGACTCGGGGAAAGGATGATCACGTCCTGCCCGATGGCCCGCTGCTCTTCGCGGCTGAACGCATGGTCCACCGCACCCTCGCGATGCATCTTTTCATGGGCGATGAGATAACCGTTGGAGGGACTCACCCTGCGAAATTTCCCCTGGGGGGAGAAGTAGTAGAGGTAGTCGGCGATTTCCTTCCACGATTGAAGCTCGGATGCCATCATCGAAAATATATATGCCGATAAGGGATAGGGCAGTGCCGGTAACCCGGACCGGAGAATATCACAGGCCCTTGCATGCCCTGTCCATAAAATAGCCTGCCCGGGAACCTGCGGTCGGCATATCCTAGGCAACAACATTCATCGGGCTTCCCAATCCCCCGCGCCACACGAGGATCGGGTGGCGGGCTTTCACCAAGGAGGCAGGCCATGTTCGATTTCATGCTGACGGATGAAGAGCAGCGCTGGCGCGACCGCGCGCGGAAATTTGTCAGGACACAGGTGGAACCGGAGTACCTGCGGGCGATGGACCGGGACCAACGAAATCATGAGCGCCATGATCCAGCACGACTGCTACGAGGAATTCCTGGGCGGGCAGGATCTTTTCCGGGATGCGGAGCCGGATGCCATGCACCCGGAAGCCGGCGAGAAGGTCTTCAACGAGGCGGACATGTGGCGGCTTTACGAGGACGGCGCCTGATTCGGCATCCGGGATCAGGCTTGGAAGGACGCGGAAGAACGCCGGCAGGGCTTTTGCCGTGGCCTTCTGTGTTTGTCTGTGTTCATCCGCGTCCCCTGCTCCCCCCCGATCCCGGGAATGGCCCAGATTCGGGAAAATCTCTTGCTCTATTGTGTTTTGCCGGGCCTTCCTTTAAGATAGAGGCCTTGTTTATCAGGTTTTTGTAACAATCGGCAGGTACAAGCGGCTGCAACTCCTGATAGTGAGGGCAGCCGTTTTTTTTGGCCTACGGTCCGAGCCGTTGCGAGAACGATAAAACAGGGAGTTTAACAACAAATCCCGCCTGCAAGGCGGGCGAACACAGGAAAGAGTTTCAATGAACAAAGAACAGGGAATTGTTAAGTGGTTCAGCAACGAAAAAGGCTACGGCTTTGTCACCCGTGATTCGGGCGATGATGTTTTCGTGCACCACTCGGCCATACAGGCCACTGGCTTCAAGTCGCTCAACGAGGGCGATCGGATTGAGTTTGAAGTAGCCCGCGGCCCCAAGGGGCTCCAGGCGCAAAACGTGGTGAAACTGTAAGCGGACGCTGCAGAGGGGCTCCGCCAGGGCGCTCGCCCTCGCGGGGCCCTCTTTGCAGTCGGCGCTTTTCACCTTCTGAGAGAACAAAAAATAATGCCGAACAAACTTTTTATCGGAAACCTGTCGTTCAACATGCCCGACGGCGAGCTGAACCGGCTTTTCGCCGAAATGAACATTCCAGTGGTCAACGTCAAGGTGATGCGGGATGTCAACACCGGGAGATCGCGCGGGTTTGCCTTTGCCGAGCTGGCCCCCGAGGCGGACATGGAAGCCGCCATCAAGGGATTGAACGGCAAAGTGCTCGACGGCCGGGCCCTGACCGTGAACGAGGCGCGCCCGCAGGAAAGGCGTGAACCGCGGGGCGGGGACTTCGGCCAGAGTCGCGGCAGGTTTGACCAGCGCGGCGGGAATCGGGACCGCGATCGCGGAGGGCGAGACCGCCGCGATCGTGACCGCGATCGCGGGCCGCAGCTCTACTAGCGCAGGGCTCCCGCTCAACCTTCCAGGGGTGCCGTGTTCACGCGGTACCCCCTCTACCCCTATTGATTCCGAGCCTGGGACAGGTGCGCCCGGGCGAGCGGGCGTGCGCGCGCCGGAGGGCGCGCCAGTGGCGCTGAACGCGTGTCAGTCCTCGACAATGTAGCGGACGCTTTCCTTCCGGAGAAAAATCTTCGGACCCCCTCCCGACGGGCCCAGGCTGAAGCAGTCCCGGTCATAGTAGCGGATCCGCCCCTGCAGCCGCTCTCCCGAGTGGAGTACGACGGTGACTGCGGAGCGCGAATTCACCAGCGCCCTCAAGTCGGTGGCCTCTGAGCCCGTGCTTTCCCCTGTGTGAAATTCCTCCTGCTCCTCCGGCGCGTTGCGCCGGCCGGCATGGCCGCGCGGGTGGAAACGTCGCTTCCTGTTGTCAGGCATAAAACCTCTTGAAGTTGTGATAGGTTTGTGGTGGTTGCCCCGGCAACCTGATAATAGATGGCCGGCGACGCAATGTCCACGGGGGGATGATGACTGGTCCGGTAGTGATCGCCAACGGCAGGCTTCTCCGGGGCCGCTCGGCCGTGCAGTGGCAAGATGCCGTGGCGCAGCTGCGCTCATCCTTCGGCCGCGCCCTCGAGATTCAATACACGGCGGGCCCGGGGGACGCGGTCCGTCTGGCGCGCAACGCCCTGGCCGAAGGGGCCCGCTGGCTGATTGCCGCGGGCGGGGACGGCACGGCGCACGAAGCTGCGAACGGGTTTTTCGAAACCGACTCAGGGGCCCCGTCGCCGGCGGACCTCAGCCTCCTCCCTTTCGGGTCTGGCAACGACTGGGCGCGCACCCTCGGCATCCCTCTGGATGCGCGCACGGCCGTGCAGCTGCTGACCCGTTCGCGGCCGCGCCGCGTGGACCTGGGCCACGCCAGGTTTCGCGGCCCGGATGGCGCCACCGAGGAGAGGTTGTTTCTGAACATGGCGGAGGCCGGCGTGGGGGCGGCCACGCTTGCGCGCCTGGCGCAGCGAGCCGGTGCGGTGGGGAGGGGGGGATACCTGTTTCACGCGGTGGTTCAGAAGATCCGGTACAAGCCGGTCAGGATCCGCCTCGAGGTGGACGGCAAACGCCTGGAATTGCCCGGCCCGGTGCTCAACCTCATGGCGGCCGGGGGACGGTTTTTCGGCGGCGGCCTCGAATGCGCTCCCATGGCGCGGCCGGACGACGGAAAGCTCGAGGCCATCGTCATCGGCGACGTCGGGTTCCTGGACCTGCTCGGTAACCTCCGCCGTTTTGCCCGCGGAACGTACCTCGGGCATCCCAAAGTAGTGCATCGCTCGGTCCGCAGGCTCAAAGCCTGGTCGGAGTCTGCGGTCCCTTTCGAGCTGGACGGCGAGTTCGTGGGCTCGCTGCCCGTGGAAATGGAAGTGCTGCCGCGGGCCCTGAGCGTACGCTGCTGACTGCCGGCCGGAACGCATCCGGACAAACCGGGGAGGTGGACATGATGACGCGTTTTGGAAATCCCGGCATGACGGTTCTGGCGCTGGCCCTGGCCGGGTGCACGGGCTGTGCCGGCGACCACAGGGTGAAAGAAATGGACAGAATCGCGGAATCCTACGTGACGCTCGTCCTCGCCGTCGGTGAACACGATCCGGACTACGTGGACGCCTACTACGGCCCGGGGGAATGGCGCGAAGAGGCGCGGCGCAGGAAAAAGCCGCTGGATCAAATCCTCGACGAGGCGCGGCCATTGCTGGCCGCACTGAACGGGCTCGATTTTTCCGGGGCCGAGGAAATGCTCTCGCTGCGACACCGGTACCTGCAGAAGCAGCTGGGTGCCCTGGCCACGCGGGTGGAACACCTCCAGGGCCGCCGTCTGAGCTTCGACGAAGAGGCCCGGGCCCTGTACGACGTAAGCCCGCAGCCCCTCCCGGAAAGCCACTTTGACGAGATCCTCGCGTCGCTGGATGCGCTGGTTCCCGGCGGCGGACCGCTGCCGGAGCGCTATGGGGAATACCGCAGGGACTTCATCGTGCCGGCCGACAAGCTTGATGCTGTCTTCCGGGCGGCAATCGACGAGGCACGCCGCCGGACCCGGGAAAGGATTCTGCTCCCGGAGAACGAGAGCTTCAGCCTGGAATACGTCACCGGCAAATCGTGGAGCGCCTATAACTGGTACAAGGGGAACTATGCAAGCCTAATCCAGCTGAACACCGATCTCCCGGTATACATCGACAGCGCCCTGGACCTGGCCTGCCACGAGGGCTACCCGGGGCATCATGTCTACAACGTGCTGCTGGAGAAGAACCTGGTGGCGGAGCGCGGCTGGGTGGAGTTTTCCGTTTACCCGCTCTTCAGCCCCCAGTCGCTGATCGCCGAAGGGACCGCAAATTTCGGCATCGAGGTGGTGTTCCCTCCGCGGGAGAGGCTGGCGTTCGCACGGCGCGTGCTCTTTCCGCTGGCAGGGCTGGATCCCGGGCGGGCCGAGCGCTTCTTCATGGTGATGGACCTGGTCTCGCGGCTGAGCCACGCGGGGAACGAGGCGGCCCGCCGCTACCTGGACGGCGAGATCGGCCGGGATGAAGCCGCCGAGTGGCTGCACCGCCGGTCATTGATGTCCATGGAGCGCGCGCTCCAGCGAATGCGGTTCATCGAGCAGTACCGCAGCTACGTGATCAATTACAACCTGGGGCAGGATATCGTGAAGGCCTACGTCGAGGCCCGCGGCGGGACCGCCGACCGGCCCGACCGGCGCTGGGAGGAGTTTGCCAAGCTGATATCCACGCCGCGGGTCCCGTCGGCCCTGCAGGAATGAAGCCCGGGCCCGCGGCGCGGATCGGGTCAGAATTTCTTCTTGAACGTGCCGCAGTGGAGCATGCGCGATCCGAAGTACGGATTCATGATCTTCCCGTCCTTCTGGATCCAGTGCGCTCCCTTGTCGTTGTCGGCCATGGGGCAGAAAGCGATGGCGTATCCCTTCGGGTAGTCCCCCTTGACCACCGCCTCCGAAAGCGGCTTGAAGGCCGCCCGCATCAACTTGATGGTCTCCACGGCGGCGGCGTCGGCCGCGAGTTTCTCGATTTCGCCCTCGGCGGATGCCGCCAGGGCGTCCATGGCCGTCTTGGCGGCCGCGAAATTGTCCGCGGCCAGCGCTTCCTGCGCGGCGATGTAGGCGTCCAGGGCCTTGCCGCCGAGCGGACCCGGCGAAGCCATGGCGCAGACCATCGCCGGAAGAAGCAGGATGCAAAGCGCGGTGGTAAACGATCTCATGAAACCTCCAATCTAATCTCTTGATTCAACCCGTCCTGACACCAGGGAAACTTTAGCATATCGCCAAAATCCCTGCGGCCCTCAGATGCGCCGGAGGCAGAGGGGTTTCCAACCGTCATTTCACCGGCGCCGCCAGGAACAGGTCCGCTCCGGGGCCCACGGGGATGCCGAATACCAGGAAGATGGAGAGCAGCATCATCCAGAGTATGCCGAACGTGAACGTGTATGGGAGCATGGTCGCGATCACCGTGCCGATGCCCGCCTTCGGTTCGTACCGGGCCATGAAAGCCACGATGAGGGCGAAGTAGGACATCATCGGGGAGATGATGTTCGTCACGCTGTCCCCCACGCGGTAGGCAGCCTGGACCAGCTCAGGCGAGTACCCCAGGAGCATGAACATGGGAATGAACACCGGCGCCATGATGGCCCACTTGGCCGACGCGCTTCCCATGACCAGGTTGATCAAGGCTGACAGTATGATGAACGAGAACATGAGCGGTATCGGGCCGAGCCCGGAGGCCTTGAGCACGGTGGCGCCCTCGATGGCGAGAATGAGCCCCAGGTTGGTCCAGTTGAAATAGGCGACGAACTGCGCCGCGAAGAACACCAGCACGGTGTAGACGCCCAAGGTCTCGATGGCCTTGCCCATTCCCTTGACCACGTCGGCGTCGTTCTTGATCGTGCGGGCGCCCACGCCGTAGGCCACCCCCATGATGATCGCCGCCAGGAAAATGAACGCCACGATCCCGCTGAGGAACGGGGACTTCAGGATGCTCCCCGTCTGCAGCTCGCGCAGGAAACCGCTCTGGGGGATCAGTCCCGCGAGGATGACAGCCGCGAAAACGAGCGCCGCGATCAGGGCGAAGCGCAATCCCCGCTTCTCGTTATCCGTCAGGCTCCGCAACTCCTCGGCCTTTTCCGTGCCCTCGTACTTGCCGAGCCGCGGCATCACGATCTTCTCTGTGACCCAGGTGCCGGCCAGAGCCAGGATCGGCGTGGAAGCGGCCAGGAAATAGTAGTTGCACGCCGGATTCACCTGGTAGCCGGGCGTGATGATGTGCGAGGCCTCCTGCGACAACCCGGCAAGCAGGGGATCGATTGTCCCCAGGAGGAGATTGGCGCTGTACCCCCCGGAGACGCCGGCGAAGGCGGCCGCCATTCCTCCGATCGGGTGCCTTCCTGCCGCAAGGAAAATCACCCCCCCGAGGGGGATCAGCAGCACATAACCCACTTCGCTGGCCGTGTTCGAGAGGATGCCGGCGAAGACGATCACGAAAGTGAGCAGTCTTCGGGGAGCCGAGATCACCAGCAGCCGCAGACCCGTCCCGATCAGGCCGCTGCTCTCGGCGATGCCGATGCCGAGCATGGCAACGAACACCGTCCCGAGCGGCGCGAAACCGGTGAAGTTGGTGACCATCGAGGTGAGGATCCGATGCAGTCCGGGAATGGAAAGCAGGTTCACCGGCTGAATCGTGGCCCCGGTCCCGGGATGCTGGACCGACAGGTTCATCAGGCTTGCCACCCAGGACATGAAGATGACGAACAGGGCAAACGATGCAAAGAGGGTTGCGGGGTGGGGCAGGGCGTTTCCGACTTTCTCCACCACGGTGAGGAATCGGCTGATATAGTCCCGCTTGGATTTCGTTTTTTCGGCCATTGTAGGTCCTCGCTAGGGATTCGCGCCATCCGCGGCCGTTTCCGGGAGTATAACCGCCGCACGATGCGGACGAATATATCAGCCCACGGACCAAATACAAGCAGTCTCCGTTACCGCATCCTTTACTCTTTGTGCGGCTTTGTGCATTTGTGTCTTTGTGGTGAATGCTCTTCTGACTGTCGCCGCAGAGCCGCCAAGACACCAGGGTGCGCGCCGCGTTGCGGGCCATCACCGGGGAGATCCCGTTCACCGGAAAGCTGCCGGTGAGCCTGCCCGGCTTATATCCGGCCGGGCACGGGCTTTCCGCGGGACCCGCAGGCGGGGCGAAATAGCGGGGGCGAACAATAATTCGCCCTTCCGCCTTCAACCTACTTCCGAAAATTTGCCGTTTCATTGCGGCGCGTTTGTGAGAAAATACCTCTTTTTGAAATTTGGCCTGCCGGCGGAGGATACTCCCCCTTCGGCGGTGCCTGCTTGAGCCGGCTGCGCATGCCTGCCATCGGGTGAAAAACTCCATCTGAACCCGGTTCGTCCGCCTCGCCGGATGCCGGGGCAACTCTAGGATTTCAAAGATGAACAAAGGACTCGACAAAGAGACGCTCGACCTGACCATCGAGTCGATCAAGGACTACACCTCTGCCCACCTTCCGGAGTCCAAGATCCTCGAACTGGATCACAAGGACGAATTCCCCGTGGAGATCATCCGCGACATGTGCGGGTCTGGACTGGGCATCCAACTGCTCTTTATCCCGGAGGAGTTCGAGGGGATGGGCGGCGGGGCGTTCGACGTCTACCGCGTGTGCGAAGAAATGGCCCGCGTGGACTTGGGGCTTTCGACGGGCGTGCTGGCCACCTTCCTGGGCAGTGATCCGATCATCTTCGGCGGCACCTACGAACAGAGAAAGCACTGGCTGACCCGGATCGCCCTCGAAGGGCTCCTGATGGCCTACGGCGCAACCGAACCCGAAGCGGGGAGCGACCTTGGCGCCATCCGCACCACGGCTACCCGGGTGGAGGAGGATGGAAAGATCGTCGGGTACCGCATCAACGGCAACAAGCAGTGGATCAGCAACGGCGGGTACGCCGATCTGTACAGCGTCCTGGCGATGGCGCCGGGCGGACCCTGCTGGTTCGTGGTGGAGCGCGGCGTGCCCGGCCTGAGCAATGGCAAGCCGGAGGACAAGCACGGCATCCGCATCAGCAACACCGCCACCGTCTCGCTCGAGGACGTCTACGTCGACGCGGAACGGCTTCTAGGCAACGTGGAAGGCCAGGGCCTGATCCAGGCCCAGCTGGTCTTCGGGTACACGCGCCTCATGGTGGCGGCTTTCGGCCTGGGCGCAGGATGGGCCGCCCTCGACCGGGCGATCCCCTACTCCGTGGGCCGCATCCAGGGGGGTGCGCCGCTGTCGGAGAAGCAGGGGTACACGCACAAGCTCATAGTCCCGCACGCCGTCCGGCTCGAGGCCAGCCGCGCCTATATCGAGGAAACGGCGGACCGGATCGACGGCGACGGCGGGAATCTCAACACCGAGGGCGCCATTGCCAAGTACCTCGCTACCGAGGCTGGGAACATGGCCGCGGACGCCGGCATCCAGGCCCTCGGAGGCTACGGCTACACCCGCGAGTACATGGTCGAGAAAATCAAGCGGGACGTCCGCATCACCACGATCTACGAGGGCACGTCCGAGATCATGGAGATGACCATCTGCCGCGACCGCTGGCAGCTGCACCTCAAGACGCAGGGCCGGTTCTACCACGACATGGCCGCGGAGCTCGAGCAGGTGCACGGACGCAACCCGACTGTCGGCGCCGACACAGCCGCACGCAACCTGCACGCCCTGGCCGAAATCCTGGAAGCCGCGCGCATTCAGCGACTCACGCGCCATCAGCACATTCTCTTCCGGCTGGGGGACCTTATCGCCTACTGCGAGGGATCGGGCAGCTTCGCGAAGCGCGCCGCCGGCGCAGCCGCGGACAGCCTCAATCCCAAGGCCTACCGCCGCTTCAATCCCGCGGCGCTCGCGGCCATGAGCCGGGCCTACGCGCGGGAGGTTGCGGCCAGGGTCGCGGCCGAGGGCATGCGCTGGATCACGGGATGCAGCCAGGCGGCCGGGACGGCCGTGGCGGAGCTCGAAAAGAAGATGGGTTTGCAGGATCTCTTTGCTTCGCAGGCGGGCCTCATGGCGGACCTGGACAGGGTTGCCGACGTGCTCTACGAGCGGACCGGCAACTGAGAAGGGCACTGGCAGAGGATTGGATTCAAGTCCCCGCCGCCCGGACGGCGGAGGAGACAATTCGAGGAGTGGAAGTAATGAGAGTATCGGCACGAAAGGCTGTCGCGATCGTAGGCGTCGGAGCGGTCATGCCCGACGCTCCGGATGTCCGGACCTTCTGGAAGAACATCAAGGAGGGCCGCTCGAGCATTACGGAGGTAACCCCCGACCGGTGGGACGCCGGCCTGTACTACGATCCGGACCCGAAGGCTCCGGACAAGACTTATTCAAAGATCGGCGGCTGGGTCCGGGAGTGGGATTGGGATCCATTGAAGTGGAAGCTGCCGATACCGCCGAGGGTCAGCGCGGCCATGGATCTGACCCAGAAATGGGCCATCGTGGCCTCGCGCGCGGCGCTGATCGACTACGGTTACCCCGGACGCCCGCTCAATCCCGAGCGCACCGCCGTGATTCTCGGCAACGCCATGGGAGGAGACACGCACCTCTATTCCGCCGCGAGGATTTTCTTCCCCGAGTTCGCCTCCGAACTGGAGGCCTCCCCGGATTTCGCCACGCTGCCGGCCGAGGTGCGTACTGCGATTCTTGCCCAGATGAGGGAGAGGATCGGAAAGCGGATGCCGGAAATCACCGAAGACACCATGCCGGGCGAACTGGGCAACATCGTGGCCGGCCGGGTGGCCGCCGTTTTCGATTTCAAGGGGCCGAACTACGTGGCGGACGCCGCGTGCGCATCGGCCATGGCCGGCATCAGCTCGGCCATCGAAGGGCTGGAAAAGTACAATTTCGACGCGGTCCTGACGGGCGGCATCGATGCCAACATGAGCCCGTCCACCTTCGTCAAGTTCTGCAAGATCGGGGCGCTTTCCGCCACCGGCACACGGCCGTACGCCGAGGGCGCGGACGGTTTCGTGATGGGCGAGGGGGCTGCGGTGTTCATCCTGAAGCGGCTGGCCGACGCCGAGCGTGATGGCGACAGGATCTACGCCGTCATTCGCAGCCTGGGCGGCTCCAGCGACGGCAAGGGGAAGGGAATCACGGCTCCCAACCCCATCGGGCAGAAGCTGTGCGTGCGTCGCGCGTGGCTCGACGCGGGCCTCAGCCCCTCGGCGGGCGACCTGATCGAAGGTCACGGAACTTCCACCCGGGTCGGCGATGTGGTGGAAGTGAGCAGCATGGGCGAGGTCTTCTCGGGATGCGGATTGCCGGCCGAATCGCTCGCGCTCGGTTCCGTGAAATCCAACATCGGGCACCTCAAGGGGGGCGCCGGCGCGGCCGGCATCCTGAAAGCCATGTTTGCCGTGCACGAGAAACTGCTGCCGCCCAGCATCAACTTCCACCGGCCCAACCCGGACATCGACTATTCGCAGACGCCATTCCGCGTCAACACCGAGCTTCGGGAGTGGAAGGCGCCGGCCGGCGGCGTCCGCCGGGCAGGTGTCAGCGCTTTCGGTTTCGGCGGCACCAATTTTCACACCGTTCTCGAGGAGTACGTTCCCGGAAGAATTGCCGATGAAGACAAGATCAGCGTTGCGGTGCCTGCGGCCGGCCCGGCGCCTGCGCCCCGGCTCGGCGCCAAGGCGCCGCTGAGGGGAGCCCTGGTTCTGGGTGCAGCCGACGTACCCGCTCTCGTGGCTCGGCTCCGGGAAGTCCACGGGGCGGCCCTTGCCGGCAAGGCGGATCCGCCGTCGCCGCCCGAGGAGACGGATCTCCGGGCCGAGGTCCGCATCGCCATCGACTACGGCGATGCCGCCGAGCTCGCCGACAAGGCCGAGAAGACGCTCAAGGCGTTCGAGGAAAATCAGGCCGGCCGGTGGAAGGCCCTGCGTGCCAAGGGGATCTTCTTCGGCAAAGGGGCGGCCCCCAAGGTGGCTTTCCTGTTCACGGGCCAGGGTTCGCAGTACGTCAACATGCTCGAAGGCCTGAAAAAGTCGGAGCCGATCGTCGTGGCCGCCTTCGCGGAAGCCGACCGCGTGATGGCGCCGCTCCTCGGCAAGCCGCTGAGCGATTTCATCTACCTGGACAAGAAGGACGAGGCCGCGATGGCCCTCGCCGAGCAGCACCTGAAGCAGACGGCCATCACGCAGCCGGCCGTGCTTGCGACCGAGACGGCGCTGGCCCGGTTGCTGGGAGCGTACGGGATCGCCCCCGACATGGTAATGGGGCACAGCCTCGGCGAATACGGAGCGCTCGTGGCGGCGGGCGCGCTCGAGTTCGACGAGGCGCTGCGCGCGGTCAGTGCCCGGGGCACCGAAATGACCAAGTGCACGCTGGATGACAACGGCCTTATGGCCGCGGTCTTCGGCCCCACGGCCGAGGTGCAGAAGATCCTGGACGGGATCGAGGGCTACGTGGTCATCGCCAACATCAACAGCTCCAAGGAAGCGGTCATCGGGGGCGCGACGGCCGCCGTGGAAAGCGCGATTGCAGCGCTGCAGGAGGCCGGCTACCGGGCGGTTCCACTGCAGGTGAGCCACGCGTTCCACACCGCCATCGTGGCGCCGGCGGGCGAGTCGCTCAAGAACGTGCTGGGCGACATGCGGATCCAGCCCCCGTCCATCCCGATCATCTCCAACGTGACCGGCGAGTTCTACCCGATGGGCCCGGGCGTGGTGCCCGAAATGATCGAATTGCTCGGCCGGCAGGTCGCTTCGCCGGTTCAGTTCGTCAAGGGGCTCAGGAGCCTCTACCAGGCCGGCGCGAGGATCTTCGTCGAGGTCGGCCCGAAGCGCGTGCTGTACGGCTTTGTCGAGGATGTCCTCGGCCAGCACGAGGACGTTTTCGCGCTGTTCACCAACCATCCCAGGATCGGGGAGGCAGCCTCCGTCAACCTCGCCCTTTGCGGCCTCTACGCCGCAGGGCTGGGCGTGGGGCGGCCCGCCAGACCGGCGGCAGTCCCCGCGCCGGCGGCCGCGGGCCAGCCCGCTCCGCAGCCCGCCAGGCCGGCGCCTCCCACCTTCCGGCCGCAGCCAGCCCCGGTGCGCCGCGAAGGGGCGGCTGCGCCGATCGCGCCCGGAGCCGGGGACCGCTACGTCGAGTTGGGCAAAATATTCGCCGAGTTTCTGGACCGCAGCTTCGAAGTGTACTCCGGCGGGGCGGCGGCCCGGCCGGTGCATGTCGGGATCACGGGCGCGTCGCTTGGATTGCCCGGGGTGGAGCGGCTGTTCGACGACGGCAACATCGGCCGGTTGCTGCGCGGGGATGTCTTCATCAATCCCATCCCAATGCCGATCCGCGAGGGGATGGTCCACAAGAGCATCACGCGGCTCGTGAAAAGCGAGTCGGGCGAGGGCAGGTTCGAAACGATCGAAAAGCTGGCGGATGTGATCAAGCTCGCCGCGCGCGCCGGAGGACTCGACCTGGTCGGCGAGTTCGGCTTCCCGGGGGACCGCATGCCGGCGCTGGACCACGTGACCCGCATCGCCATCGCCGCGGGGATCGACGCAATGCGCGACGCGGGCATCCCGCTGGTGATGCGCTACAAGATGACCACGCGCGGAACACGCCTGCCCGACCGGTGGATGCTGCCCGAGGAGATGCGCGACGACACCGGCGTGATCTTCAGCTCGGCATTCCCCGGGTACGACTCCCTCGTGGGTATTCTCAAGGAATACTACGAGGATCTCGCGCGGAAGGCCCGGCTGCAGGAGTTGACGGAACTCCGGGCGAAGTCGTCCGGCTCAGGACTGGGGGAGATCGACCGGCGCATCGCCGAGGTGCAGGCCGAAATCGAACGGAAGCCCTTCCACTTCGACCGGCGCTTCCTGTTCCGGGTGCTCTCCATGGGCCATTCGCAGTTCGCCGAGTACGTCGGCGCGCGCGGTCCCAACACCGCGACCAACGCGGCCTGTGCCAGCGGAACCCAGGCCGTGGCCCTCGCCCGCGACTGGATCCAGTCGGGACGCTGCCGCCGCGTCATCGTCATTTCTTCCGACGACATCACTTCGGACAACCTGATGGAGTGGTTCGGCTCCGGCTTTCTCGCCTCCGGCGCTGCCGCCACCGATGAGATTGTCGCGGAAGCGGCGACGCCCTTCGATCGGCGCCGGCACGGCCTGATCATCGGCATGGGCGGGGCTGCCCTGGTCGTCGAAAGCTTCGAGTCGGCCGCAGAGCGCGGCGTGCAGCCGATCTGCGAGATCCTGGGCGCCATCACGGCCAATAGCGCCTTCCACGGCACGAGGCTGGATGTGAGCCACATCTGCCAGGTGATGGAGCGGCTGGTGGCGAACGCCGAGAAGCGGTGGGGGATCAGCCGGCACGAAATCGCCCCGCAGACGGTTTTCGTTTCGCACGAGACCTACACTCCGGCCAGGGGCGGCAGCGCCTCGGCCGAGGTCTTCGCCCTGCGGCACGTCTTCGGCGACGCCGCCGATCACATCATCATCGCCAACACCAAGGGGGCGACCGGCCACCCGATGGCCGTGGGTGTGGAGGACGTCGTTGCGGTGAAGATCCTGGAAACGGGCATCGTCCCCGCAGTTCCCAACTTCAAGGAGGTCGACCCCGAACTCGGCTTGCTGAACCTCTCCAAGGGAGGGTTTTACCCGGTGCAGTACGCGCTGCGGCTGGCGGCGGGCTTCGGTTCCCAGATCAGCATGACGCTGACCCGGTGGCTTCCGTCCCCCGACGGGCACCGCCACGCCCCGGACGCGCTGGGTTTCCACTACCGCATCACGAATCCGGACACGTGGCGGAACTGGCTCGCCCGGGTCACGGGCTATGACTCGCCCGAGATCGAAGTCGTGCAGCGCACGCTGCGCGTGAAGGACCAGGGTGCCGGCAGGTTCGTCGCGCCGGCCAACGGAGTCGCCGCGCAGCCGCGGCCGGCGGCGCCTCCGGTGACGCCGGCACCGAGGCCGGAAATCGCCGCGCCGAAGGTTCCGATTGTCACGCCGCCGGCGCAGCCCGCACCGGTGAGCGGCACGGCGCTCCCCTTCCAGGATCCGGTCCAGGTGGAGGTCATGCGGATCATAGCTGAAAAGACCGGGTATCCCACCGACATGCTGGATCTGGACCTGGACCTGGAGGCGGACCTGGGGATCGACACGGTGAAGCAGGCGGAGATGTTCGCCGCCATTCGCGCAGCGTACGACATCCCACGGGAAGACAACCTGAAGCTGCGCGACTTCCCGACGCTGGCGCACACGATCCAGTTCGTCTACGACCGGCGACCGGACCTGAAGGCGGCCACGGCTGCCGCAAAAGCGGCCTCGCCCGCGGCAGCGCCTGCACCGGCGGTGACTCATGCGGTTCCGGCGGCAGCGGCGCCGGCAGCCGCAGCGGTGTCCGAGGACCCGGTCAAGATGCGCGTGCTGCAGATCATCGCCGATAAGACCGGGTATCCCAGCGACATGCTGGATCTGGACCTGGATCTGGAGGCGGACCTGGGGATCGACACGGTGAAGCAGGCGGAGATGTTCGCCGCCATCCGGGAAGCCTACAATATCCCGCGCGACGAAAACCTGAAGTTGCGCGACTTCCCGACATTGGCGCACACAATCCAGTTCGTCTACGACAACCGGCCCGATCTGAAGCCGGGGGCGGCAACCGCCGCGCCGGCAGCCCCGTCGCTTGCCCCTGCGGAAGCAGGGCCGGCGGTGCAACAGGTCCCGGCGGCCGGAAGCCTGGAGGAAGCCCTGAAGGTCCCGCGGCGCGTCCCCGTTCCCAGGCTGCGGCCGGCGCTTGCCCTGTGCAAGCCCAGCGGGGTCAAGCTCGGGGAGGGGAGCAGGGTGATCCTGTTCCCCGACAAGGGAGGCGTAGGCAAAGCGCTCGCCGGCAGGCTCGAGAAGCTGGGCGTTCAGGCGCTCTTGGTCGACGACGAACCGGAGGCCGACGTCCTGGCTGAGCGCATCGGCCAGTGGAAAGGCGAAGGGCCGATCCAGGGAGTCTACTGGCTGACGGCGCTCGATCACGAAGGAGACATCGCCGGGATGAACCTCGAGGGCTGGCGCGAAGCCATGCGTGTGAGGGTCAAGTTGCTTTACACGACGATGCGCGCTCTCTACGACCAGGTGGGCGGCGCGGGAACGTTTCTGGTCTCGGCGACGCGCCTGGGAGGGCTGCACGGGTACGATGAGGCGGGCGCCGTGGCGCCGATGGGAGGTGCGGTTTCCGGCTTTACCAAGGCCTTCAAACGCGAAAAGACCGAAGCCCTCGTCAAGGTTGTGGATTTCGAGCCGAGCCGCAAGACCACGGCGCTGGCCGAACTGCTGATCGGGGAAACCCTCTCCGACACGGGGGCGGTCGAAATCGGCTACCATCAGGATCACCGCTGGACGGTGGGGCTCGAGGAGCGGACGGCCCAGGACGGCAACGCCGGCATGGAGCTGGGCAAGAACACGGTCTTTGTCATCACGGGCGCCGCGGGAAGCATCGTCTCGGCCATCACCGCGGACCTGGCGGCGGCCTCGGGCGGAACCTTCCACCTTCTGGACCTGGCCCCCGAACCCGACCCGTCGAATCCCGATCTCGCGCGGTTTGCCTCCGACAAGGAGGAGCTGAAGCGGGATATCTTCGAACGGATCAAGGCGCGCGGGGAGCGCGCCACGCCGGCGATGGTAGAGAAGGAACTGGCGGCGCTGGAACGTGTCCACGCGGCGCATGCCGCCATCCACGCGGTGAAAAACGCGGGGGGCACGGCCTACTACTACAGCGTCAACCTGCTGGACGGCCCCGCGGTCGCGGGCGCCATGAAACAGGTCGCCGAAAGGAGCGGCCGCGTGGACGTGCTGCTGCATGCCGCGGGCCTGGAGATCAGCCGGCTGCTCCCCGACAAGGAGCCGCGGGAGTTCGATCTCGTTTTCGATGTGAAGGCGGACGGCTGGTTCAACGTCACGTCGAATCTCGGCGGGATGAGCCTCGGCGCCGCGGTTGTCTTCAGCTCCATTGCAGGACGATTCGGCAACGGCGGCCAGACGGACTACAGTGCCGCGAACGACCTGCTGTGCAAGAGCGTGTCGGGTTTCCGGACCACCCGGCCGGAGTCGAGGGGCATCGCCCTCGACTGGACTGCCTGGGGCGGGATAGGCATGGCTGTGCGCGGCTCGATCCCGGCGGTGATGAAGCAGGCCGGGATCGACATGCTTCCGCCGGAGGTGGGGATCCCGTTCATCCGGCGCGAACTCACGCAGGGCGGAACCCGGGGCGAAGTTGTGGTTGCGGGCAGCCTCGGGATGATGCTCCGGGAGTTCGACGAAAGCGGCGGGCTGGATACCGCTGCCGGCGGACGCCTGCGATCAGCGGCCGGCAGCTGGGTCATGACGGGGAGTGTCGCCGGCATGGGTCTTTACACCGGACTCACGATTGAAAAGGAGTTCGACCCGGCGGCGCAGCCGTTTCTCTATGACCACCAGATCGGCGGCACCCCCGTGCTGCCCGGCGTGATGGGCATCGAAGCCCTCGCCGAGGCGGCCCAGCTGCTTTTCCCAGACCTGCACGTGGCGGCTGTGGAGAACGTAGCCTTCATGTCGCCCTTCAAGTTCTACCGGGGTTTGCCCCGCACGGTGACCGTCCGGGCGGACTTCGGCATGGACAACGGACAGGTCGTGGCCGACTGCCGCCTGATCGGTTCGCGCCCGCTCCACGGGCAGACGGAACCGGAGGTGACCACCCATTTTACGGCGCGCGTGCGGCTTGCCGCCGGGACGCCGGTCAGGGAAAAAGGAGAAAAGCCCGGGAAATCCGCCGGCTCGACCAGGGTCGGTGCGGCGGACATCTACCGGATTTTCTTCCACGGCCCGGCCTACCAGGTGATTGAGGAGTCGTGGCGTTCCGGGGAGGAGGTGGTGGGATTGTACGCCGCCGGCCTCCCGCCCAACCACGAGCCGAAGGATCTGGCGGACCTGGTTTCGCCCCGGCTGATAGAACTCTGCTTCCAGACGGCCGGCCTGTGGGAACTGGCCGTGCAGTCGCGCATGGGCCTCCCCTTCAGGGTGGAGAACCTGCGGTTGTTCGGAGGCAAGGTTGACGAGGGAACGAGGCTGCACTCGGTGGTCATTCCCAACGCGGACGGCGGTTTCGATGCGCGCGTGACCGACGAGAAGGGGAACGTGCGCTTGAAGCTGCGCGGATACCGCACGATGGCGCTTCCGGACCCGCTGAACGAGTCGGCGCTGAAACCGCTGCAGGAGGCGCTGCGCTGAAAAGGGCGGCCGCGCGTTGTACGAGATTCCGGCATTGCCCGGCGTGATGCGCAGGCATTCGGACTGCTCCCGATGATCTACTGGCTCATCTGCAAGCTGGACGAGGTGGCGCCGGGCGATGAGTGGCTCGGCGAGCGGGAACGGGAGCGGCAGTCCGCGCTCCGGTTCCCCAAGCGCCGGGACGACTGGCGGCTGGGCCGCTGGACGGCAAAGCGCCTGCTGGTCGCCCGGTTCCGGCTCAGTGGGATTCGGGTGGAACCCGCCCAAATTGAAATCCTGCCTGCGCCGGACGGCGCACCGGGTGCGTTCCTTTCGGGCGAGCCCGCCGGGATTGCGCTCTCCCTCAGTCACAGCGCCGGGGTCGGATTCTGCGTGGCCGGCCTGCCGGACACGGCACTGGGGTGCGACATAGAGGAGATTGTTCGGCGGGATCCGGGTTTTGTTGCCGACTTCTTTCGCGCCGAAGAGACGGCTGCCCTCGCCGAGGTGCCTGCTTCCGAGAAGGCACTCCTCGCAAACCTGATCTGGAGCACGAAGGAGAGCGCCCTGAAAGCGCTCCGGGAAGGCCTGCGGCGCGACACTCGCGGGATCCGGGTCGGATTTTCGGTGGAACCGGACAGCGGCGGGTGGCGCCCGCTCCGCGCGGATTGCCTGGAGACCGGGCGGGAGTTCACCGGTTGGTGGCGGGAGGACGAGGGGCGCGTGCTGACGGTTGTCTCCAGCAGGAGGGTCGGGACACCGGCGCTCCTAAATGAAGGTTGACGGAAACCCCGGGGCGCGCTTAAATCGTCTCAAGAAAAAATCTCCAGGAGGTGAACCGTGGCCACATCCATCCGCGCCGTCGAGTATTTCTATGCGACCGTGAAGGACCAGCCCGGCCAGGCATGCCGTTTCCTCTCGGAGATGGCGACCGCCGGTGTCAACCTGCTTGCCTTCAACATTATTCCCGTGGGTTTGGAGCAGACGCAGCTCAGCCTGTTTCCGGAGGATGTCGAGCAGTTCCGGCTGGCAGCGGAATCGCGCAAACTGAAGGTCACCGGTCCGCAGCGTGCCTTCCTGATACAGGGGGACGATGAGCTCGGTGCCCTGTTGGGCATCCACTGCAAGCTGGCGGATGCGAAGATCAATGTGTATGCCTCTTCCGGGGTGACCGACGGGCGCGGGGGCTACGGTTACCTGATCTATGTTCGGGGCGAGGATTTCGACCAGGCGCGCGTGATCCTCGAGGCGTGATTTGTTGCGCCCCTGACGGGGCGCAATACCCTGCAACGCCTTACCCCGGGCAAGCCGCGAAGCGGCGCGGCCCCCGGAAAGCGCGATCCATGAATGGAGCCCCGGCAGGGGCGAAACAACGGCGCTACTTATCGCGTCGCAGCGGCTTTCCCGCCAGCGCTCCCGTGAACGACCCCGCATCGACGGCAAATACGCCATTGATCAGCACGCATTCAATCCCCTCGCTGTACTGATGCGGCTGGGTATACGTCGCGGCATCGCGAATGCTCTCCGGGTGGAACACCACCACGTCCGCCGCGTAGCCCTCGCGGATCAGGCCCCTGTCTTTGAATCCCAGCATGTCTGCCGGCAGGCCGGTGGCGGACCGGATCGCCTGTTCCACGGAGATGATCTTCTTCTCGATGGCATATGTCCGTATTTTCCTGGGGAAGGCGCCGTAACTGCGCGGGTGGGGCATGCCCTGGCCGCGCAGGACGACGTCCCCGTCGGATCCCGTCATGACCCACGGCTTGCGCATGAAATAGTCGATATCTTCCTCGGACATATTGAAGGAAACCACCCCCGCACCGCCCATCAGCACCATCTCGATGGCAGTGTCGACCGGGTTCTTTCCCATGATCTCGCTGATCTCGAGGAGGTTTTTCCCCTCCCACTCGGGATTCCTGCGGAAGGACGAAATGACCAACGTTTCCGGACCGCCGCGCCGCTCGATGTTCTCGGCGGTTTCCTTGCGGATCCGCGGCAGCAGTTTGGGATCCTTCAGCCGCTCCGAAGTCTTCCCCTCTGCCTGAACCCAGCGCGGAATCGTGGCCGAGACCAGGCCGGTGCCCGAGGCGTTGTACGGGTACTGGTCGGCGTAAACCTTCACGCCGCGGGCCTGGGCTGCTTCAATGATCCCGCAGACTTCCTCTGCCATGCCCCACACCGGTTTGCCGAGCCCCTTGATGTGCGAGATCTGCACCGGGACGCCGGCCTTCTCGCCTACCTCGATGGCCTCGGCGATGGACGCCTTCAGCCCCGTGGTGTAATTGCTCTCGTCCCGGATGTGGCTCGTGTAGATGCCGTTGTGTTCGCGGACGACCTTGGCCAATTCCACGACCTCGCCGGTCTCGGCGAAGCTGCCGGGGGCGTAAAAGAGCCCCGAGGAAAGCCCGGCCGCTCCCTCCTTCATGGCCGCATCCACCAGGGATCGCATCTGCTGCATCTCCTCATTGGTGGGCGCGCGGTCGGCGCTTCTCATGACCTCTCCTCTGACGGTGCCGTGCCCGACAAGGTGCGCGATGTTGATGCCGCTCCCCTGCTCCTCCAACAGGGCGAAGTACTCTGCGACCTTGAACGTGCCGTTGCCGCAGTTGCCGGTGACGATCGTGGTCACACCCTGCATGACGTAGTTCTGCGCCTTCCGCCCCTCCTCGTGGAGGATGCCGCGGTCGCCGTGCGTGTGGATGTCGATGAATCCCGGCGCCACGATCTTGCCGGCGGCGTCGATCCAGCGGCCGGCCTGCGAGGCCCTGAATTTGCCGATGGCGGCGATCCGCCCCTCCCTTATCCCGATGTCGGCGGCATAGCCGGCGCTTCCGGTGCCGTCGATCACCGTGCCGCCGCCGATCACAATGTCGTATTTTTCCTGGGCGCAGCCGCCTGTGAAGATGGCGGCAGCCGCAAGCACGAACAGTATGCGAAGCATTCTCGGGTTCATGAGCTCAGTCCTTTCTGGCAATGCAGTGACGCTTCAAGTAGAGCCTTTCGGTGGATTCCCTCACCGGTCAGCCAGCATGACAGCCGCCAGGAATCCGAGGCGGGCGCTGTCGGCCATCATGTCCGGATTGACCCGGTAGATCGTGTCCCCGGTCTGATGGTATGCGAGGTGCGGCCCGTTTGATGAGAAATACAAAACCGGGATCCCTTTTTCGAAAAACGGCGCGTGGTCGCTCCCCTGCACGCCGATCCCGCGGATCGGGTTGGCGGCGCGCAGGATCCTGACGAGCTTGTCCGCATCCTCGAGGATCTTTTTCAGCTCGGGCGGTTCCGGGCTGTAGCCGCAGCGCAGCCCGTCCCCCTCCCCGGCCATGTCGAAGTTCAGCATGGCAACCGGCTTTCCCAGTGCAGCGGGCAGGTTGGCTGCCAGGTACCGCGAGCCCTTCAATCCCGACTCCTCGGCCCCGAACAGGGCGATCAGTACGGAGCGTTTCGGCTTCTGCGCCATGGCGGCGAGAGCGCGGCCGATCTCCATGGCCACGGCCGTGCCGCTGGCGTTGTCGTTCGCTCCGGGGAAGTGGAGGTCCTGCAGCGTGCCGCAGTGGTCGGCGTGCGCCCCCACGATCACGTACTCGTTTTTCAGCGCGCGGTCGGAGCCTTCGATCAGGCCAAGGATGTTGAATCCGGTTCCGTCGGGTTTGTGGCGCGATTCGACCTCGAGCCTGGCCGTGGTTTTCGTGGGGAAGGAGATGGGCCGCTTGTATCGCGTGAGGTCGCTTCTCAGCTGCGCGCTCGGCAGATTGCGCTCCTTGAAGATTTCATCCGCAACCTTCTGGCCGATCACCGCCGGGGTGAAGCCGGCGATCCAGTCGCCGTTGGGGTTCGCGATCGGCTCGTCGTAGATGTAGATCACGCCGAGCGCGCCCTTCTCCCTCGCCACGCGCATGCGCGTGCGGTGCTGGTCGTGGTCCAGGTAGCGGTTGTCGGAGGCATCGGGCGTCCCGCGGTAGCAGAGGGCGAAGGCGTCCCTGACGTCGATGCCGTGGTAGTCGTCATACCCGAGTTCGGGCGCGCTGATGCCCCAGCCGACGAAGACCAGGCGCCCGGCATGGCTCCGGGAGTCGCTGAAAAACAACGGCAGGAAATCCCTGCCCGGCTGCAGTTTCATCTCCGTGCCGGCGGGGAGCGTCAGCGTCATGGCGGCCCGCTCGATGACCGTGACCTGCATCGGGAACGGCTGGAGATAGCCGTGCTTCGGATCGAACGCCTTCAGCCCCCACGAACGAAACTGCTCGGCCGCCCAGCGCGCGGCGTCGTCGTAGCCCTGAGTCCCGGTCAGCCGGCCGGCGAACTTGGGCGATGCCAGGGTTCTGCAGTATTCGTAGACGTTCGCATGATGAATGGTTGCATACGCCCCGGCGGCAAGCGCATCCGGCTTCTGCGGGTACAGCGCGGTTGCGGGCAGCAGGAGCGCGAAGGCGCACAGCAGCAGTCGCAGGGCCGATCCAGGATTTGACTTCATCGCTTCCTCCGTGGTGTTTTTCGCCTGAGCGGTATCCTACCATACGCCGGCCGAAGAAAATTGCATTGCCCGGACTGAGAGGATAAACTTCTGGCTCAATGACACTCGAGATCGGCTTCCTGTTCGCACTCCTGGCGGCAATGGTCTTTCTCTTCCTGACGGAGAAACTGCCCGTCGACCTGACCGCGTTCCTCGGCCTGGCCATACTGATTTTCGGCGGGTACCTGCAGCCCGAAGAGGCCTTCAGCGGCTTCGCCTCTCCTGCCGTGATCACGATGCTGTTCATATTCATCGTCGGCGCCTCGCTCCTGCACACGGGTCTGGCCGACATGATCGGCGGGCGCATCCACCGGATCGTGGGGAGCCGCGAAGTGCCGCTGATCATCACGGTCATGATGGTGGCGGGAATCCTCTCGGCCTTCATGAACAACATCGCCGCGGCGGCGGTATTGATGCCGGCGGTGGCGGGCATCGCGCGGCGCGCGGGGCTGTCCCCCTCCAGGCTCTTCATGCCGCTCTCCTTCGGCGCAATTCTGGGCGGGACCACGACCCTGGTGGGAACGCCGCCGAATATCCTCGGTTCGGCCATGCTGCAGCAGTGGGGGTTGAAGCCTTTCGGCCTTTTCGATTTCACGCCCATCGGCGTGACGCTGCTGGTCTGTGGGATTCTCTTCATGATCACCATCGGACGGAAACTGCTGCCCACGCGCGAGATCAGCGCCTCGCCCGCGGAGAGGGGCGATCTGGCGCGGGTCTACCAGGTCCGGGAGAAGCTCTTTTCGATCAGGATTCCCAGGGGATCGAAGCTCGATGGAACGACGCTGGGGCAGTCGCGGCTGGGGAGTACGCTCGGGATCCAGGTGGTCGCGATCCTGCGCGGCGGAAAGCGCCACCTGGCGCCCTCATCCTCGGACGTCCTGATGGCCGAAGACCTGCTGCTGGTGGAAGGGAATCTGAACGAACTGCGGGAGCTGCTCCGGGTGCAGGGGGTCGAGGTGCAGCCGATTGAAACCGGCGACCTGCCGCGCCCCACGAGGGGCATCAGCGGGATCCGCGTGCGGATTACCGAAGGATCCCCGCTGATAGGGCGGAGCCTGCGCGATCTTCGGTTCCGCGAACGCTACGGCGCGACCGTCGTCGGCATCCGCAGGAGAGGCGAGGTGCTGCGCGACCAGCTGGCGCGGCAGGACCTGCGGGAAGGCGACGAGGTGCTGGCCCTCGGCACCCGGCGTCACCTGGCGGAATTGTCCGCCAATCCGGATTTTGAGGTCGGGGCGGTGGGCCTGTCGGCGGTGCACCAACTGCAGGAGCAGTTGTTCATCATTGCGCTGCCCGAAGGCTCCCCGCTCGTCGGTTCCACCCTGGGGGAAAGCCGCATGAGCGAGCTGGCCGGGGTCACGATCGGCGGGATCATCCGGGGGGACGAAACGCACCTGGCCGTGCCTCCGGAGGAAGTGATCCAGGCAGGGGACCGCTTCCTGGTTTCGGGTGAACCCTCACGGATCGTGAGCCTGCTCGAGCTGGGGGAGGTGCAGTTCGACGAGGCTGTTTCGGAGGCAGTGCTGGAGTCCGAGGACGTCGGCGTGATCGAGGCGACGATCGCACCGCGATCCGGGGCGGCCGGTCGGACGTTGAAGGAGATCTCCTTCCGGGACCGCTACGGGCTCCAGGTGCTGGCCATCTGGCGGGGAGGAAATCCGATATACGAGAACCTGGCCGCGATTCCGCTCCGCTTCGGGGACGCGCTGCTGCTGCACGGGCCAAACGAGAAGATCCGCCTGCTGGCCCAGGATCCTGATTTTCTCGTCCTGCTGGCTGCGGCCCACACGCCGCGCCGGACGCACAAGGCGCCCTACGCCCTGGCGGGACTCCTGCTGATGATCGGGCTGGTGGCGACCGGCTTTCAGCCGATCTACGTGGCCGCTTTCGTGGCGGCGTCGCTGGTCATCCTGACCGGCACGCTGAGCATGGAGCAGGCATACCGGGCGGTGGAGTGGCGGGCGGTCTTCCTGGTGGCCGCGATCCTGCCTGCCGGAATGGCCATGGAACGTACGGGTGCGGCGATGATGCTGGCCAACTGGGTGACGGTAGTAGCCGGCCCGCTCGGCCCCTACGCGACGCTCGGCGCGATGGTCGGCTTGTCGAGCCTTTTGAGCCAGGGGCTGGACGGCGCGCCCGCAGTGGTGCTGCTGGCGCCGGTGGTGGCGCAGTCGGCCGCGCAGCTGGGGCTCAGCCCCTACCCGATCATGATGGGCGTGAGCCTGGCGGCCTCGGCCGCTTTCATGACCCCGTTCAGCCACAAGGCAAACCTGCTGGTGATGGGCGCCGGCGGGTACCGTTCGATGGACTACGTGCGCGTCGGCACGCCGCTGACGATCTTCCTGCTGATCCTGCTGGTCTTTCTGGTCCCCGTCTTCTTCCCGTTCTGATGGAGAATTTCTCCGCCAAATCATGCTATCCTCCCCGCAGCATCACGAAACGAAATACCCATTTTCAAGCCTCATCCCTAAGGAGGTCCCATGCGGATAATCCCAGCCATCATCCTGGCAGTTCTTCTCGGCGGCCTGAACGGCCTGGCCGCCGACACAACCTTGCTCGCTCAGCAGCCGGCCCTGAGCGCGACGCGGATCGCATTCGTCTTTGCCGGCGATTTGTGGAGCGTGCCGCGGGAAGGCGGGGAAGCCGTGCGCCTGACCACGGGAGCAGGCGTCGAAGCCAATCCGTGGTTTTCGCCGGACGGGAAGTGGATCGCCTTCACCGGGCAGTACGACGGGAACACCGACGTCTTTGTGGTGCCGTCCGAAGGCGGCATCCCGAAGCGGCTGACGTGGCACCCTGCACCTGACACCGTGCTCGGCTGGACTCCGGACGGCAAAAAAGTGCTTTTCACTTCGTCCCGCAACAGCTACTCGCGCTTTTCCGAGCTGTACCTTGCGGGGCTGGACGGGGGCCTGGAAGAGAAACTGCCTCTGCCGATGGGTTATGAAGGCAGTTACTCGCCCGACGGACGCCGCCTTGCCTATGTGCCCCTGGCCCGCGCCTTCACCGCCTGGAAGCGCTACCGCGGCGGCCGGACCACGCCCATTTGGCTCGCCGATCTGTCCAACAGCCGCGTGGAGGAAATCCCGCGCGACAACTCCAACGACTTCTGTCCCATGTGGGTGGGGGACAAGGTGTTCTTCCTGAGCGACCGCGAAAGAGCCGTAACGCTCTTCTCCTACGACCTGAAATCGAAAAGGGTAACCCGGGCCGCGCAGAACAGCGGGATGGATTTCAAATCCGCCTCCGCCGGCCCCGGGGCCATCGTGGTGGAGCAGTTCGGCGGGATCCGGCTCTACGACCTGAAATCCGGCAGATTGACGCCGGTGAAGATCACCGTGGCCGGGGATATGCCCGAGGTTAGGCCGCAGATGATCAACGTCAGCCGCCGGTTGACCAGCGCTCACATCTCGCCGACGGGCGCCCGGGCTCTGTTCGAGGCGCGCGGCGAAATCCTTACGGTTCCGGCCGAGAAGGGGGACGTGCGCAATCTCACGCAGAGCAGCGGCGTGATGGAACGCGATCCCGCGTGGTCGCCGGACGGCAGGTGGATCGCATATTTCTCGGATGAGAGCCGGGAGTATGAATTGCACCTGCATGACTCGATGGGGAGGGAAGCCCCGCGCAAGCTCCGGCTGGAGGACAAGCCGACCTTCTACGCGCTGCCGCGCTGGTCGCCCGACAGCAAGAAGATCGCCTACCTGGATGCCCACCTGAACATCTGGTATGTGGACATCGAAGTTAAAAAACCTGTCAAGGTGGACAAGGACCGCTACCTGGGCTCCCCTGGCGAGCGCGCGCCCGCGTGGTCGCCCGACAGCAAGTGGCTGGCCTACTCGAAACGCCTGCAGAACTACATGGGAGCGATCTTCCTCTACTCTCTGGCCGAGGGCAAAAGCACCCAGCTCACCGACGGCCTGAGCGACGCCCGCCACCCGGTCTTCGACGCCGACGGCAAGCACCTCTATTTCACGGCCTCCACCGATTCCGGCCCGTCGCTCGAACCTGACATCAGGAGTTCCAGCCGCACGGTCTCGCGCAACGTCTACATCACCGTGCTCTCCAAGGCCGATGCCTCGCCGTTCGCGCCCGAAAGCGACGAGGAGAAGGTCGCGGAAAGGAAAGAGGAAGAGAAAAAGCCGCCCGAGGCGAAACCGGACGCACCGCAAGCCGGGGCGGCCAGGCCTGCAGAACCCAAGATCCCGGAAGTCAAGATAGACTGGCAGAAGATCAGCCAGCGCATCCTGGCCATGCCTTTGCCCGCGCGCCGCTACGTCGGCCTGCAAGCGGGGAAGGCCGGAGTTCTGTTTGCGCTCGAATCCCCGGCACCTGCGCCCGGAGCCCCTTCCGGACTCACAGTGCATCGCTACGACCTGAAGCAGCGCAGGGCCGACGTTGCAGTGTCCGGTGTCCGCTTTTTCGAAATCTCCGCAAACGGCGAGAAGATGCTGACGGCCCAGGCCGAGCGCTGGAGCATCCAGACGGTCCGTCCCATGGCGCCCGCCGGAGCCCCCGCTCCTTCCGCCCCTCCGGCACCCGCAGCGGCAAGCGGCGTGCTGCGCACCGAGAACATCGAACTGCAATCCGATCCCAGGACAGAGTGGAAGCAGATGTACCATGACGCGTGGCGCATCCAGCGCGAGTTTTTCTACGATCCGAACCTGCATGGGCTCGACCTCGGCGCGGCCATCAAAAGGTACGAGCCTTACCTCGAAACCATCATGTCGCGCCGCGACCTGAACTACCTGTTTGCCGAGATGATGGGTGAGATCACCGTCGGCCACCTGAGTGTCGGGGGCGGCGATCAGCCGGAGGTCAGGTCCGTTTCCACCGGCCTGCTCGGCTGCGACTACAAGATCGAAAATGGACGTTACCGCTTCGCCCGGATCTACGACGGCGAGAACTGGAATCCCGACCTCAAGGCGCCGCTGACCGAGCCGGGTGTGAACGTGCAGGAGGGGGATTATCTTCTGGCGGTTAATGGTCGTGAGCTGAGCGCCTCCGACAATGTCTACAGCTTCTTCGAGGCGCTGTCGGGCAAGAATGTCGTGCTGCGGGTCGGCTCGAATCCGGACGGCACGGGTGCGCGCGAAGTCACGGTGGTTCCGGTGGCCAGCGAATCGCGCCTGAGGAATCTGGCCTGGATCGAGGACAACCGGCGCAAGGTGGACGAAGCCACCAAGGGCCGCGTTGCCTATGTCTACATGCCGGACACCGCTTTTGGCGGATTGACGGCGTTCACGCGTTATTTCTATGCCCAGGTAGGGAAGGAAGCGGTCATCATCGACGAGCGCTTCAACGGCGGCGGCCAGCTGGCGACCGACATCATCGAGCAGCTGCAGCGCAAGATGCTGAGCCTTGTGGCCACGCGCGACGGTGAGGACGAGGTCCAGCCGCAGGGCGCGATCTTCGGACCGAAGGTGATGATCATCAACGAGTTTGCCGGCTCCGGCGGCGACGCCATGCCCAACTACTTCCGGCGGGCGGGGGTGGGCAAATTGATCGGCAAGCGTACCTGGGGCGGACTGGTCGGGCGCGCCGGCGCGCCGGCGCTGATGGACGGCGGCGTGGTCACGGCTCCCAGCTCTGCGGTATGGGGTCCGGAAGGAGAGTGGGATGCCGAGAACGTGGGCATTCCGCCGGACATCGAGATCGAGCACGATCCCGCTCTCGTCCGCCAGGGAAAGGATCCGCAACTGGAAAAGGCGATCGAGGTTGTGCTGGCCGAGCTGGCGAAGAATCCGCCGCAGAAGCCGAAGCGGCCGGCCTACCCCAATTATCATAAGTA
>JBBIMP010000050.1:0-35275 GCA_037444305.1 Acidobacteriota bacterium
TCCCGCGCCGCCCGATGCTCCTTGGATCCGGGCAGGCCGCCGCGGATTTCGTCCCACCGGTCGAGATCTACAGGAACCTGTTCCCCCGCAAGCCGCGCAGCCGTGACCAGATCGCAGAGAGCCGCTGCCGGCGCCACCGCCGCGAGCGCCGCCTCCTGCGCCTTGCGCGCCTGTGCCAAATCCGAAGGGGTGGCGTCGGCCAGGCGCGCCAGGCGCTTCAAGGGCTCTGCCGCGGCGCCCAGGAGATGGGCCGCATCGAGCGGAAACAGCGGGAGGCTCCCCTCCTCCAGCTTCTCCTTCACCTCGTCGAGACGCCCGATTCCGACCAGGGAATTCCCGCGCACGAGACTGTGATCCAGGAGCGAAAGCGGCAGTCCGGGCACGAAGGTGTGGATCCAGATCGAAAGGCGCGCGAGCTGCACGGCCGTCGGATTCAGATCCACGCCGTAGATGCAGCGCCGCGCGATGAGGCGGCGCAAAAGCTGGGTGTCCTCGATCTCCACCTGATCGGCGAGCGGCCCGAGGGCGGCGAGGGCGGCGGCGCGAAGCTGCGCCAGTTCCGCCGCCACCGCGGGGAGGCGCCGCCGCGAGATGCAGCCCGTAAGGCCGCGCTCGATCCGGTCGACCGCCGCCACGAGAAAGTGCCCCGAACCCATGGCCAGGTCGGCGACGCGGAAGTCGAAGAAGCGCTCGCCGGCCTCGTCTTCCCCGAGGCCGTCGAGCCGCTCCAGGTGCTCGGCAAGGGCCGGCTCGAGCGAGCGCTCCAGGAGATGCTCCACGGCGAAATGCTTGGTGAAATAGGAGCCCGTGGATTTGCGCGCGCCGGAAGCGTCGTGCAGGTATACGCTGCCGCCGGCGACGGCTGGCTCTTCCCCCTTCCTGCAGGGCCGGAAGGCGCCGCTTTTGTCGACCGCCAGGTCGGTCTCGGCGACCGACAGCTCGCTTTCGAGGAGGCCCTCGTAGATCGTTCCGAACTCGCGCACGCCGAGGCTGCGGAAATCGACGGGGCCGAGCCCTTCGGGGCCATCGACCAGAAGCAGATCGGAAAGCGCCGGACCGAAGACGGTGTTGGGCAGCGAAATCCCGGCCAGGAGCGCTCCTGCCGCAGAGATTTCGCCTTCCTCGGAGAAGAGCCCGCCGTCGTAGGCCGGCACGCCCCACTCGCGGTTGCCGCGATCCACCGCGCGGAAAAGGCGCGAGACCTCCTGCCAGAGCGTGTCCCCCTCGTCAAAGGGAGCGCCGTTGCGGGCCAGCTCGGCCAGCTCCTGGGCCTTGGTTTTGAGCGAGCGGCGCTGGTAGAGGCCGTTCCAGCGGTAGGGGAGGAGATCCTTGTCCTCGGCATAGGCGATGAAGAGAAGCCGGAAGAGAACGGCGAGCGCCATTTCATAGGTATCCGCCAGATCCTGCGCCGTGGGCTTGCTCAGGCCGCGCGCGGCAACGATCCCCTGGGCCAGACGCGGCACGACCTTTTCGTAGACGCGCTCGCGCAGCCGCTCGGCGAGATCGCCGGCGAAGCGGCTCGAAGCGTCGAGGATCCCTTCGAGGCTGCCGCCCGGGGCAAGCGCCTCGGCCGAACAGAGGAGCCAGAGGTAGGCGGCGTCCGCATCGGGCAGGAGTCCGGCGTGGCACTCGACGTAGGTTTCGGTGCGGCCGCGCCGCCCTACGCCCAGGCCGGGGCGCACCGGATGGACGCGCAGCTTGGCGCCGTGCTGAACGACGACCCAGGGCAGGCCCTCGCGGTCGGCGACGGCGAGGGCGTAGCTGATCGGCGAGAGGCCGGAGAAGCGCTCGCCGGAAAGGTCGGGCGATTCGTCGCGCTCCAGGAGGACGGCCACGGCGACCTTGCGCTCGCCGGCGCGCAGGATCGAGGTTGCGCCGTCGCAGGGCTCGATGCCGAAGCCGAGAGCGCGCAACAGGTCCTTGCCGCGCCTGGGGAGCGCGCCGCGCGCCTTTCGCCCGGCATTGTCCCAGTCGGCGCGGAGGCGCGCTCCCGAGCGCAGCTCATGGGTGGCGAGAAAGCCCTCGTTGCGCAGGCCTGCATGGTCCGAGACGAGCGAAGGGAGTATGTCGCGCAGCGCCCGCAGGGCGGCGTGGCGGTCGGGTTGCTCGAGAGCTTCGCGGCAGATGCGCCCGACCTGGCCGCGGTCGAGGTCGAGATAGGCCGGGGGATCGTCGCCGGCAGGGCCGCACAGGGACGCCCGCTCGCCGTGGAGGGCAACGAAGAGGAGCGGTGCGGCGCGGCCGGCGTTGCGCTCCTTCCATGCCGCGCGGAGCGCTGTCTGGCTCGGCTGCGCCGTGCTGTTGACGACGGCCACCTCGAGGGCAAGTGTGCCCTGGCCGAGGGCCAGGCCGACCGCGCTGAAGGGAACGGCGGCAGGCAGCGTCAGCGGGCGGAGGGCGATCCCCTCGAGGAAGCTGGCTGTGGCGCCGAATTCGCCTGGGTTGCGCGGTGTTCTGTCCGGCATCCGTTTCTGTCGAATCCCTTCGTCCAACGTCACAAAGATCTTCCTCTGTACTACTAACCTGCGAAATCTTTCCCGCGCGTGAAGAAAACTCAAACCCAAACGGCGCCACGCTACCATATCTGCGAGTTATGGCTGCCGGCCGGGAGTCAACGGAGCCCGGAGCGATAGCGACGGGTCGCATCAGTTAACTGGGTTACCTGACCGCTCACTGGCGTTCGCGGCTCCGTTTACCGCGTTTCTTCAATTCGGCTTTCCTCGGTTGCGGCCTCGCTGCGCTGTGACACTCCTGTTTGAAGCGGAAACCTCGGCCGTTGGGGGGTGGCCTGCTGCGAATTATCAGGCTGAACTGGATGGCTGGCAAGCGCTTTCCCCCGCTGAGCGCCGCATTCCAGCCGTAGCATTCCACCAACAGGACGACAGCGGCCTGCTCGGGTTCCGTTACGGGCCGGAGTGGCTGAACAGGCCGGATGCCGCGCCCCTGTCACGGTCGCTGCCGCTGCAGAAGGAGGCGTTCCGAGAAAACATGCTCATTGGCAGAGGCTGAGGCAGGAAGCGCGCCTGGGGTGGCCCAGGGTGAGGGAGCGAATGGCGGAACTTTGTCGGAAGACAGCGAACGCGCTTCGGGAATCCAGTGTGCGAAGCGCTGCCGGCGACGACGCTTTGTGCGCGCGAGTGGCCGGCATCATCGAAGAACGCGCCTCATCTCTCCATCAGAGTCTGGCATGAGCGGTTTTGGATAGGCCTCCGGAAGGCGGTGACGCCTTCAGCGCTGCGCGATCTCCGGCTGAGAGTTGCTTGCATCAACGGCAGCAGTGGGAGTCGAGGGGCGGGCGCCTCGCGCGGCTCTGCATTGAGGCGCAGGGCCGCGCGCGAGGAGGACTTTACTGGTTGGTGGCTTCAGCCGGCTGCGGAATGTCCAGTCCCAGGCCGTCCCGGCGTTTCGTCCGGATATCGCCGCCGGCGGTGCGTTTCTCGGGATTCCAGTTTGTCCGCTCCACAAATGTGGGCGGCTGATAGGTCCAGCCGCTGTCGAGGCGTGTTTCCTCCCGCCTGATCAACTGCAACACGATCCTGCCGGCGATCGATGAGGCTGCCCGCGATTTCAAACCGAATTCGCGGTTTATCTCGCGGCGCAGGGAGGCTGCCTTGCGGGCGACCGAGGGATTGGACGTCCGGAAGTACTTCTCCATGGCGAAGAGCGCGCTCGAAAAACCGTACGTGAGGATCGAGCCCTCGCGCCTAAACCGCGAGCGGATCCGGCTGTCGGGATGGTTCCGGTAGCGCTGCCATCCCTGCAGAAGCGTTCGCGCGATGCGCATGGTGCTGGGCCCGTTGACCTCGTAATCTCTCTGGAAAGCCCGCAGCAGGAACTCCTCCGACTGCCCGGCGGAGATGGCCGGGTGCCGGTAGTTGAACCGATACTGGCCGTGCGTGTCCGCTTCGTGAAAATCTTCCAGCAGAGTGCCCTCGTTTCTGTGCTTCTCGTAAAGCGGCGTGCCCGGGACCGGCGTGTAGAGCATGAACTGGTGGAAATCGGTGTCGTGCCGCACGGCGTGGTCGATGACCGCATCGATGTTCTCCGGGGTGTGGTTCTCCAGGCCGATGATGCTCGAGCCCAGGATGCGGATGCCGTGGGACTGCAGCGTGCGGACGAGTTCGTGGGTTCTGCCGCCGTTCAGCTTGGCATAGGTCGAATCCTCGCCCTCGAGCCCCATCCAGACCCAGGAGATCCCCAGTCCCACCAGCTCTTCGATGGCGTAGGAACGGAGGGCATTGGCGGATGAGAACACGTAGAGCGACCATGACTTGCCGCCTGCCTGCATCAGCTTCAGGAGTTCCAGAGCGCGTTTCTTGTGCAGGAGGAAGTTCTCGTCCATCACGAAGAACGACCGCGTCCCCATTCGCTCTTCCATGCGGGACATGATCCGGAAGAGTTCCTCGCCCGTATTGTAGAAGTTGACGAACTTCCCCTTGCCGCCGAACATGGCCGAGGTCGAGCAGAAGTTGCAGCCCAGCGGGCAGCCCACGGACGGGATGAGGACCGCGGCCGTGTGTTCGGGCTTCGAACTGAGGTTGACTCCCATGGTCCTGCCGCCGAAGCCAGAGAAAATCTCCGGATGCTCGATCCGTTCCGCCGGGTCCTGGCCGAGGAATGAGCGGAACCAGGATATCCCCTCGCCGCGGACGATGTGGTCGGCGTCGATCCTCTTTTCTACGCCTGGCAGGTTGGCCAGGTGGCCGCCGACAACGATCGTGCAGCTCGGCCGGTGCTCGCGGACCAGCTCGCACATCTTGCGGACCTTTTCGACGTTCGGGATGATCGAGCTGATGCCGGCGATGTCGTAGTCGTGTTCCCGGATTTCCTGCGTGAAACGGTCGAGCGAAGGAAAATCCAGCAACGTGCACGGGGCGTCGATGTTGGACTGGATCATCATGAGGCCCCACGAGCGGTGGAACATCCGCAGCGAAAAAGGCCCCTGCACGCGGGTCACCTGGTTGTGATACAGCTCCATCGGATTGAGCGCGCGGCTGCCGTATTCGTCGTTCTGGGCATACGGTCCGAACGCGGAGGTCAACAGAATCCTGGCCTCCGTTCCTTTGGGATGTTTCTCCAAAGCCATGCAAAACTCCTCCCCAGCCGGAATAAGGCGCGACCGGCGCGGAGGAATTATCGTCCCCGCAACACTTTCGCTGCGTAAAACATTTGTCACAATTTGCCTTCAGCGGCTTCCGCGCAGGGCGGCGATGCGTTCCTCCAGCGGCGGGTGGGTCATGAAGAGGCGCTTCAGGCCCCGGCCCATGCCGCCCGAGATGCCGAAGGCCGACATCTGATCGGGCAGGTGCGGCTGCCGGACCGAGCGCTGCAGCCTCTGCAGCGCGGCGATCATGTTCTCGCGGCCTGCCAGACTTGCGCCCCCGGCATCGGCCCGGAACTCGCGCCGCCGGCTGAACCAGAAGACTATGATGCTCGCCAGGATGCCCAGGACGAGTTCGGCCACGATGGTGGTGATCCAGAAGGCCGGCCCGTGGCCGCGCTCGGTTTTCAGGATCGCCTTGTCCACGAACTGGCCGATGACCCGCGAAAGGAAGATGACGAAGGTGTTGACCACACCCTGTATGAGCGCCAGCGTAACCATGTCGCCGTTGGCCACGTGGCTGACCTCGTGAGCCAGGACCGCCTCGGCCTCCTCCCGCGCCATGCCGCGCAGCAGGCCCGTGCTGACGGCCACCAGCGCCTTGTTGCGGCTCATGCCGGTGGCGAAGGCGTTCACGTCGGGCGCGTCGTAGACCGCCACCTCCGGCATGCCGATGCCGGCGGCGCCTGCCTGCCGGCGCACGGTCTCGAGGAGCCACTCCTCGGTCGGGTTTCTGGGCCTCTCGATCACCTGCGCCCCGGTGAGCCGCTTGGCCGTCCACTTGGAAATGGCCAGCGAAATCAGCGCGCCGCCGAAACCAAAAACGGCCGCGAATATCAGCAGCGATACCAGGTTGAGGCCGGTGGCCGTCAGGTAGGGCTCCACCCCGAGGATCCGCAGCGTGAGGCTCAAAACCACGAGGATGGCAAGGTTGGTACCCAGGAACAGAAACACTCGCTTCATTTGGCTCTCCTCTCTGGAGTGTGAATCATAATTGCGGCGGCGGACGACCCAGTGGGCGCCGCCAGGGAATTTTGATCTATTCCGTGACTTCGTGCAACACCTTCACGATCCTGGTTTGCTACACCACGCGCAAGGTGTTTCCAATCGCGCAGAAGATCCACGGGAACGGCGGAATGCCGCCAACGCTGGCGCCGCAGCTTGCCGGCCGGGGTTGAACGGAGCCCGGAGCGATAGCGACGGGTTGGGTTGCCTGCCTGGGCAACGGGATGGTGCCGTTGGCGGCGCCGTTTCCCCGGCCCGCGAACACGGCTTTCCTCCAGCGCCCTTCTTGGTTGCGGCTGGGCGGCGTAGTATCCTCGTACCGATACGTATCCGGCTTCTGCGGCCGGGAGGCTTGCCATGCGAAAAGACGTTCATAGATCATGCAGCGCGAGGAGGCAGATACTATCTTTGTGTGCAATCGCGCTCTGTGCGGCCGCTGCCTCCGGCAGCTCGGTTCAGTCCGGCCCGTCCCTCGATCTCGTCATCCGCAACGCCACCGTTGTGGACGGGAGCGGCAGAAAAGCCTTCCGTGCGGACATCGGGATCGGCAACGGCGTGATCCTGCGCCTCGAGAGGCCCGGAAGACTCCGGGCGCCGGAGATTCTGGATGCTTCGGGCCTGATCGCGGCCCCGGGATTCATCGATCTTCACACCCATGCCGACGACCTCACCGCCAACCCCCTGGCGGAGAACTTTGTGCGCATGGGTGTCACGACCGTCGTCTCCGGCAACTGCGGCGGTTCGGCGCTGCTGGTGGCGGAGGCGCTGGAAAAGACGCGCGCGGCGAAGCCCGCAGTCAACTTTGCGACGCTGGTCGGGCACAACACCATCCGCCGCGCCGTCATGGGCAGCGAAAACCGCCCGCCGTCGCGCGAGGAGCTGGACAGGATGAAGTCGCTCGTCGCCGCCGCCATGAGGGATGGCGCTTTCGGGCTCTCTTCCGGGCTGCAGTACGTGCCCGGAACATATTCCGCCACGGAGGAGATCATCGAGCTGGCGAAGGAGTCCGCCGGAGCCGGCGGACTGTACGCGACGCACATGCGCAACGAAGGGACCGAGATCGAAAAGGCGGTTGCGGAGGCCATCCGCGTGGGCGAAGAGGCGAAGTGCCCGGTCCAGATTTCGCACATCAAGATCGACAGCCCTTCCAGGTGGGGAATGGCCAAAAAGGTCCTCGCGCAGGTGGAAGCAGCCCGCCGGCGCGGCACGAAGATCGGACTGGACCAGTATGCCTATGGCGCGGGAAGTTCCGGTCTGAGCATCCGGTTTCCTGCGTGGGTTCTGGAGGGGGGGCAGGCGCTGATCCGGCAGCGTCTGGAGGACGAGGCGACCTGGGATCGTGTCCGGACCGAAATGAAGGCCATGCTGGCCGAAAGGGGATTCAAGGATCTGTCCTGGGCGGTCGTGGCCTCCTACAGGCCGGACCCGACGCTCAACGGGCTTTCCATCAGGGATATCGCCGCTCGCCGGAAGGGGAATGAATCGCCTGAGGCACAGCTGGAGGTCGCGAGGGAAATGATGATCGCGGGGGGCGCGCAAATGGTCTATCACTTCATGTCGGAAGGGGACATCACGGCGTTCATGCGCGACCCGAATGTGTCGGTGGCCTCCGACAGCGGCGTCCTCCGGCTCGGAGAGGGTGCGCCGCACCCCCGGGGATACGGGAACAATGCGCGCGTGCTCGGCCACTATGTCCGGGAAAAGAGAATTGTCAGCTTGGAGGAGGCGGTGCGGAAGATGACCTCCCTCCCGGCGGCGCAGTTCGGCATCCGGGCGCGTGGCATGATCCGAGAGGGGTACGCCGCCGACATTGTTCTGTTCGACCGAAAGGCGGTCGCCGACCGCGGCACTTATGCCGAGCCTCACAGGTATGCGACAGGTATTCCGCACGTGTTCGTCAACGGGGTGCCTGTTATCAGGGATGGCGCAGATACCGGCGCCCGCCCGGGGCAGGTCCTGACAAGGGGAGATCAAGCCACGGCCGGCAATCCGGCGGGGTGAGCGAACCGGAACTCAGGGCGGAGGCGTCAGACGTCGGCCGCGTCCCAAAGCCGGCGGGTCTCGACGATCAGCTTCGCCACCTTTGCGCAGACCTTGCGGAAATATTCGTCCGCCTTCGCCTGGTCGAACTTGACGTAGCCTTCCCCCTCCTTGTACAGCATGATCGAAGTCGCCGACGGGTAAGTGAAGTAGGCGTCCGGGGCGGGCAGGGGCGCCGCGAGCGCGTCGGAGTACCGGTGTTTCTGCACCAGCCTGGGATTGATCGCCTGGATCATCGCGTTTTCGTTCCAGCCGGCGTGGCCGCCATCCTCCCCGAACACCTCCAGGGTGATGTCGGCGGTAAGGGCCCACCAGTTGATCACCAGGGTGCGAACCTTCATAGTCTGTCCCACCTCTGCGGCCAGCTGGCCGAGAATCTTCCCCTGGTTCAGGCCGTGGCCGTTGATCACGACGATGTTGCGGAATCCCATCTTCGCCATTCCCCGGATGACCTCCCTGGCGTAAGCGCGGTAGGCTTCTTCGGAAACGGTGAAAGATCCCGGATAAGCGTCCAGGCTTCCCGTCATGCCGTAGGGGATCGCCGGGGCCACCAGGGCGTTCACTTCCTCCGCGATCTTCTGCGCGATCGCGACCGGCGCCAGGATGTCCGCCCCGTTGTTGATCACGCCGTGCGCCTCGAGCGTGCCGGTGGGCAGGAGCACGGTGTTCACCTTCGCCGGAACGAACTCCCTGAATTCCATCCAGTTGATCTCGCTCAGCTCCCGGCTCGAGAGCCGATCGGCCTGCGCCGCGGCCGCGGCCGCCGGGGAAAGTGCGATGAGTAGCAGGAATGCGGATTGGATCCTCGGCATGGTTCTCCTCCTGTAAGGCGCGGCGGCGTCTTCCGGCCGGGCTCGCCGGAGGACCGGCAGGGTGTCTTGATTACCCTTCCTGGCCGCGCTGGACTGTGTCGGACTCGGCGGGCGCAAACGGCTGTGCGTTGCCCCTCGCCAGCGCGCACTCGACGATCCGCCGGATGGTGCGGGAAAAATTGTAGCCCGCGATCTCGGCCGCTTCCATGAAGGACACGCCTTCGGTCAGGTCCGGGTTGGGGTTGACCTCCAGGATGAAGGGCTTCAGGTCCGGCGTCAGCCTGAGGTCGATGCGCGCGTAGTCGCGGCAGCCGGTGGCCTCGAAGGCCTGGACGGCCAGCTGCCGCACCTGCTGCTCCACCTCGGGTTCCAGCTGGGCGGGACAGCGCGAGTGCACCCGGTGGTAAGCGAACTCCAGCGGGTTCCACTTCACGTCGAAGGTAATGATCGGAGGGTGATCCTCCGGGAGCGCGGCGAAATCGAATTCGATGATGGGAAGCGACTCGGGCGGGGAGTTGCCGATCACGGCGATGTGCAGCTCCTTGCCGTCGACGTATTCCTCGACCAGGGCCGGCTGGTTGAACTGCTCGAATATTTTTGCGACGCGCGCCTGCAGCTGCCCGAGTTCGCGCACCACGGAGCCGGGATCGACTCCCAGGCTCGCATCCTCGCGCGCAGGCTTGACGATCAGCGGGTAGCGCAGCCCGTGGCGCTGCGGGATTTCGGGCGTGGTCAGGAGCTTGAACCGCGGCGTCGGGATCCCTTCGCGCATGAGGATCAGTTTCGTGAGCGCCTTGCGCTGGCACAACTCCAGGACGAACGGCGAGGCTCCCGTGTAGGGGATCTTGTGCAGGTCGAGTACCCCGGCAACCGCGGCCTCCAGGGCCGGGTCGCCGTGAAAGATCTCGACGAGGTTGAAGACCACGTCCGGCTTCTGGCGCTCGCAGAGCTCCTGCAGCCTTCCCAGGTCGTCCTCGAGGTTGAGCAGGGTGGCTTCGAAGCCCTCCTGCGCGAGCGCGCGGACTAGGGCTTCGTATTCTTCGGTCACCGTCGCCACGTGGATGTTGTACTCCGGGACGAAAAGCAGGGAGGCCGGGTCCACGTCCCGCAGCTTTTCGAAGCTGTCCTCGCCCACGTGGTTGTAGAGGACGGCGCAGCGGATCTTGTCGGAGCTTCGCTCATCACTCATGCCAGAAAAATATATTGATAATCTGGTGCGCATGCAAAGCCTATCTTGCTTTTCTAATTATGTTTGGATAGCTTGGGGTGCATCTGTCGCCGAGGTTTCATGGGATTTGCGCCACAACCGAACACCTGGGAATGCGGGCCCTTCGCGCTGAAGCACGCGCTGGTCATGCTCGGGATCTTCGCCGACGAAAAGGAAATCTCCCGGATCGCGCGCGCCGACAAGGCCTGGGGCGCCGACGAGACGCAGCTGGCGCGCGCCGCGCGCCGTTTCGACTGCGACCTGACCAACGAGCGGGCGCACGAACCCGACGAAGCGAAGGGCCTGCTGCTGGAATACCTGGGTGAGGGCATCCCCTGCCTGGTCTGCGTCCAGGAGTGGAGCCACTGGGTCACGGTGGTGAAGGAGGAAAAAGGCAAGTTCATCCTGCTCGACAGCCGCGAGAAGGCGGTGTGGACCACGCCCGCGTGGAACCAGTTCAAGAAGCTGTGGGTCTACCACCAGAAGGATGCCAACAACCGCGACATCATCGCGAGCATCTACGATTTCAATCCCGTGGTTCCGCGCTTCCGCGTCCAGACCCGCGCGATGGTCTCGCTGTCCCGCGCGCGCTACCTGCGGCGCCCCGAGAATCGCGAGTTCGCGCGGCAGTGGGACAACTACGTCGAGGACTTGCTCGCGCTGTGCAAGCCGCGCACGGCGCTGAGCGCCAACGTGCTTTCCCTGGGCGAGTTTTTGCGGCGCCACGGGGAGATGGTGCTGGACCAGGTGGCGTTCTGGCACGGCTGGGTGGAGCGGCCCCGCGCGGCGAAGATCCTGAAGAACCTCCGTTTTGTGGCCGACACCTACGGGCTGGTGATCCACGAGGAGAACGAAAAACGCGCCATCGCGGGCATCACCGCGCTGCTCACCCTGTGGGCCGGCGGGAGATACGGCGTGACGCCGGTCTATCAGGAAATTCCCAAAAAACCACGCCGCCGGCGCACGCGGAAGTAAAATCAGGGCCCGCACGAAGGTCTTGCCAACCCTTTCCCCGTAAGCTATCTATTCATTATTGTCACATGAACCCGAAGACCCCTGCCGGCAGGTCCGGCGGGGCATCAAAGCGGGCTGTTCCATTCCTTATCTTTGGGGGGAGATTATGATTCCTCGTACAAGGTGGATTGCAATCATCGCTATGCTGTGCGCGCTGACCGCAGGGGCGGGCACGGCCGCCGCGCAGGTGAGCGCGCAGGGGACGATCGAAGGGATTGTGCGCGACGGCACCGGGGCCCTCGTGCCGGGCGCTGAAGTCATCGTTACGAACACGGAAACAGGGATCCGGCGGGCGGTCGTGACCAACCACGTCGGGATCTTCCGCGTGCCCCTGCTGAATCCCGGGGAGAGCTACCTGGTGGCCGTGGAATTGGCCGGATTCCGCCGCTACGAGCAGCCGGGAATCGCGCTGCGCGCTGGGCAGGTGATCTCCTTGAACATCAGCATGCAGCTGGGCCAGATCCAGGAGGTTGTCACGGTCTCCGGCGACGTCGGGGTGGTGAAGACAGATACCGCCGACATCGGCCGCACGATCAGCACCCGCGAGATCGCCAACCTGCCGCTGGTATCCCGCAACCCCTACAACATCGGATTGCTGACGGCCGGCGTGGTCGGACGCGAGAACGAGGAGTTCGGCGTGCCGCGCTTCAGCGCCAACGGCTTCAAGAGCCGCGTCGACTACCGGCTGGACGGCAACACCAACACGCAGAAGGACCGTCCCGGCCTGCGGCTGCAGCCGATCTCCGAGGTCTTCATCCAGGAAGTTCAGATGGCCAACAACGGCTTCAATGCCGAATTCGGCGGGACTACGGGAGTAGTGTACAACGCCGTGACCAAGGCGGGCACGAACGACTTCCACGGGGAGGGGAGCTACCGCTTCCGGCGGACCGATTTCTCCGCGTTTCCCTTCAACCGCGTGCCCGGTGCCCCCAAGGCGCCCACCTCGGTGGACAATTTCACGGCCGCGCTGGGCGGGCCCGCCATACAGGACCGCTGGCACTTCTTCACCGGCTACGAGTATCTCAACCGCGACCTCTCGGGGCAGCGGGCCATTACGGTGACCCCGGCGACGGCCACCGCCCTGGGGCTCGATCCCGGCAAGGTCATTGGCAACGGCTTCCAGGATGCCACGCAGAAGGTCAATTTCTTCATCGTCCGGAGTGATTTCCAGGTCACCTCGAACCACAAGATGGTCAACCGCTACAACCTCTTCCGGAACAACTCGCCCAACAACGTCGGCGGCGGGCTGAACACGAAGGAGGTCTCCATCGACTTCGGCGACGCCTCGGACGCGTTTGCCAATCAGCTGATCTCCTTCCTGAGGCCGAACCTGCTGAACGAGTTCCGCTTCCAGTTCAGCCGGCGCCTGCAGGACCGCCAGACGAACAGTCAGACCGGCTCGGGACCGGAAATCGTCGTGACCGGGATCGCCACCTTCGGCGGCGTCACGAGCGCCCCGCAGGAGTTTTCGCAGAAGATCTGGCAGGTCATCGACCACATGACCTACAACCGCGGCAGCCACTCCATAAAGTTCGGCGTCGACATCCAGCGGATCAACGACGGCAGGTTCACCCCGCCCGCGTGGCGCTACACCTTCCCGACGATCCAGGCCTACCTGGATGCAACCTCGGGCAAGAACCGGCTCTCCTACACGAGCTTCCAGGACCAGGCGGGAAATCCGGAGATCGACTACAACTCCACCTACTACGCGTTTTTCGTGCAGGACGAGTGGAAGGTCCTGCCGAACCTGCGCTTCAACTACGGCATCCGTTGGGATCTCTACGACAAGCCGGGAGCCCATCCGCAAGCGGCACTGGAAACCTCGCGCTCCTTCAACCGCGACACGAACAATATTGCACCGCGTGCGGGCCTGGCCTGGGGAATCGGTCCGGAGCGCAGGACGGTTCTGCGCGCCAGCTACGGCGTCTTCTTCGACTCGCCGGCCATCAACCACTGGGCCGATGCCATTCAGAATAACGGCACGCAGAACGTGCTCCGCTCGGTGACGGTGGGTCCGACGTCTTCGTTCGCCCCCGCCTTCCCCGGTCGGCTCACGAGCGTGCCGCCGATCACCCAGATCGACATCCTGACGGTCGATCCGAATTTCGCCGACATGTACGCGCACCAGGCGAACCTGCAGCTCGAACGCCAGCTGGCGCGCGACCTGGCGGTTACCGCGGGCTACATCTTCACCAAGGGCACGCGCATCCCCGTGCGCCGGAACATAAACGTGGTGGCAACCGGCGCCAGGCTGGCCGACGGCCGTCCGATTTTCGGCTCGGGGCGCGTCGACTCGCGCTTCAACAACATCAGGTCGGTGGAATCGGTGGGGAACTCCAACTACAACGCCGGCTTCCTGCAGATCAACAAGCGCTTCTCCCGCGGTTTCCAGGCGACGCTCTCCTACACTTACGCCCACGGCATCGACGACGCGCCGGAAGTCAATGTCCTGGACGGCGAGGGGGAGATCTCCGATCCCAGCAACCGCGGCCGCGATCGCGGGAACTCCCAGTCGGACCTCCGCCACAACCTCACTTTCTCCACCATCTTCGCCCCGAAGGTGGACGCGCAGAGCGAGTTCCTGCGGACGCTCCTGAACAACAACCAGGTGTCGTTCGTCGGACGGTTCACCAGCGGCGAGTACTTTTCCATCCTGGGGAACCGGAACACCAACGGCCTCACCGGGACGATCGCCGACCGGCCGTTGTTCATCGGGCGGAATACGCAGAAGCTCCCCGGCTGGAAGCAGATCGACATGAGGTACTCCCGCTACATCCCGTTGCGGGAAGGCTTCCGCGCGGAGATCTTCGGCGAGTTCACGAACCTCTTCAACATGAAGAGCATCATCTCGCAGAACGGCACGGTGTCGGTGAACACGGACGGCTCGCTGGTAAGCTCTTTGCCGTCGACCTTCCCCAACACCAACTTCATCGAGTCGCGCCAGTTCCAGATGGGATTCAAGGTTCACTTCTGATAACGCCTCACCGGAGCGGCGGGCAGCCGGCCTTTTGAAAGGCGATGCCGCCGCTCCGGGATTTCCTCTCCGACGGGAATTCATGCCCTTCGCCGACGGCTACATCGAGAATGTCCTCAGGGATAACTTCGAGGACGCGAAGCGTTTCTTTCTCCGGCCGCTGCTGGATGCCCACTACGCCCACGCCGTGATGCTGCACCGCATCGGCGTGCTCACGGAGGCGGAGGCGCGCTCCCTCATCCGCGGGCTGGACGGGATAGATGTCTCGGAGTTGGCCGGACTGGAATACGACGGGAGCTTCGAAGACCTCTTCTTCCTCGTGGAACGGCTGCTCCTGCAGGCCTGCGGTGAGGAGACCGCCGGGAAGCTCCACACGGCCCGCAGCCGGAACGACCTCGCGGTGGCGCTGTACCGGCTGCGCTGGAGGGATTCCGCCCTCGACCTGATCGAAGCGGCACTCGGGCTCCGGCAGGCCCTTTTGCGGCTGGCTTCCAAGCACCGCCGGACGATCCTGCCCATCCACACGCACACGCAGCCCGCACAGCCGTCCACCCTGGCGCATTACCTCCTCGGTATCGTAGAACACCTCGAGCGGGACCACCGGCGGCTGGCGGCCGCGCTGGAGGGCATGAACCGCTGCCCGCTCGGCGCCTGCGCCATCACGGGTACGGGCTTCCCCATCGACCGGCAGCTGGTGAGCGACCTTTTGGGATTCGACCGGCCGACGGGGAATACCCATGGTTCGATTGCCGCGGCCGACTACGTGCTCGAAGCCGTCGCCGCCAACATGGTGCTCCTGGTCAATCTGGGAAAGGTGATCCAGGACCTGCTTTTCTGGTCGACCATGGAACTCGGCTTTTTCCGGCTGGGCGACGGCCACGTACAGCCGAGCAGCATCATGCCGCAGAAGCGTAATCCGGTTGCCCTGGAGCATTCCCGTGCGCTGGCCAGCAAGGCGCTCGGGCAGGGGTCGGCCGTCTTCGTCATGATTCACAACACTCCTTACGGCGACATCAACGACGTGGAGGACGACCTGCAGCCGCTCGTCTTTCACCACTACCGCGACGCGATGCGGGTCCTGCGCCTGATGGCGGAAACTCTGGAGAACGCGGAATTTGATCCCGCGCACCTGCTCGAGCGGGCACGGGAAAACTGGCTGACGCTGACTGAACTCGCTGACACACTGGTCCGGCGCGAAGGCTTGACTTTCCGCTCGGCCCACCGGATCGCCGCCCGGCTGGTGGCGTTGCGGAAAACCGAACCGGAAACGCCCTTGACGGTGCTGCTGGCGCGCGCTGGACAGGAGATCAGGGGAGCTGCCCTGCAATACGGAGCGGAGGAACTCGAACTCCTTTTGAGCCCCGAGCATTTCGTCGAGGTGCGGCAAACACCGGGCGGGCCGGCGCCCGTGGAAACGGAGCGGGCCTTGAAGGAAAGCTTCCAGCGGGCGGAAGAGGATGGCCAAGCCACATCGGAGCGCCGTCGGCTCTTAGGCGGATTCCGCGGGAAGCTCTTGGACGAGGCCCGCGCAATCTGACCCGGGCTTCAGGCGAACGGAGGGCAGCGGTCGGCCGGAAAGGCGTCGCATGGAGACAACGGGACACAATCCGCGAGACGATTACCCGCACTGGGGCAGGGTGTACCTGGCGGTCGCCCTGACGACCGTGGCGGTCATCCTTCTGCTCTGGCTCTTTCCAAGGTGGTTCGCCCTGTGAGCGTACTGGACTGGATCATCGTCGCGGCCTACCTGGCCTACGTCATCTACGACGGCATCCGCCTGAACAAGGCCAGCCACGAGGTGCGCGGCTACTTCCTCGCCCACCGGAGCCTGCCGTGGTGGGCGGTGGGACTTTCGGTCATGGCCACGCAGATGAGCGCCATCACCCTGGTCGGCACCACCGGGCAGGCCTACGCCGACGGCATGCGCTTCATCCAGTTCTACTTCGGCCTCCCGCTGGCGATGATCATCCTGTGCGTCACCGTGATTCCGTTTTTCTACCGGGCGGATGTCTTTACCGCCTACGAATATCTCGAAAAACGCTTCGATGCCAAAACACGCGCCCTCACCAGCCTCTTCTTCCTGATGTCCCGGGGGCTCTCCTGCGGCGTGATCATCGCGGCGCCGGCGGTGATTCTCTCGATCGTTCTCGGCTGGAACCTGAAGCTCACGGTGCTGGCGATCGGCGTGCCCACGGTGTTTTACACGATGCTGGGCGGGGTCCAGGCCGTGACCTGGACCGACGTGAAGCAGATGATCCTGATCGTCACCGGCATGGGAGTTGCGGTCTGGGTCATCGTCCAGGGACTGCCGGAGGAGGTGTCGTTTGTCTCGGCGCTTGCCATCGCCGGGATTACCGGTCACCTGGACACCATCGATTTTTCCTTCGACCTGAACCAGACCTACACCTTCTGGTCGGGGCTCCTGGGCGGGCTGTTTCTGATGCTGTCCTACTTCGGCTGCGACCAGAGCCAGGTGCAGCGTTTCCTGACCGCCCGCTCGATCGCCCAGGGCAGGATCTCGCTGCTCATGAGCGCTTTCCTCAAGATTCCGCTGCAGTTCGTGATCCTGCTGATGGGCGTGCTCGTCTTCGTGTTTTACCACTTCACCGCGCCGCCGCTCATCTTCAACCGCGCCGCGGACCAGGCCATGCGGGAAGGGCCGATGGCCGCGCAATACGACACGCTGAACGCGGAATATGCCGAAGCCTCGGCTGTGCTGCGCGAGGCCTCCGCGCGGCTGTCTTCCGATCCCCGGGCGCGTGCCGAATACGTCAAGGCCTTTGAGGAGCGCCAGAAGATCCGCACCCGCGGCGTGGAGCTGGTCAGGACTGCGCGGAACGACGCCAGGTTCAACGACGTGAATCACGTCTTCCCGACGTTCATTCTGCATTACATGCCGGTCGGACTCGTGGGTCTGATGATTGCGGCTATCTTCGCCGCCGCCATGTCGAGCATCTCCTCCGAGCTGAATGCGCTGGCCACCGCCAGCGTGATGGATTTCTACCGGCGGCACTTCCGGAAGGAAGCCCCCGAGTCGCACTATCTGAAGTTCTCGAAATTCGCGACCGGTTTCTGGGGGCTCATGGCCTGTTTCGTGGCGATGTACGCAGCGGAGCTGGGCTCCCTGATAGAGGTGGTGAACAAATTCGGATCGTTTTTCTACGGCTCGGTGCTGGGCGTGTTCATCTTGGCCATCGGGATACCGAGAGCCACGGCGCGGGGAGCCTTCTTCGGGCTGCTGGCGGGCATGGGATCCGTGGCGCTGGTCAGCACGACGACGAACATCTCTTTTCTCTGGTACAACGTTGTGGGTGCTGTTGCCGTGATTGCGGTGGGGATGCTGCTCAGCTTCACCCAGCCGCCCCCGGCGAAGGCCATGCGAATCGCAGCTAGTGTGCTTTAGTGAAACTGTGTGAGCCCTTGAGCTGCTGTGGTGGGTTTTATGATCTTAACCACGAGCTCACCAAGATACGAAGGCTGCGAGTTCTTTTGGAGGGTTATCATGAATATCCGTGATTTTGCCCGGATGAACCTGATGGCAGTGCTTGCCATCATGATTGCCGTGCCGGCTTCGCTGGAAGCCCAGCGAGATCCGGGCTTCGACGAGGGTGCGACCGGCCTGGCGCTTGCGCTGCGGAGACTGCCGGTCACCGCAAGCTTTCTGCAAACCACCGCGCATCCCGATGACGAGGACAATCCGCTCTTCGTCATGCTGGGCAGGGGCCGCGGATTCCGGACAGGCCTGCTGACGCTCACCCGTGGAGACGGCGGGCAGAACGAAATCGGGCCCGAGCTTTTCCAGGCGCTGGGAATCATCAGGACCGGAGAACTCGAGGCGGTTCACCGGTACGACGGCGCTGCACAGTTCTTCACACGGGCCTTCGAGTTCGGCTACTCGTTCAGCGTGGAGGAGACGTTTCAAAAGTGGGGCAGGGAGGAGATACTGGCCGACCTGGTGAGGGTCATTCGCACCTTCCGTCCGGACGTCATCACAACGCTGCCCCGCACGGGCACGGGCGGCGGACAACACCACCAGGCGACAGGACGGCTGACCGAGGAGGCTTTCCGTGCGGCAGCAGACCCGGCGCGCTTCCCGGAGCAGATCAGGCAGGGACTGCGTCCCTGGCAGGCGAGGAAGATCTACGAGCGCGCCGGGTGGGGCGAAGGGGGCGAATCGCAGGAGGGACCGGCCGCGGTCCAGATGGAGGCGTGGGCCTACGATCCGGTGCTGGGCCGGACCTGGGCGGAGGTTGGCGGCGAAGCGCGCTCCATGCACCGCTGCCAGGGGATGAGCCAAATCCTGCCGCTTCCGTCCCAATATGGTTCGCGGTACAGGTTGATCGACGCGGAACCGGCCGCGAGCGCGGAGGAGCAGGATTTGTTCGAAGGCATTGAGACAGGGCTGCGGCGATTCCTGCTGTTGGCGGGCGCAGAGTCGGCAAAACTCGGATTTCTGGGCGCGGAAATTGCCGCCCTGGAACGGGATGTCGCACAGGCGACAGCCAGCTTCGACGCGACGGACCCGGGCAAAACAGTCCCGCCGCTGGTTTCCGGGCTCAAGCGTGTGCGCGAAATCTCGCGGCAGGTCACCGTCACGCCCATCGATGAGCAGGTCAAATACGAGTTGCTCTTTGCCCTGCGGAACAAGGAGAGCGATTTCGAGGAGGCTCTGCGGCTGGCGCACCAGTTGCGGGTGGATGCAGTGGCCGATGACGGGACGCTGGTCCCGGGACAGACCTTCGAGCTGACGGTCAATGCATCCAACGGCAGCCGGCGGAAGGTGGCCGTTACCAGGATTTCGTTCACCCAGGCTCGAGGAGCCTGGGAATTCGAGGGTCAAGCGGAGACCTTTTGGGAGCTGGACGCAGGCGATGCCCGCGAAGTCCGGTTCCGCGTGACAGTCCCTGACTCGATCGGCCCCACGCAGCCCCACTGGGTTCGAAACATGGCCGTCGACCGGTACGACATCCGGCAGGGTGCCGATCCGACCATCCCATGGGAGGCACCGGCCATCAGGGTTCAGGTGACGTATGAGATTGACGGCGCAAGACTCAACAGCCGGCTCACGCCGGTGAAATATCGGTACCAGGGGCCCTGGGTGGGGGGCGAGCAGAGGCATGAGATTATGATCGTCCCCGAGGTGTCGCTCCGCGTGGCGCCCGACATCAGCATCCTGCCTCTGAGCAGCGCCGCCGGCGGACGCGAAATCAGGGTGAGCGCGCTCAATCACACCAAGGGCGCCCTGGCGGGTGTCTTGCGCCCCGACCTGCCCCAGGGGTGGACTGCGGTTCCGCCACGGCACGAAGTTTCCTTCGAGCGCGAGGGGCAGAGCATCACGAAGATCTTTCGAGTCTTCCCGCCCGCCGGTCTGGCTGAAGGGGACTTCGCCATCCGGTTCGCCGGGATTTTCAACGGCAAGGAATACCGGCAGGGGCACCAGGCGATCGACTACCACCATATTCAGCGAAGACACCTGTACCACCCCGCGGAGGCGATCGTCAGAATGGTTTCTCTCGATGTGAGCCCCGGCATACGCCTGGGCTACGTCATGGGCGTCGGCGACCGTGTGCCCGAGGCGCTGCGGCAGCTGGGCGTTGCTTACGAGTTACTGACCGAGGAGGACCTGGCGTTTTCGGACCTCGGGCGGTTCCACGTGATCGTGACCGGCGTCCGCGCCTATGAGAACCGCGAGGACCTCAAGGCCTACAATAGAAGGCTGCTTGATTGGGTCGAAGCCGGCGGCGTGATGCTCGTGCAGTACAACAAGTTCGAATTCAACGACGCGCAGCCGGGTCAGGGCGGGCAGCGGCGGATGGGCGATTCGCCCTACGCGCCGTTCCCGGCGCAGATCGGCCGGGGCCGTGTGACCGATGAGACGGCGCCGGTGGTGCTGCTGGAGCCGGAGCATCCCGTGTTCAACTACCCGAATCGGATCGGGGACTCCGACTGGGCGGGCTGGGTGCAGGAGCGCGGACTCTATTTTCTGGACCGGAAGGACGCCCGATACGTGGACCTGGTATCGACGAGTGACCCGTTCGAATACAACCGCGGGGAGAAGCGCGGTGCGCTGGTGGAGGCGGAGTACGGAAAGGGGCGTTGGATCTACATCGGCCTGGGCCTGTGGCGCCAGCTTCCGGCCGGCGTGCCCGGAGCGTACAGGATCCTGGCGAATCTGCTGAGCCTGCCGGAGACGGGAGCCGCGCGCTGAACGCGCCTTTTTCTGGCGCTCCCTTTTGTCTTTGCGCCTTCGCCGTTGAAAAGGGAAAACAAAGGTCCAGCTTCCTGGCCGCACTGTGCTCGTATAGGCCAGGCCGGAGGGCGGTTGGTCAGGTACTGTGGCCGGCGGTCGCGCACGCACCGCACACGTGTCCGCCGGCTAAATCCGAATCAGCTCAATCCGCTTCGCGTTGCCGGGCGCTCGGGCCAATTTCCCATCGCAGGTCAGCAGGCGCGTATCCAGGGCCTCGGCGAGTGCGATGTATGCGGCGTCGTAGGCCGTCAAGTTCTCGCGAAGCGTCCATATGCGATCGAGCAGCGGCTCATGGGCATGACGTTCCATGTCCAGTGAGCGAAGGTCTTCGAGAGCCATCGTGGCGGCGTGCTGGTCGAGTTCGCCTTCTCGAACGTACCGCCTGAGCGCCTGCACCACCTCGATATCGATCAGATGGGGCGCATGAAGGCTCAACGCAGGATCGGCGATTCGAATTGACACGAACCGGCCCAGCTCGGTGCCGAGGAGCAGCTCCAGGACAGCAGAAGCGTCCAGAACGATCATCTTGAATCCCGCTCGGCGCGCACCACTGCGGCTGCGCTTCTCCGCAGGCGCCGGGTGGGCCTTGCCGCAAGCCGCTCCAGGATTTCCTGCCGTGTCGGGCGCTCGAGCGCCTTGCGCACCTCACGAAGCACGTAATCCGACATCGACATTCCCTCGATGGCCGCTCGCGCCTTTAGCCGGCGATGGATTTCCGTCGGCACGTTCCTTATCTGGACCATTGTTTTCGACATGAAAAGAAGTTAGTATCATCGCATTTTCATGTCAAGTACAATTCTCCTGTGCTCTGCTGCATCCGCTCCTTGGGACGTGCTTTTGCGATGCCATCACGGAACTTCTCCTGGCTGCCGCGCCGGAAGTCGGCAGCTTGCCCTGCCGACCCGTCAGCGTTCCCGGATATGATCAAGCTCTGGGACCCGCTGTCAGTGAGTGCCGCCGATTCCGCTCCAAAGATTCAGTTTTCAAAGCACGCTGCTTCATCGGCTGATTCTGTTTGCCGGTCGGGAGTCCATGGAGCCCGGAGCGATAGCGACGGGTTGCGTTGCTTGACGGGGCAACGAGACCGCTCACCGGCGTTCGCGGTTCCGTTTACGCTGGCTCTGCAACGCGGCCTTCCTCGGGTGCGGCAGTGGGGCTCTGCGCTGCGATATCTACTGATTCTGATTGCCGGCCGGCAGTCCACGGAGCCCGGAGCGGCAGCGACGGGTTGTGTTGCCAGACCGGGCAACGCGACCGCAATGCGGCCTTGCCCAGTGGCGGCGGTGCAACTCTATGAGCGTTTGTGCCTTCGCGGCCGTATGGCTTCCTGGAGGGCGGGCGACAAATCCTATGCTAAGGGATTCAGCGGATCGGGGAACCGGAAGCGATGAAAGTCGGTGTCGCGCGTGTAGATCTGCCGTACCCAATGTTCCTTCATGAGGATGGCAGTCTGGGCGTCGTGCATCAGGTTGCCCGAGATATTGGGATTTTTTGCAACCACTTGCGCGGCGGCGGAAGCGTGACGGTTGGTCGCGACCAGAATGCCAAGAGCGTGGGAAGCCAGCAGCGCTTCGACGAACTCCCATGCGTGGACGGCATCCCAGGGCTTCCGCATCACGCGCGAATGGGTCGCAATGCGCAAAAACTCGTACACAATCTGCAGAACAACTCAGGGATTTGTGCAATTGCCGGAACCTATTCCCCGGCTGGCGTCACTGAATAGGCGCTGACCACTGGTCGGAGTGTGATAATCTCCTATGGTGGCGGCCGGGAAGCTGATGATGGATCTTGGCCGGATAAAGCACTGCGTTGGAGCAGGAGATTATTATTGGACGGGCCACGCGGATCAGGAGAGACAAGCGGACGGGCTCAGCGTAAAGCAGGTGGAAGAGGCTGTTTTGGGTGGGCGTATCCTCGAGAAGTACCCCGACACAGGGAGGGGGATTGGTTGCCTGATTGCTGGTTTTTGCCGCGAGGGGATTCCCATCCATGTGGTTTGCGGGTTTCGGGGCGGATTTCCGGTCATCGTGACAACATACATCCCAAAGCCGCCCAGATATAAAAATCCCTTTGAGAGGGCTGATTCATGAAGAGGATTTGCAGCTTTTGCGGCAATGCCAAGATACAAAAGGCCACGGTTGAATATATCTATCGCCGCGATGGCCGCTATCTGATTGTCTCCGGGGTACCCTGCGAGGAATGCACTTATTGCGGCGAAAGATATTATCAAGCGAAGGTCCTGCGCCAGATCGAAGATAACTTCGATTTGATAGAGAAGGGCAAGAAGCGCCCGCGCAAGGCTATCACTGTGCCGGTGGAGGAATTCGCCCCGCGATAAGTCCAGAATCGTCCAGCGTCAGCACATGCGCTAACATCTGTCGCCAAGGCAGATGCCGAGGTCGCGCGCGGTCGCAATCGTGTCGGAGTCCAGCGGCACGGCCTTCATCCTCTCGATCGCCGAGCTCAGCGGCACCGTGCGCACGACGGGCGGATCGAGCGCGACCATCACGCCGAACTGCCGCTGCTCGATCGTCCGCACCGCGGCTGCGCCGAACCGAAGCGCGATCAGCCGGTCGGCGGTGGTGGGCATGCCCCCGCGCTGCAGGTGGCCCAGGACGACCGTGCGCGTCTCCTTGCCGGTGTTCTCGGTGATGCGCGCCGCGACCTTCTCCGCGATCCCTCCCAGGCGCACCTCGCCGCCCAGCTCGCCGGGCGCCTTGGTCACGCAGCCGCCGCCGACCTCGGCGGCGCCCTCGGCCACGACCACGATGCTGAACCTGCGGCCGCGCGCCTCGCGGTCCATGATCTTTTCGCAGACCGCGTCCATGTGGAACGGGATTTCCGGGATCAGGATGACGTCGGCGGTGGAAGCCACCCCCGCGTGCAGCGCGATCCACCCCGCGTAGCGGCCCATGAGTTCGACGACGAACACTCTTTCGTGCGCCTCCGCCGTGGAGTGGAGCCGACCGAGGGCGTCGCTCGCCACGTCCACCGCCGTGTCGAATCCGAATGTGACCACCGTGTTGGACAGGTCGTTGTCGATCGTCTTGGGCACCCCGACGACGGGGATTCCCTTTTCGTAGAATTGCTGGGCGATGCGCAGCGAGCCGTCGCCGCCGATGGCGATCAGGGCGTCGATCCGCAGGCGGTTGAAGTTCTCCACGATTTCATCGGAGCGGTCGAAGGTCCTGATTTCGCCGTCCGGGCATTTCCACGGGTACTCGAAGGGATTCCCGCGGTTGGTGGTGCCGAGGATCGTGCCCCCCAGGTGGGTGATGCCGCGGACCGATTCCTGGTCGAGCAGGCGCGTCATGTTGGTGTGAATCAGTCCCTCGTACCCCTTGTGAATCCCCAGAACCTCCCACTGGCGCCGGTGCGCCGCCAGCACAATCGCGCGGATGACCGCGTTCAGCCCCGGGGCGTCCCCGCCGCCCGTGTTCACTGCGATTCGCCGTATGTTGCCGCTCACAATCCCTCCCTCGAAGCAAGTTTCAAAAGACGTTGGTGACCTTGAAAAACAGGGTGTGGCCCTGGTCCGATGGACGGCCGAATGCCGCGGTCCCCTTCTGGTATTCGCGCGTATTGTAGCCCACCCGCAGTCCCGTCCGGCGATTGCGAAAGTCCTTTTCGAAGCGCTTGAACTCCTCCGTGTGATCCGCCTCCACGCTCATCCGGTTGCGGAAGGCGAGAAGAAGGCGGCGCCGTATGGAGCGCGGCCGGCGCTGTTGCCCGATGGCCGAAATCGCCGGACGATTCCGCTCTGCGTCAAGCGGGAAAAAACCAGTTTTCATTCAAACCTCGTCCAGGCGCACGCAACCTGCATGGGCAGGCCGGGCTTAGCGGATGCGCAGCCAGAAATCGCGGAAAGCCACGGCCGACAGGAAATAACCCAGCGGCACGTTGACCAGGACCCCGATGGTGAAGGCCCAGAATGGCTGCCAGCCGAATTTCGTCAGTTCGCGGAACCGGGTTGTGAGGCCGATGCACAGGAAGGTGAACACGAAGGTCCAGGTCCGCAGCGTCTTGATGGGGCCGATCAGGTCTTTGTCGATCCGGAGGAACGCCTCGCCGCTCTCGGCCCCGTAGTACCGCACGATCAGAGTCATGAGAACCGAGGCCGCGATAAACCCGAGCACGAATTTAGGGAAGCGCTCCCAGATCACGGCGGCCCCGATGCGCCCGGTCTCGGCACCCGCCTCCCGCCTTTCCCAGAATGTCACGGCGACAATCGAGAGGAGGAAGCACCAGATTCCGATCCAGATGTCGCGCCCGATGATCTTCATGAGAGTGAATGCCCGGACGGCGTTTTCGTTGTCGTACAGGTGCCTCTGATCGGCGATGAGCGCGAGCTGCTCCGGCGTAGCCGAGCCGGCTGAGGTGGCCTGCAGCGCCATTCTCAGAGACTCTGGCGGGGGAGGAGAATAAGCCTGGGCGGCGGCAAAGCCGGCCGCATCGGCGAACTCCGAGGTGCCCACCCAGGCGCCGGCAACGGCGGTGGGCAGCTGCAGGAGGCGCGACGCCAGGGGAAGGAAGAAAATCATGACGACTGCCCAGATCGTCACCACCGAGATGGCAACGGCGATCTGTTCCTTCTTCGCCCTGACCGACGCGCCCACGGCAATCGCGGCGCTGACGCCGCAGACGGCGCCGGCGGCGCCCAGAACAGCCCCGAACCGGGGATCCTGTTTGAACAGACGCGCGTAGGCCAGGTAGATGGCGAACCAGGTCACCAGCGAGACGATGGCCGCCTGCAAAAAGGCGATCGGCCCGGCGGAGACGATCAGCGTGAGCGGCAGGGTCGCGCCGAGCAGGACGATACCGGTCTTGATGTAGTATTCGGTCCGCAGGGCGGCTTCCAGCCAGCCGGGAAGCCAGCCCATGTTCCCCGCCAGCAGCCCTGCCAGCAGGGCCACGAGCGGCGCTTCCAGGTTGTAGTCGCGGGCGAGCATCGAACTGGAGAGGGCCAGGATCAGCGCCGAGGCGACGAAGATCAGGGCGAATCCGGGGATGAACTCCCGCGGCTGGCGCCCCATCACGGCCGTGCTGAAGGTGAAGATCAGGAGGAAAGCGCCGAAAAGTATTAGATACCAGGGCCAGGTCGCCAGGAAATGATCCGCCACGACGGCGGGACTGGTCCACCCCGAGGGGGGCTTCACGGCGAACCGGGCGAGGCCCTGAACCCGCCCGGTGGCGTAAAGCAGCAGGCTGAAGGCGATGATGCCGAGCCCCAGCCACACCGCCCAGTAGTCTTCGGTGGACCAGAGCTTTCTCCACTCGGACCGGCGCTCGCGCATTCAAAACCTCCCTCGGAGTGGCCGTGCAGATGGACTCAGGCCGCCGGAGCCGGCGGGAATCACGGAGTGATCGTGATCCTGAGCGGAATCTTCCGGAACAGGTTTTTCCCCGGCTCCGTGTGCAGATTGGTGATTTCGACCTCCGCCTCGATCGAATGCTCCCCGGCCGGCGCATTCTCGGTGATCGTAAGCCGCGCCGCGGTAATCATCCCGGGTTTCAGCTCGACGTTGCCCAGCCGCAGCCATTCGGGCGCCTGCCGCAGAACCAGGCTGTAAGGCATCGCCGAGCGGTTGTGGAAGCGCAGGGCCGTGCTCCTGGCCTTGAGCGAGAGCGCCATCACGGGATTCACGACCGACACCGAATTGGTCCACAGGCCGCCGAGCCATTCCGGATCTCCCCACACCTGCCCGGAGGCCCAGCAGGCGGTCCGGCGGGCGAACAGCGCTTCGCGCAGGCCTTCCAGGTCGGCCGTCCGCGTGAAGACCAGCGTGACCGGCCTGGGGTGTTCGCCGTATTTCTCCGGCATGGGCGTGTGGATGTCGCTGGTTCCGAGCATCACGAGATTCTTCGGTTTTGCCCAGGTGAAGGCCACCGGATCGACGTAAGGGCCATTCACGAGTTCCACCCCCTGGATCAGGCCCTTCGCGTGCAGCGCATCGATCTCCGGCAGCCACATCGTGGTGGGCGTCCGCCAGCCGGGGTGGTTCCAGAAGACGAAAGCTTTCTGCTCGCGGGCCTTGAGCAGCGCCGGCTCCAGCTCGAGCTCCGCGAAGACGTTGGGATCGGTGACGAACAGGGCGTTGTGGTGGATGTCGCCCCGGGTGATCTCCACTCCGGGGACCAGCAGGATCCCCAGTTGGTTCGCGAGATTGCGGGCCAGCTCCAGGGGCCGTCTCAAATCGGTGCTGACATCATTCTTGTTGGGGTTGTACTGGTCATGATCCGTCAGGGAGATGACGTCGATTCCGTCGCGATACGCCTCGAGCACACGGGTTGTGGGCCAAACCTCGCCGTCGGAAAAGACCGTGTGCATGTGGAAGTCGCACTTGAGGGTCCTGTAGTCGCCCACGTTGGGAACCGGCAGCGGATTTCGAACCTGGGCTACCGACGTCCAGCCGAGCGAGAGAACAAGCAGAGCGATGCATGGGATTGCCGCTGCAGACCTTCTCGAGTTGATTGTCTTCAAGGATTATCCCTCCTGGTGTATTTGGAAAGACGAGTTATATGGGATTCCCCTGCGTTGCGCAAGCCTTCGCGCATGCCGGGGCCGGAACAATAGGGTTCATGGAGAGTGGGTCGCAGCCGGCGGGCGCGCCTGCTATAATGTCGCGCTTGATTCGTGGAAACGCGGGCCGGGAGCCCTTAATCCCCAAATCCAGGTGACTGCAATGATCGATCATGAACCGCACAAAATCAAAACCGTCCGCCTCCTGTCGTTTCCGGCACTGGCGGAGCGCAAAGCGTTTCTCGACGAGGCGCGCTTCAACGTATTCCGCCTGAGCCCCGCGCAGGTCACTTTCGACATGTGCGCCCTGGGCAAAAACGCCTTCAGCCAGGAACAGTTGGCCGGGCAGCTCATCGGCGACGAGGCCTACGCCGGCTCGATCAACTTCGAAACCCTCGAAAAAGCCGTCCACGACGTCCTCGGCCACACCTACGTGTGCCCGACGCACAACGTCCTGGGCTGCGTGAAACTGGTGATGGCCACCATGGCGCCGGCCGGTTCGGCGGTGCCCAGCAACGCGCGCACGCGGATGGACCAGTTCAAGCCGCTCGGCGTGGAGTACCCGGACATGCGCGACCTCGATCGGACGGTGTTCACGGGCAACATGAACCTGGAGCGCCTGGAACAGACGCTCAAGGCCGGCGGGGTGGCTTTTGTCGGGCTGCAGGCCTTTGCCGACGGCCGGCATCCTTTCAGCCTGGAAAACCTCCGCGCCATCCGCGCCGCGGCCGACCGGCACGGGCTGCGCCTGATCTGCGACGGCTCCCGCGTGGTCGAAAACGCGTGGTACATCCAAAGGCACGAGCCCGGCCAGGCGGACCGGTCGATCGCCGAAATCGTCAGGCAGATCGTCAAGACAACCCACATCTTCCAGATGGACGGCGCGCAGGACCCGAAGTGCAACACCGGGGGCATCCTGACAACCGACAACCCGGACGATCACGAGAAGTTCATGAACGAGGTGGTCGTGTACGAGGGGCTGCACACCTACGGCGGGATGGCGGGCCGGACCATGGAAGTCCTGGCGCGCGGGCTGCGCGAGATGTGCGGCGAGGCGGAGGTTCACTGGGTGATGAGCCAGACCGAGCGCTTCTGCGACATGCTCCGGCAGGGGGGCGTCCCGCTCGAAACGGGGTGCGACGGCGCCTACATCCGGGCCGACGAGTTTTTCCCGGAAGCCGGCGCACGCGCACAGGACACGTTTTCCGCGGCGCTCTACCTGATGTCGGGGGTGCGCGCGGTGGCGCCGGGACTGGTCGGCAGGGACCGGTTCGTCCCCGTCCAGGTGCCGCGCCTGGTGCTCATGAACGACCAGCTCGACCAGATTGCGTGCGCCATCATCGCCCTTTACCGTCAGCGTGAGCGGGTGCCGCCCCTGCAGGAGGTCGTCAGCGGCACGTGGCGGGACCAGGCGGAATACCTGTGGATCCTCCCCGACATGGAGCCGTTCGAGTTCGACACCTTTCCCTACGAGATCCACACGATCGAAAAGGCCGGCGGTCTCTCCAGGGAACAGCGGGAGAAAGCGATCCGTGCAGCCGGCTACAACACTTTCCTCCTGCGGTCGGCCGACGTGGCCATCGACCTCCTGACCGATTCCGGCACCTCGGCCATGAGCACCGACCAGTGGGCGGCCTACGACGCCGCCAAGGCTACGACGGGGGCCAGCGAGGAATACCACCGCATGGTGCGGATCCTGCAGGACCTCACCGGATATCAGCACATCATCCCAACCCACCAGGGGCGCGCGGCCGAGCACATCCTGAGCCAGGTCTGCATCCGGAAAGGGCAGATCGTGCCGGGGAACATGTATTTCACCACCACCAAGCTCCACCAGGAAATGGCAGGGGGCGCGTTCGTGGATGTCATTGTCGACGAGGCCCACGATCCGGCCAGCGAATTTCCCTGGAAGGGGAACATCGACCTCGGGAAACTCGAGGCGGCGGTCCAAGAGCACGGCGCCGAAAATATCGCCTACATCTCCTTCGAACACTCGGTCAATCTCGCCGGGGGACAGCCCGTGGGGATGGACAACATGAAGGAGGTCTACGACTACTGCAGCCGGACGGGCATCCCCGTCTACTTCGACGCCACGCGGACCGTGGAGAATGCCTACATGATCCAGTCGAAGGACCCGCGGTACAAGGATGTGAGGGTGCGGGATATCGTCCGGGAGATGATGATGTACGGGGACGGCTGCACGGTGAGCGGCAAGAAGGACTACCTCATCAACATCGGCGGCGTGCTCTGTTTCAGGGAAAACGCCGGGCTGGCGCGGAAGGCCCAGGACCTGTTGCGCATTTACGAAGGAAACATCACCGACGGTGGGCTGGCGACAGCCGATCTCGCCGCCATCGCGCGCGGCGTCGAGGAGATGGTCGACGACCGCTACATCCGTTCGCGTGTGCGCCAGACCCAGTTTCTCGGGGGATTGCTGCAGGAGGCCGGCGTGCCCATCGTGGTCCCCATCGGGACGCATGCCATCTTCCTCGACGCGAAGCGGTTCCTCCCGCACCTCGACCAGGACGAGTATCCCGCGCAGCGGCTGGCGGCGGAAATATTCGTCGAGACCGGCGTGCGGGCGATGGAGAGGGGGAACGTGTCCAAGGGGCGGGATCCCCAGACGGGACGGAACTACCGGCCCGCGCTCGAGCTCGTGCGCCTCACCCTGTCGCGGCGCGTCTACAGCAATGATCACATGCGCGCCGTGGCGGAGGGCATCATCCGGCTGTACGAACGACGGCAAGAAATCCGCGGCCTGAAGTTCGTGTACGAGCCGGAGAAGCTGAGGTTCTTCCAGGGACGGTTCGAATCGCTGTAGAGCAGAGCGCTGGCAAAGACCGCAACCAGAGGCAACATTTGCTGTAACGGCTGACGCATAGTGAAGAAAATGCCGCGCCACGAATTCCTCGAATTGCACGAACAAAAACGGGCAGGCACCTGCTGTTGCTGCCCTGCAGGGGCGGAGCAACGAACAAGGGTTCTTACCTGAGTTATCGTTGATCAATTCGTGTAACTGGGCGCCGCTCCCGCCATGTTTCCTTTTTTTGTTGACAGCTGTGATGTCACAGTGATATCAATATGATGTCATTGAGAGGAGGCAGGTTCATGATCAGGGAAATCGAAATGAAGGGGCTTTCGGGTTGGTTGATGCTGTTTGTACTTCTGGCCTTGGTAGTCGGCTCCGTGGTGGCGCTGGTGTTTGCCATCCGCGCCAGGGAGGGGTATGAAATACTCGGCTGGGTGCTCGCTCTGCTTGCGGGTGTGATCTGCCTTCACGGGCTCATCGTGGTGAATCCCAACGAGGCCAAGGTCATCCAGCTTTTCGGGGTTTACAAGGGCTCGGTCAAAATCCAGGGCTTCTGGTGGGTGAATCCCTTCACGACGCGCCGCCGGGTGTCTCTCCGCGTGCGCAATTTCGAAAGCGGCAAGCTGAAGGTAAACGACCACGACGGCAACCCGGTGGAGATTGCCTCGGTCGTGGTCTGGCGCGTGGTGGATTCGGCCGAGGCGGTGTTTGAGGTCGACGACTACGAGCACTTCGTCCACGTCCAGAGCGAGGCCGCGGTGCGCAATCTGGCCACGACCTATCCCTATGACGCGCACGAAGGGGGACAGGAGTCGCTCCGCGGCTCGGTGGCGGAAATCGCGCAGCAGTTGCGACAGGAGATCCAGGACCGGCTGGCCAAGGCGGGGGTGGATGTGATCGAAGCCCGGATCAGCCACCTGGCCTATGCGCCCGAAATCGCCAACGCGATGCTGCGCAGGCAGCAGGCCAGCGCCATCATCGCCGCGCGCCAGAAGATAGTCGAAGGGGCGGTCAGCATGGTGGAAATGGCGCTGGAGCAGTTGAGCGCCCGGCAGGTGGTGCTGCTGGATGAAGAGCGCAAGGCCGCCATGGTGAGCAACCTCCTGGTGGTGCTCTGCAGCGACCGCGATGCCCAGCCCGTTCTCAATACCGGCACGCTCTACCAATAGGCATCAGTCCGTCGGCGGCGAAGAAGGGATATGGCCGAACGAAAATCATTCCTGCTGCGGCTTGATCCGGCAATGCACGAGGCTCTGCAGCGCTGGGCGGGCGCGGAGCTGCGCAGCCTCAACGCGCAGATCGAGTTCCTGCTGCGGCGCGCCCTGCGGGATTCCGGTCGGCTGCCCGAGGTTGAATCCCCAGGCGAAAGAGAGACGGAGGGTCCGCGATAAACCATGAGCCGGCCATTCGAACTGCAGCAACTGCTGCGATCATGGACCCCGCCCCGCGAGCTGCGGCTATCGCGCTCTCGCGAGGTGCAACTCAGCGGCGGGGGGAAGGCGCTCGCCGCGCTGGGCTTCCTGCTGGCTGCAGGAGCCGTCGCCGCCCTCGTCGGGCTTCAGACCCTGGTGCGGGCCGAAATGCGGGAAATCGAACTTCTGCGGGCCCACGGTATCGAAACCACAGGCCAGGTGGTCCGTATCATCCGCGACCAAGAGAAAAAGTCAAGCTACCGCCTCGTGTACGGCTTCCAGGTCGGGGAAGCGGCCTACGATCGACGGGTACAGGTGACTGCGGCAACTGCACGGGGTCTCCCGGTCGGGTCCTCCCTTGCGGTTCGGTATCTTCCGTCCGATCCGGCTATCAACTACCCGAGCGGCTGGAGGCAGAAAACCATGCCTGCCTGGCTCCCGCCACTCGCCGGACTTGGCCTCCTGGCGCTGTCCTGGCTTCCCGCGCATGCTCTGCGCTCGCAGCGCAGGCTGCTGGCCGAGGGCCGGCCGGCCCCGGCCGTGGTTACCCGGCACCACAAGGACCAGCACGGCGTGACGATCCATTACGAATTTCCCCTGCTCAGCGGAGCCAGGTGTGCGGGCAAAAGCGGGCCCATGAAGAAACCGCCCGAGATCGGCAGCCAGATCTGCATCATCTATGACCCGGATCAGCCTTCGCGAAATTCAAAGTACCCCTTTTCGCTCGTCGAGCCCCGGACCTTCTGACCGCACAAGCTTATGCCTCCAAGCATTTAATTGACTTCGAGGACATATTTCCTTAGTTTGGATGCGTCGGCGGAGACTGTCGTGCAGCCTTGCCCGAAAATGCACGGAGCGGGCCTCCCCTTAGACAATGGCATAGCCCTATGCAGGAGCGCCCCATGGGTACCCCATCCCATGATCCGGAGGTTCTGGATGCCCTCGGGACCGTACAGCAGTACCTGTCGGACAGCATTGCGCCCATCAGCGCCGCCGATTCCGTCTTCGTCCTCATGAGCCGGCCGGCCGGGATTCTGGCACCCGAGATCCGAGCCTGGACCGCGTCGCAGTACCAGGGCCAGGGGGCCATGGTTCCCCTGTCGGATTATCTCTACCACGCCGCAAAGAAGCTCCACGCATTGGGCCAGCTGCGCCTTCTGCCCAAGGATGCCCTGACAAAGTACCTGGATTCGCTGACGGAGTTTCTCCTGGATTATTGCCCCGAGGAGGACAGGGCCCTTCTGCGGGAAAACCTGAGAAACCTCGACCGGGTGGAGGATGCCACCGCAGCGCCTTTGCCGTATGTCTACCGCCAGGTGGGCGCCACCCATGTAAGGGAGAGCCGAGGCGATTTCGGGGGCGAGGAGGCGGTCCGTCGCAGCCGGCGGTTCGCGCTGCTGCTCGAACGCCTCGAGAACCTGACCGCGACAGCCGGTGGCGGCGCCGGAGGAATCGAGCAGCAGAAGCAGGCCATCCCCAGGCTTCTGGCGGCCATCGCGGAAAACTCCCAGAGCGGTCCGGAGCTTCAGCGGGTTCAGGAGGTTCTGAGCCACGTCGGGCTGGAGAGCGGCATGGACCAGGTATTCCGCACCCTGAGCCGTAGCCTTCCAGGCTGGGCGTTGACGTTGCCCCCGGAAGGCGGGGAAAGCGACGAGCCCCCCGGCAGAACAGCGTGGTGGAGGCCATGCGGCAGATCATAAGACTGGCCCAGGACGGCCAGGAAAGCGGACAGCGGTTTCACCAGCTGGTTCTGGCCGCGGTGGAGCAGTTCAACGAAGGTTCGCTCGCCCGCGCCGTCACCATGCTGGAGCTGGCCGACAGCCTGATAGCCGACGGCCGTGTCGAGATCGCCCTGGCAAAGAGCGTGCGGTCGACGGCGCACCAGATACTCGACGCCGCAAAGCTCAAAGCTCTGGCCGACAGCCCGGAGAAGCACCAGCTCCTGCGGCGGGTGCTCGAGTTCTTCAACGAGTTTCAGGCCGAGGGATTGCTGGAGAGCCTCCGCCGGGAAACCCAACGGGATCGGCGGCGGCTTATCCTCAGCCTGCTCGAGGTTTATGGCAGCGCCATCCGGGCGGCAGCCTTCAACCGTCTCGAGTCCTTCGTCTCGAGCCACAACGTTTCGCGGTACTGGTACTATCCGCGAAACCTCATCTACCTGCTGCACCGGATCCCGCGTCCGGAGGGCGCAAGCTTCGAAGAGGAAATCGACCTGCTGGACGCCCTCCTGAGACCGGCCATTCCGGGGCCGCTGGTGCGCGAAGTGACCATTGCACTGGGCCAGGCTGGCCACGAGAAGGCGGAAAAAGCGCTCTTACGCTTTGTCGCGGAAGTGGAGGATCTCCTTTGCCGGCCGGAAACCGAGACCGGTCTGCGGGAGGGGTTGAAGACCATGCTCGACCGGGCGATACTCGCGCTCGCGAAACGCGGCACGCCGGGGGCGATCCGGGCCGTAGTCGAGCACGGCCTCAAAGGACGGGAGGAGCTGGGCCATACCCATGCGCGGCTGAGCTACCTCTCGAACCAAAACATTTCCGAGGACGCGAACAGCGTAGGCCGCCTGCTGAAGGCGATCAGGGACGAGCTGCCCTACAAAGTGCTCGGTGTCGCAATTCCCAAGAACACCCCCAACCTGGCTCACCTGATCAAAGCCCTTTCCTCCACGCCGACGCCGGAGGTGCGCGCTCTCCTGGCGGACGTGGCGGCGAAATACTCGGGTCACCCGTTCGGCAAGGCGGCCGGCACGGTCCTGCGAGGGTACAGCGGTGACTCCATGCAAACGGAGGATCGTGCCGAACGGCTGATAGGCGACCTGGAGCTCTTCGGGCTGCCGGATCTGCTGCAGCAGCTGGCCCGGGCTCAGGCCACGGGAACGCTCACCATCAAGGATCCAAAGGGCGAGGCGGTCGCCGCGCTCACGCTGCAGGACGGCAAGATGATCGCCTGCCATGCGGGGATACTGAACGATGAGGAGGCCGTCTATTACCTCATCCAGAAACCGCTCCCCGGAACATTTGTCCTCATCGGCCGGAGGGAGCCGGCGCCGGGAGGGAATACCGGCACGGCGGCGCAACTCGACCTGATGCCGATCGTGCTCGAAGGCGTCCACCGGTACAACGAATACCAGCGTGCGTGCGCCATCGTGCCCGACGGAGCCGTGCTGGTCCAGGGCGACACCGAACCTGAAATCGGCACGGACCCGGACGAGACCATGCTCTCCGGAGCGATATGGAAGATGGCCGCCGGGGGTGCAACGCCCGAGAAATGCGAGGCGGCCTCTCCGGCCGACTCGCTGCGCATCCGTCAGTTGCTGGCACGGTGGGTGGAGGAATCCCACCTGTCCCTGCAGACCTGATTCATCCTGGAATCCTGGGCGCTTCGCCCCGTGTTTTCCAGGCCCATGCGCTTCCAGGTCGTTCCGGCGTCGGTCGACCTGTATATGCCGTTCCCCTGGGAGATGCTGCTGCGGATGAAGGTCTCGCCGGTACCCGCCCAGACGACATTCGAATCCGACGGGGCGATCGCGAGCGAACCGACGGAAGAGACGGGCTGGCTGTCGAAGATCGGCGCCCAGGAGGTGCCTCCGTCCGTCGACTTGAAGATCCCCCCGGAGGCCGCGCCGGCGTAATAAGTGGAAGGGTCGCCCGGGATTCCTACGACGGCGATGACCCTGTTCCCGACAGGGCCGATGTAGCGGTTCCCGTCTGCCCGGGAACTGCGGCGCCCGTGGCCAGGATGATGGTCAGAAGAGTGTTGATTGTCCGCAAAGATCTGAAGAGTGTTTTTTCACAAAGCCTCCTGGATTGGTTGGCCCGTGTTCCGTCCCCGTCTTTCGCCCGTTGTTCACACATACCCCCCCCATCATCCCCCCTTAGTTTAAGGGGGGAAAAGAGGGGGGTTACATCGTCCCTCGTCCTTCATCCTTCGTCTTTCACCTCTCATCTTCAATTTTTCTCTCCCTATCCCCCCATCTGTCTTATTTGTCCAGCACCTCCCTCACCTTCCTTGCCAGACTCTCCACGGTGAAGGGCTTCTGAATGAACTCAATCCCCTTCTCCAGGATTCCATGATGTAAAATCACATTGTCCGTATAGCCTGACATATAAAGCGCTCTCGCCTCAGGATGAATCT
>JBBIMP010000051.1:0-34034 GCA_037444305.1 Acidobacteriota bacterium
ATTATTCGGTCTGCCCCTCTACACTTCAGGCCGATTTGAGATTGAGGATGGGAACTCCCATGAAGAAACTAATTCGTTGGGTCAACACCTTTTTTCTTGGCCCGCTCATTCCAGCTACATCATCGCACCTGGCGGATGAATCCGGTTCCGGCGCCTCATCGATTACGTAAGAGCCTCCGGAAGATCTTAACAAAAATGCAAAACATGCGGCGGATAACCCGCCGGCGCCGGGCATGTTTCCGCACTGGGTGATGCTCATGGATGCGCTCTTGCCCCGGACCCAATTCATGGTCACGCTGGACCGACAATCCCGCGGGCTTTTGCCGCGAGGGCTGCCGACGGCGGCCTGCCGGATTCCTGCGCCGGAACAACAGCCTCGCAAGCTGCCGTCCCGGCTTCCCCGAAGTTCGATCCTGCTTCTTGACCTCGACAGCCGCCTCCCGAACCTGGCGCTGATGAAACTGAGCCGTCATTTCAAGGACCAGGGGAAGACGGTAATCCTGGCGCGGCGGGAAGCCCGGATCGAGGGCGTAGAACACGCGTATGCAAGCGCCGTCTTTTCGGCGGCATGCACTTTGGATCGACTGGCGAAACTGAGGACGTACTACGGAGATTCCCTTGTCGCCGGCGGCACGGGAATCGATGTCCAGCTGCGGCTTCCACCTGCCATAGAGAGCCTCCCGGCGGACTACGATCTCTACCCGGAGCTTGGGGACCGCGCCATCGGATTTCTCACACGGGGGTGTCCGTACCGCTGCCCTTTCTGCGTGGTGCCCTTGAAAGAAGACGGCGTCCGCCAGGTCAGCGATCTCGACGGCCTGGTGACGCGGCGAAGGCGCAAGCTGATTCTGTTGGACGATGACCTGCTCGCGCACCCGAAGGCCAAGGTTTTCCTGGAAGACATGGTGCGACAGAACCTGTCAGTCAATTTCAATCAGACCCTGGACATCAGATTCGTCGACGAGGATATCGCTGCTCTTCTTCTCCGCCTGCCCCCAATGTCCTTCTCGAGCTTTCGGTCGGCATACGCGACGAGCTTCAGGAGGACGTACACTGGAACAAGAACAACGGGAATCTGTTCGCCCGATTCGAGAGTGACCTCGACAACTGCATCGGCGACGCGGCCGAATCCTGTCATGTTGAACACGATGTCGGGTTGGAGCCTCAGGATGCCCTCAGGCGCGAGTTCGTCACTGTACGGAAGGATGTCGGCACGTCCTCCGCTTTCGTGGCGGAGCCGGTATGGATATTTCGTGGGTGCGAATCCAGCTAGTCCAGTCTTCACACGCTCAAACGTCGCAAGGTCCGGTACAAACACGACAGCGTCTGCGTCGAGGGTGGCCTGCTCGAAACGTTGACTCAGCAGGAGTTCGGGCACAAGTGCTCCGATTATGCAGAAGCGAACGTCAAGCGCTCGGAGACCCCGGACGAGGGCTATGAGGACTCGTTAGGCGGACGGATCAAGGTGTGGCACGCTCAATTACCCGCGGCAGTAAGAGCTCGGCCGCCTCGTTCGCTTGATCGTTATTGCGATACCGAAGCTCCGCGTACGCCAACAGAAGGGGCGCCATAGGGGCCTCGGGGCGGTTAGCGTCGCCTTCCAGTGCGATGGGCGCGGGCGGTTCAATTACCCGCATGTTGCCCGTAACCGCTGGTTGTACCTGCAGTTCACGCAACAGGTCGGGTTCGTCAAATCGCTCCGTTGGAGCGTAAATCTCGGTCTGATCCATACGCAGGTGCGGATCTGTGAGAAGCGCTGCGCCGCCGCCAGTCAGCGCCCAACGAATATCGTGCTTCGCCAGCACTTCGCGGAGATGACGCCAACGCTGCGGCAAATTCGCGAGCTTCATCTGAAAATTGCGCTGGACCAATCGGGGTCGCAGCCTTTCCACGTACGCTTGAACCCATAAGGCCAGAAGTTCCCGAGTATTGGCGAGACGCCGTGTACGTCCCTCGCGTCGGACGAACCCTGCAGCCTTCAAGTCGGCGAGACACTTCATCACCGTTGCCGGCGCAACGTCGGCGATCGCCGCGACCGGCCTGTACGGCTGTTGGATGAGGTCCGGCTTGAGAAGGAGCGCCAGCACGGTCTTCACCCACCCGCGTGTCATACGACGCGGAGCACACGGTGGTCGGGTGGCTGGACGCAGGCCTTCGACGTGTACAAACAGGCCAGGCGCCCGCAGATGCGCGTTTCCGGCGAGATCAACGTAATCAATGTCGTACTTTTCTAGAACGGCTCCCTGTTCGCGGCGAATGAACGGCGCCAAAACCATGAGGCGCGTTGGCGGATGTCGCACAAGTCGCTGACGATGCCGGTGCAGTTGTTCAGCCACCGCCCACACGTCTTGATGCTCAAGATTGGCCTTGTGCTCGATGGCATACGCAACCGTGTTTCGGTGACCTCGCCAACGGACGGCGGCGGTTGCAGCCTGAACGTGGGCCTTCGGAAGCCACTTTTCGAGCTGCCGTTCGTATGGCCTGAGTGTGGTTTCCTTGAGCACGGCTGTTCTCCTGTCTGTCGCGTTCACTATTGTATGCTGTTTATTATTAATGAACAAGTAAAATTTTTGAACACCAACAACTTGGCGTGTTGAACCATCTTGAGAACGAGCGCTCGCCCCGAAGCGGGATCACGCTCCCGGTGACGATGATGCGCTGGCCATTGCCCCCGCTGGTCTGATCGGTGTTGTCAATTGTGCCGAAACCGAAATCGATACTTAGCGCACGTTGATTCTCTCAGAACATGGGATTTTTCTCAATCACATGCCCAATCATGTATCATCCGAGTGAACCGCGTTCTCGTGTGCCAGTCAGCAACTTAAACAATCACAATATTTGAGGGCGAGAACTTCCGACAATCTATCCGTTCGATCATGGGTTTTTGAAAACCGCTTTGTGGAAGACGAGGCAGGGATTCGACTTGTTCATTGAAGTCGCAATGTCGCTGTATATAATTGACTTCGAATCGCTTATCGGGTTTGGTAGCGACGGGTGGAATCGAACCACCGACCTTGGGGTTATGAATCCCACGCTCTAACCGACTGAGCTACGTCGCCACACATGCGCGGGCCGGGGTTCACCCCCGGCGAACAATGCATTTTGTCGCCTGCGGCAGCGGTTTTCAAGTGCAAAAGCGTGGATGGGGCCTTTCCACCCCCTTTATCGCATAAGGTTTTCCCTCAAATAGCCGAAAAGCATGAAGATGAGTCACTGGTGCCGCCTTAGAGTGCCATTGCTGATGACCTTGTGTGTGCTGCTGATGGGAGCGAGCATTGGCTGGATCGCCGTTTCCTCCTCCCCCTTTGCGCCCTTCGCCCTTCTCTTCGTCACCGCCACCATAGCCGCGGCTGTCGTCAGCGCATCCAAGTCCGGGGGCCGAGCCGCCCACCCCGTCTCCGGCCCGGCCCCGGTTCCGCGGCGTCTGCGGGAGGCGCCCAGGCCCGCGGCAGAAGATGTCGGCGCGGCTCCCAGCTTCGAGGCCTGCGCCGGCCGTTTCATCGAAGAGGCCGCCGTCCCTATCATCTGGATCGCGCAGGACTCCCGCTTCGTCTATGCCAACAGATCCGCCTGCCGCCTGCTCGGCTTTTCCCGCGAAGAGCTGCTTTCCATGCGCGCGGGCGACGTCGATCCGCGCCTCGACCTCCGCTCCTGGGCGCGCTACTGGGAGTGGATCCGGAAGGGCGGTACAAGGACGTTCGATTTGAATCCCGTCACACGCAGCGGAAGGGTTCTTCCCGCCGAGATCACCTGCAGCTGCGCTGAATTCAACGGCGAGGCGGTCATCTGCGCGTTCGCGCGCGACATGACGCAGCGGAAGCGGGCGGAGGAGGCGCTGCGGCGGGCGGAACGCAAATATCGCACCATATTCGAGAACGCGGTAGAGGGGATCTACCGGTCGACGCCCGACGGCAACTTTATCGACTGCAACCCGGCCATGGCGCGCCTGCTGGGCTTTGACAGCCCGGAGACTCTCATGGCCTCCGTAAAGGATGCCGGGAGCCTTTACGCGGAGCCCTGGAGACGCCTGGAGTTCATCGCCCGGATGAGAGAAGACGGCTCCGTGACTGGTTTCCAGATCGAGGTCGTGCGCACTGACGGCACCAGGATCTGGGTGTCGGAGAACGCGCGGACGGTCAGGGATGAGCGCGGCGAGATCGTCTGTTTCGAGGGTTTCACCCAGGACATCACCGAGCGGATGAGGGTTTCCCGGGAAATGAGCGAGGCGAAGGAAACCGCCGAGGCGGCCAGCCGCGCCAAAAGCGAATTCCTGGCCAACATGAGCCACGAATTCCGCACGCCGATCAACGGGATCATGGGCATGACCGACCTCGTGCTCGGCACGCAGCTCCTCCCGGAACAGCGGGAATACCTGAAGACGGTGCGAACCTCGTCCGAGGCGCTGCTCTCGCTCGTGGATGACATCCTCGACTTTTCGAAGCTGGAGGCGGGGAAGCTTGCGCTCGATCCCATGGAATTCCGGCTGCGGGAAACACTCGAAGCCACCCTGAGCATCCTCGCCCTGCGGGCGCACAAAAAGGGGCTGGAATTGACCTGCAACGTGCTGCCGGATGTACCGGACGCCTTGGTCGGCGACGCCGACCGGCTGCGCCAGGTCCTGATCAATCTGGTCGGCAACGCGATCAAGTTCACCGATGCGGGAGACATCGTGGTGCACGTGCAGTCCGACCTGCAGCCGCCCAAGACAACCGTGCTCCACTTCACGGTCACCGACACCGGGATCGGCATTCCCGAGGAAAAGCACGGCCTCGTCTTCGAGGCCTTCGCCCAGGCCGATGGCTCCACCACGCGCAGGTTCGGCGGGACAGGACTCGGGCTGACGATTTCCTCGCAGCTGGTGCAGCTCATGGGCGGCGAGATCTGGCTCCAGAGCCGGCCCGGCAAGGGGAGCGCCTTCCACTTCACCGTGCCGATGACCATCCCCGAGGGCGCTACACCCTGGCCGCAGCACCGGCTCGACCCTTCGCTGATCGATGTGCCGGTCCTGGTCGTGGACGACAACCCCACCAGCCGGCGGGTGCTGCAGGCAATGCTCATCAACTGGCAGATGCGGCCCCGGGTGGCGGCCGACGGGAAGGCCGCGCTGGCGGCGCTGCAGGATGCGCTGCAGGCGGGAGAACCCTTCGGGCTGGTGATTGTGGACGCGATGATGCCGGGGGACGACGGTTTTGCCGTGGCCGGGCAGATCCGGAGCAGCAAGGCGTTTGCGCAGCTGCCGGTGATCATCCTCGCGTCTTCCGACAACGCCGAGAGCGCTCAGCGCTGCCGGCAACTGGGCCTCAGCGGCTACCTCGTGAAACCGGTCAAACAGGACGACCTGTTCAACAGCATGCTGTTCGCGCTGGGCCGCACGGCAGGAGGCGACGTCGCGCTCCTGGATCCGGCCTCCCCGGGGCCGGAAGGGGAGCTCGCCGGGCCCGACTCGGCAGAGGGGGCGGAAGGAATGCAGGTGCTGGTGGCCGACGACAACCCCGTCAACCAGATGCTGGTCAGCCGCATGCTCGAGCGGCTCGGGCACCAGGCCACGGTGGTGGGCAACGGACGGGAAGCGCTCGAGGCCGCGCGCGCCGGCAACTTCGACCTCCTCCTCATGGATGTGCAGATGCCGGAAATGGACGGCCTGGAAGCCACGACGAGAATCCGCGCGGAGGAGCGGCCGGGACACAAAAGCATGCCCATTGTCGCCATGACCGCGCACACACTCAGGGGGGATCGGGAGAAGTGCCTCGCCGCCGGCATGGACGGCTACATGGCCAAGCCGATCCGGGCCGAAGAGTTCATCGAGGTCCTGGACCGCGTGGCCGCCGGCCAGGGCCGGGGTGGGTGGAGGGATCAGGCCGAGCCGAAGGTGATCGACCGTGAGACGGTCATGGCCCGCTTCTGCGGAGACGGCGCCATGTTCCGAGAGGCCGCTGAGGTCTTCCGCCAAAGCTGCCCGCGGCTCCTGGCGCAGCTGCGCCAGGCATTTGCAGCGGGAGACCGGGTGGCGCTCGAAAGGGCCGCTCACACCCTCCGGGGCTCCGTGGGGAACTTCGGCGCCGAGGCCGCAGTGGAGGCGGCCCTGGCCCTGGAACGCTCCGCCGCGGGGGAGGAGTGGGGGCGGATGGAACAGGTCCTCGAACGCCTCGAAGAGGAAATCGAACGTCTGGTGCCCGCGCTCGAAAAACTGGGATAGGAGAGTGCCCGCGTGAAGGTGCTTATCGCCGACGACGATGATGTTCTGCGGCACATCCTGCAGGCGACCTTGAGTCGGTGGGGGTACGAAGTGGTGGCCTGCCGCAACGGCGCGGAAGCCTGGCGGATGCTGCAGCAGAACGATGCGCCGAAGCTCGCCATCCTTGACTGGATCATGCCGGGGATGGACGGCATCGATATCTGCAGGGAGATGCGCAAACGCGGCGACGACCCCTATACCTACATCCTGCTGCTGACTTCCAAGGACAGGAAGAAGGACGTCATCACCGGGATGGAGGCGGGCGCCGACGACTACCTGCCGAAGCCGCTGGAGCCGGAGGAGCTCAAGGTCCGGATGCGCGCAGGACGGAGGATCATCGACCTGCAGTCGGAACTGCTCGCTGCGCGCGAATCGCTCCGCTACCAGGCGACCCACGACTGGCTCACCGGCCTGCTCAACCGGCCGGCCGTGCTGGATGCCCTCCGGAACGAACTGGAGCGGTCGAGCCGGCAGGAGATGCCCCTGAGCCTCATCCTGGCCGATGTGGACCATTTCAAGCTGGTCAACGACACCCACGGGCACACGATCGGCGACGCCGTGCTGTGCGAGGTCGCGCGGCGGATGAAATCGTCAGTCCGGGTCTACGACACCATCGGCCGCTACGGCGGGGAGGAGTTCCTGATCATCCTGCCGGGCTGCGACAGGTTCAGCGCCGGGCGGCAGGCGCTGCGCCTGCAGAGCGAAATCACCAGCCGGCCTGTGACGCTTCCCCGCCTGTCGATTCCGCTCACCCTCAGCATGGGTGTGTCGGTGAGGTGTGCGGGGACGGGCGACGATCTGGACGCGCTCATCCTCGCGGCGGACGAGGCGCTCTACCAGGCCAAGAGCGAAGGGCGGGACCGCGTGGTCATCCACGGCGAAAAGGAAACGGCGCCGCAGATCGAAGCCACGGTCTGACGCGCAGTTCGGCCATGCGCTTGAATCCCGTTGCCCCGAAGCCGGCCACAGCGCGTTGCGTCCCTGCAGGGGCGCAACAGGACGGCAGTCAACGGCGCCATCCCAGCCGCTACTTTTCGCCCGGCCGGTAGGAGCGCGAGAGGTTTTTCGCGATATCCTCCTCCGTAAACCAGGCCCGCTTCCACTCCTCCCGGGCGAAAAGCAGCGACTGGTCCGTGTGATGCCTGGATGCCGGATTGCTGCTTTGCGAATACGCCGTCACGCTGTAGGCGGTCGGCGGCGAGGTGAACTCCACCGCCAGGACATAGCTGTCGCCGCCGCGGGCCGCAAAACGCCCGTCCTTCTCTTCTTCATAGCCGACGATGCGGAAGGCGCCCAGCTCCCCCGTGTGCCCGCCGAGGGGGACATCCACCGTGCCGCGGCGCAGGCGGTAGACCTCGCCCCACGGGACATCGAGCCGGCCGAACTTCTGCTCCACCTGCGCGGCGGCGTCCGCCAGGCAGCGCAGCGCCGCCGCCGGATCGCCGATGCCGCGCGGCGTGGCGGCCGGTGCGCGCTCGCTCCACTCGACCTCGAACACCGGCTTGGCCTTGCGTCGGTACTGTTCCCAGAAGGCGGCAAAGAGCACGCCGCCGCGGCTGTCCCTGGCCGCGGAGTTGTCCCACGCCTCGAGCACGCGCACTGCCTTGGATAAACCGCCGTCCGTCGCCTGGTTCCGTGCGATCGCAAGCAGGCTCTCCTTGATGCGGTCTGCCAGCAGCAGCTTCGTGTTGTTCTTGTAGGCCAGGACCTCCTCGAGCGTGATGCTGTCGTCGTTCTCCAGCATCTGGAGGCTCAACTGCGAGCGCAGGTCGTTGAAGTTGGGCGTCAGGTCGGCGGGAAACAGCCGCCGGTCGATCGGGTTGCGCAGGTTCGTGTACCAGGGCGAGGAGTTGCAGTTCTGGACATAGCCTCCGGGCGGATTGACCAGCTGGGGAAGCCGCGCCTGCGGCAGCATCCGGTTCCACTCGGAAGCGGAGGTGTTTCCCGGGACGACGCCGCTCCAGTGGAAGCCTGCCGGGCGCTCCGGGAAGCGGCCGTTGAAGATGTAGAAGATGTTCCCCTCGCGGTCGGCGTAGACGATGTTGAACATCGGGATGGCCTGCATGTCCAGGATCCGCCGGAATTCCTCCAGTCCCGTCGCCTTCGCCATCAGGTGCCACTGCTCCACGAAACGGTACTCGTCCAGGCTGGCGAACTTGAAAGCGTACGCCTTCGATGCCTCCCGACGCAGGACCGGCCCGTGATGGGATCGGTAGATCTCCTTGGTACGCGTCTCCAATCCCTGGTCGGTCAGAACCCGGATCGTAATCTCGCTCTTCTCCAGCGGGTGGGGAAGGCCGTCGTAGATGTACCGGTCTCCGTCCGTTCCGCCGAGCGTGAGTTCGTAGATGTCGGTGGAGTCGTGGGTGTTGACCGTGTGCGACCAGCCCAGGTGCTCGTTGAAGCCGATGGCCACGCCGGGCGTGCCGATAAGCGTGGCGCCGCTGATGTTGATCCGGCCGGGGACGGTGAGGTGGACCTCGTGGAACAGCTGCGAGCCGCCCCAGGCCAGGTGCGGGTTGGCAAGAAGGAGGCCGCGTCCCGAAGCCGACCGCTCCCGGCCGATCGCCCACATATTCGAGCCTTTGAAGCTCCCCTCTTCCGCGGCGGGGGGCGCCGTCCGCGGGCGGGCGACGTCGCGAAGCGCACGCAGGTCCATGGAGAACTCCATGAGGATCACCCTGCGCGCGTGCGCCAGGACATCGATGCCGTCAACCGGCCTGACCCAGGAAGGAAGCTCGCCGCGGTGCCTGTCGAGGTAGAGGTTGTACCCGGCGGCATAGGCGTCGAGGATTCGCGTCGCCCAGGGTGCCATTTTCCTGTAGCCGGCCTTCGCCCCCTCCCGCATTCCCAGTTCGAGGGTCAGGAGGTCCGATTCGGCGAACCGGGGGCCGAAAACCGAAGCCTCTTCGCTCCGGGCGCGCAGGAAGAGCCGCGCCAGCTCATGGACGTGGTCCTCGGCCGTGGCATAACCCTGCGCGAAGGCGGCCGCGGCTTCGCTTTCGGCCAGGATGTGCGGCACCCCGTAGGTATCCCTCCGGATCACCGCCTGCGCCGCGAGGCTGTCCGCCGCGGAGCCGGGAGAAAAGCCCGCACCCGCAGGGTGGATAGAAGAAATACACAAGCACATCAGAAGAACTAACGTTTTGGCATGTGGCATTTTTCCCCTCATAGGAAGCTCCGCGGCCGGTTCGTACTGTTTTTGGTCACTTTTTTCATTCCCGGTGGGATGTCTTTCACGAACTGCTCATGAATACTACAATACTTTCTCGCCTTCGTCCTTCCTTCGCCACGTCATTCTCAGGCGAGAAAGTGGGGAAATCGCCTTCGGGCGATGCGACATCAAGCGATGTCGCATCAGTTCGCTTGTCAATAAACGGCGTTCACCCGAAAAGTGCTCCGACAGCTGCATAAACCGCAGCCGGCGTTAGGGGGACGAAGGCTGCGGTGCGAGGGGGGATCTCGGGTCAGATGTTTCAGAAATGACACGGGAAAGATCCCCCCCGCGGCTTTTTCCCCGCAGAGTCCGCTACTCTTTTTTGAAATCGGTGGACCCCACCATCCGCTGGTACTCCCTCGCCCTGAAATCGACGTTCAGCTCCGCCGCCAGTTTCCGGCAGGCTTCCAGGTCCACGCCGGGGAGGTCCACAGCGGTGAGACAGACGCTCGGAATCTTCCCCGCGCATTCCCGGACGAAATCCACGACGGCCGCGAAGGAATCCTGGCCGAAATCGGGCCGGACGACCCGGTTGTAGGTCTGCGGATCGGCGGCGTCGATGGATATGGAGATTTCGTCCAGGAAGGGCGCGATATCCGGGACGATGTTGCGCCCGTGGATCAGGTTGCCGTGGCCGTTGGTATTCAGGCGTGTGCGGATCCCCCTGTGCTTGAGATGCCGCGCTATTTCGATGAGCTCGTCAAGCCGCAGCGTGGGCTCTCCGAATCCGCAGAAGATGATCTCCCGGTAGCGCGTCGGATCGCCGATCGCCTCGAGGTAGGCCCGGACTCCGGGCTCGACGGCGAGGCTCAGGTTGTAGCCGCTGGCCACCGGTGCGCTCTCCCGCCGGCAGAATACGCACCGGGCCGTGCACCGGTTGGTGAGGTTCACGTAAAGACGGTCCCGGATGGTGTAGACCAGCACGTCGCCGTCCGCCGGCCCGGGATGGCCGGTTATGCGGTGAAAGTTGGCCGTCGTGTTCCGGGCGACGTCTTCGAAGGTCACGTCCATTGCCCGGGCGAGGCTCTCCGCCACCTTCACGACGAACGCCGGTTCGTTTCGCCGCCCGCGGTAGGGTACGGGCGCCAGGTGCGGGGCGGCGCTTTCGACCAGGATCTGGTCGAGTCTCAGGCCGGCCGCCGCCTGCCGGAGAGGGGCTGCAGAGCGGAAAGTCACCATGCCGGAAAAGGAGACGAGCAGGCCCAGGTCCCTGGAGGCGAGCGCCTGCTCTGGGGTGCCGGAAAAGGCGTGCACGATGCCGCGCCACTTACCCCCGCGGGACTCCTTTTTCAGGATCGAGAAAAGGTCGTTCCAGGCGTCGCGGCAGTGCAGGATGACCGGGATGTTGCGCTCCCGCGCGATCCGCAGCTGGCGCTGGAACGCCGACCGCTGGAGATTCGCGGGGGAATTCCGGTAGTGGTAGTCCAGGCCGATTTCGCCGAGGAAGAGAACCCTGGGGTGCCGGAGACGGTCTTCCAGGTCCTCGAGGCAGGCTTCCGTGGCGGCACGGGCGTCGTGCGGGTGGACGCCGATCGCGGCGTGCACGGCAGCGTGCTTTTCCGCCAGCTCGAGGGTTTCCTGCGCCGACCGCTTCTCCAGGCTCGCGGCGGCCACGGCGACGAGCGACTGGACGCCGGCATCGAACGCGCGGCGGAGGACCCCTTCCCTGTCGGGATCGAATTCGGGGTGATCCAGGTGAACGTGAGTGTCTACGAGCATGCCATCGGTCCCGCGTTTTCGTCTTTCTCCGGCAATGATGATACCAGCATTTGTGCACCTTTGTGCCTCGGTGTCTTGGAGGTGCGCTTTGGTTATGGCCGTGGGTTCCCGGCATCGGCTATTGGCAAAGATGAAATACTAGTCCATCATGAAGGTTTCAGGCGTTGTGCGGATCTGAGGAGGTTTGAGGCGAACATGGCAAAGCAGGCTAAGAGAGAACCGAAGGCGGCCCCGACGCAGGGATCGGCGGCAAATGCGTTTTTTATCGGGGTGATCTGCCTCGTTCTGGGATTTGCCGGGGGCTATTATTTCGGCCAAAGCACGGATACGCCGGCGGCAACAGCGTCCCCTTCGGCACAGGCGCCGGGCCCGGTTGCCAACACCGCGGTCATGGTGCAGCAGGAAGCGGGCTTGAAGGCGATGCTGCAGTCCAACCCCTCGGACCTGAACGCGCTGATCCGCCTTGGCGACCTCTACTACGACACCGGGCGGCCGCGGGAAGCCGTGGATTATTACGGTCGGGCGCTGGAGATCGATCCCACCAACGTGAACGTCCGGACCGACCGGGGGACGTCCTACTGGAACCTGGGCCAGGCTGACGCGGCCGTCGCCGAATTCAACAAGTCGTTGGAGTACAATCCCTCGCATCCGCAGACGCTTTACAACCTGGGCGTGGTTTCGCTTCACGGCAAGAACGACGCCGGGGCAGCACGAAAAGCCTGGGAGACCCTCCTGGCCACGAATCCCAACTATCCCGAGGCCGCGAGGGTCCGGGAAGTCCTGGCCTCGCTCCCCGCATCGGGCGAGATGCCGGGCGTGGGCGCCCCGCAGGAGGGCCAGAGCCTCGAATCCCTCATGAACCAGCTCAAGAAAAAATAATTTTCGGGACAGGCGCGAATGGCGCTTAATTAGTTTCTGTCGCGAAACTCGGTATTCGGCAATGCGGGGACAATGGCCGCATTGAAAACAAAAGACTTACGGCTCGAACATAACCTCCATCTCGCCAAAATTGGGAGTTTCGCGACAGAAACCAATTAAGGAATCGAGAACCCCGAAGGGGTCCAACAGGAAAGCCCAGGGCGCAAGCCCTGGGTAAGGCGGGATAAGGGGAGAGAGGCGCCCCTTCGGGGCTTAAGCAATTGATTTGGCGACGTTACCAGGTGATTTCGACCGCCCTTAGCTAAGCGCCCTTCAAGACAGGCGCCATAACCTCGAAACTCCGGGAGAGAGCGCCCGAATCCTTGACCGCATAATTTCGAGGTTATGGCGCCTGTCCCCGGAATCAGGAGAGGGCGGAGCGGAGGCGGGCGTAGCCGGAGCGGCTGACCGGAAGCTTCGTGCCGTCCGCCATGACGGCGAGGTGACCCCCTTTCGCCCAGGGCTCCAGGCGCACCAGCTTCTCGACATTCAAAAGACAGGAACGGTGCACACGGACGAAGAGGCCCGAGTCGAGCTGTTCCTCCAGGGCGGTGAGCGTCTCCTGCTTCAGATACTCGCGCCCCTGGCTCCAGATGGCGGCGTAGTCGTCCCGGGCGCGGATGTAGTCGATCTTCTTCGCCGGGATCACATGGACTTTGGCCCCGTCGCGCACCAGAATCCGCTCCACGGGGAGAGACTCCCGCTTCACCTGTTCCACCACGGACGCCACCTGCGGCCTTCCGCCATCCGGGCTGCGGGCAACGCGGTTTAGCGCTTCGTTCAAACGCTCCGCGCTGACCGGCTTCAGCAGGTAGTCGGCCGCGTGGACTTCGAACGCCTTCAGCGCATACTCATCGTAGGCCGTGACGAAGATGACCGCAGGGTTGTGCTCGATCAGCTCCAGGACCTCGAAGCCGTCGAGCCGCGGCATCTGGATGTCCAGCAGGAGCAGGTCCGGTTTGTGCTCGCCAATGGCCTTCACCGCCTCGAAACCGTTGGCGCACTCGGCCACGATTTCTACGTCCGGGCGCGTTTCCAGGTGCTCGCGGAGGATCCCCCGGGCCAGTTCCTCATCGTCTACGATAATGGCCTTGAGCGTCGCTTCGGGTGTGTCGGGCATATGACGTGATCTCCTTGCCGCCGCGCGGCGGCTCGAATCAGGCGTCCCGCGCCGGCAGCGCCAGTACAACTCGGAAATGCCCGGAATTCTGCTTCACCGCCAGCGAGGCCTCGCGGCCATAGATGTTGCGCAGCCGGCTGCGGAGGTTGGTCAGGCCGATTCCCTGGCCGCGGACAGGATCCGCATCAGGATCGGTCGGGTTCTCCACAAAAACAACGAGGCGCCCGCTGCCCATCCTCGCCTCGATCTTCACCTCGCCGCCGTCGAGCAGGCGGGCGATGCCGTGGTTGACGGCATTCTCGAGCAGCGGCTGGAGCAGCAGGGGCGGAACCGGAAAATCGGCCGTGCCTTCCCCGATCTCCATGGTGACCTCGAGGCGCGAGCCGAGGCGTACCTGCTCGATGGCCACGTATTTCTGCACCAGGTCGAGCTCGAGGGCGAACGGGACCAGTTCCCTCTCCCCGAGAGCGAGACTCTTCCTGAGGAAGTCCGCCAGCAGTTCGCACATCCGCCGCGCCCCGGCGGCGTTGGCGGAGGTCAAGGCGCTGATCGAGTTGAGGCTGTTGAAGAGAAAATGCGGGTCCACCTTGGCCTTGAGCGCTTTCAGTTCCGCTTCGCGGGCCAGAATCTGCAGCTCCAGCGCCCGGCGCTCGGCCTCGCGCGACTGCTCGAAGGCCGCCATGAGGTAGCCGCCCGCGGAAGCGAGGAAGAACAGGAGAATCCCCACCGTGAAAAGCAGCGGCGCCTGCCTCTGGAGTTGCGTCCCGACTTCGCCCAGGGCGCCCGAACTCATGAGCGCGGCGGCCATGCCCCTGGACATCAGGAGCCAGAGCGAGCTGGTAAGAATCGCGGCCAGGAGGTGGACGCCGGCGAGCTTGAGCACCCCGTGGCTGCCCAGCGGAAAGGCGCGGCAGATGTACCATGCCGCGAGGCCGAGGAAGGCGTAGCCCAGCATCATGGGCACGGCGATGGCGAACGCCTGGGTCCAGCCGAAGCCGCCCGCAAAGACGAGCAGCGCGGCGAGCAGCGCCGCCGCCGGCTGCCACGCGGCCAGGTAGATCAGCAGTCTCCCTTTATGGCCGAATATTGGATGCATGCGAGGAACCTTCCGGCGAGCTCCGCAGTGAACGCACCGACGTCAGTTGCGGATCTCGACGGCGCCCATTATAGCCAAACCCCGCACCACAAGGGTCCCTTCGGGCGGACCCGGGGGCGCCTGGGTGGTATCCGAGAACCCCCCAAGGAAGGGGATGCCGCGGGATTCCACAACCCAGGTTTCGGGGACCTTGATTTCGATTCCGCCCCAGAAGGCGAAGGTGTTGAGCGTCGCCCTGGGGTTTTTCATCGCGGCCCGGCGCAGGTCCAGTTCACAACCGCCCATGACGGCTGAAAGTTCGCCCCCGTCAAAATCCATGGAGTTGCAGGTGCGTTCGATGCCGCTCATGAAGGCCAGCGCGGACACGGTGTTGCGGGCTTCGGTCGGGTGCACGTTCTCCTCGCGCGCCAGGGCCTGCCAGACGATCGCCCCGCCACCGAAGATCAGGAGCAGCGGCCAGAGATGACCTAAGTCGAAGTTGATGATGCGGAAGTTGTCCATCAGCAGCAGGATGCCGATGGAGGCGAAGGTGAAGCCGAGGAAATACCCGGGCAGCTGGCGCGCCTGCGCGAATTTGTAGACGCCGAAAAGTATGAGCGCTACTGGCCAGTAGGCGAACGGCACGCTGAACCTGAATATGTCCAGGTTCTCCAGCAGAAGGATCACGCCCAGAATGAGGGCGGCAATCCCGAGAAGCAGTTGGGGGGTTGGTTTAATTTTCTTTGCGTCGTTCATGTTCATCTCCATGTCGTTGCGAATCCGAGGATACCGGGCGGGGAGAAAAAACAGCACGGCCTTTTCGGCGAATGGACGAGGTTTACCGGTGAACAGCCGGAAGATGCCGGTTTGGATGCGATCAGTAGGCGACCAGCAGCTGGATATATCCGAATCGGGCGGCCGCATCACCGGCAGTGGAGTGCGCGAAGCCCTGCGGCCAGAAAACGGAGTAGCCGAGCAGAAACCTCCAGTGGCTCGAGAGGTTGATGGCGCCCGTGGCATCCAACTCGCGCCCGACGTGCCTTCCCGAGCGGCCCGACGGATCGCGTGCCAGTGCCTTTCCGCCGGCGTTCTTCCACGCGCCGCGGGCCTCGGCCAGCCAGAACTCGAGGCAGTCCAGTTCCAGCTGCACCCGCGGGGAAGGCTTGAGCGAGAAGATGAACCGGAGGTTGTGCAGGTTGCGCCAGCCGAACAGGTCGATGTAGCCGTACTGGGAGTGATTGGTGGGATAAAGGTTGTGAAATTCCCTCGACTTCCCGTCGGCAGGATCCCCGTCGCCGCCGGCGAAATTGTATTCCGCACCCAGCGCGGGCGAATGCCGCACGCCCCAGGTATGGTCGGCCCTGTACGTCAACGCCGCCGCCAGGTGTGGGTCTTCGTTGCGGCGGCCGACCTGCCAGGCGGCTTCGAGGTTGTGCCGCCAGCCCTTGTCCTGCCGCGTGTAGCGCGCGCCCGAGGTGAGCAGCCGGGTCCCGCCGCTGCGGACCTCGCCGCGAAGATTCGTCTGGTCCTGGAGCCAGAAGGCGTAGGGTTCGATCGACTGCCTGCTGTCGGAGGCTTTCCACGACACGCCGAAAACGTTCTGCCCGCGGGCAAAACCGCGCTGCCTCGGGGCCGGCAGATTCGCCGCGAACAATTGCACCCGGCGTCCCCCCTTCTCCCGGTAAATGGACACCGCGTCGAAGGAGCGGCCGGTGTTGCTCCAGCCGAAGGCCCCGATCAGCCTCTCCTGGCCCACGGACAATTCCTGCCTGCCCGCGCGCAGCCGGAAGCCTTCTTTAAGAGGGGCATCCAGATAGAGCTGGTAGAGGTGGAAATTGGCCGGGCCGTAGGGCGAGCGCTCCCTGTTCCATACGGACGAATCCTGGACCTGGGCGAAGCCCTAAAGGGAACGCCAGCGCGGCGCCACCGACAGGCGGAACCGCTGGAGGAAGGGCCGGTTGTCGTCGGTGCGGGAGGCGTTGAAATCGAAATCATCCCGGATCTCCGAGCGCAGCCTGAATTCCCACTTGACGGGCATCTCGAATTCCTTGCTGCCGGCCTGGTCAGCGGAGAAGAGCGGCCCGGCCGCAAGGACTATCAGGCCGGGCAAAGGCAAGCACAGGCGCGTGAGGGTCTCCATCGCATCTCCGGATAAACCCATGATACTTCAGCTCAGCCGGCCACAGAAAGCCTTGGGGAAAGGATTTTCTCGGCGCGGCGGCAGGAGCGAAGCCGGCGCGTTTTTCAGGCCCGCACTTCCACGCCGGGCAGGTCGAGTAGCGCGCGGTGGAGCTCGCCCAGGTCCACCGGCTTGTTCAGGTAGGCGTCGATCAAACCCGGGGTCACGTCCAGCTCGCTCAACTGGAACGCGGTCACCAGGACAATCGCCACGCCCGGGTGCGCCTGCCGGATGCGCCGGGCCACCTCCAGGCCGTCCAGGTCGGGCAACTGGTAATCCAGCAGAACGATGTCGAACCGGGCCTGCTGCACCTGGTGCATGGCCTCGACGCCGTTGAAGACGGGGTGGACTTCGAAGCCCAGCTTCGACAGCGATTTCACCATGGACCAGTTCAAAAGCTTCTCGTCTTCGACGATCAGGATGTTGGAGGCAGGCTTTGTCATAAGGGTCCGCCAGGCTGACCTTCGTTCCTCAAAGCAAATAGCTTGCCAAGGTAGGACCATGGGGACCTACTCATCTCTTTTCGCGTTATTATCTAGAATAAAAAGACTTAGGCTGCACGGAAGCCGGCGGGAACCCGGCACGGCGCCGTGCCGGGCGTGCTTTGTCATCCTCGGCGCGGGTCAAAGCGCCCAATTCTCCAGGCAGTCGGAACCCGCATTTACAAGATAATCGCGGCTGACTGTGATAGGATTCCGCGGTTTGGGTGCCGGAAGCACTGTGATCGCTGCCGGCGGGCCTGCAGGGCACCCGGGCAGGAAAAATATTTGCGCCGCCGGCAGGCTGGGCCTGATTAAAATAACGTCCTTTTTCAACGACTCCAGAAGGTGAGATATGAAAAGAGAGATGGTCACGATTGACGGAAACGAGGCTGCTGCCTACGTTGCTTTCAAGACTAACGAGGTGATCGCGATCTACCCGATCACCCCATCCTCCGCGATGGGTGAGTGGGCCGATGCCTGGGCCGCGGAAGGTCTCAGGAACATTTGGGGCACGGTCCCCTCGGTCACCGAAATGCAGAGCGAAGGCGGCGCCGCGGGCGCGGTCCACGGGGCGCTCCAGACCGGGGCCCTGACGACCACGTTCACGGCTTCGCAGGGCCTGCTCCTGATGATTCCCAACATGCTGAAGATCGCGGGCGAACTCACGTCGACGGTCTTTCACGTTTCCGCGCGCACGCTCGCCACGCACGCGCTCTCCATCTTCGGGGACCACAGCGACGTGATGGCCACGCGCATGACGGGCTTCGGCCTGCTGGCCTCCAACTCCATCCAGGAAATCATGGACTTCGCGCTTATCGCGCAGGCGGCCACCCTGGAGGCGCGCGTCCCCTTCATCCACTTCTTCGACGGATTCCGCAGCTCCCACGAGGTGATGAAGATCGAGCAGCTGAGCGACGACGACATCCGGGCGATGATCGACGACAAGCTCGTCCACGCCCACCGTGAGCGGCGGATGACGCCGGAAAAGCCGGTCCTCAGGGGCACGGCGCAGAATCCCGACGTCTTCTTCCAGGCGCGGGAAGCCGGCAATCCGTACTACCTGGCCGCGGCGGGAATCGTGCAGAAGACGATGGACAGGTTCGCCAAGGTCGTCGGCCGGCAGTACCGGCTCTTCGACTACCTGGGTGCCCCTGACGCCGAGAGGGTACTCGTCATGATGGGCTCCGGAGCAGAGGCTGCGCAGGAGTTCGTGGAGCACCAGCTCGAAAAGGGCGACAAGATCGGGCTCGTGAAGGTCCGCCTCTACCGGCCGTTTTCGATGGAGGCCTTCGCCGGCGCGCTGCCCGCGAGCACGAAGGTGATCACCGTCCTGGACCGGACGAAGGAGCCCGGCGCGGGCGGCGAGCCGCTCTACAAGGACGTCGTTACGGCGGTGGCAGAGGCCATGGGTGCGGGCGTCGCACCGTTCAAGTTCTTCCCCAGGATCACCGGCGGACGCTACGGCCTCGCCTCCAAGGAGTTCACGCCCGCCATGGTACGCGGGGTGTTCGAGGAGATGAAGAAGGAACAGCCGAAAAACCGCTTCACCGTCGGCATCCAGGATGACGTAACGCACAGCTCCATCGACTACGACCCCGCCTTCTCGACGGAACAGGACGACGTCTTCCGCGGGCTGTTCTACGGCCTGGGGGCCGACGGCACGGTCGGGGCGAACAAGAACTCGATCAAAATCATCGGCGAGGACACGCCGAACTGGGCGCAGGGCTACTTCGTCTACGACTCGCGCAAGAGCGGGGCGGTCACGATTTCCCACCTGCGCTTCGGGCCGCGGCCGATCCACTCGACCTACCTGATCAACAAGGCCCAGTTCATCGCCTGCCACCAGTTCGTCTTCCTCGAGCGCTACGACATGCTGAAGGACGCCCTGCCGGGCGCGACCTTCCTGCTGAACAGCCCCTTCGGGCCGGACGAGGTGTGGGACAAGCTGCCGCGCAGCATGCAGCAGCAGATGATCGACAAGAAAATCCGCTTCTACGTGATCGACGGGTACAACGTCGCCAAGGAAACAGGGATGGGCGGGCGTGTGAACACCATCATGCAGACCTGCTTCTTCGCCATCTCGGGCGTGCTCCCGCGGGAGGAGGCGATCGCCTCGATCAAATCCTCGATCGAAAAGACCTACGGCGCCAAGGGCGAGGAGGTCGTGCTCAAGAACTTCGAGGCGGTCGAGCAGACGCTGGCCAACCTGCACGAGGTGAAGGTGCCCGGCAAGGTCACAAGCAGCTGGGAACGTCTGCCCGCCATTTCGGACCAGGCGCCCGAATTCGTCCGGAACGTCCTGGGCTCGATCGCGGCCAACAAGGGGGAGACGCTCCCGGTGAGCGCGTTCCCCGTCGACGGCACGTTTCCCACCGGCACCTCGCAGTGGGACAAGCGCAACATCGCGCTCGAGATCCCCGCGTGGGATCCCGAGGTCTGCATCCAGTGCGGCAAGTGCTCGCTCGTCTGCCCGCACGCCGCCATCCGGATCAAGGCCTATGACAAGAGCCTGACCGCGAAGGCGCCCGCCACCTTCAAATGGATGGACGCCAAGGGCAAGGAGTTCGAGGAGGGGCTGGCCTACACGATCCAGGTGGCGCCGGAGGACTGCACGGGCTGCACCCTGTGCGTGAACGTCTGCCCGGCCAAGAACAAGAAGGAGACGCGGCTCAAGGCGATCAACATGGTGCCGCAGATCCCGATCCGTCAGCAGGAGCGCGAGAACTACGACTTCTTCCTGGACATCCCGGAGTATGACCGCAGCAAGATCAACATGAAGAACATCAAGGCCAACCAGTTGCTGCAGCCGCTGTTCGAGTACTCGACGGCCTGCTCCGGCTGCGGCGAGACCCCGTACGTCAAGCTGATGACCCAGCTGTTCGGCGACCGGATGATGATCGCCAACGCGACCGGCTGCTCCTCGATCTACGGCGGGAACCTGCCGACGACGCCCTACACCACCAACAAGGACGGGCATGGGCCGACCTGGTCGAACTCCCTCTTCGAGGACAACGCCGAATTCGGCTTCGGCTTCCGGCTGACCATCGACAAGCACTCCGAGATGGCGCGCGAGCTGGTCGCCGGGCTGGCGGACAAGATCGGCGCCGAGCTGGCGTCTGAGCTCCTCGCCGCGGACCAGTCCGACGAGGGCGGGATTCAGAAACAGCGGGCGCGGGTGGCGAAGCTGAAGCAGATCCTGGCGAAAGTCGACTCCCCCGAGGCGCGCAACCTGCTGTCGATCGCGGGCTACCTGGTGCGGAAGAGCGTCTGGATCCTCGGCGGGGACGGCTGGGCCTACGACATCGGCTACGGCGGGCTGGACCACGTCCTGGCCATGGGCCGCGACGTGAACATCCTGGTGATGGACACCGAGGTGTACTCCAACACCGGCGGCCAGATGTCCAAATCGACGCCGCGTGCGGCCGTGGCCAAGTTCGCGGCCGGCGGCAAGCAGGCGGCCAAGAAGGACCTCGGACTGCACGCCATCAGCTACGGCAGCGTCTACGTGGCCACCGTGGCCATGGGGGCGAACGACGCGCAGACGGTCCGGGCCTTCCTCGAGGCCGAGTCCTACCCCGGCACCTCGATCATCATCGCCTACAGCCACTGCATCGCCCACGGGATCGACATGTCCATGGGCATGTCGAACCAGAAGGCGGCGGTGGACAGCGGCTACTGGCCGCTCTATCGCTTCGACCCCAGGCTGGCCGAGGAAGGCAGGAATCCTCTGCAGCTCGACTCCAAGCCGCCGCGAATTCCGCTGAAGGAATACGCGTACATGGAAACCCGGTACAAAATGCTGGCGCTGGCCAAGCCCGAGGAGGCAAAGCACCTCCTGGAACTGGCGCAGCAGGATGTCTACGCGCGCTACCGGATGTACGAGCAGCTGGCTTCGTTCAGCTACGCGGAGAAGAAGAAAGCCTAGGAATCCGCAAGGGCCACGAATTCCACGAATTCGCGCAATTCGTGGAATTCGTGGCGGCTGTTTTTTCGCTTTCAGGGTCAGGAAGGCAAACCGAAAGACCGGGCTGCGACGGCGGCGATGCGGCGGCCGATGGCGATGGACGCGGTGGCCGCCGGAGAGGGCGCGTTGAGCACGTGGACGGCCCGCGGCGCCTCGAAGATCCGAAAGTCATCGCAGAGCGCACCGTTGCGCGCGACAGTCTGCGCCCGGACGCCAGAGCCGCCGGGCAGCAGGTCGCGGTCTTCCAGATCGGGCACCAGCTTCTGCAGGGCGCGCAAAAAGGCGGCGCGGCTGATCGAGCGATAGATCTCGTACAGGCCCGTGCGCCAGTGGCGGGCCGACATCCTCCAGAAGCCGCCGTATGCCAACATCTCTGCAAGATCGGGCAGATTCATATCCCTGAGCCGGTATCCCTGGCGGGCAAAGGCCAGGACGGCGTTAGGCCCTGCCTCCGGATCTCCATCGATCCTTTTCGTGAAGTGCACCCCGAGGAAAGGAAATTCAGGGTTGGGCACCGGATAAATCAGCCCGCGAACCACCCGGCTTTCCGGCCGCAGCGTGTAATACTCGCCGCGGAAGGGCACGACCATGACTTCGGGCCGGGCGCCGGCCATCCGGGCGATGCGGTCCGCATAAAGCCCCCCGCAGTTAAGCAGGTTCTTCGCGCGCACCATGCCGCGAGCAGTCTCGACCAGCAGCGGTTCCCCTTGCGTCCGCCGAACGGCCGCCACGCGCGAGTTCGTGAGAATGCGCCCGCCCCGTCCTGCAATAACATGCGCCATGGCCCCTGCGACCCGGCGGAAGTCAACAATGGCCGTGTTGGGGCTGTGTATGGCCCGCAGGGCCTGCACCCTCGGCTCCAGTTCGCGGGCGCGCTCCGGACCGATCAGCTGCAGACCGGGGACTCCGTTGGCGACTCCACGCTCGTAGAGGGACTGCAGCTGTGGCAGTTCCGACTCCTCCGTAGCCGCGATCACCTTGCCGCAATTGTCGTACGGGACTCCTTGTTCTTCACAAAAAGCCTTGAGTAGGCGCACCCCCTCGACACAGAGCTCCGCCTTCGCCGAACCGGGCTTGTAATAGATGCCCGCGTGTATCACGCCGCTGTTGTGGCCCGTCTGATGGGACGCCAGTTCGGCTTCTTTTTCAAGTATTGCCAGACCGATCCCGGGGTAGCGTTCCGTCAGGGCGAGCGCCGTGCCGAGCCCCACGATGCCGCCACCCACAATGACAATCTCAAACGTATCCGAATTCATAGGCAAATGAATAAAGGCATCCTTTTATCACTGGCAGGGAATAATGCCAAGGCGCAACCGGATCCCGGTTCATCCGCCCGAATGCGCCTGCCATTCGCCTTTTCGAAAGCGCGCCTTTGACAGAGATTAGGGATAAAATAGGTGCATGAGGGAGCTACTAAACAAAGCATGTCCCGCCGTACTGCTCTTCTCTCTGACTGCCGCCGCGGGACTCCATGCGGCCCAGCTGTCGGTCCAGGGGCGGGTGGTGGACGAAAACGGCCTCGCCGTGCACGGAGCCAAGCTCACCATCTCGGGCGGCGCCTTCGCCGAACCGGCAGTCACCTTCACCGACGAGGCCGGCCGCTTCGTGTTTCCGGACGTGCCGCCGGGAGAATACCACCTGCAGGTCGAAAAACTCGGTTTCTACGCCTTCGTCTCCCGGCCCTCCCTTGTCGTGGAGCGCGCCACGACCCTGGAGATCCGGCTAAATCACGAGCAGGAGTACGAGGAGCGGGTGGACGTGGTCTACTCCGCCCCCATCATCGACCGGCACGAGGCTTCGAGCCAGACGACGCTGAAGGCATCCCAGATCATCGACCTTCCGTTTCCCGCCAGCCACGATTTTCGCAACGCCCTCCCGATGATCCCCGGGGTGGTGAAGGACAACCGGGGCCGGATCCGGATGAACGGCGGCGCCGAGGACCAGGTCTACTACGCCCTCGATGGGTTCAATATCGCCGGCCCGGCCAGCGGCATCCTGGAAAACCGGCTCTCTGTCGACGCGCTGCGCGCAGTGCGGGTGGAGTCGAGCCGCTACTCGGTGGAGTTCGGCAAGGGCTCGGCGGGCACCATCGCTATGGAGAGCAGCCGCGGGGACGACCAGTTCCGCTATTCGGCAACGAATTTCCTCCCCTCCTACGAATTTCACAACGGCCTGGTCCTGAGCAACTGGAACCCGCGCGCAACCGTCTCCGGCCCCATCCTCGCGGGCCGGGTGTGGTATTTCAACGCCCTCGACCTGCAATACGATCTCAACGTCGTGGACGCCCTGCCGGCGGATGCCAACCGCAGCCGCAGCTGGTACGGGAGCAACCTCACGAGGATCCAGGCCAACCTGAACCCGAGAAACATCCTGACCGCGAGCTTTCTACTGAACTTCCAGGAGTCCCGCCACTATGGGCTCAACGCGCTCGCACCGAAGGAGACCACGCGCAACCGGCACAACCGGCTCTATTTCTTCAGCCTCAAAAACGAAGCCTACCCCGGCGGCTGGTTCCTGGAGTCCGGGCTCGCGGTCAACCGGACCCGCAACCGGGAAACACCCCTCGGCCGCGAGCTCTACACCATCCGGCCCGACGGCCTTTCCGGCAACTACTTCCTGCGCTCGGAGGGGAGCGCCCGCCGCGTGCAGGTCCTCGTGAATGCCCACGCCCCCGCGAAGGAGTGGCACGGCCGCCACCTCATCAAGTTCGGCGTGGACGCAAACGTCATCGATTACCGGCAGAACTCCGACCGTCGGCCGTTCGAGGTGCTCCGGCGGGACGGCACGCGCGTGCGGCGGGTGTCGTTCACGGGGGAACCGGGGTACGAGAACGAAAACTTCGAGTTCGGAGCGCACCTGAAGGACCGCTGGGCGCTCAGCGAGAGGGTGATGCTCGAGAACGGTCTCCGCCTCGACTGGGACAGCACCCAGCGCCGCTGGCTCTGGTCGCCGCGCACCGCCGCCACCTGGAGCCCGCGCGGTTCCCCGGATACCAAGCTTTCGGCCGGGCTGGGGATTTTTCGCGACGCCACCAACCTGGCGCTGGTCTCGCGGCGGCTGGACCAGGCCCGGATCGAGACCTTTTTCGGACCCGACGGCAAAACCGTTGCCGGTGGGCCGGTGCGCACCTCCTACCACGGGGAGCCCTCCGGCCTCACGCCGCCCCTGTACCTGAACGCGAGCCTGGGCTGGGAGCAGAAGCTGCCGCGCGGTTTTTACTTTCGGACCAACCTCATACACCGGCGCGGAAACAGCGGATGGACCTATGCCGAGGCGGAACCTGCCGCCCAGACGGATCCGGCGGACCGGCGGTTCGTGCTTTCCGGAAGCCGCAGGGATCGCTACTCCCTCGCAGAGTTGACCCTGACGCGCACGTTCGCCGAGAAATACCCGTGGATGCTCTCCTATGCGCGCTCCCGCGCCCGGTCTTCGGCCGCGATCGATTTTTCCCTCGAAAATCCGCTGTTCGCCGGGCAGACGGGCGGCCCGCTGGACTGGGATGTACCCCATCGCCTTATCTCCTGGGCCTTCCTGCCGGCGCCCTGGCTGAAGAAATACACGCTGACCTACGTCCTGGAATGGCACACCGGCTTCCCGTTCACGGTGGTGAACGAGCGCCAGGCCGTCCTGGGGGCGCCCAACAGCCGGCGGTTTCCCGACTATTTCAGCCTGAACCTCCACGTCGAGAGACGGTTCAAAATGTGGCGGTACCAGTGGGCGCTGCGCGCCGGTTTCAATAACATCACCGGCCACAGGAATCCCGTGGTGGTCGTCAACAACATCGACTCCCCGAATTTCCGGGAATTCGACAGAGGTCAGGGGAGAGCGTTCACGGGGCGGATCCGGTTGATCGGCCGAAACTGATGCGGAGGCGTACTCCGCGAGCGCGGCACGTTCCACGGGCCGGCCGTCGTCCGCACCATCCCGGGAAGGTGAAGCGGGGGAAATAAGGGGAGCCGGACAAGGCGCTCCGCCCGTCCGGCTCCGGAGAATCGAAAACCGAAGACTAGTGGATGTGCGTCAGAACGGCGCCCAGCCCCTTCAGGCGATAGGTGGCTTTCGCATCCTCGGCGCAGGTGTGCTCGCCCTCGGCATGGCCTTCCTTGGCTTCACCGGTCTTGGCCTTGGCGCCAGCTGCCGGCTGCGCGGTGTGGGATTCCGTCGTCGCCTCGACCTTTTCCAGGATTCCCTGGGCCACGGCCGGCCAACCGGCGCTCTCCTTGGGGAAGACGATCACGCCGTCTTCAACCTTGACCTGGATTTCGGCGCCGGTCTTGGCGTCCTTGATCTTGATCCAGCAGCCCATGCTCTGGCACACGGACGTGATTTCGCCCTCGACACGGACCTCCTTGCCCACGTACTTGGCCGGATTCGCCAGAAGCTCGTGGATGGGCGTGGATTCCTTCAGCGTGACGGGCGCGCCCAGCTTCACCTCGTGGGCCCACAGGGCCACGGAAAAAGCGAGCGTCAGTGCTGCCGCGATTGACAGGGTCTTTTTCATGTGGTTTTCTCCTTTGACTCTCAATAAATGCCAGTAAATGGTAGCAGAATCCGGCCCCGGAACAAGGGGCCCGCATGCATTTTCCGCCGCGCCTTCCGGGGGCCGTTCACCGGCGCTCGGCGGTCACAGCTGAATCCACCCAGGCGGTGTACCAGAGGTTCGAGAGCAGTTGAGCGGCCGCCGCGAGGCGCTCGGCCACGAACTTCTTCGAAGCCGGGTTCCTGTTCGACTTGTCCCACCGCGCAGTCTTCTCCAGCCGGTACAACTCCGGAACCTTGTCCAGGCTGCTGAACAGGTGGTTCATTATCTCGGCAAAGGGGTCGTTCAGCCTTTTGGCCGTGGCGACCAGGGAGCTGAAATCCTCCCGCTTTATCTGCGCCCGCACGTACTCGGATTCGAACCGGCTGTGCAGGGGATCCCGTGAGAAATTCTCGGGGTTTGCGCTCCCCGACCACCCGTTGTAGTGAATTGTCGTGTGCAGCGGCTGCGCCCCGTCGGCGATGTAATGCCCCAGAACGCCGGCGTAATAGACAATGTTCTGCTCGACCTGTTCCTTTTCTGCGGGGTCCTGGGTTTCGCGCCACAGCCGGAACATCACCTGGACTTTTTCGTGGGTCTCCAGGGCCGCATAAGGCAGGAAGCCGACCTCCTTGGGCACCAGTCCCATTTCCCGCACCCAGTCGGTGAAGCGATAGCGGTCGTTGGGAATGACGGCAAACGCCCGGGGTCCCGCCATGTCCATGTCGATGAAGTGATCCGGGCCCCCGGCCTCCCGCAGAGCGGAGAACAGCTGCCGGTTGTCGCGCCACCGGTCGGGCTCCGGACCCAGAAAAACGATGCGCTCGACGGCCTTGGCGAAAAACGCCGGCATGTCGGCCGGAAGTTTCTCGACGGCGACGCGGCTCACGTACCTGTGCCCCTCGTCCCCCCACCCGTGGAGGATCGCCGGCATCACGGCTGCAAAGGTCAAGGTGATTGAAAATACAAAGGCTGGAAGTCTGAATCTCTTCATCGGAACTCCTTTTTTCTGGCTGCGGCTCCCGCAGACTGCGCAGAATAGCAGATTTGGATCCCGCGCGCGGCGGGAAGTTACAGGGAAGCGGCGACTCGAAGACGGTTCACGAAGATCCGCAGCGCGGCACGCCCGCCGAAAAGAGACGGAAATCAGGACGCGGAAAAACGCGGGTGGATAGCACGAGCTTTGGCAGCCAAAGCTCGTTCTATCCACTCGCCGATTTTGAGGTTCCAGCAGGATCCGTGTTCGTCCGCGTTCTTCCGTGTCCGCCTTGGTTCTTCTATTTGAGGTCGAGGACCACCCGTTTCCCATGGAGCTGGCCTTCGAGCTGGTAGCGGCTTCTCTTGTCCTCCCGGGTTTTGGCCTCGACGGGAAAGTAAAGATATCCGGCGACCGCCTTGCTTGCTGGTCCGGTGGGCAGGCCCTTTTCCGACAGCTCCAGTTCCATCGTGGCGAGGTCCTTGGGAGTGGCGCCCGGCTGCGAACTGCCGAGCAGCACATCCACGCCCGTAGAGGTAAAAACTCCCTCCCGCAATTCGTACTGTCCTGTCCGTGGATTGTATTCTTTGCCGCCCGTCTCATAGCCGATGCCGGCCCGGGGGACAATCACGACTTCCTTTTTAGAGGGCGTGGTGCCCTGCAGCCGGGCGGCGGCAATTTTCGGGTGTTCGGCGCGGAAGGCTTCGTCCGCCTTTGCCGTGCGCAGGACGAACGATTCGCACGCAAGCTCCAGCGTTACGCCCTGCCCGGGATAAAGCGCCACTTCGACGACGACATACTCGCGGTGGGCCTCGTAGGCCCCCGGCTCGATCCAGAGGCTCTTCAGATCTCCCGCCTTGCCGGCATAGGCCGAGTCGATGTAGACCTCGGCATCCTTGAGATTCGTGTTCAGCTTCACCTCCCCCATCCCCGGCTGGGCGGAAAACCCGGTGTACCACCCCGGGTGATAGATGGGTGGGTAGGAATGCCAGAAATAGTCATTGTAGAGGAACCGGTCGAAATACCAGAGGCGCGGGTAGTAGCGGCCTCCCGGGAAGTGGGTTGACGGGAGCCGGGAGGCGATATAGTATCATATGTGATGCCAAGTGATACTATGATGGGAAAAAAGCTGCGAAAGGCTTCGGGGCGCTTTCTCCTGCGCATCAGCCCGGAGCTGCACGAACTCCTGCGAAGCTCCGCGCGTGAAATGGGCGTCTCCCTCAACGAATACTGCGCCATGAAGCTTGCCGCGCCGGTGGCCAATCTTGCCCCCGTGCAGGAGGCGGTCGATGCTGTCGGCCGTGCCGCCGGGTTGTTCGGCGAGGAGCTCGTGGCGGTGGCCGTCTTCGGATCGTGGGCGAGGGGGGAGGCGGGGCCGGATTCGGACGTGGATCTCCTGATCGTTCTGGACGGCGGCATTTCCTTGAGCCGGGATCTGTACCGGAAGTGGGATGAGGATTTGATCCGGTGGGAGGGTATGAATGTGGAGCCCCACTTCGTCAGGCTCCCTTCGGATAGCAGACGCGTTTCGGGGCTCTGGGCGGAGGTTGCCCTGGAGGGCATCGTTCTCTTCGAGCGCGAACTGAGGCTTTCCCGGTGGCTGGTCCGGGTCCGGCGCGCGATCGTTCAGGGCCGGGTCGTGCGCAGGGTTGTGAACGGTCAGCCCTATTGGTCGGAGGGGGAATGAAAAACCCCGAACTGGCCCGTGATTACGTGAACCGAGCCCATGTCCGGATCGGCGCCATCGAGGTACTGTTCGCGGCCCGCAGCTGGGCCGATGTAGTCCGTGAATCCCAGGAGGCGGTCGAACTGGCCCTGAAAGGCCTTCTGAGAGCCTGCGGGGTGGATCCTCCCCGGACGCACGATGTTTCGGATGTGCTCCTTGCCGAGGCGGAACGCCTGCCTGAGGCGCTTCGAGCCGAGGCCGCCTGGCTGGCGGAGGTATCGCGGGAGCTGCGGCGCGACCGGGAGCTGGCCTTCTACGGTTCCGAGGATCTCATCCCGTCGGGATTTTACTCGGAGAAGGATGCCCGCCGTGCCTTTGACCAGGCGAGGAAGACCATCTCCCTGGTGAAATCCCACGGCTCTCCGTGAGCGTTTGTGTCGTGGTGCCTTTGTGGCGAGATGACCGGCAACCGCGAAGGCACCCGCGACCTGGTTTCAGAATGTAGCCGGCAGAACGCGGGGGAGGGGGAAAATGGCCGATGATCTGAGTCGCCGCAGGTTCTTGCGGGAAAGTGGAGCTGCCGCCCTGGGAGCGGCGCTACTGCCGTTTCCGCGCATCCACGCGCAGATGGAATTCGACCTGGTCGTCCGCGGCGCCATGCTGATCGACGGCACCGGCGGCCCGCCCTGGCGCGCCGACATCGGCGTGACGGGAGATGCCATCGCCGCCCTCGGCTCCATTTCGCCCGAGCAGGCCCGGCGGGTGCTGGATGCCTCCGGACTCGCAGTCTCCCCCGGCTTCATCGACACCCACACGCACTCGGACGACAGTATCCTCCGCTATCCGACGGCCGACAGCAGGGTGCGCCAGGGGGTCACGACGGAGATCACCGGCAATTGCGGCTCCTCGGCAGCTCCCATGAGCCGGGCGCAGGCGGAAAGGCGCCTCGAGGAGCCCCGGGGTCCGGAAGGCGGGCCGTTCGTCTGGACCGACGTGCGTTCCTATTTCAATCTGCTGGAAAAAACGGGGATGTCTGTGAACCACGCCCTGCTCCTGGGCCATGGGACCGTCCGGCAGCACATCGTCGGGCAGGAGGACCGCGAACTCACCGCCGACGAGCTGAAGCAGGCCATCCGCATGGTCGAGGAGGCTCTGGACCAGGGGGTCATAGGCCTGTCGACGGGACTCGAGTACGTTCCCGGCCGTTTCACGCCGCCGGAGGAGATAGCAGCGCTGGCGCACGTGGTGGCCAGGAGAGGGGGACTCTACGCCTCGCACATCCGCAACGAGGAATCCGCGCTGCTGGAAGCACTGGACGAAGCCATCCGTGTAGGGCGTCTCACCGGCGTGCGTGTGCAGGTATCGCATCTCAAGGCTGCCGGGCGCCCGAACTGGGGGAAGCAGGACGCTGCCCTGGATCTGGTCGAGTCGGCGCGCCGCGCCGGGGTCAATGTCCTGGCGGATGCGTACCCCTATGCCGCCTACTCCACCGGCCTGAGCATTTTCATGCCGGGCTGGGCGCTGGCCGGCGGATGGGCCGAACTGGAGAAAAGGCTGGAAGATGCGGCCGACCGGGCCAGGATTCGGAAAGAACTGATCGGGCGGGTCCGCCGGGATCCCGGCGATTACGAACTGATCGTGCTCAGCAGTGTGAAGTCCGAACGGAACCTGCCGTTGGTGGGGAAAAACATGGCGCAGGTCGCCGGTTCATGGGACATGGAACCGGTTGACGCGCTCATCCGCCTGCTGCAGGAAGAAGAGGGAGCGGCCGGATTTATCGGGCACGGCATGAACGAGGCGAACGTGGAGAAGGTCCTGGCGCACCCGCTCGTCATGATCGGATCCGACGGCTACAGCATTGCCCCGACCGGGTCCGCCGCCAGGACCCGACCGCACCCGAGGTCCTACGGCACCTTCCCCCGCGTGCTGGGACACTACCGGCGCGAGAAAAAGCTCTTCGATCTGCCCACGGCGATCCGGAAAATGACCGGCATGCCGGCCGACCAGGCGGGGATTCGCGACCGCGGCCGCATCGCCCGCGGAATGAAGGCGGATCTCGTAGTCTTCGATGCCGATTCGATCAGGGATCGTTCGACGTTCGAGGATCCCCACCGCTACGGGGACGGCATCTGTCATGTCCTGGTTAACGGGGTGGCCGTGGTCGAAAACGGTGTGCATACCGGAGCGCGCCCCGGCCGCATCCTCCGCGGGATGTAAGCGGGCCACGGATTGCACGGATTACACGGAATTCAAAACAATCTCCGTGAAATCCGTGGCCCGAAACCATCTAGCGGTTTGGGAGGCGGATGGGGCCGGAGCGGACGGTGCCGCCCTTTTCCGATACCGCCTCGATGATGACGCTGGTATCGTCGCCGCCCGCCTTCACGGTCCAGCTCGCCGTGGCTGAGGAGGGGCGATTCGGGTCGGGGACGGGCCAGGCGCCGGCGAGATGGCCGAGGCTGGTCCGCTTCGAACCCTCCACCAGCGCGCCGTTCTCGATCCTGATGGCGGCATGCACCGGCTTCACCACCTGGGCCTCGATGCCCCGCTCCGTCAGGTTGGTCGGGAGGAAGCCCGCGTTGCGAACCGTCGCCTCGATCCGGTAGGTGCCCTCCGCGATCCGCGTGACGACCGGCTCCGCCATCCTCAAGACCGGGGATTGCCTGGCCAGGTAAAGAATCCAGGGGATCTGCAGGGCGCACTCCGCTTCGAGCAGTTCGGGGGGCGGGTTCTGCGAGACGTACCGGCTCTTCCAGCCGCCGATCTCCACGCGGCCGAGTTGCGGATGGTCGAAAGGCTTCCAGGGTACGAAGTATTTGCCGCCCAGCTTTTCGTCGTTGTAGCGGAGCCGTTCCAGGTCGCTGGTGGCGCCGTTGCCGTCGTAGTCGGCGGTGATGCCGGGCCAGTACTCGGGCACCCAGCCGATGATCCCGCGGTCGGCGTAGGCCCAGCCGATCAGGGTGCCGTAGCGGTGTTTGACCGGGTCGGTGGCGCTGGGGCGCACCGGCCGGCCGGTGGTGGCGGTGTACTCGGCGCCGAGGAGTTCGATGAGCCTGAGATCGTCCTTGTTGAACTTTGTCGGGTCGGAGGAGGAGGGAAGCCGGTAGACAAATCCTCCGGAAGTGTGGTTGTGAACGATGCCCGTGATGTTGGGATGTTCGTCGATGAACTTGACCGTGGCATAGGCCTCCGGCTCGGATAGCGGAAACGGACCGGCTCCCGGCTGCAGGTACTCCAGTTCCCAGTTGCGAGGGAAATTCCGGTTCATGTCGAGACCGCCGATGCCGTCCTCGTTGAACCGCCCGTCGCCGTCGTTGTCGATCCCTTCGCTGACGACGCGGCAGTAGGTTCCACCCGTTTCGTTCCGTCCGCGGGCGACCATGAGCCGGGGATCTTCCGTGCTGATCTTCATCGTCCCGTTGGGGTCCGGGATGCGCATCTGCACTATGAATCCGTCGCCGTCGAGGTCTTCGGCCGGGTCTTCATCGGCCGCGCCGTCCTCGTCTTCGTCCCACGGCCGCACGGTGCTCCGCAGCGAGACGTCGTGCAGGAGCGACAGGTCGGCGCCGTCCGGGTTGAACTTTGGTCTCAGGTAGAAGACCTTTTCGTCTACCAGCCGCGTGATGTCGGGATCCTTGCCGTAGCGGTCCAGAAGGTGCGCCATCAGGTAGAGCGTGACCGCGGAACCGGTCAGTTCGCCGGAGTGGATGTTGCCGTCGACGTAGAAACCGGGCTTTTCCGCTGCCGGGCCGGTGGCCTTGTTGGTGACCTCGATGAGCATGAGGTCCACGCCCTTGTAGCTCTTGCCGATCGAATAGAGCTTCGTCAAGTCGGGGCACTTGTCGGCGTAGTACCGCATGATGAGATTGGTTTCGTCGTTGGAGTAGTACCGGTGCCAGTCGACGGGCCGCATGACAACGGGAGCCTGCTGCCCCTGCTGTCCCGATTGTGGGGGAACTGCCGCGGCGATGACGGCCGCCGTCGCCAGCAGCAGAGAGATTTTGGCTGCAAGACCTGTGATTCTGACCATGACCCGCTCCCTCGAAAAGAGTTCGATGCAAACAACCCGGGTTCAAAACCTGACTCCAACCCCCGCGTGCAACTGGAGGTTGTGTCCCAGTCGGCCCGCGAACGGGATCAGCTCCGTCCCCCAGCCGTCAGCGCGCGAACAGGCTCTTGGTGGCAAAGTCGGGATCGCTGGTGAGGTTCACCCCCAGCTTGCGCAGCCCGGCCTCGTCCCCCGGCGGCGGGATGTGGGTCATGTGCACCTCGCAGCCCCGCAGCTTCGGAAGCTGTTCGACGGCCACCTGGGCGGCTGGATTGGATAGCGCGCTGATGCAGAGCGCGATGAGCGTTTCCTCGAGGTCGAGGCTCAGCATCCGGCCCTTGAGCACGTCCCGCTTGAAACGCGTGAGCGTTTGGGTGATGTTCGGCGGCAGCAGCGGCAGGCCGTCGGGAATGCCGCCGAGGTGCTTCGCGGCGTTGAGCACCAGCGCCGAGGCCGCGTGCATCAGCGGCGAGTTCTTCCCCGTGATGATGGTCCCGTCCGGCAACTCCACCGCGGCGCCGCAGAAGATCCCCTGGTGGCCCTTGCCGTTTTCTCTGGCTTCCTCAGCCGTGCGGCGCGCCGGCAGCACCAGCGGCCGGTCCTCCAGCCGGGCGCCGAGCTTGCCCATGATCAGGTAGGCGCGCTCCACCGTCTCCTTGTCGCAGAGCCCCATGGCATATTCGCAGGAATAGCGGAAGCAGCGGCGGATCACTTCCTGGGTGGCTGCGTGGCGCACGGCGTCATCGTCGGCAATCCCCGTCCCCGCGCGGTTCACGCCCATGTCGGTCGGCGACTTGTAGGGCGTGGGGCTGCCGGTGATCTTCTCGATGATCCGCCGCAGGAGGGGGAACGCGTCCACGTCGCGGTTGTAGTTGACCGCGCTCTCCCCGTAGGCTTCGAGATGGAACGGGTCGATCAGGTTGAAGTCGCCGAGGTCCGCGGTGGCGGATTCGTACGCCACGTTCACCGGGTGCTTCAACGGCAGGTCCCAGATGGGGAAGGTCTCGAACTTGGCGTATCCCGCCGCGATCCCCCGGTGACGGTCGTGGTACAGAAGAGCCAGGCAGGTGGCCAGCTTGCCGCTGCCCGGACCCGGCCCGGTGACCACGACGATCGGCTTTTCGGTCGGGATGTACTCGGCGGCCCCGTAGCCCTCGTCGCTCACCACCAGGTCGACGTTGGTCGGATAGCCCTTCGTGTAGCGGTGCGTGTAGACCCGGATGCCGCGGCGCTCGAGCTTGTTCCGGAACATTATGGCCGCCGGCTGCTCTTCAAATCTGGTGATCACCACGGCGCGGATCGCGATTCCCCACTCGCCCAGGTCGTCGATCAGCTTGAGTGCGTCGGCGTCATAGGTGATGCCGAAATCGGCCCGCGTCTTCTTGCGCTCGATGTCGCCGGCGTAGATGCAGAGAATGACGTCCACCTGGTCGCGGAGTTTTTCCAGCAGGCGCATCTTGACGTTGGGGTCGTAGCCGGGGAGCACCCGTGCGGCGTGATAATCCCAGAGGAGTTTGCCGCCGAACTCCAGGTAGAGCTTCTCGCCGAACTCACCTACCCGGCCAAGGATGGCGGCGGTCTGCGCGGCCAGGTACTTCTCGTTGTCGAATCCGTGATTCATGCGCATGGCCGATCATGGCCTGCCGACCGCCCTCTTGGCAAGCCTTCTGTGCCGCCAACGACCGGATCCACAAAAGCACGGCCCGTCCGGAATGGCGCTTGGATAAGGAACCCTGAAAGGGTCCAACAGGAAAGCCCAGGGCGTAAGCCCTGGGAGATGCGGGAGAAGAGGAGAGATGAGCCCTGAATGGGCGGCGCTGCCGGTGTCGCCCTTTCAGGGCTTGATCGCGCATCTGCCGACAACCCAGGGCTTACGCCCTGGGCTGTTATGGAGTGACCGGTCAACGCCGATCGCT
>JBBIMP010000052.1:0-31843 GCA_037444305.1 Acidobacteriota bacterium
TTTACCGGCATTTCATCGCGGGCAAGGGCGATGTCCATTACGACGGCACCGAGTTAAGGCACGGCGGAGTGTGGAAGACCGTGAACAACGGGACGAGCTTCGAGCCGGTCTTCGACCGACAGAGTGTCAGCGCGATCGGCGCACTTGCCCTGGCGCCGTCCAATCCCGAGATCCTCTGGGTGGGGACCGGGGATGCCTCCTGCACCAGAAGCGCCTATTGGGGCGACGGGGTGTACAAGTCGCCGGATGGCGGGAAAACCTGGGAGCACATGGGGCTGTCGGATACTCATCACATAAGCAGAATCGTGGTTCATCCGGCAAATCCTCAGATCGTCTACGTGGCCGCCCTGGGGCGCCTCTACACCGAGAATGAAGAGCGGGGCATCTTCAAATCGCCTGACGGAGGGCGCACCTGGCGGAAAATCCTCTACGAGGGCAGCCTGGCCGGGGCGGTGGACCTGGTGATGGATCGGCGCAACCCCGACACGCTTTACGCGGCGACCTACCAGTGCAGGAGGGACGGTTGGCGCTTGCACGATGGCGGGCCGCACAGCGCCATCTTCAAAACCACCGACGGTGGGGCAACATGGAGCAGGCTGGGGAGCGGCCTGCCCGGCGGGACGATCGGGCGCATAGGACTCGATCTCCACCGGAAAAATCCGGCGATCATCTATGCCGTCATCGAGAACCGCAATGAACGTCCGCCCACGGAAAACGAAGCCAAACAGGATCGTGACCGGGGCGTGGAACCCCGCAACCGGATAATAGGCGGCGAGGTCTACCGGAGCGACGACGGCGGCCGCGCTTGGCGAAAGATGAACTCGCCGCAGGACGACGTCAGCAACAAGACCGGCTACGCCTTCAACCAGATCAGGGTCGACCCGGAGAATCCCGACAGGATCTTCATCACGGGATCCAGCCTGATTCACTCCGAAGACGGCGGGCGTACCTGGATCGGGCTGCGCAATCCGCAGGGGAGAACGTTCCGCCTTTATGGAGACGGCATCCCGGTCACGCCCAATGAACCCAGCGGCATCACTCTCTTCTACCACCTGAAGGAGCAGGCCAAGGAACAGGTCGCCGTGACGATCCAAGATGGTCGCGGCGAAGTCATCAGGATTCTCGCGGCCCCGGGGAATCCGGGGCTGAACCGGGTCGCCTGGGATTTGAATGACGCGAACAGAAGGGAATTGCCGGCCGGTGAGTACACGGCTGCTCTGCAGGTGGGAGAAAAGACGGTCCGGCAAAATGTGAGAATCCTCCCTCAGCCCGCAAGATGAGGATATTGGCTGCAGCCCGGGCGCCTGCAGCGAAAGGACAGACAAGGAGAAAACTCAATGCGAATCGCAGCGATGCTTGGTGTCGGGCTACTTCTCTTTTCCACGCTTTCATGGGGGCAGGAATACCAGGCGCATTTTCCGCCGGAGGAGTTCAAGGCCCGGAGGGACAAGGTCTTCGATCGAATCGGAGACAATGCGGTCGCTGTTCTCCAGGGCGCACCCGATCCCGGAGGCTACATCTACCCGCGACAGTCCAACGCATTTTACTACCTCTGCGGCGTGGAGAATTTTCACTCCTATCTGCTCCTGGACGGCCGGACGAGGAAAACCACTCTCTACCTTCTTACGGGCAGCGGCCAGGGCCGGGGCGCCCGGGTGCTCTCCGCCGAAAATCCGGATGCCGTGAAAGGGCTGACTGGAGTGGACGAAGTGCTGCCCGTGGAAAAGCTGACCGGCTTGCGCATCGGCGTCATTTATGCTCCCTTCGGGGCGGCCGAGGGGCAGGGACAGACGCGAGGCGGCGTCCAGGGGCGGAACACCAGGGCATTGGCGGATCCTTGGGACGGGCGCGTTTCGCGCGAGGCGAACTTCATCGCGCTTCTTATGACACGCAATCCGCGATCTGAGATCCGGGACCTGACGCCGGTTCTGGATGAACTGCGAAGCATCAAGAGCCCGCTCGAGATCGAGCTGATGCGGCGTGCGGGACAGCTGTCCGCCCTGGCTGTGGTCGAGGCGATGCGCAGCACCAGGCCCGGCCTGTACGAGTATCAGCTGGAGGCGGCAGCGCGCTACATCTTCGCCCTGAACGGCGCTCGGCTCGAGGGGTACCGGGCCATCATTGCCTCGGGAGTCCAGAACATCTGGGACGCTCATTATTTCTTTAATTCGAGTCCGCTGAAGGACGGAGACCTCATACTGATGGACTATGCACCGGACTACGGCTACTACACGAGCGACATCGGCAGAATGTGGCCGGTGAACGGGAAGTTCAGCCCCTGGCAGCGGGAACTGTGCCAGTTCATCCTGGAGTACCACAAGGCCATCCTGAAACGGATCCGGCCGGGCGCGGTCGTGAAGGAGGTGATGGCGGAGGCCGCCGCGGAGATGGAGGCGGTGTTTGCCCGGACGCGCTTCTCCAAGCCGGAATACGAAAAGGCCGCGAGGCAATTGGTCCGGACCGGGGGCGGCGTATTCTCCCACACGGTGGGGATGGCGGTGCACGATGTGGGCAGCTACGCATCGGCACCTCTGAAGAAAGGGCAGGTGTTCAGCATCGACCCGCAACTGCGCGTGCCCGAGGAAAACCTGTACCTGCGGATCGAGGACACGGTGGTGGTCACCGATGACGGCGTGGAGATCCTGACCCGGCTTGCCCCCATGGAACTGGACGAAATCGAAAAGCTCGTGCAGGGCGAGGGACTCCTGCAGCGGTTTCCCCCTACGCCAAAACCGTGACAATTTGTGTTCGACGGAGGGCCTCTCATGGCTGCAACTCTTGGAAGGCTGATTTTGATCCCCGCGATCGTGTGTGGCGCCGCGTCTGCCTCCGCAGGCGATCAGCCTGCTGCCGTCCCGTCTCCCCAGGCAAAACCGCAAATCTCGGACATCATAAGAATCAACCCGCCGGAGCAGGACTTCTACGCCAAGAAGATCGATTGCCTGGGGGTGTGGATCAAGGCGCCCGAGGCTGTGGCGGATGAAGCGCTCCTCGAAGCCTGCCGCCGGATCCATTTCCAGATCAGCCGGAACGAAGGCATCCGGCACAACCTCGTCGAAGTCGGTGCAGGACTGCACATCATCGGCAAGGACCAGGTGACCTCCGACCTGCCGGAAAACCGGCACTGGAAGGGGAGACCGTACGAGGGAAATCTGACCATCGACCAGCGGACACGCGGCATAGGCGGGCGCGTGGCCAGCTGCGGGGAGGAGAACCTCCTCAGGCTCGAAAACGACCGCTATCGGGGGCGCGACATCTGCAGTCACGAGTTTGCGCACACGATACTCAACTATGCGGCGGACGCAGCGATGCGCAAGCGGGTGGAGGAGCAGTTCACCCGGTCGACAGCCGAGGGGAAGTGGAAAAGGGCTTACGGAGGGTCGAATTTCAACGAGTACTTCTCCGAACTGACGATGTGGTACGTGGGCACGCGCGGGCACTGGCACTACGGAATTTCTTCTGTCTTTCCGAGGTGGTTTTGGTCCTCAGGGTGAGGTCCCCACGGCGAACAGGTGGTGCTCGGAGCGGATGAAGATCCGCCCGGCGGCTGCCGCGAGCGAAGCACGGCAGACCTCGTTCAGCGGGTTGCGCGACAGCACTTCGAATTCCCGGCCGGCTTTCAGAACCACCGTCTCGCCCTCCTCGTTGAGCAGGTAGATCCGCCCCCCGGCGCCCACGGGCGACGCGGTGAAGTTCCCTCCCACCCGTTCCGTCCAGATCGTCTCGCCATCCCTGGCGTCAATGCAGCGCACTACTCCGACCTCGGTCGCCATATAGAGCAGGCCCTCGTAGTACAGCAGGGAAGACACGTAGGGCGCTCCCGTCGGCTTGCGCCAAATCACGTGGCTGTCGCTCACCTCGCCCCGCCCGCCGGGGCGGATCGCCAGGTAGGGGCCGCTGTTGTACCCGCGGCTCGTGTAGATGACTCCCCCGGCGCTGACCGCCATGGGCACGGGAACCCTGCAGTCGCCGTCGGCGTGCCAGAGGAGCCGTCCCGTTACCGGGTCGTAGGCATCGATGCGGTTGTTGGAGTTGACGATCAGCTCCTGGCCGCCTTCTGCCTCGACGACGAGGGGAGTGCTGTAGGAGCGCAGGCCGTCGCCGCGCCCGGTCCGCCAGAGCGTTTTTCCGGTCTGCCGGTCGAGCGCGAGCAGATAGGCCGCCGGCTCATGGTCGCACTGAAGTATGAGAGTGTCCTGGAAGACGACGGGCGAACTCCCGTGTCCCCACTGCAATTGGAAAGGGGATATCTCCTTCCCCAGGTTCCGTTGCCACAGCACCCGGCCGGCGAAATCCAGCGCCAGCAGTTGGCCGGTCCCGAACAGGGCGTAGAGCCGTTCCCCGTCGGTGACCGGACTGGCGGAGGCAAGATTGTGGAAGGCGTGCACCGGGGGCAGCGGTGTTTCCGCGGGCACGCGATGCTCCCAGAGCAGTCGGCCATCCGCCAGGCGCAGGCACTGCACGAGGAAGATCACCGGCTGGTCATCGGGCGGCACCGGTCCCTCATAGCGCGCCGACCGCGCTGCGACCTTCCCGTTGCCCAACTGCGAGGTCACGAATACCTTGCCCTGCCAGATGATGGGCGTCGACATGCCACGCCCCGGCACACGAACCTTCCACGCCACGTTCTCCTCCGCGCTCCACTTGAGCGGCAGGCTGGTTTCCGTGGAGATGCCGTTGGCCTCGGGGCCGCGCCAGTGCGGCCAGTTCCCGGCAGAAGAATCACCCGAAATTACGGCGGGAAGAAGCAAGGCCATCCAGAAAAACCGAACAAAAATCCGTGCCATTAACCCTCCCTTGATCTAGGGTGAAACCGCCAGGACGATTTCGACGGGCACCCACATCTTCATCGTCCGGGCGCGAACTGTCCGGAATCCTGCCGACTCCACGGCCCGCCGGACGAAGATCGGCCGGCAGTCGAGGAAGTTGGGAAAATGCCTGTGCGTCCATTCGAAAACCCGCACCATGGCGTTCGCGCGGCCTTCTTTGGACATGCCGACCACTACGATTCGTCCCTTCGGCCCGAGGACACGCCGGCACTCGGCCAGCACCTCCGGGATTTCCGGCGTGTCGAACAGCTCCAGCGTGAAGCTCATGAAGACCGCATCCACGGATCGTTCCGTGAGCGGCAGGTGCATGGCATCTCCGCAAACGAGGTGGACGCTGCCCTCCAATCCTTTCCTGCAGACAGTCTCTCCTGCAACCCTGAGCATTCCCTCGGAGAGGTCGACGCCGAAGACGGCCCCGCCGGGCGCGGTTGCCGGCGCGAGGGATGCCAGGCAGCGCCCGGTGCCGAAGCCGATCTCCAGGATCCTGTCCCCCGGCTTCGGGTCAAGCTCCTGCAGCCCCGCCGCGCGCACCGGTTCCTCGCTCCGCTCGGCCAGCAGGTCATAGACTCCGCTGATCTTGTCGTAGAAAGCGCGGGTTTCCCTCCTCGACTGAAAAACCCTCAGGATGTTTCCCCGGCCGTTCCGGGGTTTGTGTTCGGAGATCATGCTGCACCTGCCGGCTGGGGACGAGCCGTCGTTCGACTGTAACACCGCACTGCGCCTTCCTCAACCGGGAAGCCCCTGCCTGCTGCCACCGTGTGATTCCTCTTCCGCTCGCAGTTCCTCGGGCGGTTTGATCCCGCGGAAAGCCGCGTAGAGCAGCAGGTCGTAGCCGATCTTCATGGCCGCTCCCACGATGCACAAATAGGAAATGGTGTCAAGCCTTGAAAATGTACAGGATTCTTTCCGGAGTCTCAAAGCAGTCTCGTGACGGACGCTCGCGTGCGTCAGGCTCCGGAAGGAATCCTGTGCACCATGGGATCTCGATCAGCGGAGTTCGAGCCAAAAACGAATTTTCACGGCCCGACACCGGCGGCTCTGCTAGACTCCTGGCATGAAGAGGCGAATGACTCTCGCCCGGCTCATCCATCGCAACCTGGTTCACTACTGGCGCACGAACCTCGCGGTCCTGGCAGGGGTGGCAACCGCGGTCTCGGTCCTCTCGGGCGCTCTCCTGGTCGGGGAATCCGTCCGCAGCAGCCTTCGCAACCTGGTTTATCAGCGGCTCGGTGCGTCGGCGTACCTGGTTGCGGCGGACCGCTTTTTCCGCGAGGAGCTCGCGGACGAGCTGGAGCCCGGGACGGATCCCGTTGCCCTGCGGCAGGCTGCGCCCGTGATCCACCTCGAGGGAGTGCTGGTCCGGGAGCAGACCGGTGCGAGGGCGCTCAAAGTCAACGTTTTCGGCATCGACGCTCGGTTCTGGCAAATCCATGGACAAAACATCCGGCCCGCGCCGCAGGGGCGAGAGGCTCTCATCGGCGCGCCGCTGGCAGAGAAGCTGGGCGCCCGGCCGGGCGACGCGCTCCTCCTCCGGCTCGAGACCCAACAGGCCATTCCCAGGGAGTCGCTTTACGGGCGGCGCGAAAGCGTCGGCAGAACCATCCGGCTCGACTGCAGCGGGATCCTGTCCGCAGAGGAGCTGGGCGAGTTCTCGCTGAGGCCCAGCCAGGCAACGGTCCATACCATCTTTGTGCCCCTGTCGCGCCTCCAGCGGGACCTGACGCAACCGGGGCGCGCAAACACCGTCCTGCTTGCCGCCGGGTCGGGAAGCGGCAAGCGGGAAGCCGTCAGCAGCCTGCTGGCGGCCCGTGCCACGCTGGAGGATCTCGGCATCAGGCTCCGGCCACTCGCCGCTCACCGGGTGATCTTGATCGAAAGCCCCCGCATGCTCATCGACGACGCGGTGGCGCAGGCGGCTTTTGCAGCTGCTGCGGAGGCCGGCTTTGAAAGCTCCGGCGTCCTGACCTACATGGCCAATTCCATCCGCAGCGGCGGCCGCGAGATTCCCTACTCCATCATTACCGCCGCCGACCTCGGCAAAGGCGCGCTGGCGTCCGTCAGCCTGAGCGAAGGCTTGTCCCCCTCCCGGGAGCCGGACCCCGATCGGGATGCCATCTGGTTGAACGAATGGGCGGCGCGGGACCTCGGCGTCCAGCCGGGGGCGGCGGTGGAGGTCGACTTCTACCTCTGGCAGGACGAAGGCAGGCTGGCAACGCGAACCGCCCGCTTCCGGTTCTCCGGCGCGGTTCGCATCGGGGGAGACATCTCTGCCGAGCTGACACCCGACTATCCGGGCATTACGGAGGCCCGCGCCATCGGCGACTGGGACCCGCCCTTCCCCATCGACCTGCAGCGCATCCGGCCGCAGGACGAGGAATACTGGAATCGTCACAAGGCCACGCCCAAGGCCTTCGTCTCGCTCGCGGCCGGGCAGGAGCTGTGGCGGAGCCGCTACGGGAACCTCTCCGCTGTTCGCGTAGCCATTCCCGGGGGCACCGATCCGGATGCTGCCGCCGAAGAGCTCTCGCAGCGTCTGCGCCGCCGCGTTCATCCTGAAGAGGCGGGTTTCTCCATCATCGATCTGGGCGAGCAGGGCCTCACCGCTTCCCGCGGGCCCACGGATTTCGGCGAGTATTTCGTCTATTTCAGCTTTTTTCTCATCGTCTCGGCCGTTCTCCTCGCAGCCCTCTTCTTCCGCCTGGGTGTCGAGCAGCGGGTGCGCGAGATCGGGACGCTCCGGGCGCTGGGCTTTCCGCTGGCAACCCTTCAGCGGATCTTCCTGGCCGAGGGGGCCTTCCTGTCGCTCGCCGGCAGCCTGGCGGGCCTGCTGGGAGCCATAGCCTACGGCGGCCTGATGATGTTCGGCCTGCGCACCTGGTGGGTTGGGGCGGTCGGAACGCGAAGCCTGTTTTTGTCGGTGTCCTCGATCCACCTCGCACTCGGCGCAGCGGCCGGCATCCTGGTGTCGCTGGCAACCATCGCCTGGACGCTGCGGGGTCTCCGGCGGAATCCGCCCCGCGCCTTACTCGCCGGGGCACTGGAGTCGTTCGCTCTGCGCCGCCGGCGTGCCCGCAGCGTTGGAATCGTTTCCGCCGCATCGTTTGTTGCCGCCGGCTTGCTGCTGGCGGCCGCCGCCTTCGGGGCTCTGCCCGACGTGGCGGGATTCTTCGGCGCGGGCTTTCTTCTGCTCATCTCGGCGTTGGGAGTCGCCGCGCTCTACCTGAGGCGCCCCGAACCGCGACTGCTTTCCGGGCGCGGTTGGGCGCCCCTGGTTCGCCTCGGGGCCAGGAACTGCACCTACAGGCCGGGCCGCAGCCTGCTGAGCATTTCCCTGATCGCCGCCGCCACTTTCATCATCGTATCGACAGAAGCCTTCCGCCGCGACCCGGCGGGTATTTCCCTCGACCGGGAGTCGGGCACAGGGGGATACCCCCTCCTGGCCGCCTCCTCGCTGCCGGTCCTCTACGATCCCAACAATGATGAAGGGCGCGAAGCCCTTGGCATCACCGCCTCCGAGTTGCCCAACCTCGAATCCCTGCGGTTCGTCCCGTTTCGTGTGCGCCCAGGAGACGACACGAGCTGCCTGAATCTCTACGCACCGCAGAACCCGCGCGTGCTCGGCGTCCCACCCTCGTTCATCGCCGAAGGAAGATTTTCATTCCAGGACTCGCTGTCCGCCTCGCCGGAGGAAGAACTGAATCCTTGGCTGCTGCTGGAATCCGGGACCCCGGATGACGCCATTCCGGCCATAGGTGATGCCAACACAATCCAGTACATCCTGCACCTCAAGGTCGGCGGTGAGCTTGCCGTTCGCAGCAGCGCGGGCGCCCCGGTCAAGCTGCGGCTGGTAGCCGCCCTGCGGGACAGCATCTTCCAGGGGGAGTTGCTCATTTCCGAAGCAAACTTTCTGCGGCTGTTTCCCGCGCATGAGGGGTTCCGTTTCTTCCTGCTCGATGCCCCGCCTCAAAGCGCCGCGGCCCTCATCCGGCCGCTCGAGGAGCGCCTCGCCGAGTGGGGGTTCGCGCTCGAAGACACGCGCGACCGCCTCGCGGCATTTCACAGGGTGGAGAACACTTACCTTTCGACCTTCCAATCCCTGGGCGGGCTCGGCCTGGTGCTCGGAACCGTCGGTCTCGGGACCGTGCTGCTGCGCAATGTGTTGGAGCGGCGCAAGGAACTGGCGCTGCTTCGTGCGGTGGGGTACCGCCGGCTCTTCGTGTCTGCGATCGTCATATCCGAGAATCTGGCACTGATGGCCGTGGGACTGGCGTGCGGCGCCCTCTGCGCCTCGCTGGCAATCCTGCCGGCCCTCGCCGCCAGGAGCATGGCCTTTCCCGTCGGCATGGTCGGCATTATCCTGGCGGCCGTTCTGCTCGCCGGTCTGGCGGCCTCCCTGGCGGCGGTTCGTGCGGCGATAGGTTCCCCTCTGCTGGACGCCCTCCGGTCCGAGTGAGAACGTTGCCGCCGGGATGCCGGCGGGGAGTTCGGAGAAATTCGTACATTTGAGGGCCCGCACACTATACTTGGAGAATCAAAAACCGGGGATGAAGACATGAGCATCAAAACTACGAGTCGATTCATGGCGGCGATATTCAGGCGGTTCGGGCCAAATCTGTCCCGCATCATGCTGTACTGCGTGGCGCTGCTGACAGCGCTGGCTCTGGCGCCGTCCTGGCAGGCGGCGGAGCCCGATCCCCAGGTGTCGATGATCGTCCCCGGAGGCGATGCGCTGAAGTACTGGTCGCGCTGGCGGGGCCCTTCGGGCCAGGGGCTCGTGGAAGGCGGCAGCTATCCGGACACATGGTCCGCCACCGAGAACATTCTCTGGAAGGTCAAGGTTCCGGGCCGGGGCCACTCTTCGCCGATAGTGTGGGGGGATCGCATCTTTCTCACAACTGCGGCCGAAGACGGTTCCAGCCGCTCCGTCCTCTGCTTCCGCAGAGACAACGGCGAACTGCTGTGGCAGACAGCCGTTCCGGAGGCGAATGCGGAGAGGCTCTATCCAAAAAACAGCTATGCCTCCGCCACGGTTTCGACTGACGGCGAGCGGGTGTACGGCTATTTCGGCAACGCCGGCATGGTGGCAGTGGATTTCTCCGGGAAGCTGCTCTGGCACGCCGGCTTCGGCGAGATCAATCTCTACCATGGACCCGGCGGTTCGCCGCTGCTGTACAGGGACCGGTTGATCCTCTTCCAGGAGCAGCGCGCCATGGGCCGCGGAACCGCCAGCGAGCCCGGGTTCATCGTGGCGATCGACAAGGCCGGCGGCCGGGAGCTCTGGCGCAAGGAGCGACCTCCTCAGCCCGGCTGGGGCACACCCATCGCCGTGCAGGTGGGCGACCGCACCGAGATAGTCGTCAGCAGCAGCCGCCGAATCGACGCCTACGATCCGGAAACCGGAGAGGTTTTCTGGCACTGTGACGGCAACACGATGGAGGTCATCCCGACGCCGGTCGTCGGGCACGGCATGATCTACGCCTGTTCCGGACGCGCGGGTCCAACCATCGCGGTGCGTCCGGGCGGATCGGGCAACGTGACGGAAAGCCACGTTGCCTGGAGCACACCCAAAGGGTCGTCGTTCGTCCCTTCGCCGCTGCTGCTGGGCGATTACCTTTACACGATCAACGACATGGTGAGCGTTGCCTCCTGCCACCACGCCAGGACTGGAGAACTCATCGGGCAGCTGCGGCTGGGCGAACCGCAGCGCGAGGGTTTTTCCGCCTCCCCGGTGGCCGTCGGGGGGAAGATCTTCTTCACCAACGACGAAGGGGACACTTTCGTGCTCAGTCCGGCTCCCGCTTTCGAACTGCTGCATGTCAACCGCTTGGGCGAGCGCACGCTGGCAAGCCCCGCCCTGGTGGACGGCAAGTGGTATGTCCGGACGCAGGACCACCTGCTCTGCATCGGGTCGGAAAACGCCCGCAAATGAAGCTGGATTTGACGGATTTTCTCAGTGTCTCTCCGTGCTTCCCTGCGAACCTCAGTGTAATGTTTTTGAATGCATGCTCGGTAAACAGAGGAATAATGTAATTTCCCGGTGATCACCGTCGTATTTGCCCTTAGCAACAGAATATCCCGGAGGTGTGTCCCATGCGTCGAAGCATCCTGATCGTGTCTGCATTCCTGTCTTTCCAGGCCCTGAGCCTCGCCGGCAACTGGCCTCACTGGCGCGGCCCCAACATGAACGGCTACGTGGCCGAGAAGAACCTGCCCGTCAGCTGGAGCGCATCCGAAAACATCGCCTGGAAGATCGAGATGCCGGACTTCACGGGATCGACTCCGATCCTATGGGGTGAGCGCATCTTCCTGAACGTCGCCGACGACACCGAGATCTACCTCTGGTGCCTCGACCGCAAGGACGGGAAGGAGATTTGGAAGAGACATCTGGGCGGCGGCAACGTCAAGGTGCGCAAGCAGAACATGTCCTCCCCCTCCCCGGTCACCGACGGGAAAAGTGTCTGGGTCCTCACCGGCACGGGGATTCTCAAGGCATTCGATTTCGAGGGCAAGGAACTGTGGTCGAGGGACATCCAGAAGGACTACGGGCCCTTCGGCCTCAACTGGGGTTTTGCCTCCTCTCCTCTGCTCCACAAGGAGCTGCTGTACATTCCGGTGCTTCACGGGATGAAGACCGATGATCCGTCGTACGTCATGGCCATCGAGACGCTCACGGGGAAGACGCGCTGGCGCGTCGAACGGCCGACCGATGCGGTTTCCGAATCCCCCGACGCCTACACCACGCCGGGGCTGCTGCGCTACGACGGCAGGGAAGAGATCGTGATCAGCGGCGGCGACTACGTCACGGGTCACAATCCCGCCACCGGTGAAGAGCTCTGGCGCGCCGGCGGACTCAATCCCGACAAGGGGCGCAACTACCGGATCGTCGCCTCCCCGGTAATTTCCGGCCACCTGATCTATGTTTCCTCCCGCGTGCGCCCGCTTATCGCTTTCAAGGCCGGCGGCCGGGGCGACATCACCACCTCGCACCGCGTTTGGTCGACCGACCAGGGGCCCGACGTGCCGACGCCGGCCACAGACGGCAAATACCTCTTCATCCTGAACGACCGCGGGATCATGTGGTGCCGGGACGCGAAGACCGGCGAAGAGATCTGGGGCAACCAGCGGGTCCGGGCGGGAACCTACAGTGCCTCGCCGGTGATCGCCGACGGCAAGGTTTACGTAACCAGCGAAGACGGCGTCACGACCGTGATCGAGGCCGGTCCCGAATTCAAGATCCTGGCGGAAAACGACCTGGCCGATTACACGCTCTCTTCGCCGGCGGTGTCGGACGGGCAGATCTTCCTGCGGACGACCAAGCACCTTTACTGCGTCGGGGAGCGCTCGTCTTCGGGCCGCTGAGGGACCCCCTTATCCCCGAGATCCTCGATCCTCATCATTACTAAGCCCGGATTCCAAGGTCGGTGTGGGCAGTCTGGTCATAATGGCATGCTTTCGAAGCAGTTGGCAGACTTACGTGATGCAACAAATCGGGCGCCATGGAGAATGGTGCGGGAATGCGGGGACCCTGAAGGGGTCCGGCAGGAAAGCCCAGGGCGCGAGCCCTGGGAATATTGGACAGAAGGAGAGAAAAGCCCTGTAAGGGCGGCACCCTATGTGTCGCCCCTGCAGGGCTGGATTTCGTGCATCCATGCGATCCCGGGGCTCACGCCCCGGGCTGTACTGTCACGCCGCTTCGCGGCTTTGGTTCCGCCAGTTCGGAGATTTGCTGATCGGATTCGCGCCGACTGAGAGTTTCGGCGCCTGCTTTTCATCGAAGAACAAGGCAGATTCAACTTCGAAATTGACGCTGAGCGCACGGCAGCTTGGCGCCGGCCGGGATAATTCCGCGCGCTTTCCACACCGACTGGTGTTATTCTGCTTCAATTGGAAGACCGACTGCCGTCTGCCATGATCGGCGGTTCCGGGTGCCTGGATTGCTCGAAACAAACGGAGATTCCCCATGCCGAGAATTGTCCGAGGCGGACTGATTCAAGCATCACTCCCTTGCTCCGGCGACGAACCGATCAAAACCATAAAGCAGTTGATGCTCGACAAACACGTCGCGTTTATCGAGGAAGGCGCAAAGCAGGCCGTTCAAGTGCTCTGCTTGCAGGAGCTCTTCTACGGCCCGTACTTCTGCGCCGAGCAGGCGACCAAATGGTACTCGGCGGTCGAGCCGGTCCCTGACGGCCCGACCACAAGGCTGATGCAGGACCTCGCAAAGCGATTCCGCATGGTCATCGTCGTGCCTTTGTACGAAATCGAAATGACGGGAGTCCACTACAACACCGCCGCCGTGATCGACGCCGACGGGACCTATCTGGGCAAGTATCGAAAGCACCACATTCCCCAGGTGGCCCCGGGATTCTGGGAGAAGTTCTATTTCTGCAACCCGCGCGGCCAAATCGTTGCCCAGGGAAGCCGGGATCAATCCGAGTTGATCGTTGCCGACCTCGATCTCGACATGGTCGGGGAGGTTCGCTCCGTGTGGCAGTTCTTCCGCGATCGCCGTCCGGAGTCCTATCAGAAGATCAGCGATGTCAATGCTTGATGGCCATCAGGGCTTTGTGACCCTCGCGGCTTCAGGGCCGGACGCGAACACTCTTCCCGGGAATAGAGGGCGCGCATGACAAGTCGACCGTCCGAACAGGTGGTGGAACTTACGGCCAAGAACACCTTCGGAACCTGGCGTTTTCAAAAGAATTGGAAACCTCTGCACGTGGTGGACGCCGAAGGCTGTCACTTCATCGACGCAACCGGCAGGAAATACCTCGACTTCTCCGCTCAACTCATGTGCGTCGCGCTGGGTTACAAAAATGAAGCCGTCGTGAAGGCCATAGAAAACCAGGCGCGAACCCTTCCGTATATCGGCCCGGCATTTGCCACCGACGTCCGGGCCGAACTGGCGGAACTCCTCCTCGCCGTCCTGCCGCGAGGGCTCGACAAGTATTTCTTCACCACTTCGGGAACCGACGCCAACGAAGCGGCGTTCAAGATCGCAAAGATGGCTACCGGCAGGTCCAAGATCATTTCCCGCTACTGCTCGTATCACGGTTCCACCATGGGCTCGATTGCCGCCACGGGCGACATGCGGCGATGGGCCATGGAACCTGCGGGCAAGATACCCGGCGTCATCTTCGCCCCCGAGGTCAACTGCTACAGGTGTCCGCTCAACCACACGTACCCGGGTTGCGGCATCGCCTGCGTGGAATATATCGACCACATGATCGAGAACGAAGGGGACGTTGCCGCGGTCATCCTCGAGCCCGTGGTCGGGACCAACGGGATTCTGCTCCCGCCGGATGAGTACCTTCCGCGTTTGCGCGCGATTTGCGATGAGCACGAGGTTCTCCTCATTGCCGACGAGGTCATGACGGGATGGGGGCGGACCGGAGCCTGGTTTGCGGTGGACCACTGGAAGGTGACGCCGGATATCCTTACCACCGCGAAAGGGATCACATCGGCCTACATGCCCCTCGGATTGTGTGCCACCACCAGGAAGGTGGCGGATCATTTCGAAGATCACTATTTCTCACACGGACACACCTATGAGGCGCACCCGCTGACCCTTGCGCCCGCGGTCGCGGCGATCCATGAATTGAAAAGGATGAACCTGATCGACCGGGCAGCGGAAATGGGCCGCTACCTCGGCGAGAAGCTCGAGGCGCTCGCGTCGCGCCACCCTTCGGTCGGCAATGTTCGCGGCATCGGGCTGTTCTGGGCCGTGGAACTCGTGAAGGACCAGATCTCGAAGGAACCGTTCAACACGAAAAAGCAAAAGCTCTCCGGGATTCCGCTGGTGGTGGACAAGGTGGCCATGGAGATGATGAAAAACGGCGTTTTCATCCAGGCCTGGATCAGTCATTTCATCATCGCACCGCCGCTCATCATCACGAGAGAGGAGATCGATGTCGGGGTCGGAGCGCTTGACCGGGCCCTGTCGATTGCGGACCAGCTGCTTTCTCCATAAAGGCGGCTGACCCCCATGCGGCACATGGCCGACAACCGGGAGAATTGATCTGCGGCATGAAACACCTCGCACCCAAACTCACATCCGACAAGGGGATCGCATCCCTCGACGACATACGCGGCAGATCGCTGCGGCATCTGTCGCAGTTCGGGGATTTCAACCTGCTCTACAGGGCGGTGGCCCGCATCGACGAGGCGAAATGCATCCACTGCAATCTGTGCCACATCGCGTGCGAGGATTCGGCCCATCAGTGCATAGACATGGTCCCCATGGACAGTTGGAAGCAGCCGCGCGTCCGCGAATCGGACTGCGTCGGCTGCGCTCTCTGTTCGTTGGTGTGCCCCGTGGAGGAGTGCATCTCGATGGTCCGCATCGACGAAGCGAAGCGCCGCATGAGTTGGAATGAACTCGTGAAGACGCTCCCTCAACCTCTTACCTGGGAGGAGCTGCGCGCCTTTCAGAAGAAACATGGAATCGAGATCCACTGATACCGCCGGGCCCCATAGCGGCATTTCGCCCCGGGGCCGCGAGCCGGAGGGAACCTCATGTCGATCCTGATCAAGAACGGGCGCGTCATCACTGCCGAGCAGGACTACGTCGCCGACATCCACATCGATAACGGCATCATCGCGACCATAGGCTCCAGCCTATCGCCCCCCGCCGACAGGATCATCGAGGCGGCGGGGAAATACGTCATTCCCGGCGGAATTGACGTCCACACCCATCTCGACATGCCTTTCGGGGGATCGACCTCGAGCGACGATTTCGAAACCGGCTCGCGGGCGGCAGCCTTTGGCGGAACGACATGCTTTATCGACTTTGCCATACAAAGCAAGGGTCAGAGCATGCGCGAGGCGTTGGATTCCTGGCGCCTCAAGGGCGAAAAATCGACGCTCGACTACGGTCTCCACATGATCGTCACGGACCTCCCCGACTCGCGGCTGAGTGAAATGGATGCCCTGGTGCACGAGGGGGTGACCAGTTTCAAGCTTTTTCTTGCATACCCCAACGCACTTATGGTGGACGACGCCACCATTTTCAAGGCCATGCGAAGGAGTGCGGACATCGGCGCCCTGGTCTGCATGCATGCCGAGAATGGCCAGGTGATCGATCTCCTGGTCCGGAAGGCGGTTGCAGAGGGCAATAAGGCCCCCGCTTATCACGCTTATACGCGACCGCCGGCCGCGGAAGGAGAGGCAACCGGAAGGGCGATCGCGCTCGCGGAAATGGCCGGTTCCGCCGTCTACATCGTCCATCTGACCTGCAACGAGGCGCTCGAAAAGGTCGCGGCGGCCCGCGCCCGCGGCCTCCCGGCTTATGCCGAAACCTGTCCGCAGTACCTGCTCCTCTCCCTCGATGACATCGAGCGGCCGGGATTCGAAGGGGCCAAATTCGTCTTCTCGCCCCCCGTCAGGGAGAAGTGGCACCAGGAAAGGCTCTGGGAGGGACTCCGGCAGAACACCCTGCAAATCGTGTCCACGGACCACTGTCCCTTCAACTTTGCCGGGCAGAAGGAACTGGGGAAGGAAAGCTTTGACAAGATTCCAAACGGGGGTCCCGGCATCGAGAACCGTCTCCAACTCATGTTCCACTGTGGCGTCCGCCAAAAACGCATTTCCCTGAATCGCTGGGTGGAATTGACGTCGACGGCTCCCGCCAGGATGTTCGGCCTTTACTCGCGCAAGGGAACAATTGCGGTCGGCTACGACGCCGATGTTGTCGTCTGGGATCCGAGCCGGGAGCATACCATCTCGTCGCAGACGCACCACATGCGCGTCGACTATTCGATGTACGAGGGCGTCGTAGTCAAGGGAAATGCAGAGACGGTGATAGCCGGGGGAAGGATTGTCGTCGAAGACGGCCGATGGAAGGGAGCCGCGGGCGCGGGCCGGTTCATCAAGCGGGATGCCTTCAGCGCTCCCTAGGCCCGGACGGTGCCCGTCGGTTCCCCCGGCACCGAACTGGAGCGCCGATGGAACAGCATTCTCCAGCACTTGTTGACACCGATGTTTCGGCTTTCCTCGAAAGCCCGCCGATCATCCTGCTTTCCATGCTGGCTTTGACTACTGCCACTCTCACCACGAACCTCGCGGCAAATGTCATCGCGCCCGCAAACGGCTTCTCCAACCTCGCGCCGAAGACGATCAGTTTTGTCGGTGGCGGGCTTATTGCCGCGTTCCTGGGGATTGCCATGATGCCGTGGAAGCTCCTCTCCGATTTCGGCACCTATATTTTCGGCTGGCTGGTCGGGTATTCGGGATTTCTTGGCCCCATTGCCGGAGTGTTGATAGCCGATTACTACTTTGTCAGGGGCAGGGTTCTGAATGTGGGCGACCTGTATTCCAGTTCAGGGGAGTATACGCACACGCGAGGCTTCAATTTGAAGGCCCTCATCGCCCTTTTCGGCGGCGTGCTTCTCGCCCTGGTCGGGCTTTTCGTGGATGCGCTGAGATTCCTCTACGATTACGCCTGGTTCGTCGGGTTCGGTGCGGCCCTCCTGCTCTACCTCATCCTCATGAGATCGTCCGCTCCGCGAGGCTCCGCGAGCCCTGAATCCGGCGTCAACTCATCCAGTTGACCCACGATTCCGGGTTCCACTTGGTGGTTGTCTTCTTCGCCCTCGTCAGGAATTCGATCGAGCTCTTTCCGGTGATATCCCCCACACCGAATTTCGATTCATTCCATCCGCCGAAAGAAAACGGTTCTCGAGGGACCGGGACGCCGATGTTTATGCCCACCATCCCGGCGCTCACCCGGTCGACAACATGCCGCGCCAGTCCCCCGCTCTGAGTAAAGACCGATGCCGCGTTGCCGTAGAGCGACCCGTTCTGGATGGAGACCGCCTCGTCGATCGACCCGGCCCGGATGATCACGAGAACCGGACCGAAGATTTCCTCCCGGGCTACGGCCATATCCGGGCACACATGATCGATGACGGTCGGCCCGACATAGAAGCCGTTTTCCTTTCCTGCGACCACCGCATTCCGGCCATCGACCAGAACCTCGGCACCGGCCCGTTCCGCCTCCGTTATGTATCGCTCGATCCGCTCCTTCGCCGCCTTCGAAATCACCGAACCGAGGTTTACGCCCGGCACGATTTTGCGGGCTTCCTCGCACAACCGCGAGATGATCCCGTCGAGCTCTCCGACAGCGATCATCGACGCCGCGGCCATGCACCGCTGCCCGGCACAGCCGCTCATCGAAGCCGCGATGTTCGTGGCCGTCATCTCCTCATGCGCATCCGGGAGAACGATGAGGTGGTTCTTCGCCCCTCCCAGGCAAAGGGCCCGCTTGAAACGGGACGTCGCCCGGGAGTAGACAAGCTTGGCCACCCGCGTCGAACCCACGAAGGTGACCGCATCAATTCCAGGATGATCGCATATCCCCTCTACCGCCGCCTGCGCGCCGTTGACGACGTTGAACACCCCATCGGGCAATCCCGCTTCCTGCAGGAGCTCCGCGATTCGGACCGGGCTGAGGGGCACATACTCGGACGGCTTCAGCACCATTGTGTTTCCAAGAACCAGCGTGTTGGGGGCCGTCCAGTGGGGGACCATGTTTGGAAAGTTGAAGGGTGTGATGCTCGCAACCACTCCGACCGGGTACCGGTCGATCCGGCACTCCACCCCCATGCTTACCTCGAGGATTTCTCCCCCGATCATCTGGGGCATGGCGCAGGCGAATTCCGTCACCTCGATCGATTTTTCTATTTCTGCAATCGCTTCACCGAGTGTCTTTCCATTCTCCTCATGGACAAGCCCGGCGAGTTCCTTCGCGTTCTGCTCCAACAGCGTCCTGTAGCGGAAGAGGACCTGCACGCGTTCCTTGATGGGAGTTGCGGCCCATGTGGGGAGCGCGGAACGAGCCGCCCGGACTGCACCTTCGAGGTCCTCAGGAGTTGAGAGTGGGACGACAGCAATCTGCTCCCCGGTGCCGGGATTCATCACCGGATGCATTTGCCGGCCCGAAAGAAATATCTTTTCACCATGGATGATGTTGGGAACGGATTTCATGGTTCAGACATCTCCTTGGGCAGCGGTTGCCTTGCTTCAGGGACGCATCGGACGCTCCGGCCCTAGAAGATCAACTTAATGCCGAACTGGATGCGCCGCGGGCTCCTTGCGGACGACACCCGCCCGAAGGCAGGCGACCCCCAGAAGATGTTCGGCAGGTCGAAGTTCGCCCGGTTGAAGGCGTTGAAAAACTCGGCGCGGAACTGAAGGCTGAGCGCCTCCGCCAATTTCGAGTCCTTCGTCAGGGAGAGGCTCAAGTCGTGATACCCGGGGCCATCGAGGATGTTTCGCCCCGAGTTGCCGAAGCTTCCGAAAGGCGCCGGCGAGAAGGCTCCGGTGTCAAACCACCTGTCCGGGCCCGGCTCCTGCAGCTTCCCCGAGCCGAGCCGGTTGGGACGGTTGTTGGCGCCGAAGCCCAGGCCGGCAATCCCGGTGTTGCTGTTGTCGATCTCAGGGAGCAGCGCCACCGTGAACGGCCTTCCGCTCTGCAGCGTAATGATGCCGTGGGTAGACCACCCGCCGAGCAGCGCCGTCAGCAGCCGGTGGTCCGCCGACAGCCGTTTTCCGCGTCCTGCGGGGAGTTCGTAAGAGTAGCCCACCGACACGCGGTGTCGCACATCGAAGTTCGACCGCCCCCGCTCCGCCCCGGGGTCAGCGCTGTTCTGGGGGAAGTTCGAGTCGCCTGCGCTGGAGAAAAAGGTTGAGCTGTCGTCCAGTGATTTGCCGAGGGTGTAGGAGACCAGTGCGGTCAAGCCCGCAGCGTATTGCTGCTGGAAGCGGACCTGAAGGCTGTTGTACGAGGAGCTACCGCGGGACTCAAGGAAGAGGATGTCGGCGAACTGCGGCACGGGCCGCGGGTTCGGCTGCGCCGGCCGCGGCGAAGCTTGGTTGCGGTCTCTCGCCGAAAGGATCTTGTTGCCCCTGGAGCCTGCATAGGCCAGCTCCACTACCCTATTTTCCCCGAGCTGGCGCCCAAGGGCCAGGTTCCAGTGCTGGAAATAGGCGGCGCGGAGATTCCGGTCGAATCCCAGGGCCGAGCCCGGAATGGCAAAAGGATAGTTCGCCGGGAAGGGATTGCTCAGCGTGAGGGGCAGACCCTGCAGCGGGAAGTAGAGCTTGAAATCGTAGTAGGGCTTGTTGAAGTAGAGTCCCTCCCCCGGCGCCAACGATGCCTGGTCGTAATATATGCCGTAGCCGGCGCGCACCACGGTGCGGCTGCTGCCGCCCGGGGACCAGGCAATCCCCACGCGGGGCGCCCAGTTGTTCCGGTCCGCCTCGTAGCCGGCGCGCGGAACGTCGCCCGCGCCGACCGCGGCCAGCGATTTCGTCCTCGGATCGTAGATGTTTGCCCGGTCGTACCGGTCCACGGGCGGGGAGTTGAATTCGTAGCGCAGCCCAAGCTGCAGCGTGAGGTTGCGCCGGATGCGGTAGCTGTCGTGGACAAAGAAGTTCCAGCTGCGCGTCCGGAGATATTGCGGGTTGTCCAGGCGCGCTCCTCCGGAGTAGGTGACGAATCCCAGCAACATGTCGGCCAGTCCATTTCCTGTTACCTGGCCGAAATCGGAAAAGGCCATTAGGCCGCGCGATTGAACGTCGCGGAAGGCGTTCTGCTGCAGGGCGCGGTAGTCGACGCCGGCCCGGAACAGGTGCTTGCCCCTCGAATAAGTGATGGAGTCCATCAACTGGAAGACATTCGTCACGCTGTGCTGCGGGTTGTTGTACTCGTCTCCCAGCGGCGAGAAGTTGGACACGGTGATGAAGCTCAGGCCGAAGTCGCGAGGATTGGAGGAAAGTTCCGGCAGGCCCACCGCGCGGTTGATGCTGTTTCCCATGTTCTCGTGGAACACCCCGGCGGCGACCCGGTTAAAGGTGAACCGGACCTGGTTGGCGAGCTTCGGCGTCGGCGCATAGTCCCCTCCGAGCATGAGGTTCTGCGCCCGTCGGGGGACGTTGGTGCCGAAGCCCGGCACCCGCGCAAAAGCAGGTCCGGAGAAGGGCTCAAACATGTCCCCGTCGGAAAAACTGTAGCGCGCCACCAGGCTGCAGTTGTCCGCGAGCGCGTGGTCCAGGCGAAGGTCGAACCGGTCGTCGCTGTCACGCAGGACTGGCGAGGAAACATAATTCTGTCCCGGGAAAGCCCGGTTGGGCAGCGGGTAAAGGGCCGCAATCGCCTTTCCTACCGCACTCACCCGTTCCGCAGGGATGCGGCCTCCCGGAAACGGGGTCCGGGTGAAGGGATCGAGCGGTCGCGCGAAGATCGACTGGGAAAAATCTCCGTTTCTCTCCTGCGCAGTCGGCACATTGGTTACCTGCGTGATGCCCTCGCGCACCCTGCGCCCTTCATAATCGCCGAAGAAGAAGGTTCGGCTTTTCCGGACCGGTCCCCCGATGGAGAATCCGAACTGATTGCGCTGGTACCGGGGCGTTCCATCCTCCGCCCGGGCGAAGAAGTTCCGCGCATCCAGCGCCGCATTGCGGAAAAACTCGTAGGCCGTTCCGTGCAGCTCGTTGGTGCCCGACTTGGTGACGATGTTTACCTGCGCCCCGGCGCTGCGCCCGAAGGAGGCGTCGTAGCTGCCCGTGAGAATCTCGAACTCCCGTATGGCATCCACGGGCGGATTGAGGGCAAAGCTGTTCAGCTTGGGATCGTTGTTGTAGGCGCCGTCCAGGATGAAGTTGTTGGAGTCTTCGCGCGTCCCGTTGACGTTGATGGCGAACTTGCCGCGGACGGAGCCCGGCGATCCCTGCGCGGCCGGCACGGTTCCGGGAAGCAGCAGGCTCAACTGCAGGAAGTTCCGGCCGTCCAGCGGCAGGTTGACGATCTGGCGGTTTTCTATCGCCGCGCCGGAAGCCGTTTCGTCGGGCTCCACGAGCCGCCTGACCGCGGAGACCACGATTTCCTCCGCGGGGCCTCCCGGCTCCAGACGCACGTTCACTCGCAGGACCTGTCCGACCTGCAGATTGATGCCGGTCTCGGCGTGCTTCCGGAAGCCGATCAGCTCGGCCTCGAGCCGGTAGGATCCAGGGGAAAGCCCGGAGAGCGCGTACTGGCCGTCGGAGCCGGTCAGCGTCCTGCGGGTTTCCCCGGTCTGCTCATTGATTGCGCTCACGTGAACATCGGACTGCGGCGCGCTCGTGCCGGCAAGAACCTGACCGCGGATGGTGCCTCCCAGAGTCTGCGAAAGCCCCGTGCCGGGGAGGCACCAGGCGATGAAAACGATGACCAGAAGGACGTGACGCATAGTGATAAACATATACATCTGTAGCCTTTGTTTGTGAGCGGTTGGTGGCGCGCCCCGTGCCCGCCGCGCGGTGCATTATGCCACATGGGGACGCCATCTGCTATCATGCAGGGACCAAGGAGGAAAAATGAACCTGATCACGCTTCTGGGCGCACTCATGCTGACTGCGGTCCTCGGAATCGGGGACCCGACCGGGGCAGCGTCTTCTGCCGGCGGCGACTGGCCCCAGTGGAGGGGTCCGTTGCGCAACGGGCTTTCGACCGAAATCGGACTCCTGAAGGAATGGCCGGAATCGGGTCCGCGTGTGACCTGGTCCATTTCCAATCTCGGAGCAGGATACGGCACCGTCGCAATTCAGCAGGACCGCATCTACGTCCAGGGCACGCAGGGCGGAAAGAGCGCCGTGTTCGCGCTCAACCGGGCCGACGGCAGGATGGTCTGGACAGCAACGCTGGGAGCCGGCCTCGATCAGGACCGGGGCGGCGGGCCGCGAGGAACCCCCACGGTCGAGGGCGAGAGCCTTTACGCCCTGACAGAAGCCGGAGATCTCGCCTGCCTGAGAACCCGCGACGGCTCCATCGGCTGGAGCCGGAATATTCTGCGTGACTTCGGCGGCACCAATCCCAAGTGGCATCTCAGCGAGTCGCCGCTCGTCGACGGCAACAATCTCATCGTGACGCCGGGAGGGCCCAAGGCAGGCATCGTGGCGCTGGACAAGCGTACGGGCAGGACGGTCTGGGTTGCCGAGGAGTTGAGCGATCTGGCCGCGTATTCTTCCTGCATTGCCGTGGAGGTGCAGGGCGTCCGCGCCATAACGACCCTGACGGCCTCGGCCGCCGTCGGCGTTCGCGCGGACAACGGCAAGCTGCTCTGGCGCTACAATCGCGTCGCCAACCGCACCGCCAACGTCACGACCCCGATAATCCACGACGGGAAGGCCTTTTACACCAGCGCCTACGGCACCGGCAGCGCCCTCCTGGGGCTTACGGCCCATGCCGGCTCCATCAGCGCGGAGGAGATCTACTTCAGCCGGGATATGATGAACCATCACGGCGGTGTCGTGCTTGTGGACGGATTCCTCTACGGTTTTTCCAACGACATCCTCACCTGCATGGAGTTCGCCACAGGAAGCGTAAGGTGGAAGGATCGGAGCGTGGGCAAGGGATCGCTGACCTACGCCGATGGAAGCCTCTACCTGCTGGGCGAAGGCCACACGGCGGGGCTTGCCGTGGCCACGCCGGAGGGATACCGGGAAAAGGGACGCTTCAAGATTTCCGACCAGGGATGGCCCAGCTGGGCGCACCCGGTGGTGCATGGCGCCAGGCTCTACATTCGTAACCAGGGTGTGCTCACCGCCTACAACATCGGCCGGTGAGCCCCATTTGAAATTCTGCCTTGCAGAGCACGGCGCAACAGAAGGGTTTGCCTTCTTGCTTTCGCCTCGTGGGCCGCGCGCTGCGCCTCACTTCCGCTCGGCCATCGCCAACAGCCTGTTCTGCGTCCTGAATATGAGCATTCCCTCCGAAATCGCCGGTGTGGCAAGGCAGACCTCGCCCAGCGAGTTCTTCGCGAGCAACTGATAGGCCGGGCCCGCCTTGATGACGTATACGTCCCCGTCCTCGCCCGCGATGTATATCTTCCCGTCCCCCGCAACCGGAGACGCCGTGAAGGCGCTCATGCCCTCGCCCAGGCGTTCCTGGTAGAGGCGGCTTCCCGTCTCGGGCACGTAGCAGCTCAGCACGCCGTTCCACCTGCAGTTGTAGAGGTGCCCGCCATAGACGATCGGCGTGCTCATGTAGGATCCGTCACGCCTGGCACTCCATGCCACGTGCGCGTTGGAATTCTCGTCCGCTGCCAGCGTGATGTCGCCCGTCGCGCTCAGTCGGATTGCGTACAGGGGCGCCATTGGCCCATGGGCGTTGGTGATGAAGACAAGGTCGCCGAAGAGCACAGGCGTGGGGACCGGAATGTCGCCTCCGCCCCGCATCCTCCAGATTTCCTTGCCCGTGCGCGCGTCGTAGCCTCCTATGTGCCTGTAGCCGTTGACGATAATCTGAGCCTTCCCGCCCGAGACGTAGAGCGCGGGAGTGCCCCATGTCGGCACTTCCTCGCGCGGCGTGCGCCAGATTTCGGCGCCGTCCGCCAGGTTGAATGCCGCCAGGAACGAATCCTTCTGCACGTCGCACTGCAGAATGACCATGTTTCCGTGAATGACCGGTGAACTGCCGAACTCCCACTGCGCCGAGGGCGCGGTGAAAAATCCCGAGTCCAACACCCCCAGGTCCTTCGACCAGTGAAGCTTTCCCTCCATGTCGAAGCAGTAAAGCCCCTCGGATCCGAAGAAAGCAACGACGTATTTCCCGTCGGTGGCCAGAGTAGAGTTGGCGTGCGTCGATTTGGTGTGCCGCTTGATCTTCGGCACGCCGGAGTGAACCGTCTTTTCCCAGAGGATCCTGCCGGTCCGCTTGTCGACGCAGTAAACGACCCATCGATGGACCGAGTCATCTTCCACCGACTTGATGTCGCCATACAGCCCCGGCTTCAGAGCTTGTGTTTCCCGCCCGCTGATGGCCGTCGAGATGAAGATCCGGTTTTCCCAAACGATCGGGCTCGAGAGGCCCAGTCCTGGAATGGGGGTTTGCCACCGGACATTCTCCGAACGCTCCAGATTCCATGTCGTCGGAAGCGTGTAACCCTCGGCTATCCCGCTGGCGCTGGTTCCTCTGAACGAAGGCCAGTTGCTTCCGGGCGGCGCATCCTCCTTCGCCGGAGAGGACAGCAGGGCAAAGAACAGTGCGATCAGGGGGGCTATGGTGAGAATCCGTCGGTTCATCGACAACCTCCTTTTGTGATTCACGGCTCTGTCCGCAAATTCTTCAAATCCGGAACACGCGGTTCCTATTTTTGTCCATCCCGGCATCACGGTCCGGATCTTTCTGCCTTGCCGGCAGCATTTTCTCCAGAGTATCCGCCAGGTTTAGTTTTTGCCATGACATCTCCTCTTTGTGTTCTGCAACAGGCAATCATTTACCTGGCTTCTGCCCGAGCCGGCATTTCCCGCCCGGGTCGGCGGAGATAAAAGCGGTGCAACAAGAACGAGTGGCCAAATCCCTGGAACTCTAGCAGGACTCTCAGCGGAAAGTCAGCAGAAATCCGGGGATAACGGGCGTTATCAGCTCAGGACTTGCTAGGCGCGCGCGTGGTGAGTCCAGTCGAGCGTTTCGAGCGGAAGGATTCTCTTCATTGCCTCGAAATCGGCATCGCAGTGGATGAGGGTAGCTCCGTGCCCCATCGCGATGGTTGCGATCATGCAGTCGGCGGCGGTTGCGGTAACGCCCGCCTTTCGGAGGCGGGCTGCCCCGTCCCAACACCTCGTCCACCATTCCGGATCAAAGGGCAGTCGGGTCACCGGTGCCATTCGCCGCAGGAGTGTCTCCTTGCCTTCGGCGCGGGTCAGTCCGGTCATCAACTCCAGAATAATCCACTCCGTGACCGCGGTGCGGTCTGACACAATCAGCGGCCTGATCATCTCCCGGATAGCAGGACTGCCTGAGGGCCGCAAAGCATGAATCCAGGCGGAGGTGTCAACGAGATACATCCCGCGTCCTCTTCCTGCGCTGCTGCTTGAGCCCCTCCGCCGTCAGGTCAAGTGGAACCTTGCCGAGGCAATCGGCCAGTTCCCGCAAGCGGCTTTGCCTCACAACCGTTCGAAGGCTGCTTTCGACGGTCTCCTTGATGGTCTCCGTGTTGAGCGCCTCCCGAGCCTCCTCGAGCAACTCCCTGTCAATCTCGATTGTGGTTTTCATGCCGTATGTTCCTGTACCTTTATACAGACATATTGAACTAATCTGCCCATACAATAGCATAATTGAATATGTCAATAAATCCACTGTTCGCATGGTGGACGCCATTCGTCATCCCTTGAGCAAAATCCTCGGCAAAACGACATTGCGCGCAGAACAGAGCGGCACGGGGTTTCACGGAGGATTTGGGGATTATTGTTTCAGCCGGCGCCGTTTGAGCAGATAGGCGGGAAGCCCCAGGAGCAGCGCCGCGACCGGCGCAACTGCCGGCCAGAGGACGAGCTGGGGGAGCATGATGAGCTTGGCGTACTGATCCCACGAATGCGCTGCTACGGTGAACTCTTGGCCGAAGACCGCGTACCGGGTCACCGACGAGTTATCGAAGTGCGTGCCCAATTCAAAGCGCGTCATCGCCAGCATGAGCGCCAGGATGAAGAGGCGCGCCGTAAGTGTATCCGAAGACCCAGACCCAGCACCACCCACGAAATCAGGCTCCAGACTGCAAAGCAGAGCAGCATTGACATGATCGCCTCCCGCTGCCTCCTCATCCCCAGTGGACGCGGGATCCGCTTACCGGGGCCTGTCCCCCCTGTCCCGTGGTATGGTGGCCCACGCAGCACGCAGAAAGTGCCGGGCCTTCACGGATAGACGGTGCGATCGAAGGAACATCGCCGTCCGGCGGCTTCGCGAAGGTACCCGGCCCGATCAGCAGATTATATTGTCCATCTATCATGAGAGCCCCGGCAAAGGCTTTTCCCGAAGGGAGAAAACCCCATGCAATTCTCTTTGACCGAAGAACAGAAAATGCTGCAGGACATGGCCCGGAAGTTTGCCGAAAAGGAAATCCTGCCGACACAGGAGGATGACGAAAAGAACCACCGCTTCCGCCCCGAACTAGTCAGAAAAATGGGGGAACTGGGATTTTTCGGGTGCGCGGTCCCCGAGGAGTACGGCGGCAACGGCTATGGCTTCCTGGAATCGGCGCTCATCACAGAGCAGATCGCCAGGGTCAGCGCCTCCTGGCGTCTGCCATTCAATATGCAGAACCTGGGACCGGCCGTGACGGTGGCCCAGTATGGCACCGAAGAGCAGAAGAGGAAGTTCATTCCCAAATGGGTCAGCGGCGAGTGGCTCGGCTTTTTCGCCATCACCGAACCCAACAGCGGTTCCGACGTGGCCGGCATGAATACCACGGCCGCCGACAAGGGAGACCACTGGGAGCTGAATGGCCAGAAGATGTGGATCTCCAACGCCCACGTCGGCGATTGGGGCCTGGTCTACGCCTACACGGACAAGCCGAAAAAGTACAAGGGCATGACCTGTTTCCTCGTGAACCTGAAGGAAACCGAGGGTATAACAACCACCGCGATTGAGACAAAGCTGGGCCTCAATTGCGCGCCCACGGGCGACATCGCCTTCGACGGCGCAAAGATCCCCAAAGATGCCGTTCTGGGAGCCGTGGGCGACGGCTTCAAGATCTGCATGTGGCAGTTGAATAACACCCGGATCAGTTGCGCCGCCGGGGCGCTCGGCGTTGCGGGCGGCGCGCTGGACGCTGCCGTCAAATATGCGAACGAGCGGCAGCAGTTCGGCCAGAAGATCGGGGCCTTCCAGCTGATCCAGGCTGCGATCGCAGAAATGGCGATGGAGCACGAGGCGGCGAAGCTGCTTGTCTACCAGGCCGCGTGGCTCAAGGACCAGGGCCTGCCTAACCAGTACCAGACATCGGTGGCCAAGCTTCACGCAAGCGAGGCCGCGGTAAAGGCGGCCAATGAAACCATGAAGATCTTCGGCTCCTACGGATACTCGACGGAGTATCCCGCGGAGCGGTTCTACCGGGATGCCAAGTCCCTGCAGGTGGTGGAAGGAACCAGCAACATCCAGAAGACGATCATCGCGGGCATCGCCCTCGGGGACATGCCCAACCGATAGCCGGCGGGGCAGATCGACGAACCGGACGGACGACCCCGGACGCGGGCGCCACGTCCAGTGGTGCGGCGGCCGGAAGGCGCGCCGGAGGAGACGGAGAGTGGCGGATTGGGATTCAGCACTGCGCATATGCATCGCCGGGATAGCGGGCGTGTTCGTGGTGATGGCGCTGTTGCAGATCTTCACCCACCTCAACGGAGCTGCGGTCCGCTTCATTGAAAGCCGCGGCAGGCAAGGCCAGGAAACGCCAGAAAAATCCGGCCCCGAGGAGTGATCGCCATGTGGGAAGCCATGCAGGATCTGCTCTACAGCGGAGGCGTCGTAAGGCTCGCCCCTGGCCAGCTGATTATGTGGGCAATAGCCTTCGCTCTGATCTACCTGGCCATCAGAAAGCGATACGAACCGCTGCTGTTGCTCCCGATCGGATTCGGGATACTGGCAGTGAACCTGCCGGTCACCGCGCTTATGGAACCGGGCCAGGGGTTGATCTGGTACTTTTACCACTACGGCATCGCCTCGGGCATCATCCCGCCGCTGATTTTTCTCGGCCTGGGCGCGATGACCGACTTCGGCCCGGTCATCGCCAATCCCAAGACGCTGCTTCTGGGGGCGGGAGCTCAGGTGGGCTTGTATCTCACGTTCTTTGCCGCCCTCTTCGCAGGGTTCGATCTCAGCGAGGCTGCGGCGATCGCCATCATCGGCGGGGCCGACGGCCCGACGACGATCTACGTGGGCTCGATGCTTGCGCCCCACCTGCTCGGGGCCACGGCGGTGGTCGCTTACACGTACATGGCCCTTGTGCCCATCATCCAGCCGCCGATCATGCGGTTGCTGACCACAAGGGACGAGCGCAGAATCGTAATGCGGAACCTGCGGCCCGTGGGCACGCTGGAGAGGATCCTCTTTCCCCTGGTGACCGCTGTCGTCGTGATGCTGGTCGTTCCTGCCGCCGCACCGCTGATCTCCATGTTCATGCTGGGCAACCTGTTCAAGGAGTCGGGCGTCGTCGAGAGACTGACGAAGGCCTCCGAGAACGAAATCATGAACACCACCACCATCTTCCTTGGGATTGCAGTAGGGGCCACCATGACCCACGAGACCTTCCTGCAGCCCCGGGTGCTTTTCATCTTCTTTATTGGCCTGTTCGCCTTTGCCGTGAGCACCGCCACGGGGATTCTCCTGGCCAAGCTGATGAACCTGTTCCTGAAGGAGAAGATAAACCCCCTCATCGGGGCCGCGGGCGTCTCCGCGGTGCCGATGTCCGCCCGGGTGGTTCACAGGGTGGGCTCGGAGGCCAACAAACGCACGTATCTCCTGATGTTCGCCATGGGTCCGAATGTGGCCGGCGTCATCGGGACCGTCGTGGCGGCGGCGGTTTTTCTTTCCATCCTCAAATGAACGGCGGGAAGTTTATGTGGAAGCTGCCGCCGCGCCCTGATTGATCTCCAAAGAAAGGACTGAAACCATGCCGACTCTGACTTCACCCATTGCCGGAAAAGTGATGGCCATCCAGGTGGCCGTGGGCGACAAAGTGGAAGTGGACGACGAACTCGTCATTCTGGAAGCAATTAAGATGGAAACCCCGATTTATGCCGAGGATGCGGGCATTGTTGCCGCCATCAAGGTGAAGGAAGGGGATGCCGTGAAAGTGGGTGACGCGCTCATGGTCATCGATTAATCCGAATTCATAGCAGCACTGTTCGCCGAGAAAGGTGGTGGAGGATATGTCCAGAAAACAAACTCCGTTGCGTCCATATTTCGAGAAGATGCCCGACATCGGGAAGGCCTTGAGCCCTCCCGAGATCCGCCGCACGGAAGAGAACGTCGCCTTGATCAAGGAGCAGGAGGAAATCATCAGAAAAGCGGCAGAGCAGGTTCGTCAGGCGGGTCTGCCGGCCGAGACGATCCGTAAGCGCGGCCAGATGACCGCCTACGACCGGCTCGAATATCTGGTGGATCCCGGTACATGGTGCCCCTTGCACACGCTCTACAACCCTGCCGACAACGAAGAGGGCTGCACCGGCGTCGTCGACGGTCTGGGCAGGATCGAGGGCAAGTGGGCGGTCATTATCGCCTTCGACAACAAGGTGATGGCCGGCGCCTGGATCGCCGGCCAGCCGGAAAACATCCTCCGAGTGACGGACCTGGCGAAGCGGCTGAATGTCCCGCTGGTCTGGCTGACCAACTGCAGCGGCGTCAAGCTCATGGAACAGGAGCGCCTCTACGCCGACCGCAGGGGGAGCGGCGCCTGCTTCTTCCGCCACGCCGAGCTGAACCAGCTGGGCATTCCTGTACTGAACGCCATTTATGGCACGAATCCGGCGGGCGGTGGCTACCAGGGAATCAGCCCCACAATCCTGCTGGCGCACAAGGACGCCAACATCGCCGTCGGGGGTGCCGGGATCGTCGGCGGAATGCACCCAAAGGGCCATTTCGACCTGGACGGTGCGCTGAAGCTGATTGCGGCCACCAAGTCGTTCAAGGCCAAGGATCCCGGCCGCGTGGAGACGCACTTCGACCAGACGGCCTACTTCCGGGAAGTGCACGACACGGAAGCCGGCGTCCTGGACGGCATCAAGGAGTACATGAAGGCGCTCCCCGCCTACGACCCGGTGTTCTTCCGCGTGGCCGAAGCCTCCGCGCCGAAGTTTTCCCCGGAGGAGCTCAACCGCCTGCTTCCCGCCAATCAGAAGCGCCCTTACGACATTTACCAGGTGCTTTCCAGGATCAGCGACAGCAGCGAATTCCTGGAGTATCGTCCGGACTACGGGCCGGAGGTCGTGACCGGCATCGCCAAGATCGAGGGCCTGCCCGTGGGCATCATTGCCAACACGCAGGGAATCTTCCCCGACTACCCGGAATACGCCAAGGGGGCTTATCCCGGCGCAGGCGGGAAGCACTATCGGCAGGGGCTGATCAAACAGAATGAATTCGTAGTGCTGTGCGGTCGGGACAACCTGCCCGTCATCTGGCTGCAGGACACTACCGGGATCGACGTGGGCGATCTGGCCGAGGAGGCGGAGCTCCTCGCGCTCGGCCAGTCGCTGATCTATTCCATAGAACAGACCGACCTGCCCATGATGTGCGTCGTTCTGAGAAAGGGCTCGGCCGCGGCCCACTACATAATGGGGGGGCCGCAGGCCAACAACAACAATGCCTTCACCCTGGGCACCCCGCTGACGGAGATCTACGTCATGCACGGCGAAACCGCTGCCGCCGCGGCCTATTCCCGGAGGCTGGTCAAGGAGCACGAGAGCGGCCGGGATCTGGAGCCCATTCTCGAGAAGATGAACCAGATGATGGTGGACTACCAAGAAAAGTCGCGGCCGCTCTACTGCGCGCAGCGGGGATTCGTGGACGAGGTGATTGCCCTGCCCGACCTGCGGAAATACTGTGCGGCATTTGCCGGCGCCAGCTATCAGAACCCGAGGTCTATTACCCCGGTCCACCAGATGCTTCTGCCCCGCCTGATCAAGGGCTGAGCTGGGGGACAGGCTACCGTGTCCCTCCAGGGGGACAGGGTAGCCTGTCCCCCCCGGAGATCTTCCTGGTCCCGTTCCTCAGCCGCGCGAGTGAAAAAAAGAAGGAATCGGGTAAAGGGGAGGTGGTCTTCGAGAATCATGAAGGCAAAGCTTGCATTTCCGAGATCTATATTCCGGGAATGGACGCCTTCCGCCTGGCGGGCTTCCCGGGCCGCACCCACAACCATCCCTAGTATTAATATTATGGAGACAGGCGCGCCATAACCTCGAAACTCTGGTGTGCCTGCTGTATTGGGGAAGCCTGGAGTTTCTAGGTTATGGCGCCTGTCCCGAATAGCGTTAGTTGCGGGTGATCGAAATCGCCTGGTAACGTCGCCAAATCAATTGCTTAAGTCCCGAAGGGGCGGCGCGGGAAAGCCCAGGGCGTAAGCCCAGGGTTGTCGGCGAATGCCGGGATTGAGCCCTGTAAGGGCGGCACAGCCGGTGTCGCCCTTGCAGGGCTCCTCTCTCCCCTTATCCTGCCTTACCCAGGGCTTACGCCCTGGGCTTTCCTGTTGGACCCTTTCAGGGTCCTC
>JBBIMP010000053.1:0-30457 GCA_037444305.1 Acidobacteriota bacterium
ATGAGCAGGTCCCACGGCAGGTGCGGGGAACCCTCGGGGACGCGGCAGGCGGAACTGAACTGCACGAAGACATCGGCCTGCTTGAGGTAGTCGAACGACGCGATGATCCGCGGGAAGCTGCGCCAGGGATTGGCGTCCAGGCCGAGCTGCTTCTGCAGCCGATGGGTCGCGGGCCGGTCGACGATGTCGAACGGCAGCGAGAACTTGTCGTGCATTTCCTGCCGCCACTGCGTGCGCAGCGAGGCCGGCGACAGTATGAGGACGCGGCGGACGCGGCGGCGCTGGATCAGTTCGGCCAGGATCAGGCCCGCTTCGATCGTCTTGCCCAGGCCCACGTCGTCGGCCAGCATGAGCGCGATGCGGGGCATGCGCAGCGCCTTGAGGAGCGGGACGAGCTGGAAGTCTTCGACCTGGATCGCGCCGTGAAATGGCGCGGCGACAGGGAGGCGGTCGAGCGGGCCCCCTTCGTCCGGGTCGATGAAGGGCGTGAGCGCCGTCCAGCGCGTGGCGTTCACCAGCGCGTCGAATTCCTCGGGCGGCATCGCGCCGTCGCGGATCGGGTCGGGCAGTGCGGTCGGCGGCAGGATCCGCGCGCCGGGCTCGCGCTCCCAGATGAGCTGCTCTTCGGGCTGGCCGTCCGGATCGAGGTACTCGATGGCGACGAGGTGGAAGCGGCCTTCGGCGGCCGAGTCGTAGGGCTCGACCGAAGCGATCAGCCCGCGGCGATTGCGCACCGTCGCCACCGCGCCGAGACGCGGAATTGAAGTCGGCATTTCAGTCATTTCTGCCATCGCCAAGTCCGGACATCGATTGGATCTTCTTTCTCCTACATCTTACAGGCTTGCTTGAATCTTCCGCGCAACTCGCCCACGAATGCCTTCAATGAAGGATTGTCCCGTCCTGCTCGATACAGGTCCATTTTAGCGGCCAGATCCGGTGCGAACTCCACACCGCCAAGGGTGATCGGGTGCCCTGCTTTTTTAACGGCACTGATAAGCAGGTTTTTGTAGTAGTCACGCACGCACTTCCTCTTTGCGACCATGGGCGTGCACCCGACGACATCATAGAAGGAATCCGGATCGGCAAGATACCAGCGCTCCACATGCGGGTCCGGGCAAGCGATTACTATGAAACCGCAAAAACAGGGTTTTGTCGCTTTCTGGATTTTCGCCCGTTTTTCGGTAATGGTCGAACAATTGCCGTCAATGGCGACGATCATCAAGGCGGGGAGAGTCTCACCCAATAATCCCTTCGCCAAAAGAGTCTGGTAGAGTTCGTACTCGGCAATGGCTCGCCCGTGCCCGCCTCGCGCCGATCTCACCCTGAGAGAAACCGAGACCCCCTCCTCCCGTGCGATCCGTGCGATGAGCGGCTTGAGAAACTCCTCGTGCGCCCGGTCTTCGACAAAGAGATCAACGATCAGCGGATTATTCATCGAGGATCCCCCGGAGAAGAAGATTCTCAAAAAGCCCCTCTTCGGTCCCTGCCGTGAGTGCGGCGGCGATTTCCTGCTCTCTGAACAGCGGCCCCGTAACGTCGAACGATTTAATCACCGTTTGCTGCCCGTCACTCCGTACATTGAACAACCCTATATTTTGGGGATGGGAACGAGAGGCTTTCAGCACGGCATCGCAGAACAGCGGCGAATGTGTGGTGACGACAAGCTGGCGCCCCTCCTGCAAAGCCAGCGAAAGCAAAAAACCGGCGATGAGTTCGAGGCGGCGTGGATGAACTCCATTCTCGGGTTCCTCAAATGCCAACAGCGAGCCTCCCCAGGGATTGACCGCGATGGCGCATAGGGCGAGAACCCGCAGCGTGCCTTCCGAAATAATACGGGAGGAGTAGTCGATACCGCCTTGCCGAATGAGAATGTCGAGCGTACCCCGGCGTTTATCCAAATCGATGGTCATTTCCTCGATGCCGGGCACGATGGACCTGAGAGTTCGCGAGACCGCATGGAAATGTTTTGGATGTTCTGCTCGAAGCCGATACAGGAACGGGGCGATCTCACCGCCGAGAACACCGATGTCCCGAACATCGGAGGGGGGCTGTGCCGCCCTCATGGCGACACGCGGGTCTAAATAGTACGTACGCCATCCCGACAGCTCTTGCCGTACCCTATCGATGGCCCGGTATTCGACTCCTCCAAGCCGCGGGTCCGAAAGGATCGTGTGGTTCAGACCCGCCAATTCCCGGCGCGGGTGAGCCGGCTTGCTCTTGCGGCGGATATGCAGGCTGTCACCCACCTTTTCGATCGCCGGCCTCCCCTTCGGCTCACCACGAGCGCCAAGCTGTGCCAGATACTCATTTCTCACGCCCAAACGCCCGGAGTCCGGCTCGATTTCTACTGAAACGCGATAGCGGTACGAATCTTTCCCCGCCGTCAGGTCTGTCTCAAGAGTGAAATTTGGACGGATCGAGGTCAGCAGGGCCTGCAGGCCGCCCGAAGGGAAAGAAAACGACTCAATGGGATAACCGCGAATCGGTTCGGCCAGTGCATCGGAAAGGGTTCGCAGCGTGCCGATGCGCGAGAGTGCCTGCACCGCGTCAAGGACATTGCTTTTGCCGGCGGCATTCGGTCCGAACAGCACCGTCAAGCGCGGCAGATCGATTGTCACATCGGCAAGTGACTTGAAGTTCGCAACATGAAATCGCCTGAGCATAATCTTCTCCTATCTCGGAACCGCCAGGAGCATCGGGTCGAGCAGCCGTTTTTCCTCTGCAGCCTGCTGTTGGGTTTTTCGGAGATCATGTGCGCGACCTTGGCGACCTCCTGCCACGGGAAGCGCGCCGGGTCGCGGATGAGTTCCTGCATCATGGGCTCGCCGGCACAGTCCGTGACGGTGTAGAACTAATGGCCATCGCGCCGGTCTTCGGCTACGCGCCGCTCGTTGGGATGGTTTCCTCTACAGCCGTATCTTGTTCCGTGCATCCAGTTCCTCCTTCATTTCAAGAAGGCGTCGAAGCAGGAACGGCTGGGGAGTCCGCTTGCCGTTCTCCCAGTGGTTCACCGAGCTGAAGGTGACGCCCACCTTCTGCGCGAACCGCTCTTGCGTCAGGCCGAGTCGTTCACGAAGATCCTTGATCAGCTTCGGGATGTCGAGATCAGTCATAGCCTCCTTCCTGCGAACTGTTTTCGCAAGAAAACCCGGTTTTATGGAACACGCCATATCATTTTACATGTCCAGGCTGTCTTATCAACGCACTTCTCGCCTTCTTGTTGGGGAAGGAAATGCGATCTGCGAGTTCACGACCTGTCGGACCGGTTTTCGAATGGGCGCTGTCTTCCTGAGGTTTCCTCAGCGTTCGCCGGCGATGACAACCTGGTGGGAATAGCTCTGCTCGGTGTGGTGGCGCCTGCGCGCGTCGATCCACGCCTGCCGCTTCGGGTTCGTCTTTTTCGCCCTTTTGGCCACGCGGTCACACCTCTTCCCGATAGTCTTCCCAAGTGTTCTTCGAGCGCACCTCGTCGATCAGGAAGCGCACGCCCAGGTTGTCGTCGGGATTGAGCCAGAGCATCCGATCGAAGACGCGCTCGGCCTCCTCGAATCGACCGAGACGCCAGAGGCACAGGCCGTACCCGTGCATGCAGCGGAGGAACGGCCGATTGTCGATGTGCCCCCAAGGCAGAAGGCCATCGAAGTCGGGGCCGAGCGACAGCTCGCCGATGCGCAGACCCACCTCGTAGTGACGGATTGCGTCCTTGGGCATGTGGTCGAAGACGAAGTTTCCGAGGTGCGCATGGGCATCCAGGCAACGGAGATCGGCCTGGCAGAGTTCCATCAGGAGCTTGCGGGCGGCCTCCCAGTTACCGGCGTCCTTGAGGTCGTTGGATTCGCAGATCGGGTCGGAGTCGAAATCATCGGGATCTCTCCCCGGTACGATCTGTTCCATCTCGAACGCCTGCCTGGGGCCGTAGGCGATGATCGGCTTGGCCCACTCCTCGATCGGCTCGTCCTCTTCGCCCCAGTAGTGCTCGTCGGGGGTCCAGGCGCCCTGGTCCTCGAGCTTGAGCGGCACGAGCCCCAGCGCGGACACTTCGAGCCGCGCGGACTCGATCTCGCCCGAAAGATAGGGGTGGCCGGCGTAGCTCCACTGTTTGTGCGGTTTGACCACGGCGATCTCGCCCGGAACAACGTTCCACAGGCGACTCGCGCGAAGAGTGATAACGCGATCGCTTCCCACCAGCCGGCAGCGTGCCGCCTTCTCCTTGACCGACAGGACAACAAGCTCGATGGGGCCGCTCAGGTCGAGGTCGGTTGCCGCGACCTTGTGCCGGCGCCTGCGGCGGGAAGGAGCGGCGAACTCGGCAGGAAGTGAACTCGCCGACAGCCGGACGCGGATCTTTCTCTCGGCGTTCTGCTCGGGCATTTATCCCTTGTGGCCTCGGGAATGATGCAACTCACGTATAAGTGACCGGGAAACCGTCCGTCAACACCATTCTGCCGCGACATGGTTGCGAGGCTGTCCGCAGGGCGCCCGGAGTCCCGCCACGAAAGAAACCGTGCAGAAGGGGATATCCTGCCACAAAAATGGGACACGGATGAACGCGGAACAACGCGGATATTGGGAATTATACTTGAATATCCAAACTTGACATTTCGATTTTCAAGGATAAAATGCGCATATGATCCCCCGTCAGCGCGCAATGGAGCGCATCAGCAGCGCCCTCCGCCTGTCACCCGTCGCGGCAGTCCTCGGACCCCGCCAATGCGGCAAGACGACGCTTGCCAGGATGTTCTCGGAACAAGAGAAATCCTGCACTTGTTTTGACCTGGAAAATCCCGTTGATATCCGCCGATTGTCAGCGCCCGCGACCATCCTCCAGGATCTCGCAGGAACCGTGATCTTCGACGAAGTCCAGCGGCGCCCGGAACTGTTCGAATTGCTTCGAGTCCTGGTGGACCGACCGGGGAATCCAGCCCGTTTTCTTCTTCTCGGATCGGCCTCCCCCCATCTCGTAAAAGGTACGTCCGAGTCACTGGCAGGCCGGATCGGGTTCGTCGACCTTTCCGGCTTCAGCCTCAGGGAAGTAGGCAGCGGACAACACGTCCGCCTTTGGGCCCGCGGCGGATTCCCGAGATCTTTTCTGGCTGACGACGAGTCCGCCAGCATGAGTTGGCGCGAGAATTTCATCCGCACCTTTCTCGAACGGGATATTCCCCAACTCGGCATCACCATTCCCTCCGAAACACTCAGGCGCTTCTGGACCATGATCGCCCATTACCACGGACGGGTCTGGAACGCAGCTCAATTCGCCAGGTCGCTGGGCACTTCGGAACCCACGGCGCGACGTTATCTCGACATCCTGGCCGGCGCGTACATGGTCAGAATCCTCCCCCCATGGTTCGAAAATCTCCGCAAACGGCAGGTGAAGGCCCCCAAGATCTATATTCGGGACAGCGGCATCCTGAACGCCCTGCTTCAACTGCACACCCTGTCGGACGTGCAGTCGAGCCCGTTGCTCGGTGCGTCGTGGGAGGGGTTTGCCATGGAACAGGTCATCGACACGCTGGAAACCCGCGAGGCTTACTTCTGGGCGACTCATGCCGGCGCCGAATTGGACCTGCTGGTGCGGATCGCGGGCAAGCACCATGGATTTGAGTTTAAATACGCCGACGCCCCCGGCACGGCCCGTTCGATGCACATCGCAATCGAGGACCTTTCCCTGGAACACCTGTGGGTAGTCTACCCGGGCCGCGAGGAGTATCGCCTCGACGATAGGATCACAGTCTTGCCTGTTGCGGCTGTCCCGGGATTAAGCGAGAGATTGAGGAGAAGGCGGTAAGGGTGTGCTCGTGTCTTCCATGGTGATCGCCATCATCGACTTACAGAACCTGACGCTGCGATTATCAAGCATAATCTGGCCGATTCGATCTCTCCAACATCGTCAAATGGGAGGACACTATGGATATCGCCCAAATCCGGACCTTTTTCATGTGGTGCACCATTATCAACGCCGGGATGCTTCTGCTCTCTTTCGCCATCCTCGCCACCGCCGGCGGTTGGGTCCACCGGATGCACTCCATTTGGTTCGCCATGTCCAAAGAGACCTTCAACATCACGATTTACGCAATGCTGGGGGGCTACAAGATGGCGTTTCTGGCATTGAGTCTGGTGCCGTACCTGGCGCTGGTGATCATGGAATAAGCTCCTGATTTTTATCTCCGCTCGCGCCACACCCACACCGCGCCGGCGCTCAACCGCCCCGGTTTGACGGCGATGTCTGCGTTTGGGCTGCCCGACCCGTCGCTGCCGCTCCGGGCTCCGTTCGCTCCCGCACGGCAATAACGGACGGCAGAGTCTGTTCCCGAGTAACCTGCGCAGGAGCCTCCAGCCGTGTTGGTGGTTCGTGCAACACGACCCGTCGCTGTCGCTCCGGGCTCCGTTGACGACCGCACGACAAGTGCGGAGTTGTGATATCGTGTTCTGCAACAGCCGGAAAAATACTTCACATCTTTCTGAACGGGTTTGGATCATGACAAAAATCAACACATTGACTCGCCGCAGGTTCCTGCAGGCATCCACCGTCGCGGCCGGCGTCATTCACACCGGCGCAGCGGTTTTCCCCGCCCTCGCATCTTCCCCTGCCGCAGACACCGGCGAAGGGGTGACGCGGCTGCTCGCGCGCTTCACGGTCGAATCGCGCCCGGAGTCGATCCCCGGGCCGGTCCGCAAGGAGGCGCTGCGCTCGCTGCTGAACTGGGTCGGCTGCGCGCTCGGCGGCTCGCGCCACGCGACGCTCAACAGCGCCCTCGCGGCGCTCTCCGAGTTCTCCGGACCGCGCCTGGCGACGGTGCTGGGGCGCGCCGAGCGGCTCGACATCCTGCACGCCGCACTGATGAACGGGATGAGCTCCCACGTCCTCGACTTCGACGACACGCACCTGGCGACGATCATCCATCCCTCCGGCCCGGTCGCGCCCGCGATCCTGGCGCTGGCGGAGCGGCAAAAGGTGACGGGGAGGGACTTCCTGCACGCGTTCATCCTGGGGATCGAGGTGGAGTGCCGCATCGGCAGAGCGGTCTATCCCTCACACTACGACGTCGGCTGGCACATCACGGGGACCGCGGGCGTTTTCGGCGCGGCCGCGGCCGCGGGCAAGCTGCTCGGCCTGAACGAGCAGCAGATGACCTGGGCGTTCGGCATCGCCGCCACCCAGTCCTCCGGTTTCCGCGAGATGTTCGGGTCGATGTGCAAGAGCTTCCACCCGGGGCGCGCCGCGCAGAACGGCCTCGGCGCCGCGCTGCTGGCCGCGAAGAATTTCACCAGCTCCGAGCAGTCGATCGAAGCGCCGCGCGGATTCGCGCACGTGACGGCCACGGAAAGAGACTTCTCGGCAATCCGCAAGGACCTCGGGCAGAGGTGGGAGATCTCCGAGAATACCTACAAGCCTTTCCCCTGCGGCATCGTGATCCACCCGGTCATCGACGGCTGCCTGCAATTGCGCGAGGAGCACCGGCCGCAGTCCGCGCAGATCGAGCGCGTCGAGCTGCGCGTGCACCCGCTCGTGCTCGAGCTGACGGGGAAGAAGACCCCGACGACGGGGCTCGAGGGGAAGTTCAGCGTCTACCACTCGGCCGCCGTTTCCCTTATCCAGGGGACGCCCACCGTCCGCGCCTACAGCGACGAGGTCGTGCGCAACCCGGAAATCATCTCGCTGCGCGACCGAGTCTCGGCAACCGTGGATGAGGGGTTACGCAAGGAGGAGGCGCACGTGACCGTCGTGATGCGCGACGGCCGGCGGCTGCACAGGCACGTGGAGCACGCCGTCGGCAGCCTGGAGCGGCCGATGTCGGATGCGGACCTGGAGGCGAAGTTCCGCGGCCTTGCACAGGGGGTTCTTCCGGCGAAGCAGACCGACGAGCTCATCGCGCTCTGTTGGGCCGCGGAAACCCTCGACCACGCTGCGGCCATCGCCAGGGCCGCGATCCCATGAAAAACGGAGACAGTCACCATAATGCCCCGCATTCGTCACGGAGACCGGACAATGTAACTCTCACCTACGCGGGAATCTCGGTGACTGTCCCGAATGGCGCCTAAATAAGGAATCGAGGACCCTGAAAGGGTCCAACAGGAAAGCTTAGGGCGTAAGCCCCGGGCTTTCCCACGCCGCCCCTTCGGGGCTTAAGCAATTGACTTGGCAACGTTACCAGGTGGTTTCGATCACCCTCAACTAAGCGCCATTCGGGACAGCCACCATAATTCCCGCGCTCGTCACGGAGACCGGATAATGAGACCTTCACTAACGTGGAAATTTTGGTGACTGGCCCCGTTTTTTGGTGATATGACTAGCCGCACCATTCACGGAGACCCGACATGAAAACGACAGCAAAGGCAGCGTTGGTAATCGCGGCAATCCTCTTCTTCGCCGGCGCCGCCGACATCCGCGGCCAAGTCCAGAGGAGCGAAAACCAGGCCAAATTCTATACCGTCCCCGGCTACCGCCACGGGCCCAGCTTCTTCCCCCATACCTCCTATGCGGAAACCAAACCGCTGCAACCGGGGGTGATGGACTTCAAGCATTACCACACCTACTGGGAAATGGTCGACTTCTTCAAAAAATATGAAAATGATTACCCCGACCTCGTCGACCTCTACGTCATCGCCCAGAGCTTCGGCGGCATCGACATCTACCAGCTGACCGTCACCAACAAAAAAACCGGCAAGCACACCGACAAACCCGCCATCTACATCGAAGGCAACCGCCACTCGGGCGAGGTCACGGCCGGCGAATCCGCCCTCTGGATGCTGCACCACGTCCTGACCCGGTACGGCAAAGATCCGGAGATCACACGCCTGGTGGACGAGTGCACGTTCTACTTCCGGCCCGTCAACAACCCCGACGGCAACCTCCTCTACCTCCAGACCGCCCAGACGCTGCGCAGCACGATCCGCCCGTACGACAACGACAACGACGGCCTGCTGGACGAGGATCCCGCGGAAGACCTCGACGGCGACGGCTTCATCCGCCAGATGCGCGTGAAGGTCGGAGAAGGCAAAGGGGAATTCGTAATCGACGAGCGCGATCCCAGGCGCCGGCTCATGCGCCGGGTCGGCGCCGGCAAGGGGGACTACAACGTCATGGCCGAAGGGATCGACAACGACAAGGACGGCCGGATCAACGAGGACGGCGTCGGCGGCCTCGACCTGCACCGCAACTACCCGGAGAACTGGCGCCCCATGACCGAGGCCACCGGCCGCGGCTGGACCCAGGGGGGCGCGGGCGAGTACCCGCTGTCGGAGATCGAAACCCGCTCGGTGGTCACCTTCCTCCTGTCGCACGCCAACGTCTCCGTGGTCAACACGATGGATACCACCGTCCCGATGCACCTGCGGCCGCCGTCCACCTCCAAGAGCGAGGAACGGATGTATCCCGAGGACCTCGAGCTGTACAAGGAGTTCGACAAGCGCGGCAGGGAGATCACCGGCTACGAACGGACCGGCGACGTCTACTGGGATTACAGCCGCGGGCGCGGCAACCCGCTCTTCGGCCACAGCCCGGATTTCGGCTACTGGTATTACGGCGCCATCTGGTACGGCGACGAGCTGTGGAACGGCGGCAACGTCGGTGATTACGACAAGGACGGCACCACAGATGAATGGGACCGGCTGCAGTACAACGACAAGGAGCTGAAGGTCAGCCGGTTCCAGGAATGGACGAAGGCAAAGCACCCTGAACTGGGCGAGGTCGAGGTGGGCGGGTGGAATCCCAAGTTCTGGAGCCAGAACCCGCCGCCCGAGCTGCTCGAGAAATGGGCCGAGCAGCAGGCCCGCTTCAACCTCATGCTGGCCGCCAGCCTGCCGAAGGTGGTGATGGCGGAGCCAAAGATCACCTTGCAGGGGGACGAGTACACGGTCGAGGTCGAGGTCGAGAACAAGGGCTACATCCCGACCGCGCTGCACCAGGCCATGCTGGTGAAGATCGTCCGTCCGGACGTCGTCGCGCTCGAGTTCCCGCGCGGCATGATCACCCCGCCGACCGCGCCGACTGAAATGGCCGCGGGCCGCGGCCAGGCCGGGCAGGCGCAACAGCCGCCGCCGCAGAATCCGGACGATAAGGTGCAGGTGCTCGTGCCGGAGAATCACCGGCCGACGGTGACGATCGACCGGCTGGCCGGCGGTGAGAAGAAGACGGTGACTTTCAAGATCCGGCTCAACGGGATCACGGGAACCGACTGCACAGTCCGCTACACGTCAACCCGCGGAGGGGTGATCGAAAAGAAGATCTTCATCGGCAAGCGCTGAAGTTGCACCCTGAAGGGGTGCAGCAAGAGAGCCCGGGGCGTAAGCCCCGGGTAGCGAAGGTCGCAAATAGCGAGCCCTGCAAGGGCGGCACGACGGGCGTCGCCCTTTCAGGGCTCCTTTTTTGTCCGCCGATTCCCAGGGCTTACGCCCTGGGCTTTCCTGCCGCGCCCCTGCGGGGCGCCCGCATATCATTCAACCCGCGGAGGGGTGATCGAAAAGAAAATCCTCATCGGCAAGCGGTAATTCCAAGCGGCCTTGAACGCATCAATCCGGTCGGTGGCAATCACGATGCCGATCAAGGCGCCGCCTCACGTTCTTGCTGTGCGGGAGTCAACGGAGCCCGGAGCGACAGCGACGGGTCAGGTTACCCCAACGCCGACCATGCCGCCAGAATAGGCTTCCTTGCCTTGCCTGGCAGATGCCCCTCACATTCATTTGAGGCGTTCGGCGTGCAGCGCGGCCCACATATCGGCCACGATCTCGCGGAAGCGCTCCGTCATGCGCGCGTAGCGCTCCTCCAGGCTCACATCCGCCACCAGCTCCGCCGTGAGCGGCGCGCCGAACCGGACGTGCGACCGCGCGCCGCTCCACGGCAGCAGCAGCTTCCAGTTCAAAGGCCGGTTGCGCGGCCACACCTCGAAAATCCCCTCGATGGCCGCTGGAACAATGGGAACACCCAGTTGGATGGACAGAATGGCCGCGCCCTTCTTGAATCTTCTCACCGTGCCGTCGGGCGAGCGCTCCCCTTCGGGGAACAGCACCAGCACCTTGCCGTGGCGCAGGCCGTAGGCCCCGGCCTGCATGGCCCGGACGAGGTTGGCATCCGGGTCGACCGGCACGATGTTCAGGTGCGAGGCCACCCAGCGCATGAGCGGCGTGGCGAAATACTCGCTCGCTCCCACGAAAAACAGCCGCTTGAACGTGCGGAACTTGAGCGCCGCCACCATCACGAACGCGTCGAGGTAGCTCTGGTGGTTCGGGCTGATGAGAAATGGCCCTTCGGCCGGCAGATGCTCCTTGCCGCTGGCGCGCAACCCGAAAAGGAAGCGCGCGGCCAGCCCGAAGGATTTCATCACGAGCCAGGCCACCGGCGCCAGGATCGGCTTCGGTTTCAGGACGCCTTTCAGCGCCGGGTCGTCGGGCACCGACGCCAGGAGGCGCTCCCACGGGTCGATCTGCCCGGCTTCGGCGCCCTGCGCCAGGTCCCCGCGCGGACGAACCGCGTCCACCAGTTCGCGCACCGTGTGGATCTGGTGGGCGACCTCCGGCGGCACGTCCGTCCCGAACCGGTGCTCGAGCAGCGTGAGCAGTTCCACGCGCTCCATCGAGTCGAAGCCCAGGTCGAGGTCCAGGTTCGCGTCCGGGGTCACATTGAAGCCGCGCTTTGCCGCCTCGCGGATCGCGGCGAGCGCCCCGGCAACCGCCGGGTCCGCGGCCCAGATCTCCTCCTCCTCGGTCCACTCGCGGCGCTCGGCCGCCACGGCCGGCACCGAGGCGCGTTCCCGGTGCATCCGCTCGATCTCGAAGCGCTTCAGCTTCCTTGTGGTCGTGCGCGGAAGCTCCTCCTGCCAGATGTCAAAGCTGAGGACCCGCTTGTGCGACGCCAGCCGGATCGACAGGCCCTCGATCTCGAAACGCACGGTCTCGCGCGTGTTCACCATCTTCCGCCCGCGCAGCTCATCGGCGTCGGGCACCACTATGGCGTGCAGCCGCTCGGAGGCGGGTTCGCCGGGGCGGGCCGCCCCGATGACGCAGATGTCCTTGATGAACGGGGACTGCAGGTAGTGCGCCTCGATTTCCTCCGGGTAGATGTTCTTCCCGTTGGCGAGGACAATGACCTCCTTCTTCCGCCCCGTGACGTACAGCCGCCCCGAGGTGTCGAAGTATCCAAGGTCGCCGGTGTGCAGCCAACCGTCCCTCAAAGTCTCAGCATTGGCGTCGGGCCGGTCGTGGTAGCCCTTCATGACGATCGGCCCGCGGATCAGGATTTCGCCGTCCGCCTTCTCCCGCCCGGCCGGCTCCTGGTCGTCGCCTGCCAGGATCCGCACCTCCACTCCCGGCATGGGCGGGCCGACCGAGTCGATGCGCGCGTCGCCCGTCCGCGTGATCGTCGCCGCGCCGGAGCACTCGGTGAGGCCGTAGGCCTGCATGAGGTTGAATCCCAGCCGGCAGAAAGTCCGCCCGACCTCCGGGTCGAGGCGCGAGCCGCCCGAGACCAGGAGCCGCATGTTCGAGCCGAGGGCCTGGTGCGCCTTGCGGAACAGAAGCCGCCCGAGGTTGGCGCCGGTCCAGCGCCGCAGCGCGCCGTTGAGGGCGAGCATCGCGCGGAACAGCACCCGGACAGGGAGCGGGGATGCCGACACCTTCTGCATGATCCTCTGGTGGATCAGGTAGTAGAACTGCGGCACGCAGCAGAATGCGGTCAGGCCGCGCTCGGCCAGCGCGCGCATGATCCCGGTGGTGTTGACCGTTTCCAGGAAGACGACGCGCGCGCCGATGGTCAGCGGCAGAACCAGGTTGGCCAGCTGCGCCAGCGCGTGAAAGAGCGGGAGAATGCCGAGGATGCTGTCGCGCTCCGTGAGATCCACGACCTGCAGCGCCGCGTCGCGCTCGGCCATCAGGTTCCCGTGCGTCAGCACGACCCCCTTCGGGTCGCTGGTGGTGCCCGAAGTGTAGAGGATGACGGCGGTGTCCTCCTCCGCGGCCGGGCAGGCCGGCAGCCGCGCCGGATCCTGGCCGGACGGGGCTTCGTCGAGGCTCGGCAGGCCTTCGGCCGAGCCGGTGAGGAGGACGATCCCCGGGGGTGACGAAGCCGGGGCAACCGCCTCCCGCAGCCCGGGCAAAAAGCCGAGCGAGACAATGGCGAGCGTCGCGCCGCTGTCCTCGATCACCGTGCGGATCTGTTCCGGGTCGTAGGTGGTGTCGAGCGGGACGGCCACGGCGCCCAGGCGGAGCAGCGCCAGGTAGGCCGCGCACCAGTGGGCGTCGTTGCCCGCCAGGAGGACGCACCGGCCGCCCCGGGCGCAGCCGAGCGCGACCAGGCCGGCGGCCATGCGCTCCGCCATGCCGAGCAGCTCGGCGTAGTCGTAGGTTTCGAGGCCCCCTTCGCGCTGGACTTCGACGGCAACCCGGCCGGGCAGGCGCCGCGCGTTGTCTTCAAACAGCCGGAACACGTTGCTCATAACAAATCCCCGGGCCCGCATGATACAAACGAACCCGAATGCCAGGCTACCTATTCCCCGATCATTCGCATTCCACGGCCCGGCGACCCGCGCCCGGCGTGGAGGCCGCTGTGCAAAATCCTATAGATAATCCGAAATCACAGCGACGTCATTCGGGGGATCAATGTGTCGCACCTCCAGGGCTCTCTATCTTCCGTCGCCTCTACCCCGGGCTCACGCCCGGGGCTGTCCTCTACCGGCCCCTCCGGGGCCGGGATTGTCATGGATGTCACTACATATTCCGCCTTTTTAAAAGCGCTGAGCCGGGGGCACCGATCATGGCCGACGCCTCGCGGCCTGCAAATCAGAAGCGCTGCCAGAGCGCACGGGACAATTCCCGCGCGCGTGCGGCGATCCGTTCCTCATCCAGGAAGGCGAACTTCCCGTCTTTCATCAGGACCCTGCCGTCCACGATCGTCGTGCTGACCGCGGCCTGGGAGAGGCCGAAGACGAGATGCCCCGCGAAATTGTCCGCGTTCATTTCCGTGGGCGGGAAATAATCGAGGCAGACCAGGTCGGCCGCCCACCCTTCCCTCACCTGCCCGACATTCCGGAAGTACCTGCCGGCGATCTCCTGGTTGTTGCGCACCAGGAGACCGACCGCCTCGCCGAAGCCTGCCGCCGGATTCCGGTGCAGCCATCTCTGGGCCCAGACGGCGCTCCGGAGCTCTTCGAGCATGTTGGAGGTCATGGCGTCGGTTCCCAGGCCGACCAGCACCCCGCGGCCGACGGCCTTCCGCAGGTCCATGATGCCGACAGCATTGTTCAGGTTGGATTGCGGGTTGTGGACGACCGCGGTTCCCGATTGTGCGAGCAGGTCCCACTCCCGGGAACGCAGGTGGACGCCGTGGGCGCAGATGGTCCGCGGGCCGAGGATCCCGTGATCGGCCAGGCGCCTCACCACGCTGCAGCCGTATCTTTCCCGCGTGATCTCCTGGTCGGAGGCATCCTCGGCGCAGTGAATGTGGAACCCGGCCCGATATGGCTCCGCGGCCCGCACGCACCGGCGCAGCGTACGGTCTCCGAGGGTGAACGAAGCGTGCAGGCCGAAGAGCGCCTTGAGGCGGCCATCCGGATGGTCGCGGCACTGCTCCAGGAAGCCCGCATTCTCGTCGATGCCCGCCTGCGCAATGTCCCGCCCGTCCCTGTCCGAGACCTCGTAGCAGAGGCAGGCGCGCAGGCCCAGTTCGCTCACCGCCCGGGCGATGATCCCGAGCGAACCCTTCAGGGCATGCGGGGAGGAGTGGTGGTCGATGATGGTCGTCGTGCCGTGGCGGATGGCTTCGAGACCGGCGACCAGCGCGCTCGCATGGCAGTCTTCCAGCGACAGCCGGCGGTCCAGGCGCCACCAGAGATTCCGCAGGATTTCGGGGAAACTCCCCGCCGGCCGCGCCTTCGTCAGGCCCCGGGCGAAGCTGGAATAAAAATGCATGTGCGCGTTGATGAATCCCGGCATCACGAACTTGCCGCGCGCGTCAATCCTCTCCGCCCTGACTTTCCCGGCGGAGCGCTGCGGGCGGATGGCCGCGATGCGGCCATCTTCGACGAGGACGGCGTGGTTCGGAAGCACCCGGTTGGGGTTTTCCAGGGTCACGACGGTCCCGTTCTCGATCAGCAATCGCTTCATGGGCGTTTCCGCCGGATGGGCAGCGAGCAGCGGCGGATGCCGTCGAACGCCTGCAGGGCATTGGCCACGGCCGCGGCGGTCGGCGCCATGCCGATCTCGCCGACCCCCTTGGCGCCGAAAGGCCCGTGAGGATCGCCGGCCTCGACGCCGATCACGATCACCTCGGGCATTTCGGTCGCGCGCAGCACGCCGCACCGCCCCAGCTTCAGCGAGACGGGCCGGCCGTCTTCCACGGGAAAGTCCTCGGTGAGCGCGTATCCCAGGCCCATGTGCACCGCCCCTTCGATCTGGCCCTCGAACAGCAGCGGATTCATGATCCTGCCCGCGTCATGCGCCGCGTATATCCGGTCGATATTGCCCTGGTCGTCGAGCACAACCACCTGCGTGGCGTAGCCGTAGGAATAGTGGGTTTCGTGGCCGACCCCGGGCTTTTCCCGGCCGATCTCCGAGGTGTTTTCGTACTTCCATTCGCCGGAATATTCCCTGCCTGCCAGCTTCTCGAGCGGATTGGTTTCCAAGTCGCGGACCAGTTCCTCGGTGGCCGCGATCAGCGAGTTTCCCACCAGCGAAGTCCCGCGCGAGGCGGTTGTCATGCCGCAGGCCGTTTCCGAAGAGGTGTCGACCCGCACTTCCAGCAGAGAGGGATCGAGCCCGGTGCGCTCGCACACCGTCTGCAGCGCCATGGTGTGTACGCCCTGGCCCATCTCCGACCAGCCGTGGTAGATCACGACCTTGTCCGCCGATTCCACGACGATTTTCGCCCGCCCGGCGTCGGCCACGCCGTTGCCGATCCCGGTGTTCTTGATGGCGCAGGCGATGCCCGCACAGGCGGCCCGGGAAAACACGTCCTTGACCGCCAGAAGCGTCTCGCGCAGCCCGACGCCGCCCCGCAGGACCTGGCCGGTTACGGTTTCCCTGCCTTCGGCCAGCGCATTGTCGTAGCGGAACTGCCACCGGTCGAACCCGCCCTGCCGGCAGAGTTCCTCGACGCAGCTTTCCATGGCGAAGGTGGCCTGCGGAACCCCGAAGCCGCGCATGGCGCCGCCGGGCACGTTGTTCGTGTGCACGGCCCTGGAGCGCACGCGCACATTCGGGACCGAATAGGCGCCGGCGGCGTGGCCGGCCGCGCGCTCCAGGACCTTCATGCCCACGGAGGCATAAGCCCCCGTATCGCCCACGATGTCCGCGATCAGCCCGGTGAGCCTGCCCTGCGCGTCACAGGCCACGGTATAGTCGAGGCGTATGGGGTGGCGCTTGGGGTGCATGAGCAGCGATTCCTCGCGCGAGAGCGCCAGCCGCACCGGTCTTTTGAGCAGGCGGGAAAAGAGGGCCGCGTGGCCCTGGACGGACAGGTCCTCCTTGCCGCCGAAGGCCCCCCCGGTTTGCACCTGGACCACCTTCACCTGCCCGGCCTCCAGCCCCAAAATCCGGGCGATCTGGCGGCGGTCTTCGTACGCGCCCTGCCCCTGGGAGAAGACCGTGATCTCCTCATCGCCTTCTCCTGAACCGGGCACGGCCAGCGCGCACTCGGTCTCCATGTAGGCGTGTTCGACCCTCTGGGTCGTGAAGGTTCCCCTGGCGACATGGGCCGCCTCGCCGACGGCCTTGTCCGCGTCGCCGCGCCTGAGGATGGTCTCGGACAGGACGTTCCCCTCCCGGTGCAATCGGGGCGCATCCGCCTCCAGCGCCTGCGCCACGGTCGTCACCGGCGGGAGAACCTCGTAATCCACCCGGATCCGCCTCGCGGCAGCGCGCGCCGCCGCCTCGGTTTCGGCGACCACGCCCGCCAGCACATCCCCGACGTAGCGGGTTTCCTCGCCGGCCGCGACCATCAGGGGCCAGTCCTGGTTGATGAGGCCGACAAAGCGCCCGCCCGGGATGTCCGCCGCGGTGAAGACCCGCACCACTCCCGGCATGCTTTCGGCCTCCGCCGCATCGATTGCCAGCAGTTTTGCCCGGGGGTGATCCGACAGCCGGAGAGCCGCATGAAGCATCCCCTCCGCCCGGAGATCCGAGACGAACGGCTGGTTTCCAAGGACGGTCCGGCAAGCCTGGTATTTCGGCAACGAGGTGCCCGCCTTCCCGGAATGAATCTCCTCCGGGAAGGTTTTATCGCCGCGCAGGATCTCTGCGGCATAGTAAATGGCCTCGATGATCTTCTGATAGCCCGTGCAGCGGCACAGATTGCGCCGTATCGCCTTCCGGATCTGCGCGCGGTCGGGCCGCGGATTCTCCAGGAGCAGCGCGCGCGCCGCCATCACCATGCCGGGGGTGCAAAAGCCGCATTGCACTCCCCCCTTGAGAACGAACGCGCGGGAGAACACCTCCTGGATCTCCCTTTCCAGCCCGTCCGGCGTCACGATCGCCTTGCCTTCCGCCTGCCTCAGCGAGGTAGTGCAGGAAAGAATGGCCTTTCCGTCCATCAGGATAGTGCAGCCGCCGCAGGCCCCCTGTCCCGAGCACCCGGTCTTGCAGGAGGTGATCCCCAGGTCTTCCCGCAGATAACTCGAGAGCTTCAGCTTGCCGTCCCCGGCAAAGGCCCGCTTCTCCCCATTGAGCGTAAACTCGATCATGGGCCAGCCTTTCAGCAAAAATCAGCGGCCCGGCGGATCCACGGGCCCGCTCCATCCCGGAACGCCGCCGCGCTCACCGGGCCGGCGAATCCCCCAAGGTCCGGCAATATACCCGGGGGAACGCGGCGTAAAAGGCCGCCGCCTTGACCAGGTGATCCACCGGCACCTGGTCCTCCACCGAGTGCGCGTGGATTTCGTTTCCGGGACCGAACCCGATCGTGGGGATGCCCATCATCCCCATCGTCGCAATGCCGTTCGTGGAGAAAGTCCACTTGCCGGGCTGAGGGCTTGTTCCCAGAATCTCCCGGCAGACTTCCATGCCGGCACTGCAGAGCGGGTGACCTTCCTCCAGCACCCATGTGGGGTAGTACTTTTCGGTCTCGTAAACCAGGCCGGAGTAGCTCGGCACGGCGTATTTCAGAATCTCCACCGCCGCCTCCTCGCCCGCCCGCCGGACGGCGTCCTCGACCTCCGCAACGGCGCTCGCCCTGTCCTCGCCGCGCGTCAGCCGCCGGTCGAGGTGAATGTAGGCGCGGTCGGGCACGGCGCACAAGGACGGAGTGTCGCACTCGATGTACGAGACCGCGACGGTCCCCTTGCCCAGAAACGCGTCGTCCATGAGGCGTTCATTCAGCTTCTCGATCTCCCCGACCACCCTGGCCATACGGTAAACGGCATTCTGTCCCCTCTCGGGCGCCGAGCCGTGGCAGGAGACTCCCCGCGTCGTCACCCCGATCTCCATCCGGCCGCGATGCCCGCGATGAAGATTGAGATTCGTCGGTTCGGTCAGCACCACCGCCTCGGGCACCAGGACGCCCTCCCTGACCAGGTACTGCCAGCACAGCCCGTCGCAATCCTCTTCCTGCACCGTGCCGGTGATCCAGAGGGAATAATCCCCCTCCAGCCGCAGGTCCTTGATGATCCTGCCCGCATAGACCAGGCCGGCCATGCCGCCTTCCTGGTCGCCGGCGCCGCGCCCGTAGACGACTCCGTTTTCGAGCTTCCCCTGGTACGGGTCCCATTTCCAGGACGCCGGATCCCCCACGCCGACGGTGTCGACGTGGGCATCCATCGCGAGCACCCTGCTCCCGCTGCCGATCCGGCCGAGGATGTTCCCCATGCCGTCGATCCTGATCTCGTCGAAGCGCGCCTTTTCCATCTCGGCCCGAATCCGCAGGATGATCTCCCTTTCGTGGCACGATTCCGAAGGTATGGCGATCATGTCGCGCAGGAACCGCGTCATGTCCTCGCGGTACCTCTCCGCCTGCTCCAAAATTCTTCCCCGATGTTCCTCAGTCATGACCTCTCCGCCCGTGGCGCTTCAGATGCGTCCCTGTCTCGGCTGCTGCCTGTCGGCCAGTCCCTGCAGCACTGCGGCCGGATCCGGGAAACAGCCCGCAAGGATCATCGCCGCGATGACGTACGGCTTGAAGCCGGCTTCGCGGTAGGTCGCCGCGCGGTAGCGTTCGAATACCTCTTCCTGGACCTCGCCCCGTTCGCACGAAACGCCGGAGATATCCGCCGGGAGGCAGTGCATGTACAGGGCGCTGCCGCCCCGGGTCAGGCGCATTTTTTCTTCGGTGCACTCCCAGTGGATGAAGCGTTTGTTGTTGGCGAGGCATTCCCGCTCGAGCTCCTGCAGGCCCGCCTCGTCTCTTTGCCGCAGCAGTTCCGTCCGCTGTTCCATCACCAGGTAGGGCGCCCAGCTCTTCGGGTAGACGATGTCTGCGTCTTTGAATGCCTCCTCCATGGAAGAGACGACGCGGAAGCTGCCGCCGCTCGCCTGCGCCTGGGACCCGGCGAGCTGCACGACTTCAGGAATCAGGCCGTAACCTTCCGGGTGGGCGAGCACGACGTCCATGCCCAGCCGGGTCAGGAGTCCGATGATGCCTTGCGGCACGGACAGCGGTTTCCCGTAGCTCGGCGAATAGGCCCAGCTCATGGCGATCTTCTTTCCCCACAGCCGGTCGATGCCGCCGAACACGCGCTCCAGGTGCATGAGGTCGGCGATGCTCTGCGTGGGATGGTCCACGTCGCACTGCAGGTTAATGATGACCGGCCTCTGCGGGAGGATCCCCTCGGCATGACCCTGGTCGAGCGCCTTGCCGACCTCGAGCATGTAGGCGTGCCCCGCGCCGAGGAATATGTCGTCCCGGATCCCGATGACTTCGGACAGGAACGAGATCATGTTGGCGGTTTCCCGCACCGTCTCTCCGTGGGCGATCTGCGACCTGCCTTCATCGAGGTCCTGCACTGCCAGCCCCAGGAGGTTGGCGGCGGAGGCAAATGAGAAGCGGGTGCGGGTGGAGTTGTCGCGGAACTGCGACACCGCCAGGCCGGAGTCGAACACGCGGCACGACAGGCCTAGCCCCCGGAGCCTCTCGAGAGCGGCGGCGGCTTTCAGGATCACCGCCAGTTCATCGAGGCTCTTGTCCCAGGTCAGGAGAAAATCCCGGCCGCACAGATCGTGGGAGAGCTTCCTGATCGCGGCGATATTTCCTGCAACGTCTTCCATCAATGACTCCTGTGCATGAATGCGAAAAACGGCGCGCGCCCTGTGTGCGCTGCTTCGCCTCCGCGCGCTTTACGAGGCCGGTGCCGCGGCCGGAAATGGTCCGGGATCGGCGGCCTATTCATCGTTGACCAGCCGCCGGGCAAGCCGGTTGTGGCGCTCGACCGCCGGCTCCAGTTCCAGGGGCAGGAGCCTGCCGTTTTCCACGACCTGCTTACCGTTGATGACCGAACATTCGACCTTCTGCGGGGCGCAGAACAGGAGCGCCGCCAGGGGATCATGCAGCGCGCCGGCAAAGTCGGGCCCATCCAGGCGGAAACCGATGAAATCGGCCGCCTTGCCCGGCGCCAGCTGCCCGATGTCGTCGCGTCCCAGGACGTGCGCCCCTCCCACGGTAGCCACCCGGAGAGCCTCCCTGGCCGACAGCCCCGCCGGGTTGCCGGAGACCCTCTGCAGGAGCAGCGCCATGCGCGCCTCCGCCAGCATGTGGGAGGAATCGTTGCTCGCCGAGCCGTCCACACCCAGGCCCAGGCGCACCCCGTGGTCAAGATAAGCCCGCACCGGGGCGATCCCGGAGGCGAGGCGCATGTTCGAACTCGGGCAGTGGCATACGCCCGTGCCGGTGCGCGCCAGGAGCGCCGTTTCCGCTTTGTCCACGTGGACCGCGTGGGCGTACCAGACGTCCTCCCCGATCCAGCCCAGGCCGGCGGCATAGGCCACCGGCCGGTGCCCGAATTCCCTCCGGCAGAACTCATCCTCGTCCGCGGTTTCCGCCAGATGGGTGTGGAGGTGGACGCCATGAGACCGGGCCAGCGCGGCGGATTCCCGCATCAGGCCGGGTGTCACCGAAAACGGCGAGCAGGGGGCGACGACGATGCGCAGCATGGCATACGGCTCGGGATCGTGGAAGATTTCAATCGCGCGCTGCGTTTCCTTCAGGATGAAGTCCTCGTTCTCGACCGCACGGTCGGGCGGCAGTCCTCCCCGGCTCTCCCCCAGGCTCATGGCCCCGCGGCCGGCGTGGAAGCGGATGCCGATTTCCCGGGCCGCGCGGATCTCATCGTCGATCCGGCAGCCGTCGGGGTAGATGTAGAGATGATCGGAGGTGGTGGTGCAGCCCGAGAGGATCAGTTCCGCCATGCCGACGAGGGCGCTGGTGTAAATGGCCTCCGGCGTCAACCGGCACCAGATGGGGTAGAGCGTTTTCAGCCACTGGAACAGGGTCGCATCCTGGGCGGCCGGCACTGCGCGCGTCAGGGTCTGATAGAGATGGTGGTGGGTGTTCACCAGGCCCGGCAGGAGGATCATTCCCCGGGCGTCGATCATGCGGTCGGCTTTCCCGGGCAGATCCCTGGTGGGTCCCGCCTGTTCGATGACCCGGTCACGGACGAAGAGCCCGCCATCCGGTATGCACCGGTCGGCTTCATCCATGGTCACCAGCAAATCCGCATTCTTTACCAGCAGCGAAGCCATGGGTGCATTTCCCCTCCCGGCCAGAAACCGGGAAAGACGCGGTCACTGTTGCCGCCGCCCGGCGGCCTCCGGATGGAGCACCGGAGCACGAACCCTCCGCGGCCGCCCTGCAAGTGCCGCGGATCGGTGTAGCCTAGCCGATCGGTCCATCCGGGGCAATCAGGAACGGGAGGGACGAGACCAGCCCCCGGGCTATCACGGCCATCTCGGCAGCTTCCATCAGAGTCCGTTCCCCCGAAAAGCTCCGCTTCAATTTCATCTTGACGACGCGCAAATCCTCGCCGGAAAGCGCCGCCTCAAAAACATCGTCTTCGAACAGAAGCTCTCCGGTGCCGCCATCCATGATCAGCTTTGCTGTGCGGCCCTCGCGGCGCCGTCTGATCGTCCACGATCCGCTCTGCCGCTCCATGTGGAAGGCATCGCCGCTTTCCCTTTCGAAGTCGCTCAGCCGGAGAAACATCCGCGGCTTGTCCTGGAAGGGTTTGCCGCGATGGACGCAGAAGGTGGTACAGTTTCCGCAATCGTTGCACAGGTCGTGCAGATGAACGATCTGGCTGGACTGGTCGACATGCAGCACGCTTTCTCCGGTCACCCGGAGTTCTCCTTCCCTGCACGCCAGCATGGGCACGATCCACCGCCCGGGGGAAACCGTGTAGGAGTGGTTGGCCCGGTTGGGGCAGACCTCCACGCACTTGTCGCAGACGCGGGAGCACTGCAGGCAGCGCTCCGCTTCGCGGCGCGCGGCTTCTTCGTTCAGCGTCGCTTCGATCATTTCGAGGCCGCGGCGCATTCCGGGAGGCGTCCGTTCCGGTTTGCATGGTTCCTCTCTGCGGGCACGGGCGCGCCGGATCCGCGTCATTTCCCCGTCCGAAAGCGGCATCTCCGGGGCGGGCGGGGTTTGAAATGGAATGTCGAGGTCCCGGCATATCGCTTCGGCCGCCAGCCGCCCGTCGGCACAGGCGGCAATCACGCCGGCCGGTCCGCGGACTGCATCTCCGCCCGCAAGTACCTGCGGCAAGTCGTCCAGCCGGCCATCCTCCCGGGCGGCGATCGATCCATCCGCCCGCAGCCGGATCCCGCTCCCGTCCAGGAACGTGAGGTCGGGGCTCTGCCCCACGGCCACAATGATGGTGTCGGCCGGGATGTGGAATTCGCTGCCGGCAACGGGGTGCGGCCGTCTCCGCCCGTCGGCGTCCGGCTCACCGAGTTCCGTGCGGATGCACGCCAGCGCAGCCACGAGGCCGTCGCGCCGCACCACCTCTGTCGGGGATGCCAGTTCCTCGAGGAGGATCCCTTCCTCCCAGGCGCCTGCCTTGTCCTCTTCGCCTGCCGGCATCTCCTCCCTGGTGCGCCGGTAGACCACCGTGACGCTTCCGGAAGTAAGCCTGCGGGCCACGCGCGCCGCGTCCAGGGCCGTGTCGCCGCCGCCGATGACCAGCACCCGCCGGCCGAGTTCGATGGCGTCGCCCGCACGGGCGCGCCGCAGAACGTCCAAAGCGGCCAGGACGCCCGGCCCCTGCAGCCCGCCGATGTACAGCGGCGCGTCTTTCTGAAAGCCGCTGGCGATGTACACCGCGTCGAAGCCATCCTTCAGCAATTCCCCGGGCGGCCTGTTGACCGGCTGCGAGAGCCTGAGTTCGACGCCCAGCCCTACGATCCTGTCCACATCCTGCTGAAGGACCGCCGTGGGAAGCCGGAAGGGCGGGGCGAGCCGCATCATGCCGCCCGCGACGGCCCTGGCCTCGAAGACAGTGGCCCGGACTCCGTTCAGCGCCAGAAAATAAGCGGCCGCCAATCCCGACGGCCCGCTGCCGATAATGGCCGCCCTGCGGCCTGGCTCGCGCTCCGCGGGCAGGGCGATCCGGCCTCTTTCTACGGCGAACCGCTTCAGCGCCCGGATTTCCACGGGCTGATCGTAATTGCCGGCAGACCGGGTGCAGGCCTGCCGGCAGTGTTGCGTGCAGATGTATCCCGTTACTCCGGGCAGGGGGTTGCGCGCCATGACGACCTCGAGCGCGCGGTCATATTCCCCGCGTGCTATGAACCGCGCGTACCCGGGGACATCCTGGTGCACGGCGCAGGGCTCGACGCAGGGCGCGGCGATGCAGTCGAAGAAGCCCAGTCCGGACTCCACTTTGGGCTCCATGCCGCCGTAGTAATTCCGTTTGTAACGCGGATTGGCGAGCGCCTCCGCCGCGGACCGGCCGAGGCCGGCCGGCCTGTCGCGCTGAAACTCGTGCAGGCTTTCCGCCCCGCGGCGATTCATCTCAGACTCCAGGTTCTCGAGGTATTGACCGAACCGCGCATAGCCGCCCGGCTTGAGCAGGTCGGTGGCCACCGTGACCGGCAGAGCTCCCGCTGCCAGAACCTCGCAGACATTGAGGGCGTCGGCGCCGCCCGAATACGAGACGTTCAGGCCGCCTTCGAATTCGACCGCCAGGCGGTGGAAGAGATTCATGGTCAGGGGATAGAGCGCGCGCCCCGAAAGATACATTTCATCCCCCGGCAGGTTCCCCTTGTGGTTGCCGGCAGGCAGGGTGTTGCTCAGCTTGACGCCGAAGGTCAGGCCGTTGCTCGCGGCGGTCCGCCGGAGCGACCGGATCAGGTCGACGGCTTCGGCGTAGCGCAGGTCGTGGGCAAAGGCGGACTCCGGGACCCGGATCTCCCCGAAGCCGAGATCGTCGCGGAGAATGCCCAGGACGCGCTGCCTTCCGAGCAGGGTGGGATTGAGCTTCACCGTGGTGTGGAGTCCTCTGTCCGCCATGAGGTACCGGGCAATCTGCTCGATCTCGCCCGGGGGGCAGCCGTGCATGGTGGAGAGGGTGACGTTGTCCGCGATCCGGGAGGGAATCGGCGTGCCGGCAAGACGGGGATATTGCCTTCGCAGCGCGTCGCGGATGTCCGCCAGGTCGGCGGAAGCATCCCGCATCCGCTCGAGGAAGCCGGTCATGGGGGCGCTCCGGATGCCCTTGAGATCGTAGCCGACACTCATGTTGAAGATGGTCCCCGGAGGGTTGGCTTCCGCGAAGCCCAGCCGGTGATGCAGGATGTGAATCAGGGCCCAGGCCTTGACATATTCCCGCGCGGACTGCTCGAGGCTGAGTTCCTGCGACCACTCGATGTTGTAGCCTTCATCCTCCATGTCGATGCACGGCCGGGGTATCTCCAGCGCGTCCATGATCTGCACGGTCTTGAGCTCGATGAAACGCCCGCCGCAGAGCCAGGCGGCGACGATGTTCTGCGCCAGCTGCGTATGCGGGCCGGCGGCCGGCCCGATGGGCGTCGCCAGGGTCTGCCCGAACAGCCGGGAGGAGGCAAACGGAAAATCCGGCCGCGGGGTGAAGAAGAAGTCCCGGTGAATGCCGAAAATGGACTGGCGTCCCTCGAGCTCCTCGAGGATCCAGCGCAGCAGAAAGTCAAACGGCAGCGGGCGCATCGCTCAGAACCTTGCTCGCACTCCTGCGGCGGCGCAGGCCTTGCAGCAGCCGCTCCTGCGTCAGCGGAAACTCGTCGAACCAGATCCCCGTGGCGTCGTGGACGGCGGCCGCCACCGCAGGCGCGACCGCAATGAAGGGGAGCTCGCCCAGGCCGCGTGCGCCCCAGGGGCCCACGGGGTCGGCATGTTCCACGATCAAAGCGTCGAGGCGTTCGGGAATGTCGGCCGTGGTGGGGATCAGGTAGGTGCTCAGGTTCGGGGTCAGCACGCGCCCCTCCTGTGTGACGAAATCCTCGCACGTCACCCAGCCCAGCGCCTGGATCACGCCCCCTTCGATCTGCCCCAGCACCTGCTGCGGGTTGATGGCCTTGCCCACGTCGCCGGCGCAGACGATGCGCAGGATGCGCAATTCGCCGCTTTCGACGTCCACTTCGACCTCCGCACCCTGCGCCACATACCCGTAGGAGAAATTGGGGGCTCCGTGCCCGGTTTCGGGATCTATGGGCGTGGTCGCCGGCGCCCGGTAGGTGTAATCCCCGCGCGCGGGCCGCCGGCCGGCGCGCCAGGCCGCCAGCGCCCTGTCCGCGGCGCCCCGCAGGGCGTTTCCGGCCATCAGGGTCATGCGCGATGCCGACACCGATCCAGAGGTGTGCGGGCTGCTGGCCGTGTCGGAGACGATCAATCTCACCTTCTCCGGCGGAAGCTCGAGCGCTGCTGCGGCCATCTGGCTGATTACGGTGTGGGTTCCCTGCCCCACTTCGGCGCTGCCGATGTAGACGAGGGCTTCTTCGATCCCGGCTCCTCCCCGCAGCTCGATGCCGGCGCTGCAATTCTCGGCGTAGCCGAAAGAGTAGCCCACATTCTTGAAGCCCGTGGCCAGCCCGATTCCCTTCCTGACGCGGGAGCCTGCCTGGCGGGGTGCCGGCCGCTGCCAGCCCGCGTCGCTCCGCGTCCATCCGCCGGCCGCCGCGCAGCGCTCGGTGACTTCCACGAGGCTTATGCCCGGGGGCAGCGGGGTTCCCATGGCTGTCGGATCCCCTTCCCGCAGCAGATTGCGGCAGCGCAGCTCCACCGGATCCATGTCCAGGGCCTGCGCGAGCTTGTTCATCTGCATTTCGGCCGCGAAGATGGCCTGGGGCGAGCCGAAGCCGCGGAAGGCGCCGCTGGGGGGATTGTTGGTGTAGACGCCGTCGATGTCCGCCTTCACGCTCGGGATCAGGTAGGGTCCCGTGCAGGTCACGGCGGTGTTGCCGAGGACCTTGTTGGTGGTGTAGCAGTAGGCGCCACCGTCGGCGACGATGCGGATCTCCGCCGCCACCAGCTTTCCTTCGCGGGTCGCGCCCCATTTGGAGCGGATCCAGTAAGGGTGGCGCTTGCAGTGTCCCCGGATCGACTCCTCGCGCTCCCACACCATCTTCACCGGGCGGCGCAGTTTCCATGCCGCCAGCGCCAGCACGATCTGCACCGACATGTCTTCACGGCCCCCGAAGGAGCCGCCGATCGCGGGATAAACGACGCGCACCCGGTCCACGGGCAGATCGAGCGCATGCGCGATCTGGTGCTGGTCTTCCGAAACCCACTGCCCGGCCACGGCCACGGCCACGCGGCCCTCGTCGTCGATGTAGCCGAGGCCGGCCTCGGGCTGGAGGAAGAGGTGTTCCTGCGACGGCGTGCGGTACTCGCTCTCTACGATCACGTCGGCCTGCGACCACGCGGCTGCGACATTCCCCTTGCGGATCTGGTGATGCGAGATGCGGTTGCCGTCCGCGCAGATCTCCGGGTGGATCCGGCTGGGCTGCCGGTGGGCGTGGATCTGGAAAGCCCCCGGCTCGAGGGCCTCGAACGGGTCCGTGATGACCGGCAGGTTTTCGTATTCCACCCGGATCAGGCCGCGGGCCTTCGAAGCGACGGATTTGGTTTCGGCGACGATAACCGCCACCTGGTCGCCGACAAAGCGCACGATGTCCGCCCCCGGCTTGGCCGAGCCGGGCCCGCACAGCACCGGCTGGTCCGGTATCTGCAGGCCGCGCTCGTTCACCGGGACGTCGCGGGCAGTGAAAATGGCAGCCACGCCGGGGAGGGCAGCCGCATCTTCGGTGTCGATGCGCAGGATGCGCGCGTGGGGGCGGCCGGCGAAGAGGATGCTGGCGTGCAGCATGCCGTCCATCGCCAGGTCGCCAGGGTATTTGGCATCACCCGTGACTTTGGCCCGGGCATCCACCCGGGGAATCGATCGGCCGATTGCCTGGTTCATGACACCGCCCGGCCGGCATCGGGCAGGTTCATTTCTGAAACGGCCCTCTCCACTGCCTTCATGATTGAGTAGTAGCCGGTGCAGCGGCACAGGTTGCCGCTCAGCCCGGCCCTGACCTGCCCGCACGTGGGGCGGGGCACCTCTTCGAGCATGCTGGCGCCCGCCATGACAAAACCGGGCGTGCAGTACCCGCACTGCACCGCCCCTTCGTCGATGAACGCCTGCTGCAGGGGATGGAGGTTTCCGTTCTGCGCCATCCCCTCGACGGTGACGATGCTCGTACCGTGAGCGCGAGGTGCGGGCACCAGGCAGGCGAGAACCGCAATGCCGTCCATCCAGACCGTGCAGGCGCCGCATTCGCCTTCGCCGCACCCTTCCTTGGTGCCGGTCAGACCCAGGTCCTCGCGCAGCATGTCGAGCAGCCTCTTTGCGCCCGCTCCCTGCACGACCTTGTGTTCCCCGTTCACCGTGCAGGCGACGGCATTGGCGTGCGGTATCCGGTGGCTCAGCCCTTCCCCGGCCAGGGGCGGGAAACGGCCGTCGGTGCGGCCCCAGAGAAGCGGCGGCGCAACCTCCGGCGCGGCGGAGCTGCCGGCGAGCTTTTCCAGGGCCCGCAGGACCAGCAGCCGGATCGCTTCCCGGCGATGCTCCGCCCCTGCCCTGACGTCCGTTATGGGCGCCCCGGCCTGCACGGCCAGGTCAGCCGCCCTCAGGATGTGCGCCTCCGACAGGGGATTTCCGATCAGAAGGGATTCAGCTTCGGGGGCGCGCACGACCGTGGGCGCGATGCTCCCCAGCGCAATGCGCGCATCCGCTACGGCCGGGCCGTTCAAGGTCAGCACCACCGCGGCATTCGCCACCGATATGGCGTTGGCGCGGCGGAGGCCGAGCTTGACGAATGCCCCGCGCTGATCCGGGCGCAGCGCCGGAAAGAAGATGTCGGTCACCAGTTCTTCGTCGGCCCGCGCCGTCCGGCGCACGCCGAGGTAGAATTCGGGAAACGTCAGCGTGCGGTCCCCCTCGAGGCTGCGCAGCGTCAGCCGGGCATCGAGCGCCCACAGGGCCGTGATGGCATCGTTGGCCGGAGAGGCGGTCACCAGGTTGCCCGCGATTGTCGCCCGGTTGCGCACCTGGGGCGTGCCGACCTGCGCGCAGGCCTGCGCCAGCGGGCTGCCGCGATCAGCCAGCAGGGGGGAAGCCGCAGCCTGGTTGTGGGTCGCCGTCGGGCCGATGTGCACGAGATTCCGGTCGTCGAGCCACACCCGGTCGAGCCCGCCGATCCGGGTCACGTCGACCAGCACCAATTCCGGCCGCGCGCCGCGCCGCACTTCCACCAGCAGGTCGGTGCCGCCGGCAATGACGCGCGCGCCGGCACCGTAATCGGCCAGAAAGCGCAAGGCCTCCTCAACTGAACCGGGGGTTTCGTATCCGTGCCACACTGAAGATCTCTCGCTCCGAAATCGGCTGCCGGCGGCCTGCCCGCCGCAGGGACCGGGGATTGGCTCGCCGTTTGCCCTGGGTCACAATTGCCGCAGCAGCCCGGTCATCTCGTTGAACTGCTCGATCAGCGCATCGATCTCGCCGGCCTGGGCATGAATGCCGCGCCAGTACCGCTCATCGTACCACTGTGCCTGAATCTCCTCAAAAGTCTTGCCCTGCTGTTCCACCCAGGTGAAGTACTTGAGGTTGTGCACGCGCTTGCGTGCGGGGTAGCTCAGCTCCTCGACGTTTTCGGTCCCCTGCCCCAGCAGATGCCGGTGATAAGCGGCGGCGGCCTCGCGGGAAGTGAACTCACCGTGCGCGGCGTTCAGCTCGCGCAGCCGGCTCTGGTACATCTCCATCGAGTCGGTCAGGACGGTCGCCACCACGTCGCCCGCCCCCCACTCGTACCAGCGCGACATCTTTATCGCCGACAGCAGGTTGGCCACGCCGGATATGCCCAGGAGGGGAAGCTGCCCGATGACGGCATCGGGCACGCTCATCTGCGCCAGGTATCTCCGACCTTCCGGTTCGTTGAACAGGCGGATGACCTGCATAGCGGCTTCGTCGTCGATGGCCATGACCATGTCGGTGTTGCGGACATTGTGGATCCAGGGCACGTGCTTGTCGCCGATGCCCTCGATGCGGTGCGCGCCGAATCCGTTGGCGAGCAGCGTCGGGCACTGGAGCGCTTCGCTGGCCGCGAGCTTGCCGGCGGGGAAGATCTCTTTCAGATAGTCCCCGGCGCCGAGCGTACCGGCGGATCCCGTTGTGAAGACGGCCCCGCGAAACTCCTCGCCGGGGCGCAGTTCCCTGCTAAGCATCTCCTCGAGCGCCCGCCCCGTGACGTCGTAGTGCCAGAGATGATTGCCGGCTTCGTCGAACTGGTTGAAGATCACGAGGTTTTGGCCGGAGCTGCGCAATTCCCGGCACTTGTCGAAGATCTCCTTGACGTTGCTCTCGCTCCCGGGCGTGGCGATCACTTCGCCGGCCACATTCGAAAGCCACTCGAAGCGCTCGCGGCTCATTCCTTCGGGCAGGACGGCGATCGACTCGCAGCCCAGGAGGGCGGAGTCGTAGGCGCCGCCGCGGCAGTAATTGCCCGTCGACGGCCACACGGCTTTCTGCGTCGTGGGGTCGAACTGGCCGGTGACCAGACGCGGAACGAGACAGCCGAAAGCCGCGCCGACCTTGTGCGCGCCGGTGGGGAACCACTTCCCCGCCAGGGCGAGAATGCGCGTGTCCACGCCGGTCAGCGACCGGGGGAACTCCACCGGCTTCACCGGGCCGAAACCGCCGCCGAACGGCACCGGTTCGTTGTGCCAGGTGATGCGGAACAGGTTGAGCGGATTCAGGTCCCACAGGCCGACGTCTTTCAGGCGTTCCTTGACGGCCGCAGGGATCTTCGCCGGGTCCTTCATCTGCGCGAAGGTCGGAATGACGATGTTGCGCTCTTTCGCCCGCTGGACGCCCCTTTTGAGCTGCTCCGGGTTGATGCTGAGGTCGATCATGGCGCTCCCGCCCCGTGAGTTATTGAAAATCCGCTATTGCAGTGACGCAATTCGAGGGATTGATGTCTCGCCCCTGCAGGGCTCCCCGTTTATTTTGCTCCGTTATTCCCGGGGCTTACGCCC
>JBBIMP010000054.1:0-29874 GCA_037444305.1 Acidobacteriota bacterium
GCGAGCGTTATCCTGGATTGCAGAAAACCCGGCCGCGGCCCTCAGGTACATGCGAGGCCTGCAACAATACCGAGACGAGGTTTGTCCGATCCGCACCTCAGCGCGAAGATGGGTAAGGATAGTCGGCACCCCCGGGGCCGCCACCCGCATCGCTCAGCGCCTGGGCTTTCTGGAGACGGCGAAGAGGGTGCGCTCGCCGCGGATGAACATCGTGCCATCCGAAAGCGCAGGGGTGGCCATCAGCCGCTCGCCCATCGGGTTGGTGGAGAGCAACTCGAAATCCTGCCCCGCCTTTACCACGAATATGTCGCCGTCCTCGCTCGATAGATAAATCCGGCCGTCGGCCGCAACGGGTGAAGCGCTGAAGCCGCCTCCCTGGTGGGGAATGCGCTGCCGGTAAACCTCCTTCCCGGTGCCGAACTCATAGCTGTCCAATATGCCCTGGTTGGCGAGAACGTACAGAAGTCCCCGGTAGATCAGCGGCGTCGGCATGTAGGAGCCCCGCTGCTGCCTGCTCCAGGCAATCGCGTCGCTCGATGCCTGGTCCCTGGCGAGAGTTATGTCCCCGGATGCTCCCGCACGGATTGCGAATATGGGGGCCTCCGGCCTTCGGCCGCTCGCGACCACGATCAGGCCATCGGCAAAAACCGGCGTGGGCGCCGTGATCTTGGAACTCCCTCCCAGGCGCCAGAGCTCCCTGCCGGTTTCCGGATCGTAGCCGCGTATGAAGTTGGAAGCGTTTGTGACGAGTTCGGCGCGTCCGTCGTGGGTCACCACCGTCGGTGTGCCCCAGGAAGGGAGTTCCTCTCGCGGGGTCTTCCACACCGTTTTGCCGGTGCGGATGTCGAGCGCCAGGAGAAAATCTTCCTTCTGCGTATCGCACTGCACGACGGCCAAGTTGCCATAAATGATGGGAGAGCTCGCCGTTCCCCACTCGTATTGGGGAGCGTCATAAGCGCCGAGATCCAGGATCCCGAGGTCCTGCTTCCAGAGCAGGTTCCCTTCGAGATCGTAGCAGTAAAGCCCCTGCGAGCCGAAGAGCGCCATGATGCGCCTGCCGTCCGTGGCGGGCGTGGCGTTGGCATACGTGGATTTGACGTGCCGCTTTTCCCTGGGCGGGCCCTCGAAGGCGGTACGCTCCCAGACGACCTTCCCGGACTTCTTGTCGATGCTGTAGACCTTCCACCGGTGGATCGAAAGGTCCTTCGACGCGTCCCCCTCGCCGTAGAGGCCGTGCCGGAAGGTCGCGCCGTCCTCGCTGCTGATGGCCGTGGTGAGGTAGAGGCGGTCGCCCCAGACAACCGGGCTCGAATGAGCAAGGCCGGGTATGGTCGTTTTCCATTCTATGTTCTCGCCGTTGACGCCATTCCAGGCGTCCGGCAGGTTTTGCCCGTCGGCCACTCCCCCGGCCCGCGGCCCGCGAAACGAATCCCAGTTTCCGCTGGATACGGCCGCGCCCGTCCAATACGCCGCGAGCACTGCGAGTAGCACAAAGGATAGCGGCCGACGAAATATCACTCTCATGTCTGACCTCCCATAGCCCCTGTGAGGCGCCGCCATCAGGCGCCGAACAGGATCCTCACGACAAACAACCCTCCGAAGCTGAACAGAAAAAAGCGGCCCGGCCAACCCCAGCGCTTGAACAGCGCGATGTTGAAAAAACAGAAGCAGGCGAGGAAGAAGAACATCACAGCCCCTGCGAGCCGGAAATGCAGACCCGCCTCGAATCCCATCGTGAAATACATCCCGGCCGTGGACAGCCCGGTGCCCAGGATGCCGAAGAACAGGCGCATCACAACCTGGGTCCTTCTTGAAGCAGTTCTCCCGGCCGACCAGGATTCCAGCAAGCCTTCGAGCAGATCATCGAGCATGGCCGTTCTCCATTACGGCACGCAGCGCGCCTCCAGAGGAGCGCGGAAAGAGACGCCGGACATCCTTGCCTGCGCATCCAGCCTCAGTTCGGCCGCCACTGCGCCGCGCTCACATTCCAGGCGCACCGTTGCGACGCCCGCTCCGTCGCCGCCGAGGGTTTCGCCCAGCCGGCATTCGCCGTAGTCGCTCCTCAAGGCGGTCAGATCAGCGGCCAGCCTGGTCGCGTCCAGCGAGTCCGCGGCGAAACCCGCGAGCGCCTCGGCGGAGAAAGAGCTCACGAGACCGGCCAGGCGTTCCGCCGCTGACCGCATGCCCTCGTTCATGGGCTTCGTCCTCGAAAAACGGAGGTGCTGCAGGCGCGGCGGCAGCGTCGGGGCGAGCGTGAAGGTCACATCCACGAACCCCCGCTCGCAGTTCATCCGGAATCTCCCCCGCAGGAGATTCTCCGGCTCCACGTCGCCGATAGCACGGCATTCGCCCACCTCGGACTTTATCCGCTCCATTTCCTTCCGGCGCTCCGGCTTTGGTGTGTCGAGAAACAGGTTGTCTGCCGCCAGGACGTCTGCTGCTTCGTCATCCCACTTGGTCCAGAGCCGCACAATGTCGTCGCGTGCCGCAACGACAACAGGCGACGGGGGAAGCTCGCGCGGCTTCAGCCCGCCGGTTTTCCTGAAAGCGTCCAGCGCCTCCTGGATTGGCGCCGACGGTCCCGAGTAGGTCAGGTTCGCCATCGCGAACATTCCCACCCCATGTTCCGGGAGCCAGAGCATGTAGGAGCCGAAACCCGGGAGCCCGCCGCCGTGACCGACCATATGCGCGAAACGGCAATCCTGAGAGATCCCGAGGCCGTAGCCATATCCGCCCGCAAGGACTCGGAGGGCCGCATCCGGCGAAGAGCGGCTGACCGAGAAGGAAGAAGTCCGCCACACCCGTTGCATCTCGCGGAGAGAGCTCCGGCGCACCGGCCCGGTCTCGTCACCGTCCCGCGCCGGGAAAGCCGAGAGCTGGTAGGCCACGTACCGGCCGAGGTCCTTTGCCGAAGTAAGCAGGCCGCCCATGGCGCCGAAGGCTCCGTGGGCAAGCGACGGCTCCTCGAAATAGCCATCCCCCGACCTCCCGTAGCCGGTGGCGCGCGCGGCCTCCGGCACGGCGGAGGGTTCCAGCGTCGAAGCCGTCATGTGCAAAGGCTGGAGAACCCGCTTTTCCAGGTACTGACGGTAGTCCTCGCCCGAAGCTCTTTGCACTACCAGTCCGGCCAGCGCAAAGCCGTAGTTGGAGTACTCATAGGCAGTCCCGGTCGGCGTCGAAAACGGCAGCCCTTTCTTCAGCCACTCGACCAGGACACTGTCCTCAACGGCAAGTTGCCGGTCGCCCCAGGGATTGTCCTCGGGAAGCCCGGCGCCGTGCGTCAGCAGGTCGCGCACCGTGATGGGCGGAGAGTCCTTGGTTGCGGGTTGGAGGTGCACGGCCTCGGGAATCCAGCGGACAATGGGATCGTCCAAGGACAGCCTGCCTTCATCTCGCAGCTTGAGGATTGCGAGAGCGGTAAAGCTTTTTGTCATCGAGGCTATGCGGAACACCGTGTCCGCGGTCACGGGATCGTTGGCAGCCCGGTCGCGGACGCCGAAGGCTTTGATCGTCGCGACCTCGCCATCGATCACCACGCCATAGACCAGCCCGGGCGTGCCCCGCTGCTTCCAATAGCGCTCGAAGATGGATTCGATCTCGGGGAGCGCTTTTTCGAGCTTTGCCCTCCTTTCGGGATCGGTGAAACGCGGCCCGGGCAGCCGCTCCTCTGCACCAGTCGACGCCATCACGCTGAAAAGGAGGGCGGGAAACACCGCCAAGCCCCGGATCTGCTTTTTCATTTTTGCCTCCTTGGATATCACGGGCAAACCACTTTGCATTTTATACCAGGCTCCCGGGCTCTCGAGCCCTCTGCGAAACAGCACGCAAAATTGTACTCACGCGCGCGAAGAAAACCCCACGGGAACAACTTCATGGTGCTTCATTTGCCAATCGTGCTTTTTGGCCGGCGGTCAACGGAGCCCGGAGCGACAGCGACGGGTCTCATGGCTTGATGGGGCCTTCTGACCGCTCACTGCCGTTCGCGGATCCCTTTACCTCATTCCCCCAACACGGCTTTCAAGGCCTTACCCGTCATGATTCATGCGGATCGGGATTTTTCCGTTTGATCCAGACGTAGACCGGCAGGCTGCTCAGCAGCATCAGAAAACCCCAGAAGACCGTGTCCCGGCCTGAGCCGGCGATTGCCCAGAGGGAGTAGGCAAACGCGAGGGCGGCCAGGATTGACGTCCCCAGCCGGCTTCCCGTGATCTCGGACCCTGGGACTCTGTTTACCAGCATGAGCGCGGACATGGCGCAGAACACGTAGGGAAAGAGCGTGGTCAGGGTGGACAGCAGGATGATGAAGGTGAACATTGCCACCAGCCCCTTCGTGTAATTTGTCGCAACCAGGAGCGTGACGAGGATGCTCGACAGGATCAGCCCGGCTACCGGGGTCCCGCGCGTGGAGAGCCGCCCGAAGAGAGCCGGAAAGAGGCCATCCACCGCCGCAGCGCGCGGAAGCTGCCCCTGGAGCAGTATCCAGCCGTTGAGGGCGCCGAAGCAGGAGACAGCCGCGCCGGCGGCCACAAGGTATCCTGCCCAGGGTCCCCACAAGGCCATGGCCGCGTCTGCAAAGGGAGCCGTGGATTCCAGCAGCTTTGCCCGGGGGATTACCCCCATCACCGACGCTGTTCCCAGGATGTACACGACGGAAGCCGCAAGCGTGCCGAGCATCGTCGCCCGGGGTATTGTTCTCCCCGGGTTCTGCACAGCGTTCGCAGGGACGGTTGCAGACTCCAGGCCCAGAAAGGCCCAAAGGGTAAGTGCGGCCGCGGCAGTCACTGCGGCGAAAACCGGTTCGCCGCTCGGATTGAACGGGGTGAAGTTTGCCGCTTTCAGATGGACGAGGCCGAAGCAACCGATCAAAGCGAGGGGCGCCAGCTTCAACACAGTGGCCGCTACCTGAACCGCCCCCGCCGTCCGGATTCCCAGGCTGTTGATCAAGGTGAGGGCCCAGACCGTGGCAATTGCTGTTGCGGCGGCCAGCGCGGGGATCGCCGAAAGTGCGGGGAAGAAGAAGCCCATGTAGGAGACGAAAGCAACGGCGATCGCCGCATTGCCGGCCCAGATGGAGATCCAGTACCCCCAGGCTACCAGGAAGCCGGCAAAATCTCCGAAGCCCGCCCTGGTGAAGGCGTAGGGGCCGCCCGCACGGGGCACCAGCCGGCTCAGGCGGGCGAAAACCAGGGCCAGAATCAGGGCTCCGGAGGCTGTGAAAAGCCACGCGACAAGGCTCAATGCGCCGTACGGGGCCAGCGAGGCGGGCAGGAGGAACACGCCCGAACCGATCATGTTCCCGGCGACAAGGGAGGTGCACGTCCAGAGCCCCAGGCCTCGCGCAGTTGATCCCGTCGGTCGTTCCCTCATCGCCGTCTGCTCCGGATCTCGATATCAGGCGTCTGCAGGTGCGCCGGCATTCTATCAAAAAACGCCGGGGCTCCGGGACCATGGAACAATGATCACGGTGTGCCGCATTGCCCCGTTTTGAATCGGCAATCGATTTGTGAGAATATTGCAGCACTATGAACTCCACCAAAACAGTACGGCCCTGGTATCAGTCTGCGACGGCGGTGCTCGCATCGACCGCGGTGCTGCCTCCGTTAGGTCTCGTCCTGCTCTGGATGCGGCGCGGGACCGGCATTTTCAAAAAGATATTCGGATCGCTTGGGATCCTCATTTTTGCCTGCGTCTACCTCTACATGTTTTTCGGCGTCAGGCTCATTCCCGACGGCAGCGGGATTCCGAAGATCCTGACCATTTCACGTCCCGCAGCGCAGGCCGAAGCCATCGAAAGGCACCGCGCGGAACAGAAGGCAACGCAGGAAGCACCGAGATTGGTAGAGCCGCGGGAGGCGGAACCCCCGGCGGAGGTCCCCGTCGCGGCAGCGGCCCCGGCCGAACCCGTACCGGCGGGCTCGGCCTATTGGACCGAATTTCGCGGCCCGAACCGTGACGGGCGCTATGACCAGGCCGGGATACTGACCCGCTGGCCGGAAGGCGGACTGCCGCTCGCCTGGAAGCAGCCGATCGGGGGAGGCTACGCCTCGTTCGCCATCGCGAACGGCCGGGCTTTCACGATCGAACAGCGGCGCGACAGGGAAGTTGTCGCCGCCTACGACCTGAAAAACGGGCGGGAATTGTGGACGAGCTCATGGTCCGCGCATTTTCAGGAAGCGATGGGCGGGCCCGGTCCGCGGTCCACGCCGACGTGGCACGAAGGAAGAATCTACGCCCTTGGCGCCACCGGCGTCTTTCGCTGCCTCGATGCCCGGACGGGAAAGACGATTTGGTCGCGAAATATCCTGGAGGACGCCGGGGCGGAGAACCTGCAGTGGGGAATGGCAGCCTCTCCGCTCATCGTGGACGACAAGGTGATCGTTCTTCCGGGCGGAAGGCAGAACACCTCTGTTGCCGCCTACGACAAGCAGAGCGGAGAGATCATCTGGACGGCGCAGAGCGACAAGCAGGCTTATGTCTCTCCCATGCTGGCGACGCTCGCCGGGAAGCGCCAGTTGGTTGTAGTGAGCTCGGCGCGGGTGATGGGCTTGACCGTGGAGGGCGGCGCGCTTCTCTGGGAGCATCCCTGGGTGACCCAGTACGACACCAACAGCTCGCAGCCCGTCGCTCTGGACGACCGCCGGTTCATTATCTCCTCGGGGTATGGGCACGGCTCCGCCCTCATTGAAATCCGGAACGAAGGCGAAGGTTTTTCGGCGCACGCCGTCTGGAAAAACAACCAGCTGAAGAGCCGCTTCAATGGATTTGTCCTGCACGAGGGCCACATCTACGGCCTGGACGAGGGGATCATGGTCTGCCTGGAGGCGGCCACGGGGAACAGGAAGTGGAAGGGGGGTCGGTACGGCTACGGCCAGGTGATTCTCGCGTCGGGCCACATCGTCGTCACCACGGAAGACGGGGATGTCGTCCTGGTCCGAGCCACGCCCGAGAAGCACGACGAGATTTCACGGTTTTCCTCCCTGAGCGGAAGGACATGGAACAATCCCGCAATGGCGGACGGTTATCTGCTCGTGCGGAACGACAGGGAGATGGCCGCCTACCGGATCGGCCTGCCTTGAGCCGATTTGCGCACATCCGGTCAGGCCGTGCACAGATGGGAGTCGACGAGCCTGTACCGGGTGCGGAAACGATCCGCGAGCTCGAGGTTGTGGGTGACGACGATCAAAATCGACTGGTGCTGCTCGTGCAGCTTCAGGAGCAGCGCGGCAACCGCTTCGGTGGAGGCGTGATCCAGGTTTCCCGTAGGCTCGTCGCACAGGATCACTCGCGGCTTTCCCACGAGCGCGCGCGCCAGCGCTGCGCGCTGTTTCTCCCCGCCCGACAGTTCGTGGGGACGGTGGTGAGTCCTCGGGCCCAAGCCCACGTGCTCCAGCAGTTCCCGCGCCTGCTCTTCGATGCGCTCCCGCTCAGTCTGCGAGACCAGCGTCGGGATGAGAACGTTCTCCAGAACGGAGCATTGGGGCAGCAGGTGGTGATCCTGGAAGACGAACCCGATCTCCTCGTTGCGGAACGCGGCCAGGCTTTTTTCCTCCAGCTCGAACGGGTTCCTGCCGTTGAGCAGGACCGTTCCCACCGTGGGCGGCTCGAGGGCGCCCAGGATATAGAGCAGTGTGCTCTTCCCGGAGCCCGAGGGGCCGACGATCGAAGCCGAGTCGCCGGCCTTGAGCGAGAAGTTCACGTCCGAAAGCACCCGCAAGCTCCCACCCGGCGTTGCATATTCTTTTGACAATCCCCTGACTTCCAGCACTTGCTCCATCCTGAATGTCTGCGCCTGCGCGAATGGCGCCAAACCAGTGTGGTTGCACCCAACCGGCAGAAACTGGAGATTAAGCACCCAAGCCCCGAGGGGCGGGATAGGAAAGCCCGGGGCGTAAGCCCCCCGGGGTTTGATGCAAAAGCGTAAACGAGCCCTGAATGGGCGACACAACTCGTTTCACCCTTTCAGGGTTTGTTTCTCCGTTCGACAGCATCCCCAGGGCTTACGCCCTGGGCTTTTCTGCTGGACCCTTTCAGGGTCCATTAACGGTTCCATTCGTGCATGTTCACCCTATTTCGTTGTAGATCGCCAGCACCCTGTCGGCCATCTGCGCGGCGCCGTAATGCGCGCGCACGCCGCGGTAAGCCCGGTCGCCCAGATCCTTCCGCCTTTCCGGGTCCCGCCACAGATCCAGGAATCCCTGGGCCAGGGCGTCCGGGTCGTCCGGGTCCACCAGGATGCCGCCCCCCGTGTTCTCGACCACTTCGGTGAAAGCTCCGCGGCGAGGCTGCACCACGGGAACGCCTGCGGCCATGGCCTCCATCAGGAAGAGGCCCTTGGGATCGTCGTAGGAACCCGGCACCGAAAGCACGCTCAGGTTCTTCAGGTACGCGATCTTTGCCGGCCGGTCGACCTCGCCATGATAAAGGAAGTCGCCCGTCAAGCCCCAGGAATTCAGGTTTCGCCGGATCCGTTCGAGGTACGCCCGGTGTTCCGGCGCGATGTAGCCCGCCGCCCACAGCCGGCTCGCCGGCAGGCCTTCGTTTGCGCGCAGGCGCCGGTAGGCTTCGCACAGCAGGTGCAAGCCCTTTTCCGGCGCGACGCGTGACAGATAGCCGATCGTGAAAGGTTCGAGCTCCCCGCCGGATCTCCGTTCGTAACCCTCGAAGTTGATGCCCAGCGGGGCGACCTTGATCCGGCTTCGGTCGATGCCCAGATACGCAGACATGTACTGCGCGCCGAACACGCTCACGGCGACGAACGCGTCCACGTGCTCTGCGTGCCCGGCGATCAGCCGGAGCGCCTCCCTCCGGTGGGATTCGGGGAGCCCGTCCAGAAAGAGCTCCTCACCCTGCAGCGTGCAGCACACGGGCACGTCCAGTATCGTCTTGATCGCGGGCGCCAGCGCGATCAGGAGGGAGTTGGGCAGGTTCACGATGTCGGGCGCCGCCTCCTCCGCCAGGAAGCGGACGAGCTTGGCGATCTCCTTGCCCTGAGGTCCGTCGGTTCCGCGCAGCATGGATACGGTCAACTCCCCCAGCTGCGCCGGATTGACGCTCACCCCCCAGCGCGTCGTCAGCCTGAGCAGCGGGTTCAGGTCCAGGATGCGGTCCAGGAGCCAGGGCGTCCTGCGGAAGAGGCTGAACCGCTGCTGCAGGTAGACGTTGATGCCGCCGAGGAAAACTCGCTTGTGGCTGACGTTGGCTTCGTCGGTGCGGGTCGGAGTGTAGATCGGGAGCAGGAGGACATCATGGCCGGCGTTCTTCAGCGCCGCGGCGAGAGTGTTGTCCCGCAGGCAGCTCCCGCAGTACATGCCGCCCGCGCCGGCCGTGATGTAGGATATCTTCATGCGCCCGTCTCAATGTCCAAAGCAGTAGAGCGTGCCGTCGTAGGAGCCGATCACGAGAGCGTTCCCGGCCGCCGCCGGCGAGGCGGCCAGCGCGGCCCCGGCGACAAACTCCCATGTTTTTCTGCCTGTCGCCAGGTCCAGCTCGTACAGTTTGCCGTCGTTGGATCCGATGAACACACGGTCTCCCGCAACGAGCGGCGACGACTCCACTCTCGCGCCCGTGAGAAACGTCCAGACTTCCTCGCCGGTGGCGCGCCGGATGCAGTGCACCATCTTGTCGCGTCCGCCGACAACCACGAAATCCGGGGTCACCGCCGCAGAGGAGTAAAAGGGAAAGTTCCGGGTGGTGTGCTTGTAGGCCCACCGCAGCCTGCGCAGTCCGAGGTCGACCGCCAGGACCTCGTTGCCGAACGTGCCCACGTAGGCGTGGTTGTCCCTGATTGCGGCGGATGCCCCGGTGTAAGCACCCAGCGGAAGCGCGAAGAGCTGCTTTCCGGAGGTTGCGTCGATGGCCCGCAGAACCTCGTCGCATCCTGAAATGTATGCCGTCCCACCGACCACCGCCGGTGTGCCGTGGACCGGGCCCTCCGTCTCGAACTTCCAGAGCAGCTTGCCGTCCGCGGCGGAGAGGCAGTACAGGTGCTGGTCATAGGATCCGAAATAGACGCGGTTGTTCCACCAGACGGCCGACGATTTGATCTCGCTGTCCGTCTTGAAGGTCCAACGCGCCTTCCCCGTCGCAACGTCCACCGCGTGCATGGTGGCATCCAGGTCCCCGAGGTAGACCACCCCGTCGTGAACCAGCGGGGAGGACTCCTGCACAGGCCCGGTGGTTTTATAGCGCCAGCGCGCCTTGCCCGTCTGGAGGTTGACCGCGTGAAGGTAGCCGTCCATGGCGCCGACGTAGACCGTCTGGCCGGCGATGGCCGCCGACGACTCGATCGATTCCTCGGCCTGGTAGCTCCAGCGCAGCTTGAGGGTCTTGGGGAGCTTCGCCTGGGAGATTCCCGTCAGTGCCGTAGATCCGCGGAACATGGGCCAGGCGTCCGGGGGGGGCGCCTGCGCGACGGCCAGCGCGCACATTAGGGACAGAGACGCAACGATCAAAAAACGTGACACATACCGAAGTCCAAGCGCCCTGGCCGGCACATATGCCCGGGCTGAACGGGAAAAAAGCCGAAATCGACACCGACGTCGCAGGGAAAAAGCCCTGGCCCCGAAGGGCGATGTCTGCGGGGCACCCGGCAGGTATTGGGGAGATGAGCGTGAAGCAAACAGAAATTGCGACAGGCGTCCAATCCAAGGCGCCCCAGCCCCGAAGGGGCGGGACAGGAAAGCCCGGGGCGTGAGCCCCGGGATGTCGGGCGAAAATGCTGACGAGCCCTGAAAGGGCGGCACAGGTTGTGTCACCCGTTCAGGATTCCTCTCTCCACCTGTTCGCCATTCCCAGGGCTGACACCCTGGGCTTTCCTGCCCGATCCTTTCAGGATCCCTCATGTCAGATTCAATCTTTCCATTCACCGCTTTTCTTCCGAGATGGCGTAAAGCTCATTGCGCGTCATGATGTAAAGCACGCCGTTCGCAGGGACGGGGGCGCTGTAGATCGATGTGCCCATGTTGATCTCGGCGATCTTGTTCACCTTTTTCCCTGCCTGCAGCACGATGACGTCGCCGTCCTCGTCCCCGAGGTAGACCTTGCCGTCCGCGACCACGGGAGATCCCCAGACCGCAGCCAGAACGTCGAAAGTCCAGTAGGGCTGTCCGGTCTCCAGGTCCAGGCAGTGCAGAAAGCCGCTGAAGTCGGAGATGAAGACCAGCCCGTCGGCGATGGCGGCGGTGGAAATAGAACGCCGTATCTTGCCGTAGTGCCAGACGCGTCCCGATTCGGTGATGTCTCCGCTCCCGGCGGGATTGATGCAGTACATGTGCCCCACACCCTCGCCGTGCTCCGGGTCCTGTCCGGTGGCGATGTAGATTCTGCCGCCGTGGAAGACGGGAACTGCGATGGCATCGTTGCGGTTCTTGGGCCAGACCGCGTCCTTGGGATTGAGATCGAATTTCCAGAGTTTTTCGCCCGTTCGAGCGTTGAAGCCGTAGAGCCAGCCGTCCCCTCCCGGGAAAAAGACCTGCATGACGCCGTCGATCTCCCCGAGCGCGGGAGATGACCACTGGCCGTGCAGTATCCGGTCGCCCGGGCTGTTGTCCTGCCAGACGACTTTGCCGGTGTTTTTGTCGACGGCGAGGAAGCTGGGAGCGTCCGGTGCAGGAATGCGCTCGTGGCTCTCGTCGTGGCCGTTCGAGGTCTCGAGGAAGACCAGGTCTCCCCAGACGAGCGGGGACGAGTTGGCCATGTTGTGCTGGAACACGCCCAAATCCTTCATCATGTCGAGCTTCCAGACGATGTCGGCGTCGGTCGGACCCTTGTGGGCTTCGTCCTGGTAGGATCCATCGTTGCTGCCGTCCATGAAGCCCTCGGTGTCGAGGCAGACCAGTTCCCCGCGGTTCGTGACGTAGTAGAGCCGGTTGCCCTCCACCACCGGCGAGGAGCAGATGCCGACCTCCGGCCAGTCGTTGACCTCGCCGTTGGGCAGCTTGTCGGAGACTGCCTGCCAGAGAAATCCGCCGTCGGACTCGCGGAAACACATGAGAACGCCCTTGTCGCCGGTGATTTCGGGATTGCGCGGATTCTGGTTGTTGGTGCCGACGAATATCTTGCCGCCCGCGACGACGGGATTGCCGTACGACTGGTCGCCGAGCGCCGCCTTCCACTTGACGTTCGTCATGGCGGCGGCGTCCCACGAGGAAGGAAGATTTGCGATGGATGCAGCCATGTTCCGCTGCGGCGTGCCGCCCCACATGGGCCAGTCCTGCGAAAGGAGCGGCGCCGCACTCATGAGCAAGGCGAGGAAGAGACATGGGATCTGGAGTGAGAGATTTTTTTTCATGGCCATCTTGAGTATCAAGTAGGTATTTCTTTTGGGCTGCAATAAACGCTTACGCAGGAGGAGCTTTCACAGCAACGGTCAAACGGTGCTCCTCGCTTCGCAAAATCCTGTCGCCGACGGGTTGCGTCGCTTGACTGGGCTACGTGACCGCTCACTGCCGTTCGCGGCTCCGTTTACGCCGACCACTTAAACGATCCTCCTCGGCCCTATCTCTGGCAGCCGCCGTTCCCATTTCCTTTGACCGCAAAAGCGCCGGTAGGGCAGACTTCCGCCACCCGCCGCGCTCCCTGCGGAAGCGCCTCGATCAGCGAGCCCTTGAGCGGCACGGCCACGGTAGCATCGAACCCCCGGCCCACAATCGCGAGTCCCAGCCCGTCGCCGATTTCCGCTGCCGCTTTGACGCAGGCGCCGCACAGGATGCACTTCCCCGGCTCGTATACGATCTCCGGATGGGAAGCATCGCGGCGGAAATTCCGGCGCACTCCCGCGAAGCGCAACGGGTCGGCGCCATACTCTGTGGCGTACTGGCGGAGGCCGCAGACGCCGGCCTTCCCGCAGCCGCAGTTCATGCAGCGGCCGGCCTCATGGATCGCGACCTCGTCGGAAAAGCCCAATTCGACCTCGGCGAAGCTCTTCACGCGCTCCCCCACCGGCAGCTCGGGCATCGAGGAGCGGGGCGTCTCCTCGATTTCCCGGAAGAACTCCGCCAGCTCCTGCTCGTTCATCTTTCCCATTACGACGCTTATCATTTCCGGGTCGCCCTGCACGGGCCGCCCCCCTAGGTACTGGTCGATGGAAACGGCGGCGAGTCTCCCGGCGGCCACCGCGCGAACGGCAACATCCGCCCCCGTGACGGCGTCGCCCCCGGCGAACACGCCGGGGAGGTTGGTGGCCAGCGTCCCGAGATTCACCTTGAGGCCGCGCTGCGAAAGCGCCAGGCCCGCCGCTCCCAGGCCGGCGGTTTCCACAACCTGGCCGATGGCGGCGATCACGCAGCTGGCGCTCACGGTGGTTTCCGAGCCGTCTACGGGGACGGGGCGCGGGCGTCCGCTTTCGTCCGGCGGCCCGAGTTCCATCCGCAGCGTGGTCAAATGCAGGCGCCCGTCCGGCCCCCGGTCGAGCCGCACGGGTGCGACCAGGGTGTCGAGCTGCACCCCTTCGTGCTCCGCCGCCTCCACCTCCGACATCAGGCAGGGCATCTCCCTGCGCGTCCGGCGGTACAGGACCCGGACGCTCCTCGCCCCGAGCCGCAGGGCAGAACGCGCGGCGTCCATGGCGGTGTTGCCGCCGCCCAGGATCAGGACATCGTCGCCGATCTCGGGAGGCGTGCCGAGCGCGATCTTTTCGAGGAAGTCGATCGCCGACAGCGCCAGGTTCTCGCCCGGGCAATCCAGTCCGCGGAGCCCCTGCGCGCCGATGGCGAGAAACACGGCATCGAAATTGCGCCGCAGATCGTCCAGGGTGAAGTCCCGGCCAAGCTGCTTTTCCATGCGGAAGGCGCCGCCGAGCAGCCGGACGACGTCGATTTCCTGCGCCAGCAGGTGACGCGGCAGGCGGAACTCGGGGATTCCATAGCGGAGCATGCCGCCGGGATCCGGGTGCCGGTCGAACAGCTCGGTCTCGTGGCCTCGCCTGAGCAGGTGATAGGCGGCTGCCAGGCCGGCGGGTCCCGCGCCGACCACCGCCACCCGCTTGCCGGTCGATTTCGCCCTGTGCGGAACGTAACGGGCGCCGGAGGCCATGTCGCGATCGCCGGCCAGCCGGTGAAGGTTGCCGATGGACAGGGATTCCCCCTTGTCGCAGCGGTGGCAGCGCTGCTCGCAGAGGCGCGGGCAGATGCGACCGAGGGCGGAAGGGAGCGTGAGAAAATCGGCCGCGATCTCCGCGGACCGCCTGAACTCGCCGCCGGCCATGAGCGTGACGAAGCCCGGGATGTCGAGTCGCGCGGGGCAGCCTGTCCGGCAGGGACCGATGCAGTCGCCCACGTGGTCCGAGAGCAGGAGCTCGAGCGCCACCTTCCTGGCGTCGCGCACCTCTTCCGTGTTGGTGTGGACAGCCATGCCATTGGCAGCCGGCATGGCGCACGAGGGCGACAGCTTCGCCTGGCCCTCGATCTGCACCGCGCACAGGAAACAGGAAGCGGACTTCTCGAAGTCCTCCACGTGGCAGAGCGTGGGAATCCGGATCTCGAGCTTTCGCGCAGCCTCGAGGATCGTCGCTCCCTGTTCGACCGAGATTTCCCGGCCGTCTATCTTCAAGTGAATCATCTCAATTCAAACACCAGCCGCGAATTTCACGAATTCCACAAAACCCAGAATAGTTATGCTACCTCAATGGCATTTTCGGGGCAGGCGCTTACGCACATGCCGCAGCGGGTGCAGAGGTCGTCGATGACCTCGTGCCGTTCGTAGGGCCGGTTTTCGATGGCCGCCGCCGGGCACGCCTGCGCGCACAGGGTGCAGCCCGTGCAGTTGTCCAGGACGCGGTAATGGATCAGCGCCTTGCACTGCGCCGCCGGGCACCGGCGGTCGCGGATGTGAGCCTCGTACTCGTGCCGGAAATAGCGCAGCGTCGTCAGCACGGGATTCGGCGCCGTCTGGCCCAGGCCGCACAGGCTGGCCTTCTTCACCAGACCGCTCAGCTCTTCCAACGTCCGCAGGTCGGTCTCGCGGCCCTTCCCCTCGCATATCCTTTCCAGAATCTCCAGCATCCGCTTGGTGCCGATGCGGCAGAAGGTGCACTTGCCGCAGGACTCGTTCTGGGTGAAATGGAGGAAGTAGCGTGCAATCTCCACGGCGCAGTCGCGGTCGTCGAGGACGGCAAGGCCGCCCGAGCCCATGATGGAGCCGGTGGAGGCGAGTTCCTCGTAGTCGATGCGCGTGTCGGCCAGGCTCGCGGGGATGCAGCCACCCGAGGGGCCGCCCGCAAGGACCGCCTTGAACTTCCGGCCGTCGCGGATGCCGCCGCCGATGTCCTCCACGATCTCCCGTATGGTGATCCCCATGGGGACCTCGATCAGGCCGCCGCGGTTCACTTTGCCGACCAGGGAGAAGACCTTGGTCCCTTTGGACTTCTCCGTCCCCATGGCGGCAAAGGCTTCGGGACCGCGGCGGAGGATCCATGGGAGGCACGCCAGGGTTTCCACGTTGTTGATGAGTGTCGGCTTCCCCCAGAGGCCGGCCTCGGCCGGGTACGGGGGCCGCAGTCGCGGCATGCCGCGCTCGCCTTCCATCGACAGGATCAGCGCGGTTTCCTCCCCGCAGACAAAGGCCCCGGCTCCCTCCCGCACATCCAGCCTGAAGCTGAAATCGCTGCCCAAAATGCGTTCGCCCAGCAGGCCGTTTTCCCCGGCGAGGCGGATGGCTTCCTTCATGTGGCGCGATGCGATGGGGTACTCGCGGCGCACGTAGACGAAACCTTCCGCGGCCCCGACGGCGTAGGCGGCTATCGCCAGCCCTTCCACCACGCGGAAGGGATCCGCCTCCATCACGGCGCGGTCCATGAATGCGCCCGGATCCCCCTCGTCTCCGTTGCAGATGACATACTTCATGTCGCCGGACGCGCGGCGGACTATGTTCCACTTCACCGCGGTCGGAAAGCCGGCGCCGCCGCGCCCGCGAAGTCCGGAGAGGCGCACCTTCTCGATCACCGCTTCCGGCGAAAGCAGCTTCAGGCACTGCTCCAGCGCCTGCGTGCCTTCCCGTGCGCGGTAGTCATCCAGCGACAGCGGGTCGATCTGGCCGCAGTTTTCGAGGACGACCCGGACCTGTTTGTTCATGTACGGAGCCGCATCGACTTCACGGCTCTCGGCGGGCACCCATGCCCGGTCGTCGAACAGGCGGGCGTGCGCCTCCTGCAATCCCTCCCGGACCTTCCGCAGCAGGCCGCTGGGCGGGATGTGCCGGCGGGCGATCTTCCGCACATCGTCGGGCGCCACGTTGCCGTAGAGCGTGCGGCTGCCGTTTTCCAGCACCTCGACCAGTGGTTCTGCGTGGCAGAGGCCGCCGCAGCCCACGGGCTTGACGTCGGCGCCTCCTCCCAGCGAAACGACTGCGTCCTGCAATGCGGTCTGAACCTGGCGCGCGCCGCTGGCGATGCCGCACGAGCCGAGGCCGATCCGGATCTCCACCGGTCGGGGGCGCGCGCCGGCGGATTGGCCAGGAAGGCCGGCTTCGGCCGTTCCCCGTTTTCCGTTGCCGTTCTTCTTCTTTCGGGCGAGCGCCTGGAAGAAGTCGGAGATCGTCCGGCCGGCGGTGAGCGCGCTCAGCCTGCCATAGACCTCTTCGTCGATGGTTACGACCGGCGCCAGGCTGCAGGAGCCCACGCACGCGATGCGCTCAATGGTGAAGCGGCCGCTCGGGTCGGTGTCGGATCCGTTCGTCATTCGCAGGCATCGCCGCAGCTCGTTTTCCACCTCGACGGCGCCCGAGACGTGGCAGGCGGTGCCCTCGCAGACCCTGATGACGTGCTCGCCCACCGGTTCGTGGCGGAACTGGCCGTAAAACGTCGATACTCCCGCAATTCGCGCCGGGCTGATAGCGCTCGCCTCGCAGACTTTTTTGAGGGCCTCACCCGGGAGGTATCGGTACCGGGACTGAATCGCCTGGAGAATGGGAATGACAGCTTCGGGATCTCGCCCCCTGGATTCGAGGATTTCCTGCACGGCGCCGAGGTCCAGGGCTGGAGGCGGGGAGGCCGGGAGGGGCGGGAGGGCCGGCATCGCCGGGGTCAGCCGCGCGGCCTTCTCCTCGACGTTGCGCGGCAGCTTCTTGGCGGATGCCTCCTCCGCCCGATCCGGAATCATCTCCAGGTAGGCGCGCAGCCAGGCGGGGACTGCGGCCCAGCAGCCGCGGTCAGGCCTGAACCAGCGATACCAGATCAGAAGGACTCCCGCCGAGACCAGGAGGGCCAGCCCCCCCCAATCGTAAACGGTGCGCCGCTTGACCAGGACGAGGTGCTGACGATCCATCTCCGGCTGCAGGACCTTCTGCACCTCGATGTCTGTTTTGGCCTCTTCCTTCAGGGCCTTGACCCGGGCTTCGTCTCCGGGAGTGACAATGCGGCCATGGAGGTAGAACGCCAGCAGGAGGGTTGCGGATAGAAGAGCTGTGCAGGCCGATCCCAGGCCGATCCACGTGCGCGCATTCTCCTTCCACCCTGCCTTGTCCATGTCAAACTCTCGACCGCACTTTACTAGGGTTTCACCTGCACGAGTTCCTCGTCTGCCCTTCCGCCGCCGCTGAGTTCCAGCTCCCGGGGACAATACTCATAGCAGCGGGCGCACGCCAGGCAATCCGCGCGATCGGCCCTCAAGTCGTGTATGGCGCCGTAAGGGCAGGCGTCGGCGCACAGCCCGCAGTCCAACTCCTTGTCCGGCGTGATCTGCACGTTTTTCCAGGCGAACCGGGAAAGGATGGCCAGCAGCCCTCCGTAGGGGCAGAGCCAGCGGCAGTAGGGCCGCCCGTAGAACATCCCCAGCAGGATGAAGCCCGCGCCGATGGCCATCATGTGAAACGGCCCCGCGACCCGGAAGATGCCGACGAAAGGATCCCATTCGCAGATCAGGAACCGCCTTCCCACCTGGATTTCCAAGGAACCGAGAGCCAGGTTCAATCCCCAGCCGGCGAACAGGACCGCCAAGCCCAAGTATACATAGGGCAGCCAACTCAGAGCCCGGTCCAGTTTCTCCGGCACCTTCTTCGGCCGCAGGAGCACCAGGTCCTGGATGGCTCCCAAGGGGCAGACCGCGCCGCAGAAGATGCGGCCGAACAGAAGCGCGGTCACGAGCGGGAGAAAGAAGAAGGCGATCACCGACAGGGAGACAATGTAATGGGAATCGACCAGCGAGAGGGTCACATTTTGAATTGAGCCGATCGGGCAGATGCAGCCTTTGCGGTAGAAACCGAAGTAGGCCAGCGAGGCGATGCTGAGCATCAGCACGCCGTTGCGGCTGCGGCGCTTCAGGATGAGCCAGGTGCCGGTCCCCAGGGCGGCGGCGAGCAGGACGATGTCCAGGCTCCGGACCAGGGCGCTGCGAGGCTCCGGGTGCGTCGGCGAGGGAAAGCTGTAGCTGTCCCCGAAGTCGGGCGGGCTTTTCTGGTATTGCGCGAAGAGCAGGCTCGAGGAGAGTGCCGCGAATACGAGGAAAAGCAGCCAGAACCGGCGCGACCGGAGGAACGGGGACCGAGGGCTAGTCATTCTCCACTTCACCATGGCTCCCCGCGGGAGGGAATCCCGGCGTCGGTATTCTGACAATCGCGTCGTCCGGGCAGACCAGCCGGATGGCGCACTCGTTGCATTCCACGCAGTAGGTGTAGCGGATCTCGAGCCTCAGGGACCCGTTGCCCGCCGGCGGCAGGCAGGCTTTCACGCACTTGCCGCACCCGTCGCACTTGGCTTCGTCGACGTAGTACTCGTAGTAGTTGTTGTTGGGGTCCTCTTCGTCCACGTCGCCGACGATTTTCCGCTTGAGCGCGTCCTGCGGGCAGATCTTGCCGGCCGGAATCCCCTTTTCGTCCGGCTGGCTGGTCACGTCCATGTAGGCCGGGCAGAGCATGCAGTAGCCGCACTTCGGGAAATCGTTGACCGCCTTGACCGCCGAGAGGCTCAGGACGCAGGCCGTGCGGCACAGGTCGCAGGTGGTGCACTTGAAAGGATCGACCTGGTAGACTGCGTCGCCCGAGACGCGGGATGCGAGCAGGCCGGCAGCGCCGGCGATGCCGGCAAAACCGACTACGCGCACGGAACGGTCGATGAACTGACGTCTCGTGGATTTCTCACTCATTGCTTTGAATCCTCATCCTTTGCCACCCGCGAGAATACCAGCACCTCGCGCCGGACGGGGTCGGCAGCGAGGATGCGTCCCTTCGAGTCCACTGCCAGGTGGATGTGAATGCAGTTCGGGTCGAAGTTTTCGGGACCGATGAGGGCCAGGAGCCTGCCCTCGGGCTCGTACACCTTCACCCGGGCGACCATCTTCTCGCCCGTGACGATCCGGCCGTCCGGCGCGATGGCCAGGTTCACGGGATTGCAGCACCCCACGAAATCTTCTGCGTTGCGCATGCCGAACTTCCCGAACGAACCCAGCGGCTCGCCATCAAGCCCCCAGGCCGAAACCTGGTGCCGGCCCGTGTCGGTCGCGCGAACCACACCGCGGGCGTCGACGTCGAAGTCGAGCCACTTGTTGGGGAGGATGAAATTGCCGGTCTTGGTCCTGGTGCCAATGGCGCCGAGCTGCTTGCCGGACGTATCGTAGCGGCGGATGATGCGCGCCGCGGCGTCCGCGACGAGGACCTCCCCGCCGAACACCCGCACTTCGGTGACTGCGGCAGGCTTGTCTTTTTCGCCGGCCGCGAATCCGCCCAGGTGCCGCCCGGCCTCGTCGTATATTTCGATGCGGCCGGGGGCTCCGACGACGATGCGCCCGTCGGGAGCCGTCCCCAGGCATGTGACATCCGATACAACCTGCCAGGCGCGGACGAAGCTTCCGCCGGCCTCGAAAATCCTGACTTCGCCGTCGCCGAGGGCGTGGATCCTGTCGCCACTGCCGACGGCAACGCCCAGCAAGGTGCGGCGGAAGGGGTGCAGCGAATCCCTGCCGCCTATGACGGCGGTGCGGGCATAGTGAAGCTCCAGCGGGACGGGAGGCTGCTCCGCTTCCTTCTCCGCTGCAGGTTCCGGAGCGGGCGGAGTTTCCGGCTTTTCGAGGGGCGGCTGCGGGCCCGTGTAACCCCGGTAGGCTGCAGCTACGATCCCGGCCATGGCCGCCAGCACCGCGGCGGGCGGAAACCAGGATTTCCGCAGGCGGTCCAGCAACCGTTCCGGCGTGCCGTTCTTTTCGTCTGGTTCCATGGCAACTCCAGGCGCCTGCGCGTGGATTTCACTGAGCCGCAGGGGCTCCTCCTCCGGCGGGCAGTGAGATCCTCGCAGCCGGATTCTGTCCCTTCCTCCTAACGCCCGACCTGCAGGCAGATCATCTGCTTGAGGTCCCGTATGACCAGTTTTCCATTGGACAGGGCCGGCGGGGCCCAGACCTCTTCGCCTTCCAGCAACTGGGCACTGGCAAGCTCATTGTACTGCTTGGTGTTGGCTTCCACCAGCCGGAGGGCGCCGGATCGCCCGTCGAGGAGGAAGAACATGCCGTCGGCCAGCAGGAATCCGCCAAGTTCGAATGTCCTGGAAGCGGCCATGTCGCCCGAGACGACCGGGCTTTGCCAGACGACCTTGCCGTCGAGGCTGACACAGCTGAAGCGGCCCCGCGTCTTGCTGCCCACGGCGAACAGGTGATTCTGGTAAAGGACCGGCGTGTGCGTCTCGGAGTTGAACTGGGCGCTCGTGAGCGAGTAGACCTTCTGTGCCGACCAGCCCGTCGCGGTCTTCTGCACCTGGTACATCGTGCTCCCAGCCTCGTATCCGCTGGTCACAAACACGCGGCCGTCGCCGATGTGGATCGGAGATGGAACGGCGGCCATTCTCGAGGTGAACGGGCTGTTCCAGAGCAGTTGCCCGTCGGCGGCTGCGATGCCGACGACTTTGTTCATCGTCAGGTAGAGGTACTGCTTTACGCCGGCGATGGTCGCGGGCATGAGCGAGGCGTGCGACATGAGGTCTTTCGCCGGGTTGGGCGACCGCCAGACCTCCTTGCCGGTGGCCTGGTCGAACGCCACGGCGAGGGCGTCTCCGCCGGTGGCAAGGATCACCCGGTCGCCGTCCAGCAGCGGATTCTGCCCGGCATACCACTGCGGGATGGTGGTCCTGTATTCCTGCACGAGGTTCTTCTGCCAGACCAGCTTGCCGGTCTTGATGTCGATCGCGTGAAAGCGGCACTTGGGATCGAGCGAAAAAACCAGGCTTTGGCCGACCGAGGGCACGGTCCGGGTGATGCCGTGGTTGGGCCTGATCTCGACGGGGTAGCTCCACTGCCAGATATCCTTGCCGGTATCCAGGGAGAGTGCGCGGACGAGGTGTTCTTTCTTGGCCTCGTTGTAGTCATTAATGTAGACGCGGCCGTCCTTTATGGCCACCCCTGCGTAGCCCTGGGCCACCGGGGTTTTCCACAGGACCTTGGGGCCCGAGGCCGGCCAGCTGCGGAGCAGGCCGGTCTCGGTGGAGATGTTGTCCCGGCTGGGTCCGCGGAACTGCGGCCAGTTTCCTCCCAGCAACGGTGAGGAGAAGAGGCTGAGCAGGATAACGACGGAGGTTCGAGTCAGCATAAGATGCACCTCAATTCATCGCGAGCTTGACAATACCCGGCTCGATAATACTTGCACTCACTTAAGTAAGGTTCAAGGGCAAATGGGGCGCCCGGGAGAAGCGAGCGGGAACCAGGGAATTCCTCCGTGGACCGCTGCGCTTCTCCGTGAACCTCCGTGAAGTGCTCCTTTCAGGCTGCGTGCTCCGATGAATCACTTCTCCGAAATGCAGTAGAGGTGGGTCTGGCTGCGGAGAAAGATCTCCCCTCCTGCGATGGCCGGCGTGGCAATGAAAACCTGGCCGGGCATCGTGTTGGTCGCCAGGACCTCGAAGGTTTCTCCCATGCGCAGGACGACGACGTCCTCGTTTTCGCTGGCCAGGTACAGCTTCCCGTTCGCCCCGACGGGGGACGACTTGAAATTGTAGGCCTTCGGCAGCCGGCTCTGGTGATAGTAGGGTTCGCCGGTGCGCGCGTTGTAGCAGCTGATAAGTCCGTTGTCGGTCAGGACATAGAGTTTGTTGTCGTGCAGGACGGGCGAAGGGGTGTAGGAGTTGCCCCGGGTCTGGCTCCAGACGATTGCGTCCGTGCCCGTGAGGTCCCCTTCCCGGCCGAGGCGGATGGCCATCAGGTTGGGGTTCCGATGCCCGCTCATGACGAAGAGAATGTCGTCCAGGATGACGGGCTGGGGGATGACGTTGGATCCCAGCCCGGCGCACTCCCAAATCAGGCCTCCGGTTGCGAAATCGTAGGAGCGGACCTTTTGCGTCGCGCTGACGACGATCTGCTTTTTCCCTTTGTGCTCGAACACGAATGGCGGGGCCCAACTGGTGCCCTCGTCCCGGTCCACCTTCCATATCTCCTTGCCGGAGGCCGCGTCGAGCGTCACCAGGAAGGAATCTCCCTGGTGATCGAAATTCAGGATAAGCCGGCTTTCGTGCAGGACCGGCGCGGTCCCCTCTCCGAATGCCATATGGATGCGCATCTGAACGCCGAAGTCTTTTTCCCACAGAAGGTTGCCGTCCAAGTCGTAGGTGTAGATGCCGCGGGACCCGAAGAAAGCATAGACCCGCTTGCCATCGGTTACCGGCGAATTGGAGGCGAAGCTGCCGTAGGTGCGGTGATATCCCTCATGGGGCGCGGCCACCTTGGCGGTCTTCTGCCAGAGGATCTTCCCGGTCTTGCGGTCCAGGCAGAGGACGTCGAATTTGTGTTCGGGCTGCGGGCCGCTGGCGCCGCCAGGGCCGCGGCGCTCTCCCTGCGGGGCCGCTGCAGGCTCGGTCCTGGCGGGCGGCGCAGTGGGAATCGCCGTGGTCAGAAAGATCCTGTCCCCCCAGATCACAGGACTGGAGTGGCCCTTGCCTGGAATCGCAGTCTTCCACCGCAGGTTCTCAGTGTCGCTCCATTTCAGCGGAGCATCTCCGACAGCCATCCCGTTGGCGCCCAGGCCTCGCCAGTAAGCCCATGATCCTTCATCCGAGGCGAAGGCTGTGACGAGGAGGCACAACAGCAGGAGTGAAGCGAGTACGATGACCGGCGTGCGGCGTGTGACAGCAGACCTCATGAAACGGCTCCTGTTCCCGGGGAAAAGCTTCCCGATCAACAGGAAGCGGAGTCTGAAGGATGCCGCGACCGTAGTTCCCCGAATCGCCACGGCTCGGCATGACCGCCTTTCTGGTAAATACGTAGCAGCCGGCAGTTTGTTATCTGGAAATGGCATTGGCGAGCAAGACCCGCGGCGAGCAATCGTGGGTTCGCAATACCCCGAATGGCTCTACTTCCGGAACAGTTCTGGCTGAGGAACCGCTCCGGTCGCTGCCGGGATGGCCGGTTCCAGGGAACCCGTTATCTTTTCGACTTCTTCCAGAATCTCGCAGGATCGGACCAGTTGCCGCATCGTGTTGTGGTCGGTGTACAGCGGGCGGTCCTCATCGAGATGCTCTACGTACTTGCGGATCACATTGCGCGCCGTTTCCACGCCCGTTCCCGGTTTGAACTCGCGGAAATCCAGCGCCTGCGCGGCCGCCATGAACTCAATCCCAAGCACGCCGTAGGCGTTGTCGAGGATCTGATTGTTTTTGAGGGCGGTGTTCATTCCCATCGAGACAAAGTCCTCCTGGTCCGCCGCCGCCGGAATGGAAGCAGCAGCGGCCGGCGCCGACAGGATACGCTGCTCAACGATGAGCGTGTCCGCCGTGTACTGGCTGAGCATCATGCCGGAGAACATGCCCGCCCCCCGGGTGAGGAACGGCGGCAGGCCCGCGCTCAGGGCCGGATTGGTGAGCCGGTTAAGGCGGCGCTCCGACAGCACGCAGACCATTGTCACCGCTGCCCCGACGATTTCCATGGGAAGCGACACGGGTGAGGCCTGGAAATTGGCGCCTGTGAGCGTCAACTCCTCGTCAGGCAGGAAGATGGGGTTGTCGGCCACGGCGTTGAGTTCGATCTCGACCTGCTTCTTCGCAAAGGCGACGGAGTCGTGGGCGGCCCCGATCACCTGCGGGGAAGACCTCATCGAGTAGGCATCCTGGACCTTGGTTTTGATCTTCCCCGACAGGAGATCGCTCCCGTGGATGCACTTCATGATGGCCTCAGCGGCACGCACGGCGCCGGGGAAGCCGCGCAGCCGGTGCAGCCGGATATCATAAGGTTTCAGGTTCGCGTAAAGCGCCTCCAGCGTCATGGCGCAGGCAATCTCGGCCTGCTTCAGCCACCGGTTGATGTCGTAAAGTTGCAGGGCGCTGATAGCGGTGATGAGATTGGCGCCGTTGATGGCGGCGAGCCCGTCGCGAGCCTGCAGGCCCGGAACGGCGATGCCTGCGCGCTCCATCGCCTCCCGACCGGGCAGGCGTTCCCCCCCGTAAAAAGCTTCTCCTTCGCCCATCAACAGCAGGGCTATCTGCGCCATCGGCGCCAGATCACCGCAGGCGCCCACCGATCCCTTTTCGCATACCACCGGCGTTACTCCCTTGTTCAACATGTCCATATAGGCAAGGGGGATCTCGGGGCGGCAGCCGGAGTGCCCGCGGGCGTGGACGTTGATCCGGCTCGCCATTGCGGCCCGAACGTGCTCCACGGGCGCCGGATCTCCGATGCCCGCGGCATGATTGTAAATCAGGTATCTCTGGAATTGACCGACCTGTTCATCATCCAGCACGACTTCGGAAAATTCTCCGATGCCGGTATTCACTCCGTACATGATCTCGCGTGCCTGAATCTTCCGTTCCAGCATCGAGCGGCACGCAGCAATACGCTGCAGGGCCCTGGGATCCAGGCGGACCTGCTCGCCTTCTCGCGCGATGCGGACGATCTGCTCGATCGTCAAGGACGTTCCATCCAGAGTGATGGTCATAGCCGAATGCCTCTATGGGGCGCGGTGCTTTCCGGTCTCGTTGCCCAATGCTCTCCCGCCGGCAGGACCGGCGAACCGGCAACTCCGGCCGGCGGTTCTCCGGCGACATGAGCAGAACCGCCGACAGCGAGAGTATACCACCGCTACAGGGAGATATTTCATCGAAATTTTCAGGCTCGCCGGCAAAAGTCGCGCGGCCTCCTTCTTCGCCTCCGCATTCACGCGGCTTCAGCCGGGAAAACGGTGTTCTCGGATGCCTGACAAGGAGAGCGCCGCCGGGTCCTGGATTGCGGTCCGGCAGGGCGGAAGGCTGAAAACCGTTATACGCCGATGGGGATTTCGCGCAGGGCTGTGTTTGTGATCAAGCTGTCGATGACCATTTGCCTGGTTGCTCTTACATGTTCCTCCATGATCTGGCGGGCTGAATTGGCATCCCTGTTGGCAATAGCCTCAAGAAGCCGCTGATGTTCGCCCACGGTCTGTTCACTCTGCGGATGCGAGAGCATGCCGAAGTTGATCAGGCGTTCGCTTTCCGACAGCAGCTGGGCCAGCAGTTTGACAATGCGACGGTTTCCGGAAAGCTGTGCGATGTGCGTGTGAAGTTCGGTGTTTGCGCGCAGAAACTTCCTCACGGAATCCTGGCTGCCGTCGTAATAGCCGACCTGGCTCAACTTTTCCAGGCGCACCAGGGAAGGCGTGGGGGAGCTTCTGGCAGCCGTCGTGGCCGTTGCCGGTTCGATCAGCAACCGCAGCTCAAAGAGCTCTTGCACATCCCGCAGGGTTATCGGGGCGACGGCATACCCGTGACGGGGCGTGACGTGGACCAGGCCTTCCAAAACCAGTTGGCGCAGGGCTTCCCTCGCGGGCGTCTCCCCCACTCGAAGCTCCTTCGCGACTGAGGCTTCTGTCACGCGCTGCCCCGGCACCAGGCGGCACTCGACAATTGCGAGCCGGAGCCGCTGATAGGCCTTTTCCGCGATGGATCGCTTCCCGTCCCTTTCGCGAACAGCTTTATCGGCGGTCATCTTTTCCATAGCTTCCCGATCGTATTCCCCGGTAATCTTAGCACCGTTTGGAAATAGCCGCACAAAAAGTTGACACTTCACCTGATGCTGTCTGGTATTCTACTCATTCGCGGAGATGTTTCAGTTGGCAGGCATGGGATTTGTGCCGGTCCGGGTATGGCTGCGATCCGATAGGGTGCGCTCATCGCTCACGGCACATGATGACCGGCCGGATTTCACCCCGGTTTCCCGGTGGAGCACTGCCGTTAAGGACGGAGCACGCTGCCCATGAGCAGCGCCGGGATTGTCTCCGTATGCACTTCGCGGCCTTATGCATGGAGTCGGTGTGTGATGTGAGGGCTCGCAGGAATCTGCCGTATCGAGAAGGTCGCCGGCGGTTATGGTGATGAGCCGCGGCCGGGCAGGGCTTGCTGGGAGCCCTTGGCGGAGGGCACCTTGACGCCGATTCGAACAGAGCCCCACTGCACTGACCGGAATCGCGCGTTGCAGCTCACCAACGACCTGACAGGAAGCGTTGGGCTTATCCGTCAGGTGTATAACGCCAATTCGAAGACGGCCTAAACTCCCTTCGAGGTCCCATACCGTCGCTTCAGGGCGAAGGAATGGAGCTTTTTCTTCCAGGACACCTACAAGATGAGGCCCAATCTCACGCTGAACCTCGGATTGCGGTATGAACTCATGCGCGCTCTCCGTTTCCTCGCTCCGCGGCCCGTTTTATGGGCAGTTGACGTTCACATGCTTCTCGCAACAGGCAATGAGATGCAGATACACGTCCAGCATTTGCTCCTCCCCGCCAATGTCACTATCCCGGTCTTGAGGACAGGCAAGGAAGGTGTGTAATGCGAAGAACCGCGATGACCGCTCTCTTCTGTCTCCTGACCCTCACGCTGACGAGCGGTGCGCAGACGAAGCCGCCGGCGACCTTTCGCTTGGCAGAATACAGAACGCAGCCATATGCCGGCGATGATCATCAATGCCGAAGGCAAGACCGGCAATGGCGTGCAGCTGTTCGATGCGGAAACAAACGTGCTGCGCGTGCTCGACTCATCCCCTTCGATTTACACGGACCTTTCATGGCGGAAGGATTCCGCCGACCTCGCCACGCTCCGCGCCAAGACCAACGAGCGCAAGGAGGGGTCGACCTATGCTGTGCTGGCTTGGACCGGCCTCGGCCAAAGCGAACGACAGCGTACATACGACCCCACGGCCGATTCCACGTTCCCCACTGGAATGCGGACCGTCTCGTTCCGCCGGCTTTCGTGGTCGGACGACGGCGCTGAACTGGTCCGCTCGCTGGCGCTGGTCGCCGAGCGCACAACCGCGAGTGGTACACCGTTGAAGAGGCCGCGGATCGGGCTGTACCAGCCGTGGAGCGGGAGTATGGATGAAGGCTGGACGCGCTGGCTGCTCGAGCAGTACGGCTTCGAGTTTTTAAGCGTGCATCCGGAGGACTTTCGTTCGCCTCTCCGGGACAAGGTGGACGTGCTGATCCTTGCCGAGGATGCCAGGATCCCCGTAGAAGGCGGAGAGACCCAAGGCCCGGGTGGTAGAGGCGCCGGGACGCCTCCGGGTGGAGGTCGCGCGAGCGGGGCCGGCCGGGTAGCGCGCCCGGAGTATGCCTACACCCTGAGTCAGGGCGACCTGCAGGGATTCGAGGCGTTCGTTCGAGGCGGCGGCACCGTCGTTTGCTTCAATTCAGCCACCCGCTTTGCCATTCAGCAGTTCAAGCTGCCGGTCAAGAACGTCGTGGAGGGTTTGAAACCGGAAGAGTTCTTCGTGCGCGGCTCGATTATCGAGGTGAAGGTGGATCGTACGCATCCGGTGATGGCAGGTATGCCGGAGAGGGCGGCCGTGTTTGTCGACGGCAGCCCGGTCTTCGAAATGCTTGAGGGTTTCAAGGGAACGGTGCTGGCCAGGTATCAGGAATCGAGCTCGCCGCTCTTATCAGGGTATCTGATCGGTGAGAAGTATCTCCAGGGAAAGGCCGCCGCGCTCGACGTTGAGGTTGATGAGGGGCGCGTCGTGCTGCTCGGTTTCCGCCCTCAGTGGCGCGCCCAGTCGTTCGGGACATTCAGGGTTGTGTTCAATGCGGCCATCTCCGGGAGCTCCGGCACGCCCGCCCCTTGAACATTCTGTTGCCGGAGGAGAGGTCCCGCCATGGCCGCTCGTCCCGACCTCCGGCACGGTGTTTCTGCGAAAGGGGACAACCTTGGACGATAGCTGCAAGCATCGGCGGATGTGTTTGTCCCCGCCGGCGCCTCAGGATTTCTGGAAGAGCGGGGTGCGGGAAGCACATATCGGCTGCGGTCTCCCGGCAAGCGCCGAAGCGGCTTGGTGTGCTGCGGCGGCAGATCTTGTGTTATGTTACCTGGTGCGATGATGGCGATATTTTTGCTCTGCCTGTCTCTGTTTTCACCAGCTTTCGTCTGCGCGGCAGTGCCACTGCAGGAAGATATGAAGGGGTACTATCGCCGATGGCTGGAGCAAGACGCCGTCTACATCATCTCGGATGCGGAACGGGCGGTCTTCCTGAAGCTGACCACCGACGAAGAGCGCGACCGGTTCATCGAGCAATTCTGGCTGCGACGAGATCCGGATCCGAACACTCTGGAAAACGAGTTCAAGGAAGAGCACTATCGCCGCCTCCAATATGCGAATGATCGTTTCGCGGCCGGAGTCCCTGGCTGGAAGACCGATCGCGGGCGCGTCTACATCGTCTTTGGGAAACCTGACGAAATCGAGAGCTATCCGGCAGGCGGATCTTACGAGCGCAAGCCGCACGAGGGTGGCGGCCGGACTTCAGTCTACCCCTTTGAAATCCGGCGCTACCGCTACATTGAGGGTGTCGGCGACGACATCGAACTGGAGTTCGTAAACGATGCGGGGGGCAACCTCTATAGACTCACAATGGACCCGCAGGCCAAAGACGAATTCCTGCACGTTCCCGGCATGGGCCTGACTCATGCCGAGATGTTCGATCCCAAATTCGAGGGCAGGAAGTCCTTCGACCGCGTCCACGGCATCCGCGAGTCGGGGCTGGCTGAAAACCAGGGTATCTCCTTCGAGCGCGCCAAGGACAACCCTTCCCAAGGGAAAGCATGATCTGGTCATGGTCATAACAGACACTCTCGGGGGACAAAGCGCCACGGCTAGAACCACCTTCGAAATCCGCTGAATGCAGCTCGGGGCCTCCCGCTCAGATCCTGGCGAGGAGCACCACGTAGTTTTTGTTGTACTTTTTGGCGCACTTGGGACACGTCGTGTAATAAAAGCACAGCTTCCTGATCTCCTTCCCCTTCGAACCGACGTGCGCCTTCATCTCCCTGGCCCACGCCCCGATGTTGCGGTATGGCCCTTCAAACACCCGGCTGAGGAAAGTGCCGGAAATGGACGTTGTGCGGACGTCAGGTACGTCCCTGGTGATGTCCAGGTAGACGTTCGTGCTCCACAGAGAGGCCTCGTCCGACAGGGTGATCATGCATTCCGGTTTGGCGTTGGTCGCTTCGATCAGCGAGACATTCTTCTTCATCACGGACCCGAAGTTCAGGGGGATGTGAAAAAAGCTTCTCACCCGGGCCGCCACGAATTTCTTGTTCTCCCAGGTTATTTCCTTGTCGTCCCACGGATCCGGGTCGAATCTCGAACAGCAGATTTCGTTGCTCATTGACTCCTCCTTTCCAGAGAGCGTTTTCGGCTTTCCGCCCCTCACCAACCGGGGTGGAGCGTCGAAGGTCGGTATGAGCCGCACACTCGGTGATTGGATTGCAAGCCAGTCTACCCTTGCCGGCATCGCCGATAAAAAGGCAAGGGCTTTATGCGAACTCAGACCGGCGCATTCCGTGTTCGTCTGTGCATTTCCGTGTCCCCGAAGTAGAGTCCCGGGTAAACACATGCGTGCTACGGATCGCGGAGTGATGCTGCGCCTTGGTCTCAGCCCGCGGCAGGGGATTGTCGAGCCGAACGCCGTTTCTGCTGAAAGTGGACAACGGAGATGGCGAGCAGCCAGGGTATCCCGGCG
>JBBIMP010000055.1:0-28617 GCA_037444305.1 Acidobacteriota bacterium
ACTCCCGGCCGGCAAGCGCAGGCGCAGGCTCCTCGAACCCAGTGAGCGGTCGGGTAACCTGGTCATGTGACTCAACCCGTCGCTATCGCTCCGGGCTCCGTTGACTGTCAACCGGCAAGCGCCAGCACAGGCTCCTCGAACCAAGTGAGCGGTTGGGGTACACGGTCATGCGACGCAACCCGTTGACTGCCGAACGGCATGCCTGGGGAAAATTTTGTTGGCCGATATTGCGGATAATGCTCAACGCTTGATGGGGCGGATGATCTCGATGTTGCGCATCGCGTCCTCCTCTTCCTCGGGGGTTAGCTCGTGGTCAAGCTGCCCCGACGACGCCAACTCCTTGTGATAGGCGCGCAGCCCATCCCCATAGTCGAAGATCCGGACCTCCAGGTTGGAATCGAGAACATAAAACACATTCATAGGCACATGCAGGCGTTCGACTACCGACACTTGCAGGGAATCGGAGAAAACGGTCAGGCCGCGTACCATGTTGTAGGGATGAAACTTCCGGTTGATACAGGTGCGCGGGAAGAACACCCGCGCCCGCTCGTTCCCTGCCGGAAAACCCTTGAGCTGATGGGCAGGGTTTTCTTCCGTTGAAGCCCCTTCCATCGATTCCGGGTCAAGCACCACGAGCGTCGCCTGCTTGCGCGCATTGTTGATTCCCCCAAGGTAGATCTCGGATCTGCCATCCCCTTCCATATCCAAAAAGGCGATCTGGTCGAGCAGGCCAGAATGCCAGTATTCCCGAAGCAATTCCCCGGCCGGCGAAAGCAGAGCGACTTGCGTCGGAAACAATCCCACAACAACGCTGCATACGACAATGCCCATTCCTCGTTCTTCAGCGCGTCTGAATACTCCGAACTGTTTGAGAGTGAAATTGTTCGAAAACTGCTCGTTGGAGGTTTCCACTTCCCTTCCCGGAATGAAGCGCCATTTCTCCATACCGCGGTCCGAGTAGCAGATGAGCATGTCCCTGCTGGCGCTATAGTCGCGGGGCCTATACAATAAAATCACCTCAAGCCGACCGTCTACATCCACATCCCCGATCCACACTTTGTTTTCCTCGCTCATCCCTGTCGCTGTGTAACTGTGTGCATCCAGACCGGCTTCAAACACCTTGCGCCAGAGTTCGCGTCCCCGCGAGTCCAGGACGACAAGCATGTCATTCTCGATCTTGTAGGTGGAGGGAAGGGATGAGGGATTCAGTCGAATAAAAAGAACCAGAATGGTAGCAATGGACACAGCCAGAAGCACGGTGCAGATCATGGCGTAGCGCCGCAGGAACTGGACGTTGCTCCACCTTCCTGCGCGCTTCAGCGTAGCGTCCCGCCAGGCCGCCACTTCCTCCCGGCTGGCGAGAACCCGGCCCCGCCCCCCGGGGAGCCGTCTGACGGGGAGACCGCGCTCCGATGCCCACCTCTGGGCCGTCCGGTCGGTGACCCCGAGAAAATCGGCGATCTCCTTCCAGGAGGTAAGATCGTTGAGCCTGCCTTTATCGCTCTCGGTCACGGATGAGTTCCTTTAGCGAAATAGCGGTGGAATGGCAAGGGAGCATTCCACGAACGCCGGTCGCGGTGTTGCACCTTGAGACCGGCGTTCAGGCACCAAGGTGCCCAATGGTCCTGATTTGTCCCTTCTTAGCACATTTGGCGCCGTCGACCAAGCGGATTGATCTGCGGCTGCACCACACCGGCTCCCTGTGCCATACAGCTCGGGCGATATCCGCAGCGGTTTCCACAAATGCAAACCCGAGTGCTCGCCGAGAAGATCTGGAACCACCCCGACAACCGGGGCCTTCGGGATGCGAAACGCAGAAAGTCGTGCCTCTATGCCGGCGACCGTGTGACCATACCGGATGTCTCGCTCAGGGAAGTCGACTGCCGGACGGAGAAACGCCATCGGTTCCAGCGCATTGCCCAAACAGTGGAGTTAAAACTCCAAGCAAACATCCGCGGTCCGGAAGCCCGGCCTCAGGTGCACTGGGTGGAGGAAGGGGATTTCATTCAACCCGCCGTCGCACCGGGCCGCGAACTCAACGTGATCAACCGGAGCAATGGACTGTACAACCGCGACGGCGTGCGGCGAGGCTGGGAGATCACGCAACTGGCCTTCGCCGACCGGCGCGTCCGCGTGCTGGAGCAACTCGGTCCCAACCGCCGGCCGCAGTACATGATCCACGGCATCCGGCACCACCTGAACAGCTACCGGCGCGCACAACAGGCATCGGATCCCAACCGGCTCGTACGCCTCTTTGTCATGGCGCACACGCACATCCCGTTCTTCACCCACATCATGGTCGGGCAGCCGCCGCTGCCCGCCCGGGACAGGCGCGCGATGGCCGGTTAACATCAGGGCGGAGAATTTTTCTGTTGTCCCGGTAACGGGGATCCAATAAGATCGCCCTACTTATGGCCGAAACCACGGGCAAGCGGGCAGCACAGCGGCGCGTGGACCGCATTCACGCCTTCCGCCGCGAACTGGAGCAGCTTTCGCGCGAGGGCGCCCTTGAGCTCACCGACGAACAGCAGACAAATCTGGAGGCGCACCTCGAGTCGACACTGGCCGGCCTGGCCGCGCGCTACGACGTCGACATCAGCGACTCCCAGAAGAGGATCTCCCTCGCCATGCGCATCGCCTCCACTCTGGGAGGGCTGGCAATCTGCGCGGCGGTCTTTCTCTTCTTCTACCGCTACTGGGGGCTGCTGCACACCCCGGTCCAGGTCGGCATCCTGATCCTGGTCCCGATCGCGGCCCTGATCGCTGCGGAAGCGGTGTCGCGGAGGGAGAAAACCCTCTACTACACTTCCCTGCTCGTGCTCCTGGCGCTCGCCGGATTCGTCATGAACCTGGTGATGCTGGGATACATCTTCAACATCGCTCCCACGCCGGCGGCATTCCTGGCCTGGGGGGCCCTGGCATGGATTCTGGCCTACAGGTTCCGGCTCCTTCTGCCCCTGGCAGCCGCCCTGATCGCGCTGGTGATCTACACCGCTAGCCTGGGCGTCACCTTCGCCGGCGGCTTCTGGGATGCAAGCCCGGAACGGCCGGAAACCTATCTGCCCGGAGGGCTGGCGCTCCTTGCCGTGCCGTTGCTCTGGCGCCGCAGCGATGAGGATTTCCGCTTCATCTACCGCACCCTGGGGCTGCTCTTCGTCGGCCTCGCCCTTCTCGTTCTGGCTGTCGCGGGACAGCTGACGTTCCTGCCCCTGGCCGGGCAAACCGCGGCGGATTTCTACCAGGCGGTCGGGCTTGCAGCGGCAGCCGCGGCGATCTGGGCAGGGGTCCGCTACCGGCTGAGCGAGTGCATCAATCTCGGCTCGGCGTTTTTCGCGGTGTACCTTTTCATCCGTTTATATCAGTGGTGGTGGGACTGGATGCCCCGATACCTCTTCTTCCTCATCATAGGGCTCATCGCGCTCGTCCTGATGGCCATATTCCACAGGTTGCGGAGGCGAACCGGCAGAGCGGAGGCGGCATGAAGCGAACGGGTCTTCCCCTGGCAATTGCCCTCATCCTGGCCGCGAATGGCCTTGCCCTGCTCGGCGTCGTCAGGAACCAGGCCGGGGAGCCCCTCCAGACCATCGAACTTACCGAGCGCGAACTGGAGCTGCAGACAGGCAACCAGGAGAATTCCGGCGTGAGTCTGCGGCTGGTGGTTTCACGTTTCCCGGGGAACACGCCTCATCCGCCGCTGGATCGCGCCCTGCTGGAAAAACTGGGATTCCGTTTCCCGGTCGTACCGCCGGCATCGGGGAGCCGGCTGGTCCTGTTGCCCCGCCCTGCTTTTTTGGCCCTGGAATGCGAGGGCGCGGCATGGCAGCAGTGGCTTCAGCGGGCGGAAGAGGATGTTCAAATCCCGCCGGGCGCATCTTCCCAGCCTTCGCAGGAAGAAAGGCTTCAAAGGGACCGCGAGACGATGTCGCGCCTGTTTCTCATCGACGCAGCGCAGGACGCCCTGGAATTGCGCAGGCGCTATGCCGGCCAGCACCGCGTCATGGTGGTGCGCGCGACCGTTCGCGCGCGGATCGAGGACGTGAAGGATCTCAAGACCGGCACGGTCACGGGCCACAACGTCATCGGCCATGTGGCCACAATCCTGCCCGCCGTTATCCATGTCCCGCTCCCCCATTCGCGGCTGCTGGCGCCGCTCGGGCCGGCCGCGGCCTGGCAGGAGCCCCGCTACACGGTCACTCTGCAGTACGGGCACAGCCTCGAACCGTGGGTATCCGCCGTAAAGATCCACTGAGCCGTTTCCGTCCGTGATCACCTTTAAAGTTGGCCTTGCAGAGAAACTGCTGCCTTGCCCACAAGACTCAAAGGCACACAAACAGCCAAATTTTTACCAAAATGTACATTGACATAATTTGGCCCGGCCGGCTCACAAACGCCAAAAGAATGCATGGAAATTCAGAGCGTCGAATCGGGCAAATAAATGACTGGCCGCGGATTTTCATCGATTCCGGGACGGTAAAACGCTCCAGCCGATCTTTCATCATGATTTTTGAAAACTGTAAGGATTGCTGCCGTTTCATTCGGCTGCCCCATCATGGATGATTCGGGCCACATTCGCCGACCGCGGACGCACCCAGGGATGGCTTAGGAGGACAGCGATTTCTCTGTAACTTTTCCCCGGCCTGACTGCTACTTCATAATGGACAGAAAATACATGGCAACGGATGAGGAACTTGCACTGGAGTCTGCTGGAGGGGTCACCGATGCGTTCAGGCAGTTGTATGAGCGCCACCGCCAAGGTGTATACAACATGGCCAGGCGTTTTCTCGGAAACAGAGAGGCAGCCGAAGACGTGGCGCACGAATGCTTTTTATCGGCGTATGAAAACATCGGACAATTCGAACCGCGCCGTGGCAGCTTCAAGTCATGGCTGTTTGCAATCGCCTACCACAAATGCTGCCGTTTCAACCATCAGAAGCATCGCTGGCTTCCCATCGACCTCTTCCGGGAGCAGATCGAGCGCCTGCCAGCCGCGCCCGGGCTGGAAAGGAAACTGGACATGGAACGGCTGATTATGAGCCTGCCGGTGAGCAGCAAAATTCCAATCCTGCTTACCAAACTTCATGGTTTCTCTGTAGAGGAGTGCGCGGAAATCACCGGACTCACCGAGACCAACGTCAAGCAGCGAATATTCAGGGGTTTCAAAACTATGCAGCGGCAGATAAAGGGATGAGACTCCGATGGCGAAACCAGAACCAATGATGAATTGCCGACTGGCACAAGAGGCGATGAAAGATCTTCTGTCCGGCAGCCATGAAGCCGGCCTCCAAGAGGCTCTGACGAGGCACACCCGCAGCTGCCCTAGTTGCAGAGTGGGCGTGGAAGATTTGCTGAATCTGCTCCGACTGGCCGAGGATCTGGCCCCGAGCGATGTGCCCACCGGGTTTGACGAACGTTTTTATACGAAGCTCGCCAATTTGGAAATGCAAAGGCATCGGACGGCCACCCGCCCGCTCTCCCTCTGGGAAATCGCCATGCAGCGGGCGGGCGGACCCGCAGCAGCCTTGGCGACTCTGCTTGCAACTGGAATGGGAATCGAGTGGCTGCTTCCCGATCTGACCGCCGGCAACGGCGCCGGGCTCCAGACGCCGGAAGCGTCCCGCACCATCAACACCCTCCTGGTCGCAGCGGGGGCGGTCGGCATTGCCCAGAGCCTAAACCATCTCCATCGTCTATTCGGGCTGCTAGCCCAAAGGAGAAAATCGCAATGACAATGAACCGATGGCAAAAAAACTTCAATCGCGCGATGGTGTACGACCTGTACTTGAAGCCGATCTTATTCGCGGTTGTCACTTACATCGTCGTCCTCTTGCTTACAAAGTGGGTTTTCACCAGGAATTTCAATGCGATGCATGCAGTGCTGGCGATTCTGCTCTATTACGCCCTCTATCTGGACGCCAAGCTGGACATGCTTAAGCGGACGCTGGATGAAAACGCCCGTTTCCGCGACACCAGAAAGCTCTGGATCGAAGGGGAACTGCAATAGACGGGGAAACTCGGACCCGGCGATGCTCGCCCGCAACGAAGGGGGATCGCGATTGGTCCGCCGCGCGCCCTCCACCGGACACTCTCACTTCAGGATCGCCGCTACTGATCCCTGTTTTGAAATGTCTTGCCGGTTGCAAATCACCTCCGTTTTTTAATAGACTCGCGCTGCCGGCAATCGCTTCCAAAAGGAGGGTAAATGCGAAACCGACCCCCCCACCCATCGCGCCGCGATTTTCTCGCGGCTGCCGCCCTGGGCGCAGTCTCCATGTCCGCGGCACCGCGCCGCATTCCGGCGCAAACGGCGGACGAGCGTTCTCCCGCGGCTCCGTTCAAGTTGAAATACGCGCCTTCCCTCGGCGCCTTCGAACAGCACGCGGGTAAAGTCCACGCAGACCAGATCCGCTTCATGGCCCACCAGGGATTCCGCGCCCTGTTCGACAACGGCCTGATGACCCGTCCGGCCGAAGACCAGGAAAGCATCGCCCGGGAAGCTTCGCGGCACAACATGATGATCGGCCCCTTCGTCGCCTATGCCGACTTCAAGGCCAAGTCGTTCGTGACGAGAGACGCGGCGGTGCGCGAGATGCTCATGGGCAGGCTCCAGACCGCGATCGAAACCGCCCGCCGGACCGGCACCAGGTGGACGCTCGTGGTCCCGGGGCGGTATGACGAGAGCCTCAACTGGGACTACCAGACCGCGAACGTCATCGAGAACCTGAAGTGGTGCGCGGGCGTCTGCGAGCCCGCCGGTCTCGTGATCGCCATCGAACCGCTCAATCCCGTGAACCACCCGGGTCTGTTTCTGACAAAGATGGCGCAGGCCTACCAGATCTGCCGCGCCGTGGGCAGTCCATGCTGCAAGATCGTCAACGACCTGTACCACCAGCAGATCACCGAAGGGAATCTCATCCCCAACATCGATGCCAGCTGGGAGGAGATCGCCGCCTTCCACGTCGGCGATTCGCCCGGCCGCAGAGAGCCGGGCACGGGTGAAATAAACTACAGGAACGTATTCAAGCACATCGCCGCCAAGGGCTACGACGGCGTGCTCTGCATGGAGCACGGCAGGAGTCTTCCCGGCAAGGACGGCGAGAAGGCACTCATCGAGGCCTATCGGGCCGCGGATAACTTCTGAGGTGACGAAATGACAGACCATCAGTTCGGCAGCAAGCCCGGCCTGACTCGGCGCGACTTCATCCGAACCGCATCCACCGCTCCCCTGGCAGCATCCGTTTCGGGGGCCGGATTTCTTCACGCAGCCGCCGGCGCCGACAAGATACGCGTCGGCGTCGTGGGCTGCGGCGGACGCGGAACGGGCGCGGCCATCGACTGCGTGAACGCCTCGCCCGACGTAGTCATCACGGCACTGGGCGATCTCTTCCCCGATTCCATCGAACGTTCCTACAAACGGCTGCAGGAGCGGCTGAAGAAGGAAAACATGGCCGCAACCCCGGAAACCTGCTTCACCGGCTGGGATTCCTGCGCAAAGGTCGTTGCCGCGGGCGTCGATCTGGTCATCCTGGCCGCGCCGCCCTTCTTCCGGCCGCAGCACCTGAAGACCGCCGTCGATGCCGGCAAGCATGTATTCATGGAAAAGCCGGTGGCGGTGGATCCGCCCGGCGTCCGCTCGGTGATCGCCACATCCGAAATTGCCGCGCAGAAGAACCTGGCGATTGTCGCGGGCACTCAGCGCCGCCACCAGGCACACTACGTCGAGGTCATGAAGCGCATTGCCGGCGGCGACCTCGGCGAAATCGTCGCGGGGCAGTGCTACTGGAACATGGGCTCGCTCTGGGTTGAGCGCGCAGCGCAGAACTGGGCCGACCGGATCATCAAGAAGTGGTCCGACATGGAGTGGCAGGTCCGCAACTGGCTGTTCACCGTCTGGTGTTCCGGCGACCACCTCGTCGAGCAGCACATGCACAACATCGACGTCATCAACTGGGCGCTGGGGACGCATCCGGTGAAATGCACGGGCATGGGCGGGCGCGCCGCCCGGACGGACCCGATGTTCGGCAACGTGTACGATCACTTCGCCGTGGAATACGAATACCCCAACGGCGCGCGCATCCTGAGCATGTGCCGGCAGACCGGCGGGGCCGCCGAAAACGTGTCGGAGCGGGTCGTCGGGACCAGGGGCGTTGCCTACACCGATCCTGCCAAGGGCACCATAACGGGGGAGATCCCTTACGCCAACGAGAAGCCGTCGCCCAATCCCTATGTCCAGGAACACGTGAACCTCATTGCCGGCATCCGGGCGGGCAAACCGCTCAACGAGGGACGCCAGGTGGCCGAAAGCACGCTCACGGCCATCATGGGAAGGATGAGCGCCTACACCGGCCGGGCGCTGAGCTGGGAGTGGGTGATGAACTCCTCCAAGCTCGATCTCACCCCGCCGCACCTCGCCTTCGAGGAACTGCCGCCCCTCGAGATCGCCGTGCCGGGGAAGACCAAACTGATCTGAGTCTCTGGACTCCTTTGTGTCCTGGCGCCCCTGCGGCGGATCTCATTCCCCACACAGGCGCCAGGGCACGGAGGCGCACGGAGGACATCGACCATGCGAAACCGCATTGTCCTCCCGATCAAAATCGTCGGGCTGCTGCTGTTGCTGCTACTGCTGTTCAGCTTCTGCCCGCGCCCGGCACGCGCACAAGCCTCGCCTCCCGGGATTTCCCTCGATCCCGCCGGGATGGAAGCGTTCTTCGATGGCGTGTTCGCGGCCCAGAGGGAAGCTCTGAGGGTTTCCGGCGCCGCCGTCGCGGTGGCCGCAGGCGGCCGGATCTTGTTTGCCGAGGGCTACGGGTTCGCCGACCTGGAGAAGGGCTGCTGATTGCCTTCATGACCATGCCGGCATTGGTGCTCACCAATCCACAGCAGATCGCATTCGGCGTTCCGGCCGGCCTGCGGGTCGCGCTGGCTCGGCCCCTGGTGGCTGGGCCGCTCGTTGCGCTGGGGGTAATTACGGCCCTTCTGTCGTGGCTCCGAGGATATTGGAGCGCCGGATCAGGCCTCCGATACCTGCTTGTTGTCCTGGCCTTTGTGGCCGCGTTCTGGTGGCTGCGCACCTGGAACCTGCTGGGCTGCCACTCCGACCGAACCGCGCGAACAGGGGCGCAACAAAGCCCCGGCCGTCCTGGCACTCAAGCTTGACATACGCCTGCGCGAGGCTGAACCTATTAACACCATGGCATATGGACGATCCCTCTCCATCCTGGTGTGCATCGCGGCCGCATGGCTCGGCGGCTCGCTCTTCGCCCAGCACCAGGGCGACGCGCTGCGCCGCGGCATAATGCTCCTGGAAGCTTCCCGGCCCGGCGAGGCGGAAAGGATCTTCGAGTCCATCGCCCCGGATCATTCCGGCTATGTAGAAGCGCGCACCCTTCTCGGATACGCATTACTGCAGCGCTCCGCGCTGGACGATGCCCGCAGGTCCTTCGCGCAGGCGCTGGCCAAAGACGACGGTCATGCACCGGCGAGGCTGGGCCTGGGGATCACGCTTCTGCGCAGCGGGCATGCGGCGGAGGCGTCCGGACAGTTCGAGAAAATTCTCTGGCATGCTGCCGTCGGAAGGGAGGCCCGGGCCAACCTGGTCCGCAGCCTCCTGCTGCTTGGCCGGGAGGAGGAAGCCCTGCAAATGGCCGGGGATCTCGCCGCGCAGTACCCCTCCGTCTCCGGGTACAGAACCCTGCTCGCATCCATTTACCAGATGCGCGGGCTGAACGACGAGGCCCTGCAGGAGTTCCAGACTGCCGCCCAACTGGATCCGGCCAAACTCGACCCGGTCTTCAGCCTCATCGGCCAATACCGCCTGCGCGGCGACTGGCCGGAGGTCATGCGCTGGTCCCGGAGAGCGCTCGAAATCGACCCGAACCATCCGCTGGCCTTCCAGGAACTCAGCCGCGCCGCGCGCCACGCCGGCGACACCGAACTGGCGGCGGATGCGCAGCGCGAAGCAGACCGCACCTACAGGGCGGAACGCCTTTACGTGCGAGCGGCCACGGCCGAGAAGCAGGGCGAGGCCTCGCAGGCGGAGGAGTTGCTCAGAAAATGCCTCGAGGAGAACCCCCGCCTGGCAAAGGCCTGGACCAGCCTCGGAAACCTGCTTCTCCGTGAAAACAGGCTGAACGAAGCCCACGAGTGCGCTATCGCTGCGATCGAGGCCGGGCCATCGAGTGCCACTGCGCACCGCCTCCGCGTGGACGTGCTTCTGGCGATGGGCCGGGCCGAGGAGGCGCGGCGAGCGGCTCAGAGGGGCATTGAGAGAGGAATCCGCGACGCCGACCTGCACCGCGGCGTGGCCGCGGCCCTTGCCGCCGCCGGGAACTACCCCGCAGCCGCACGCGCCGCGCTTCAGGCGCTCGAAGAACTCCCCGGCAATCCCGACCTCCTCGCTTACCTCGCTCACCTGCAAAACCTATCGGGCGAGCCGGACAAGGCAGAGGCATCCTACGCCGGTGCGCTGCAACTCGAGCCGGCGCACTCCGACGCCCTGCTTGGGCAGGCCCTCCGGCTGCTCCACAAGGGAGATGCTGCCTCCGCCGCAGGCCTGTTCCGGCGTGCCATCGAAACCGATGCGCGTCTCGAACCGGCCTGGATCGGCCTCGTCGACGCCTTGAGCCGCGCCGGCGACCGCGCCGGAGCCGAAAGCGCCGGCCAGGAGTGTCTCGATGTCAACCCGCGGAATGCCTCCTGCCTCGAGCGCCTTGCCACGTTACACCTGGATGCAGACCAGTTTGCGAAAGCGGCGGCCGAATACAGCGAACTGCTCCGCTACGGCCATTCCTCCAGGAGCATCCTCGCGGGACTCGGCTTCGCCCGGCTGAAGCTCGGCGACTACGGGCAGTCCGCTCACTTTTTTCAGCGGTCCCTGAAGGAATACGGCGGCGACACCTGGACGTACTCCAATCTGGGCTTTATCGCCCGGACGCTCGGCCGGCACGAAGAGGCCCTGGAGCACTACCGGAAAGCGCGGCAACTCTCGCCCGAAAGCCCCGACACGGCCTATGACCTGGCCTACACGCTCTACCTGGCCGGAGATCATCGGGCAGCCGCAAGCGCATTCGATCAGGCCCTGAAACTAAAACCGCATTGGGGTCTCGCCCACCTGCACATGGCGCTGGTCCGTTGGAACCTCCGGGAGTACGGGCAGGCCCTGGCCCACGCCCGCGCAGCGCAGGATCTGGGGATCGAAGCCGCCGCGCCGGTCGTGCGGACGCTCTCGTCCTACCTGTCGCTTGATCCGCCGCGGATGATTGAAATCCGCAGGCCCAAATCCCCGGAGAAGTGAGCAACGGCCGTGACTGACGAAATGCCCGGCGATCCCGTCGAACTGCCCATCGAAGACTCGATCGACCTGCATGCCTTCCAGCCGCGCGAAATCGCGGACCTCGTGAAGGAGTACCTTCACCAGGCCGCGCTGCGCGGGTTTCGCGAGGTGCGGATCATCCATGGACGGGGGATAGGAGTACAGCGGGAGATCGTGCATTCGATTCTCGGCCGGCACACGGGCGTCCTCAGATACGGCGACTCGCCCGATCGCGGCTCGACGATTGCAGTTCTGAAACCGGCGGATCCCGGCAAGCCCGGGGAGGCGTGAGCGACGCAGTCAGAATCCGGCACTGCGCCGCGCAGGCGCTGATGATTCCGGAGAACCGTTGGCCGGCCGGTCGAAAAGGGATTACAGCAGGGCGCGCACAGCGTCGCGCAACAGGTCGGTGTCCCGCTGATAAAGGTCCACATCTTCTTCAGAGGGCGACGGAAAGACCGGCGGTCCGAAAACCACCTTCACCTTGTGCAGCCGAATCCTCCTGCTGTTCCTGGCCCAGACCTGATAGGCCCCGTGGATGCCGACCGGCACCATCGGCACATTCACTTCCCGTGCCAGAATCGCAGCTCCCTTGCGGAATTCCATCAGGTTGCCGTCGAACGACCGCCCGCCCTCCGGAAAAATGCACAGGATGCGCCCGTCGCGCAGTCCCCAGGCGCCGACCTTCATGGCACGGAGGAGGTGGACATCCGGATCGACCGGAATGACATTGGCCATCCGGGCAAACAGCTTCATGTACCACGTCTGGAAAAACTCGCTGTAGCCGACAAAAAAGAGCCTGCGGAACACCCTGAATGGGAGGACGCAGATCACTACGAACGGATCGATGAAGCTCAGGTGGTTCGGGCAGATCAGGTACGATCCGGCCTTCGGCAGGTTATCCTTCCCACGCGCTTCCAGACCCAGCAATACCCTCGCAATGAGCCAGAGAGCCTTCAACCCGAGGAATTTGAACGCGGAGACCGCCGGGCCCGCAAAGCGGACATGCCAATCTCCCTCCTGCCGGAGGGCTTCCGGCGAGAGGATCATGCTCCAGCTCCGCCGGTCCTGGCCGGAGCCGCCGGTAGGATTCTTCACTTCCTCCTCCAGGCCGGCAATCAGCTCCCGGACAGTGTGAATCTCGGCCGCAAAATCCTCCGGCAATGTGATGCCGAGCGACTGTTCCAGGCTGGCGAGAAACTCCACGCGCTCCATCGAGTCGAAGCCCAGATCCAGCTCCAGGTTCATGTCGGGGAGTATCGTCTCCTCGCGTCCGTAGGTCTCACGCAGGCAGGCCACAACCGCCTGGGCCGCGGCCGAACTCATGAACTCGGCGTCCTCCGCCTTCAGGCCCTTTCCAGCCCCGGAAGCCTCCGACTCACGGAGTTGTCCGCTCTCGAACAGCTTCTTGAGCTCCAAACGCTTGATCTTGCGGGTAGTGGTTCGCGGCAGATCCTCCTTCTGGATCTGGTAACTCATCAGGCGCTTGTAGGAGGGCAATCTGCTCGACCACGCCCCGATCTCATCCCGCAGAACCTCGCGCGTGTTGGCAATTTTCCTTTCCTTCAGAACGTCGAAGTCCGGGACGACGATGCCGTGCAGCCGTTCCCCCTGCTCGGGGCTGTCGGGATCGGCCACGCCTATCACGGCCACTTCCTTGATGAAGGTCGATTGCCCGTAATGGGCTTCGATTTCGTCCGGGTAGATGTTTTTGCCGCTGGGCAGGACAATGACCTCCTTCTTCCTCCCGGTGATCACCAGGTTGCCCCCCGGATCCAGCCGGCCGAGATCACCGGTGCAGAACCAGTCATCCCGCATTACTTCGGCCGTGGCGGCCTCGTTTTTGTAATAGCCCGCCATCACGACCGGGCCCCGTACCAGGACCTCCCCGACACCCGCCTCGTCCGGCGATTCGATGCGGATCGCCGAACCGGGCAGCGCGGTGCCTACCGAACCGACGACGTTGCCACGGATGCGTGTGATGGTGCAGCCTCCGGTCGTTTCGGTCAGGCCGTACCCCTGCAGGATGGTGAATCCGAGGTCGTAAAAATCCTGCGCCACCCTCGGGTCGAACGCCGAACCGCCGCTGACGAACATGCGCAGGTTGCTGCCGAAGGTCCTGTGGATCTTGCCGAAAAAGGCCTTGCCGAGATTGAGTCTGAATCCGTTGATGAGCAGGCGGTTCAATCTCATCAGGAAGCGGAAAATCCTGCGCACAATGCCGGGCTTTTTGGCAAGTTCCTCCTCAATGCGGCGGCGGAACAGGTAAAAGAACTGGGGCACAGTGGCCAGGATCGAAATCTTCCCCTCTTCGAGCGCCTCGAGGATCTCCGAACGCTTCAGCGTGTCGACGAAGGTCACCGTGGCGCCGACATAGATCGGCAGCAGGAAGTTCACGACCGAGGCGAAGACGTGCTGCAGCGGCAGCAGGCAGAGAAAAGAATCGGTGTCGTTGACCTGGATGGCTTCGAGTGAAGATGTAATGCTGGCGACGATGTTGGCCTGCGTCAGCATCACCCCCTTGGGCTTGCCGGTGGTTCCGGATGTGTAGATGATCACCACGACGTCCGACAGGCGGCTCCCCGGCATTTCCGGCGGTGCCTCGAGCGAGTGCGCTTGCTCGATAAAAGCGGAAAACTCCCCCAGGATTCCGGAATCTTCGGTCTCGTCGAAACATACGAGGTTCCTTTCCAGCGCCGTGCCGGCCAGCGCCGGGCGGAGCTTTTCCATCAGGGAACCGCTCACGAAGACAAATTCCGATTCAGAATCGTCCAGCAGCCGGCGCCACTCCTCCGGTGAGATCTGGGCGTCGAGCGGGACCACCGTGCCGCCCGCGAGGTAGATCCCCAGATACGTGATGACCCACTCGGGCCGGTTTTCCGAGAGAATCGCCACGCGCATACCCCGTTCGAGCCCGCGTGCAAGAAGACCGAAAGCGATCCCCCTGGCCTGCCGGCTGACCTCGCTGTAGGTCACCTGCCGGTAGCCGCCCGGCGCCTTCAGGCGGAAGGCGGCCCGTTCGGGAAAACGGCGAACGTTGTCTTCGAAGCGCTGGTTGTAGGTGACGGCCGGGGGATTGTTATTCATGGGCAAAGAATACGCTAAGCAGCCGCAGCCACACAAGAAAAGCCGGTCCCAGGGCCTCCCCATGTCCGTCCGTCGCCCCGTGCGAAAAAAGCCCGCTCTTCTTTTCGACTTGCGAATCCTGTATAGGTGGGGCTCAGAACCACAAATCGGAGGACCTCATGAGGAAACTGCTGCTTTTCGCGGCCCTTCTCGCACTTCCGGCCTCTCCTTCTTCGGCGCAATACCCGGAACCACAGCAGGGAGACTTCACGATCCGCGATTTCCCTTTCGCAACCGGCGAGGTGCTGCCGGAACTCAAGCTTCGCTACTACACACTCGGCAAATCCGAAAAAGACGCGACCGGGCGCGTGCGAAACGCGGTCCTGGTCCTGCACGGCACCGGCGGCTCCGGCCGCGGATTCCTGACCGAGCAGTTCGCCGGGGCGCTTTTCGGTCCCGGAATGCCTCTGGACGCTGCCCGCTACTACATCATCCTCCCGGACGGCATCGGCCACGGGCAGTCCAGCAAGCCGAGCGACGGCCTGCGCGCCCGCTTTCCGCGCTACAACTACGACGACATGGTGAAGGCGCAGCACCGGTTGCTGACCGAGGGCCTGGGTGTGAACCACCTCCGCCTGGTGATGGGCACCTCCATGGGGGGGATGCACACGTGGGTCTGGGGCATCACCTACCCGGACTTCATGGACGCGCTCATGCCGCTGGCGTCGCTCCCCGTGCAGCTCGCGGGCAGGAACCGGATGACCCGGCGCATGGTGATCGACTCCATCCGGGGCGATCCGGGGTACAACGGCGGCGATTACACCGAGCAGCCGCACGGACTCCGCTCCGCCATCTACACCCTGCTCATGATGACCAGCAGCCCGCTGCAGTGGCAGAGGCAATACCCGACCCGGGACGCGGCCGACAAATTCTTCGACGACCAGGTGCGGTCGCGCCTTGCGCGCACCGATGCCAACGACATGCTCTACCAGTTCGATTCCTCCCGCGACTACGATCCGGCGCCGCACCTGGAAAAGATCCGGGCGCCCCTCCTCGCGATCAACTCCGCCGACGACCAGGTGAACCCGCCCGAACTCGGCATCCTGGAGCGGGAAATCAAGCGGGTGACCCGCGGCCGGCACGTCCTGCTGCCGATCACCGACCAGACGCGCGGGCACGGCACGCACTCCCTGCCGGCGCTTTGGAAGCACCACCTGTTGGAGCTGCTGGCGGCATCGGAGCGAACGGGAAGTGAGCGGCGATGAATCCTCAGCGGCGGGAGTTCCTTTCGAGGGCATTTGCCACGCTCGCCGGGAGCGCGCTCCTGGCAGACACTGCGCGGGCTTCTCTCCTGTCCCGGGCGGAAGAGATCCCGGCGCCTCCCGGCGAGCCGGCACAAGACGAGGCCTACTGGGAGGCTATCAAAACCCACTTCCCTTTCGCGGACGGCCTCCATTACTTCAATAATGCTTCGCTCGGTCCTTCGCCGAAGCTGGTCGCAGAGGCAACCAACGAGTTCCGCCGGACGCTGGATATGCACCCTTCGAAGTACATGTGGGGCGGCTGGAGCCGTAAAAAGGAGGAGGTGAGGCGGAGGTCGGCCGGCCTTCTCGGCGTGTCGCCCGAGGAGATCGCCCTCGTCCACAACACGACCGAGGGGATGAACGTCGTGGCGTCGAGCCTCGACCTGAAACCCGGCGACGAGGTCATCCTCTGCGACCACGAGCACGCCAGCGGTACCATAATTCTCACCGAGCGCTACGGGATCGATGTGCGCCCCATGACAAGCCACGGCTTGAACGGCCTCCGCATCTCGCTGTCGATCTTCAACAGCAAACGGGACATCGACTACCTCGTGCACGCGCTCACGGAAATCGTCAAGCCGCCGCCAGCGCGCGCTCCAGGTCTTTGATCACATCCGCGGGATCCTCGATCCCCGCCGAGATGCGCACCAGGCCGTCGCCGATCCCCAGAGCTTTCCGCTCCTCCGGCGTCAGGGACCGGTGGCTGGACATGGCCGGGTACAAAACCAGCGTGTAGATGTCCCCCAGCGTGGTCGCCGGCTGCACGAGCCGCAACGCATCCATGAAGGCAAAGACCTCTTTGCGCCCCGCCCCCGCGATCTCGAAGGAGAGGACGCCGCCGGCGCCCCTGCCGCCGCTCAACTCGCGCATCAGCGCGTGCTGCGGGTGATCCGGCAGAAAGGGATAGTGAACGGCGGTGATTTTCGGGTGGTCCTGCAGCCGGCGGGCGATCTCGAGCGCGTTGTCGCACTGCCGGCGCATTCTCAGGGGGAGGGTCTTCAGGCCGCGCATCGACAGCCACGCCTCGAACGGCCCGATGCTGCTGCCCACCAGCTTCGTGAGATCGAGCAGCGTCCGCCGCAGCTCCCGCGTCGTCGCCACGACGCCGCCCATGGCATCGCCATGACCCGACAGATACTTGGTCGTGCTGTGGATGACCATGTCGGCGCCCAGCCGGGCCGGGTTGCAGAGGTAAGGGGAACAGAACGTGTTGTCGACCAGCAGAAATGCTCCCGCATCCCCGGCGATTTTCGACAGCGCTCCAAGGTCGGCCACCTTGAGCAGGGGATTGGATACGGTCTCGGCGTAGAGAACGGCCGGCCGGACGTCCTCCACCGTCCGGCGCACCGCCTTCAGGTCGAGTACATCCGTGAAGCAGGTGCGGGCGCCCAGCCCGGTGAAAACGGTCTGGAGCAGCTTGTAGGTTGCGCCGTAGACGTCGGCCGCGGCGACCACGGCCGTTCCGGCCCGCAGGCCCGCACCGAGCAACGCCATGTGCACGGCCGCCATCCCCGAGGAAAAAGCGAAGGCGTCTTCGGTCCCTTCCAGGTCGGCGATGGCCGCCTCAAAAGCCGCGACCGTGGGGTTGCCGTACCGCGTGGAGTAGACGAAGCCCTCCTGCTCGCCGCCCAGGACCCTGTCCAGATCCGCCGAGTCCGGGAAGGTGTAACCCACCGAAGGGTGGATGGGTGTAACAACCGGATGGACTCCCGCCGCGCTCCGTCTCTCCCCCGCGTGCACCGCCCGTGTTTCGAAAGAATTCCCGTCCGGCGTTTTCATCGTCTCATCCCCCGGTTGTTGATGACGGCCTACTCTGTCACGAAATCCCGGGACAGGCAACGCCTCTGCCGGGAGACAGGTCTCTCGAATGCCGCGAGCCTGAGCGTGCGATTAAGTGCCGGCGCGATCGAGGCTCCGCCGACGGCCCTTCAGCAAATTCCGCGCGCTACTTGCGGACCTTTTTCAGCAGTTCGGCTTCCGCTTCCGTGGGAGGCTGTGCGCGCCCCCCAGGTGCTTTGCCAGGAACTGCTCGACGGCTGCGAAAAATGCCGGCCTGTACTGTTCAATCCTCGGCCGGTTGGAGAACAGCAGGGTGGCCTTCTTCGTTGCACGGTCGAAGGCGTAGAAATAGGCCGGCGGAGAGGTCCAAACCGGGCGCAACAATCGCCGGCTCGCATGGACCGGTTTGGAGGTTATGGCGCCTGTCCCGAATGGCGCTTGGTTGAGGGTGATCGAATCACCTGGTAACGTCGCTAAATCAATTGCTTAAGCCCCGAAGGGGCGGCGCGGGAAAGCCCAGGGCGTAAGCCCTGGGTTGTCGGCGAATGCCGGGATTGAGCCCTGCAAGGGCGGCACAGCCGGTGTCGCCCTTGCAGGGCTCCTCTCTCCCTTATCCCGCCTTGCCCAGGGCTTACGCCCTGGGCTTTCCTGGTAGACCCTTTCAGGGTCCTCGATTCCTTACTTAAACGCCATTCGCGCCTGTCCCCGAATTGCGAGCGCGCTCTTGACGCGATCGGGAGATAGGGGAAGCCGGAAGATGCGCGCGCCGGTAGCATCGAAGACCGCGTTGGCGATCAGGGCGGCCACGCAGGTGATCGCCGGCTCGCCGCAGCCCTGCGGCGCCAGGCCGGGATTGTCGACCAGCACGGTCTCCACTTCGGGCACCCACGAAAAACGGGTGAGCTCGTAGCTGTCGAAATTTCGGTCCTTGATCTCTCCCCCATTGAAGTGGATCTCCTCGGTCAGAACCGAACTCAGCCCCATGGCGATGCATCCTTCGATCTGCACGCGCGCCCCTTCCGGATTGATTACCTCTCCCATATCCTGCGCCACCGTGACGCGCTTCACCCGGATCCTCCCTGTCGCCTTGTCGACCTCGACTTCCGCCATGGCCGCAAGATAGGTGTTCAGGTAATCCAGAAGCGCCGCGCCGTGTCCCCGGCCGCTCGGAGCCTTGGCGGGAGCCCACTTGAATCTGTCGGCAGCCGCCCGCAGCACGCGGATCATGCGCTCATCCGCCAGGTTTTTCAGCCGGAATTCGACCGGGTCCATGCCCGCTCTTGCCGCCATGACGTCGATCTGCGACTCGCGCGCGAAAACGTTCGTGTTGCTTCCCGGGCCCCGCCAGGCCCCGGTTCCGAATGGGTGCGGGCCTCCGCCGCTGAACCCCCCGCTGGAGGAAGTGCGGAGGTGCGGCACGGCATAAAAGTTCTGCGAGCTGCGCTCGCCGCCGAAATACATGCGATAGTCCCAGAAAACGATCCGGCCGGCATCATCCATCCCGGAGTGGATCTTGACGAATGCCGCCGGTCGGAACGTGTCGTAGAAGAACTCCTCCTCGCGCGTCCAGACGACCTGCACCGGGGCGCCCGCGAGCTTGGAAAGGCGCGCCGCCTCGACCGCCTGCCTCGCCTGGCTCTTCCCGCCGAATCCGCCTCCCACGTGCGGCGTGATCACGCGGACCTTTTCCGGCGGCAAGCTGAGGGCTCGTGCGATCTCCTCCTGGTTGCCGAAGGGCCTCTGCGTGGAGATCCAGACCGTGGCTTCGCCGCCCTCGACATTGGCCAGGGCGGAGTGAGTCTCGCTCGCCGCATGGGCGATGTAGGGGGTGAAGTAGGTTTCCTCGAAAGTGGCATGCGCCAGCGCGCGTCCCTTCTCGAGGTCTCCCTTCTGCTCGATGACCTGGCCCTCGGACGCTTTGGCCTTCAGGTGCTCGAGGATGTTGGTGTCGTTCACGGAGCTTTCCGGCATGGAAAACTCGGCCTTGATGCGCGAAAGGGCCTCCTCGGCCCCGTCCGGCGTGGGATGAAGCGCGGCGAGCAATTCCCCTTCCTGAATGATCCTCGCACCCTCGATTCCCGCCGCTCCCGAGGCATCCATGCGCTGCAGCTGCGCCCCGTGTGCCGGAGGCCTCAGTATCCGGGCGTAGAGCATTCCGGGAAGCCGGATGTCTCCGGCGAACCGGGCCCTGCCGGTCACCTTTTCCAGGCCATCCTTGCGCGGCAGCGATTGGCCGCAGACGGTGAACGAACCGGGAGATTTCGGAGAGGGCTTCGGCGTGAGATGCCTCTCGATCTTCTTTCCCTTGGTGAGCGCGGCGTAGGCGATCCGCTTCGACCGATCGTCCCTGTGGAACACAAATCCGTCCTTTGCCGCCAGCCGGCCCGGTTCCAGCTGGAGTTCTTCCGCCGCCAGCTGAAGAAGAACCTCCCGGGCCTCGGCCGCCGCGGCCCGCAGCGCCGGGCCGAAGTATTTGATGCTGCGCGAACCAACCGTCCCGCCGTCCCAGGGACAGAACCGAGTGTCGCCCATCACCATGTCCACAGAATCGAAGGGCACTTCCAGCTCCTCGGCCAGCATCTGGGCCAGGGCGGTGGTGTTTCCCTGCCCCTGCTCTATCTTGCCCGAGCAGCATGCCACCCGCCCGTCCTCGCCGATCTTCAGATAGGCGTTGAAGTCGTCCGGATATGCCCGCTGCCCGCGCTGTTGCGCAAGCGCCTCGGGATCCTCCGCCGAGAAAAAGATGACGACGCCGGCACCGACAAGCTTCATGAAGTCGCGCCGGACCAGGGGAAATCCGTCCATGGATTGCGTTACTTCATCCAACAGACGGTCAAGTTGGTTCTTAAGTACCGGTTCCGCACTTCGGCCGTGGAGGTTTCCGAGCACGGCCTATGGCTGCGCTTGCCCGAGGTTATTCACTGCATCCAGAAACGAGAGAGTGACGCGGCCGGACACAGACGGTTGTCGCTGCCGGCAACTTCGCGCCGAGTGAAGCTGTTGCGCGTGCGGCTTCAGCTTGCGACCGTCCGCAGTCATGCACGCTGTCTTGAAGAGCTTTTCTCGGATTTGGCTTAAACTCTGAAATATCAACTAAATTCGTTTGCCGGCCGTAATTTGGCGCGATTATCCTCTACTCTGGTTTTGCCTGTTATTGCCCCGTCTTTGACGTCCTGGTGGGATGGCGTGGCCGCTCTTGAGTGTTCGGTGACACTATAGTAAAGGTCAATATTTCAGCCATTTGCAGCTCGGCTGAGCTTTTTCACCTTACGGATTCAGGTGGTGCCGGTGAATGCTTTCCACCCGCATAAAACAGGTTCGCGATTGAAAACAAGATCTTCGGAACCTGACACCCCGACCGATCCGGAGTAAGATGAAGACAGGAGCGCAGGCCAATGATACGCAATCCAGCGCTGGTTGAATCCTTCGAGCGATCGCTCACCCGGGGGGAAGCCGCGGACTATCGGCGCAACTTGCGGATCTTCGAAGCCCTCTATCGCGAAGCGCGCACGAGGTTCTCGCCCTCAGTCAGCATTTCCCTTTCCAACGCATCCTTGTCTCGCGGAGCCAACTGATGATTCAAGAGTCCGCGAGCTGATTCCAACGGTCAAATACCTCCGGATGGCAGATTTGGAAGGGATAGGACCGCAAGGTCTAGGGTTTTGGTACATCGTCTGGTACATCGGGGCCAGAAATGACTGCGGAGATCGGGGAGATGGACGCCAAGTTATTGATTCTATGGTGCGCCCGGCACGACTCGAACGTGCGACCTTTTGATTCGTAGTCAAACGCTCTATCCAACTGAGCTACGGGCGCATCCAAGAGCGACAATAAGTTACAGGCCGCAACCGTTTTCCGCAACCCCAATTTTGCTGCCCCGGTGTCAGGCCTTGAATTTAATTTAGGCCGGGAATCGCAGGCGCAAGGTTCGGAAAGTAAATTTTCAAGGCCTGACACCTAGGGCGAGGCTTCCTCGCGGTGGGTGTAGACTTCGAGCACCCCGGCGGCGGTGGCGACGACGATCGGGCCCAGCACGATGCCCAGCATGCCGAATACCCCCAGGCCGCCGATCAGGCTGATGAACACCAGCAGGCCGTTGAGCGACGAGCGGCCGCTGATCAGCGCCGTCGGTCCAAAGCGCCATGGCAACCTCCCTTTCAGGAAATCCCCCCATCAGGCCGAATCCGCTCACATCGGCGACTGCTGCCCTCAGAGCCCCGCCAGGGCACGGCGCTGGCGGTCGAGCCGGGACTTCCGCTCGCGCGCGAAGCGCAGAACCCCCCGGAATATGCTCTCCGGGTCCAGCTTCGCCTCCGCGATCACGTCCGCCTCGGTTCCACCCGTGCGCCAGCGGTCGTCGTGGTCGGCGTACAGCGAGTACTCCTCCGTCAGCGGCCCCAGGTCCGGCAGCGGCGGCACCCTCTTGGTCATCGTGCTCACAACCATGGCGTCGAAGCGGGCGCTGTCCGGATAAATCGCCTGCCTGTATCCCTCGGGCTGCCAGGCAAACAGCTCCGGGCTGATCACCGCCGCCACACGGATGTTAATGCCATCCGCCTCGAGCCTGTCCAGAACCTTGACCAGATTCATCGTGGAGCTGGAGCCCTGGGCGAACACCGTGCCCATCGGCGGCAGGTCCTTTACGTAGTCGCGGATCAGGTAAATCCCCTTGGCCGCCGCCTTCAGGTCGGAGTCGGCAAAGGTGCTCCGGTCCGAAACGAGAAAATCGGGCCGGGCCACGTGGATCGCAATGATGCCGATCTCCCTCGACCGGGCCGCGCGCTCGACGGCGGCGAAGTACCCGGGCGCCACGTCGTTGTAGTCCCAGAAATAGAGGTTTACGATCTGCCCGCGCGGAAACAGCGTCCAGACCTGGGGCGCGAATATGCCGAAATGCGTGCGCGCATCCGCGGCCGTCTCGGGGCCCGAGTGGCCCGCGAGTATGGTCAGCACGCCGAGGGCGAACGGGCTGTCCTGGTTCTGCTGGCTGAACACCCGCGCCGGCGTGTACATCAGCGGCGTGAAGGCGCCGTAGGTGCCCGACAGGCCCCAGACCCCCGCGAAGCGCTGCGGATCCGGCGAAACGCTCTGGTTCACCAGCCCGATGATCGTCGAAGCGTTCACCGCCTCCTGGATGGGGGCTTTCAACCTCGTCCCTGCCGGGTTCTCCAGCGGATCGTAGTGACCGAAAAAGTGCGAACCCTCTACGTTGATGGAGTCGGAGAGGTCCGCCGCCATCGTAAAGAACCGGCCCTCGGTCACATAGTTCAGCCACTTTCCGATTTCGCTTATGGCCCGCCTCGTCCCCCTTTTTTCGCCGGGCGGCAGGAAGAGCTTGATCGTCCGCGTGACCGCTTCCCCGGTGTACGGGTTTTTCAGGCTGGCCTCCACCGGATGGACCGGCAGGTTCTCCACCATGAGGCGCTGGTCCTGGAAGGGGTTCTTTGCGGGATCGATTCTCAGGGCCGGCTTTTTTTCCACGGTGTCCGCGATTTCGACCAGCCGCCCGGCAATCCACTCTCGCAGCCCGGCCTTGCGTTCCATGACCGAAAGGGCGATGTCGATGTTGGTCTTGAACTGGATGAGCCGGTCGGCTTCCGATTCGGGTTTTCCCTCCCGGATGCCCTCGAAGCGCACGCCGAAATGCCGTTCGTAGGTTTCGGCCAGGGCGACGAAATATTCCGAGTTCATCTTTATGGCATAGGGGTGGCTCTCGTAGCCGGTCAGCTGTTCGCCGTCGCCCGGGATCCTCCCGTCCTTTGCCGCCGGCCACCAGCCCTTCAGGGTCCTGCCCACCATAATCATCGGCCGCCGGTCCGATGCCGGCCAGTTCTCCATCGCACGCATTGCGGCGAAGATCTCGTGAAAATCGTTGCCGTTTTCGACCGCGAAAACGTTCCACCCATAGGATGCCCACTGCTGGGCGATGTCGTAAGCCGTGTAGCGCGGCTTGATGATCCCGCCGATGAGCGTGTCGTCGATCCCCGCATTGTTGAAGGAGAGCAGGATGCGCAGTCTCTTGCCGACCTGCTGCGCCAGGGCCGCGGTTTTCAGTTCCTGCGCGTGCCCTTCGGTCATCGCGAACTCGCCTTCGAGCGCCAGGACCTTGAGGCTCACAGGGGCGCCGACGAAGTCCCAGAAGAGCGCCTTGCCCGCCGCCGTGGCCACCCCGATGCCGGAAGGCCCGCCGTTCACGTCGTTGGTGACGTCGGTGGTCTCCGCGTGCCCCGCCAGCGCTTTTATGCCCCTGATTTTTGCCTGCGCGAACAGAGGATGCTCGACGAGACCGTTGTTTTTCAGCAGCGTGGTCAGCGAGCCCGCGCTCCGCCGGAATCCCAGCGCATCGATCGGGAGTATGGCTTCGCGCGGGTCGAATGCGAATTCCTCCCGGCCGGTCGCCTCCTGCTGGCGCCGGAGCGCTTCGTAGAGGATCATCCAGAGGGCGTAGCAGGTGGGGATGCCGTGCCCGCCGGCCAGCATGAACCTGTCGCTGTAGGGGTGCTTCGGCGCGCGGACGTCGTAGCGGAGCCCGCCCAGCTCCGGTCCGCCGAGGTGCGCGGCCACGTTGTAAGGGGTGTAGGCCAGCGGGCCCCCGTAATGCCCCGATTGAGCGTAGTTGCCCAGCAGCACGAGGGTCATCGCCGTCATGAATGCCACGTCGTCGAAGCGCTCGCGCTCGTAACGGGGCAGCGTGATGTCATGAGGAACGAGCCTCTTTTGCGGTTCCACGGTGTGAATGGTGACGGTCTGGAGGGGAGCGGAAGCCTCTCTGCTCATGATCCTGAATCCTTTCGCTGATCGAAGAAATCGGCCGCCGCCGGGTCGCGCTCACCGACGGGCGCGACCCGCCCGGGTCGGGGGGACAAACACAAATTGTAGCGTGCGCGCGCGGAGCGTTAAACCCCCTTGCCGGGTGCGCTCCAAGGGAAGATTCGCTCAACCCTGCACGCGGACGGGCCGATACGGAATCTGCGGAACAATGAGACGGAGGATTAGGGGGCATGAGCATTCCGGAAAACATCCTGAGGGGAATCGACCGGCTGGAGCCCCTGCCTGCAACCGTCCAGAAACTGATCCTCAGCCTGGATGACGAGGACGCGGACTTCAACGAGATTGCCACCATCATCGAGTTCGACAAGGCAATCACGGCCAACATCCTCAGGGTGGCAAACTCGGCGGCATTCGGCGGCCGCGTGGCGATCCACCACGCGCGCGACGCCGTCGTCCGCCTGGGGACCACGACGCTGCTCGACATCCTGCTCATCGGCCACTTCCGTTCGCTGCGGGTGACCCCGTCGCGGTACCTGTCGGAGGACGAACTCTGGCTGCACGGCGCGGCCGCTTCGCTCGCCGTCAAGGCCGCCTCGCGCGAAACCGCCGGCCAGGAGATCCCCCAGGCCGCCACGATTGCCGCGCTGGTTCACGACATCGGCAAGCTGGTCATGGTGCGCTACATGGATGCCGATCCGGGCGAGATCGCGCGCCTCAGCGGCGAGTGCGCCATCCCGATGCTCGAGGCCGAGAGGAAGGTCCTCGGATGCGACCACGCGGAGGTGGGCGGCCTCATGGCCCGGAAATGGGGATTCCCCGAGCAGATTGCGCAGGCCATCGCCTTGCACCACCACGAGTCGATCGAGGAACCCTGCCCGGTCATGGATGCGGTATTGCTGGCCAACCTGGTTGCCAGGTCCCTGCAGCCCGGCGAAGACGGCAGCCGTCCCCAGATGAGCCCCGTCGTCTCCGGCGCGGCGTGGCGCCTGGGGATTGACGCCGCGCGCTACGAGCGCGTCTGCCACAAGACAGCGCTCTGGCTCGACGATCTGCGCGACAGCTTCGGCTTCGCCGGTTGAGGGGATTTTCCAGCCGCTTCGTTGATCCCCTGTCGCCATTCCCGGGTCTCAGGAACGGCCCCGGCGACTCACACGGCCCCGATCGCGGCAAAGCCGTTTCGACATCGCCGCATCGATGGGGTAAAATCCTCCCCGAATCATGAACCGCGCACGCCGGCCGCGAACACCCTAACGGCACCGACGCAGCATGACGACGACTCACAACACTCCACAGGATCCGACGGACGCCGCCCGGTCCTACGAAAGGCTTCAGATCATCGCCCACGAGAAAACCCACCGCAAGGTGCTGGAGATCTTCGCCCGCTTCCCTGCCCGCGGCCGGCTGCTGGAGATCCCGGGGGGCGAAGGCGCCCTTGCGTGGCAGCTGCACAAGCTGGGCTACGAGGTCACGGCCGGCGACATCGATCCCGAGTTCTTCAAGGTCGAGCCGATCCCCTGCCTGCGCCTCGACCTCAACGCCCGCTTCCCGGTCGAAGACGGGCAGTTCGATTTCATCAGCTGCATCGAAGGGATCGAGCACCTGCAGGACCAGTTCCACTTCGTGCGCGAGTGCCGCCGCGTGCTTGCGCCGGGCGGGCACCTCGTTCTCTCCACGCCCAACATCCTGAATCTGGCCTCGCGGCTGAAGTATTTCCTGTCGGGTTTCTACTCCCTGGTGCCGAGGCCCATCAACGAGTTCAGCCAAGTGCCGGTGTTCGACCACATCAACCCGGCCACCTACTACCAGCTGCGCTACATGCTCCACACGCAGGGTTTCGTAATCACACGGGTCGCCACCGACCTGATCCGCCGCAGCGCCTCGGCGCTCTACTTTCTGAAACCGCTGGTGAAGCTCTACAGCGCGCGAACGATGCGCAAGGAAGCCGACCCCGATCAGCGCCGGGCCAACCGCGAGATCCGGCGTGTCCTGACCTCCCGGGAGGTCCTGCTCGGCCGCACGCTGATCCTGGTCGCCCGCAGGAAGGAAACAACCGGCGTAAAAGTCATCCAGGCATCCCAAGTCTAGGAGAACACACTATGACTGGCACGGCATGCCCACGACCACGGAGGAGGAGGTACGGGACTACCACAGCCGGATTCTGGCCTGGTATGACAGGCATCTGAAGAAACCCTGATCGCGGCTGCGCCCATCCGCCTGGAATCGTTGCACAGGGGCCCTGAACAAGGACCGGTGCGGTGTGTTGGAGGGGATAGTGGACACCAGAGATCTGGAAAGGTCGATTGACGACCTGAACGCCGGCAAGGAAAGCTGGGCGCGCATGCCCGTTGGGCGCAAGGCCGAGTACCTGGATCGAATCATCGACGGGTGCCTCAGGATCGCGCCGCATCAGGCAGCGGTCGGAAACCGGGCAAAAGGCTATCTGGACGGCACGCCCATGGGCGGCGAGGAATGGGCGCACCCGTATGCCGTGATCCGGCTTCTGCGCCTGCTGAGGGCAAGCCTCCGGCAGATCGGAGAACGCGGCAGGCCCCTCATCCCCCGCGGAGCGGTGCGAACGCGCCGGGACGGCCAGGTCGTGGCGCGCGTTTTTCCCCTCAGCAAGTTGGACCTCCTTCTGTACCAGGGATTCAGCGGCGAGATCTGGATGCAGCCCGAGGTGACGGAGCAAAATCTTCCGGACCACATGGCGGGGTTTTACCGCGAAGAGAATCCCGCCGGCAAGGTGGCGCTCGTGCTGGGCGCGGGCAACGTCGCCAGCGTGGGCCCCTCCGACCTGGCCCACAAGCTGTTTGTCGAGGGACAGGTCTGCCTGTACAAGCACAACCCGGTCAACGAGTACCTTGCTCCCTTCCTCGAGGAGGCGTTTGCCCCCGTCATCCAGGACGGTTTTCTCCGGACGGCCACCGGCGGACCGGAGACCGGCGAATACCTGTGCATGCATCCGGGAATCGACGAGATCCACCTCACCGGGAGCGACCGGACGTACGAGGCCATCGTTTTCGGTCCGGGCCCGGAAGGATTGGAGAGAAAAAAGACGGCCCGGCCGAGACTGGAAAAACGCTTCACCTGCGAACTGGGGAACGCCACGCCGGCAATCATCGTGCCGGGCCGGTGGAGCGAGGCCGACATACGTTTCCATGCCGAGAACCTGGCCACCCAGGTGGTCAACAACTGCGGCTTCAACTGCCTCGCCGCGAGGGTGCTCGTGCTGCACAGGGACTGGCCGCAGGCCGGGTGTTTTCTGCAGGCCCTGCGCGATATTTTGGCGGCGGCGCCACCGCGGAAAGCCTATTATCCGGGCGCCGAAAACCGTTACGAGGAGGTCATCTCGCGGAATCCTTCCGCGCAGCCGCTTGGGAAGCGGGCTCCAGGGTTCATCCCGTACACCCTGATCCCCGGTCTCGATCCCGCCGACAGGGAGAATCCCTGCTTTGCCACCGAGTGCTTCATGCCCCTGTTGGCCCAGACTTCGCTGCCCGGTGCCGATGCCGCCGGATTTCTGAGCAACGCCGTCGATTTCCTCAACGGCACGCTCTGGGGAACGCTCAGCGCCTCGGTCGTGATCCATCCCCGGGATCAGCGCCTGCTGGCCGGAAGGTTCGAGGAGGAGATTGCGCGCCTGCGTTACGGCACCATCGGGGTGAATCACTGGACGGCGCTGGGGTACGTAATCGGCTCCACCTCCTGGGGGGCGTACCCGGGACACACCTCTGCCGACATCCAGAGCGGGACGGGGACGGTGCACAACTCGTTTCTGTTCGACCGGCCGCAAAAGAGCGTGCTGTACGGGCCCTTCCGCGTCTGGCCGAAGCCCGCGTGGTTCATCACCAACCGGCAGATCCATCGGATTTTTCCCGAGATGGTTCGCCTGGAGTCGAAGCCGAGCCTGGGCCGGGCCCTGCGCATCGCAACGATCGCCCTAAAAGGCTGACCGAACTGTGGTTGCCGTCATCTACCGTCAGCACTGCATCATCGGCCGGCCGGCGGCGCAGCTCGTCGAAAAACCGCGCCGGGTTGACGCCTTCGGTAAGTTTCGAGGTTATCTCCCCTGTCCCGAATGGCGCTTAAACAAAAAATCGAGGACCCTGAAAGGGTCCAACAGGAAAGCCCAGGGCGTAAGCCCTGGGTAAGGCGGGATAAGGGGAGAGAGGAGCCCTGCAAGGGCGACACCGGCTGTGCCGCCCTTGCAGGGCTCAATCCCGGCATTCGCCGACAACCCAGGGCTTACGCCCTGGGCTTTCCCGCGCCGCCCCTATGATTGTGCAGTATTGCATATTCAGACAATAAATCGATATAACATCGGATCTGGGGGACACCCCCTGGAAGGAGCCCGTAGGGCGACTGCAAGGGGGTGCCCCCCAGATCGCG